>JBGTSF010000001.1:0-48368 GCA_041940425.1 Pyrinomonadaceae bacterium
TGATCGGCGGCGGCTTTTACGAGATCGGCGCGATTACCGTAACGACCTACGCTTCGGCTTTTCGTCATCAGGAACGTTTAGGAAATCAATTCGGTTTGGTGATTTTCGACGAATGTCATCACTTGCCGTCGGAAGGTTTTAAATACGCGGCGGAATTTGCCATCGCGCCGTTTCGACTTGGTTTAAGCGCAACGCCCGAACGCGACGACCAAGCAGACGAACTTTTAAAAGAGATCGTCGGCGATTTCGTCTATCGGCTCGAAGCGCAGGAACTTGCGGGCGAATATTTGGCGGACTACATTGTCGAGCGGATCGAAGTTAATCTTTCTGATGAAGAACGCGTCGCTTACCAACACGAACGCGCGATTTACACGGATTTCAAACGCCGCAAAAATCTTCCATATGGACAGGAAGGCTGGCGGATGTTTTTGATTCACAGCGCGCGAAGTGAAGAAGGTCGCCGCGCGATGAAAGCCTACCGCAACCAGAAAAAAATCGCGCTCGGCACGGATTCAAAATTAAGAGTTTTGCAGGATTTATTAACTCTTCACAAACACGATAAGGTTTTAATATTTACTGCCGAAAACGAGATGGTTTATCAAATCTCGAAAGATTATCTGATTCCGGCGATCACGCACGAAACGAATGTTAAGGAAAGAAAATTCTGGCTCGACGCTTTTAACAAAGGCGATGTTCTCGCGCTCTGCACATCGAAAGTTTTAAATGAAGGCGTGAATATTCCCGACGCTTCGGTGGCGATAATTTTGTCGGGAAGCGGTTCATCGCGTGAACATATTCAGCGACTCGGAAGAATTCTCAGAAAAAAAGGCGATAAACAGGCGATTCTCTACGAAGTTGTGGCGCGGAACACGAGCGAAGAATACACTTCGCAAAAACGCTCGGACGCGCGGCAGTTTCAAGACGTAAAGCAGAGATTCAAGCGCGGTTTGTTTGAGAATTAAGATCCAAAAACCACTCGACAAATATCGGAATGCCGTCTTCGATTTTTGTCTGCGGATTGTAATTTAACAATTCGCGCGATTTTGAAATGTCGGCAAAAGTTACCGGCACGTCGCCGGGCTGCATTTCGCGCTGTTCGATAATCGCTTTTTTGCCTAAAGATTTTTCCAGAAGTTCGATCAATTTTGAAAGCTCGATTGTTTCGGATTCGCCGAGATTGAAAATTTCGTAATTCGATTTGTCGTAATCAATCGCGGCACGCACGCCTTGAATGATGTCGTCAATAAATGTGTAATCGCGCCGCGTCGTGCCGTCGCCGAAAACCGGGATCGGCTTTTCTTCCAAAATAAGCCGAGAAAATTTATGAATCGCCAGATCGGGACGCTGGCGCGCGCCGTAAACGGTGAAAAACCGCAGGCAAATCGTGCGGATGCCGTAGAGATGCGAAAAAGTATGACAGAGCAGTTCGCCCGCCGCTTTGGTCGCCGCGTAGGGCGAGATCGGATTCTGAATTTTGTCTTCTTCTGAAAAAGGAATTTTTGAATTTATCCCGTAAACCGAACTAGACGAACCGAAGACGAATTGCTTTATATTGAATTCTTTTGCCAGTTCCAAAAGATTCAAAGTTCCGCTCACGTTGACCTCGGTGTAAAGTTTCGGATTGAGCAGTGAAGGACGAACGCCCGCCCACGCCGCGAGATGAACGATCGCGTCAAATTCGTTTTCGTTAAAAACCTTTCTTAACTTTTCGGCATCACAAATGTCGGTTTCATAAAGCCTAAATTGAGGATTTTCTGCGGCGGCAGCGAGATTTGCGCGTTTGATTTCGGGCGAATAAAACTCGTTAAAATTATCGAGCGCGGCGACTCGCACGGTTTTTTCGGCAAGCAGTTTTTCGACCAGATGCGAGCCGATAAACCCCGCACCGCCTGTAACTAAAATATTTTTGCTCATCGTTTATTTGAGAGGAAAAATTACTCTCGAATTAAAAGGCAAGATAGCATATTCGCGTTTTACCGACAAAATTTGTTTTTTTATTTTCGGTTTTCGCGTGATAAAATACTTATTCTGCGAACCTGGGAAATAACCTGCAAAACTTAAAACTTTACATAATCTGAGGAGTATAAAAAATGAAAAATTCACCTTTTAAATTTATTTTAAATTCGTTATTAATCGCGGTTTTCGTCTTTGCTTCTTTCCAGTTTGCCAATGCCCAGAGAAAAATGGACGGCATCGAACGCGACCGGATGAAGACGATGCTCAAAAATATAAAGAATTGGATCGAAGACGAATATTACGACACTAATTATCACGGAATTAATCTCGAAGAGCGATTCAAGCAGGCGGAGGAGCGTCTCAAACAGGTTGATACGACACCGCAGGCTTTCGCCGTTATTGCACAGGTTTTAGTTGATTTTAATGATTCGCATCTATACTTTCTGCCGCCGCTGACCAATCTCGATGTCGAATATGGCTGGCGGGCGAGTATGTCGGGCGACAAACTTTTCGTTACCACCGTCAAACCGAAAAGCGATGCCGAAGCGAAAGGCTTAAAGGTCGGCGATCAGATTTTAATGATCGAAAATTTCCGCCCGTCAAAATCCGAGATGTGGAAGGTAAATTATTTTTACAATGTTTTGAGCAAGCGTCCGGGATTGAACCTGACGGTTCTCAGTCCCGGCGAAGAAACGCCGCGTAAACTCGCCATCGAATCGAAAGTTACACAGCGTCCGAACGTTATTGACAAAAATACTTTTTACCAGCTCATTGATACGAGCGGCAGACCGCAAATCGAGAGACACCTGTTTGTAAAAACCGGAGATTTGGCAATTTGGAAAATGCCGACTTTTTCATTTAATCCGGCAGATGTCGGCACATTGGTCGGCAAAATAGATAAATCATCCAGCCTGATTCTCGATCTGCGCGGAAACGGCGGCGGCTATGTTGACACATTGGAAAATCTCGCCGCATATATGTTCGATAAAGATTTGAAAATCGCCGAATTGAAAGGTCGAAAGGAAATGAAACCGCAGGAGAGTAAAACCAAAGGCGATGATTCGTATAAAGGAAAACTCATCGTTCTCGTTGACGGCGAATCGGGATCGGCGGCGGAAATTTTCGCGCGCCTGGTCCAACTCGAAAAACGCGGAATTGTTTTAGGCGACGTTTCAGCCGGTGCGGTAATGCAGTCGAGACCGTTTACGGGAACGATGAGCAACGATGCGGTTATTTACGGCGCGAGCGTAACAAATGCCGACGTGATTATGTCCGACGGCAAAAGTCTGGAGCATGTCGGCGTTCAGCCGGATGAGAAAATTCTCATAACGGGCGCCGACCTCGCCAGAAAGCGCGATCCGGTAATTGCCAGAGCCGCCGAAATTTTGGGCGTTAAAATAACGCCCGAACAGGCGGGTTCGTTTTTCGAATACAAATGGAAGAGCGATAGATTGTATCTCGATCTGGCAAAATAATTTCCGTCTCTTTCAATTAAAAAGACAGGCGAAATTTTCGCCTGTCTTTTTTAATTTATAAATCGTTTCCGGGCGTGATACCGATGCACTAATTCTTCCAGAAATCCTTCGTAGGTAAAAGTTTCCAGATCGTAATTCGGTTTGAGTTTATACATGATCGGCAAAGCGACGCGCCACGCCATCCAGAGCCTTTGGCGTTCGGTCAGATCCCAACGCCTTCTTAGAAACGATTCGACGACTTCGATCTCGTTTTCGGATAAAAGATTGACGTTCGCCTGAAACTCGGTTTTTTTCTGGACGCGGCGCAGAGCGGCATCCGAGATGCGGTGCGAAAAGGTTTCGGCAAAGGTCGGGGCTTCATCTGTTCTTTCTCGTATGACGACCGTTCCGGCAAAAAAATCGCCGACCCGCTGGTCGCGCCCGCTCATAAAGATCGAGATCAGACCGACCGAATAGATCGGGATGACAAACCCCGGAACGGCATCGAAAATCCGCAGAAGATTCCGCGCAATCGCTTCCCAGAGCGTGATCGGGCGACCGTCTTCGCGGATGACGCGCAGTTTCATCAAACGCTTGCCCGGAGTTTGCCCGTTCATCAGCCATTCGAACAAAATAAAATAGCCGGAAAAAAGAAGCGAAACGACGACGATCAAGATCGCCAGAGTCCATTTCGGCATCTCGGTCATAATCTGATCGTAAACTCCTTCGCCGGAACCGCCGATTCCCGAAATTGACATCGAAACCCAGACAACGAGAAAGATCGAAAAATACTGGATAAAATGATCAATCGCCACCGCGATAAAACGATTGCCGATCGAAGCCAGCGCAAACGCCAGCGGCACGCGCTCCGGCGTTTCGATAATGAGAGTTTCTTCGGTTTCGATAAATGCCTGCGACATCGTCTAACTTGATTTTACTTTCAGAAATTTGCGCTTGCCAACCTGTAATAAGATTTCGTCCGTCAATTCGATTTCCGCGTTCGTACCGGAAACTTTTTCACTATTTAATTTTACGCCGCCTTGTTCGATCAAACGCTTGGCTTCTTTTTTCGACGAAGCGAGATTTGTGTTTACAAGCAGTTCGGCGAGATTATATGTGCCTGAAGCAATCTGTGTTTCTTCAATCTCGTCGGGAATTTCCTTTTTGACGAAACGCGCGACGAAATCTTCTTCCGCTTTTTTGGCATCTTCTTCGGAATGAAAATCTTTGATGATGAGCTTTGCCAGATTTACTTTCAGATCGCGCGGGTTTTCGCCTGACGTTTTCATCGCTTCGATTTCCGTCGGCGCGATGTCGGTCAAAAGTTCGTAGTATTTCCACATCAGTTCGTCGGAAATTGACATAATTTTGCCGAACATCTCGGACGGCTCTTCGTCAATGCCGATGTAGTTTCCCAGCGACTTCGACATTTTATCAACGCCGTCCGTGCCTTCAAGAAGCGGCGTGGTAATGATGATCTGCGGTTCTTGTTCGTATTCGCGCTGGAGATTTCTGCCGACGAGCAAATTGAATTTTTGGTCCGTTCCGCCGAGTTCGACATCCGCTTCCAAAGCGACCGAATCGTAGCCTTGCGTCAAAGGATAGAGAAGCTCGTGCAGAGAGATCGGTTTTTCTTCCGCCATTCGTTTTTCAAAATCGTCGCGTTCGAGAATCTGCGCGACCGTGATCCGCGAGCAGAGCCGCACGAAGTCCGCCGCGTCGAATTTGTCCATCCATTCGGAATTAAAACGAATCTCGGTTTTTTCCGGGTCGAGAAGTTTAAAAATCTGCTTTTTGTAAGTTTCGGCGTTCGCGTTGATCTCCTCACGCGAGAGCGGCGGGCGCGTTACATTTTTCCCCGACGGGTCGCCGATCATTCCGGTAAAATCGCCGATCAAAAAAATCGCCGTGTGTCCCAAATCCTGAAACGCTTTAAGTTTTCTAATCACAACCGTGTGTCCGAGATGAATGTCCGGCGCGGTCGGGTCTGCGCCGAGTTTTACGCGCAGAGGTTTTCCAGTCTTTTGCGAGTGTTCGAGTTTAGCGCGCAGGTCTTCTTTGCGGATAATGTCAACCGCGCCTTTCGTTAAAAATTCGATCTGTTCATCAATCGTCATAAGTTTGGTAATTTTAGAAAAGTTTGCGGGGAATTTCTATCGGCAGAATGATTTTTAGGAATTTTTGTCCACAGATGAACACAGATAAGCACGGGTATTTTTTGATATTTCTAAATGCAGCTTTTTATTAGAGCTAATAAACCGAATAGGATTTACGCAGTTGAAATCAATTCGGAATAAGTGACAGGTAATAAGTAATAGGTGATAAAGCGTTTTTAACGTTTCACTTATCACTTTTCACCTTTCACTTATTCCGAAGTTAATCGCTTTTATTTCTTAATTTAATTTTCAACTGCGTAAATCCTACCGAAATAAAAATATCTTTCTTATCTGAGTTCATCCGTGTTCATCTGTGGACAAATTTTCTTTTCTATTTTTGCAGCGGTTGTAGATTTTGCGCATCGCCGTTCGGATCGTCGTAACGAATCGGCACAATCGGCGGCATAATTTTTTGTTCGCCGTTCAAATTATAATTTTGCAAATCTTTCCAAACAGTTTCAGCCGTTTGCAGATCGAATTCAGTTTTCAATTTCTCAAACGAAAAATTTTTCAATGCGCTGATCGAGCCGCTTTTGCGTAAAATCTCGCGCCGCGTTTTTTCATTGACCGAGGGCAGAATTGATGCGGGTTCGTAAAAATGCGCGAAATCGCGGCTCGTGCGGTGAACGGAATTTGCCGCCGCGTGCGCTTCGTCGCGCAATCTCTGCAAAAAACGAAACGCATCGGAATCGTTTTCAAACAAAATCTTTTCGCCCGTTTCCGTCAAAAAATGCGAAATCTCGGCGTGTTTTCCGGGCGGTTTGACGGCGGAAATGACGAAAAAATTTTTCCTGCCGAAATTTTCCAAAGCCTTTAATGCGGCGTTCAGTTGAGAACTTCCGCCGTCAATCAAAAGCAAATCGGGTAAATTTTCCTTTTTTGAAAACCGCTCGGAAATCGAATTTTCCAGCGTTTCGAGTTCGCTCATTTCATCAAAAAACCAGAATCCGTATTTGTCCGGCGCAAACTTTCCGTTTTCCCAAACCGCGTTTGCTCCGACCGGATTCGCGCCCGAAATATGCGCGACATCGAAGGCTTCGATGCGTTTCGGAGTTTGGTTGAGATTGAAAAATTTTTTGAGTTCTTTCCGTAAATCTTCGGCGGAAACCGGCGGTTTGATATTTTTTAAATCGAACTCGTGTTTGTTTTTTCTAACGGCGCGGTCAATAGTTTTTTTCCTGTTTCCTTCATTGGTAACGATAATTTTTACCTTGCGGTTTTCACGTTTTGAAAGCGCGTCGGAGAAAATTTTTCTCGACGGGAAATCATCCGAAACGCGGATTTCCGAAGGCGCGTGAAAACGGTAAAATTCAAATAGAAAATTCTCGTAAATTTCCGCCGCAAAAAATTTTTTATCAAAAGCGAAAACCCGTTTGCCTAAATTTTTTCGCCCGCGCGTCGTGACTAAAAATAAAAAAGTTTCATCGCCGCGCCGCGCCGTTTCCCAACTGTCCGTCGCTTCGTCGAGCCATAAAATCCATTCGTTTTTTTTCCAGAAATTTTCTATCTCGCTCAATTTATCGCGCCACTGCGCCGCCGATTCAAAATCAAAATTTTCCGCGAAAAAATTTATTTTATCCAGAATTTTTTCTCTCAAAACGTCTTTCCGCCGTTCGAGCAAAAGCCGCAAATATTCTACCGATTCCAAATAAGTTTTTTCATCGCAGAGATTTTCGACGCACGGCGCGAGACATCGTTGTGCGTAAAACTGCGGACACGGCACATCGTAACTGCCGTCAATGTCAATCGTGCAGGTTCTCAACTTAAAAAGTTTGTTCAAGAAATTAATGAAAAAACGAACGCCCGTTTCCGGCAGAAACGCGCCGAAATATTCCGCTTTGTCATTTTCGATTTTTCGCGTAACGAGCAGGCGCGGAAATTTTTCAGCCGTAATTTTGAGATACGGATAAAGAGCTTGTTCGGAAATATCGAGTTTATTTTTCATTAATGTAACGCAGTCATCTTGACGGCAAGATTGCGCAAGCAATCTCAAAGCACTATAAAAATTACGTTTGACGAAAACTGAAATTGATTTAAACGCTTTCGCGTTTATGCCGTCAAGATGACGGCGTTCCGGCTGTTTCATCCAAGAGCGCGTGAATCGTTTCAAGCGAATCGGCGTCTTTGATCGTTTTGTCTTCGCGCCAGCGCAGAATTCTCGGGAAGCGAACCGCCACGCCGGATTTATGACGCGAAGATTTCTGGATCGCTTCAAACGCGAGTTCGAAAACGAGTTTCGGCGTAACGCTTCTCACCGGACCGAAGGTTTCTTTCGTATTTCGCCGCACGAAATTATCAACTCTGCGGATTTCCTTGTCGGTCAGACCGGAATAAGCTTTGGCAAACGGCACGAGTTCGCCGCCCTCGTTCCAGACGGCGAATGTGTAATCGGTAAAAAGATTCGCCCGTCTGCCCGTGCCTTTCTGCGCGTATAGAAGCACTGCGTCCACCGTATATGGGTCAATTTTCCATTTCCACCAATCGCCGCGCTGACGACCCGAACGGAAAGGCGACGCGAGATTTTTGAGCATAAAACCCTCGACTTTTCTCGAACGGCTCTCTTCGCGCTTTGCTTCGAGTTCCGCCCAGCTTTTCGCCCTGACGATCTCGGTCGGGCGAAAAATATTTCGCGCTTCTTCGGGCAGATCGTTTATTACTTTTTCCAAAAGTTCGCGTCTTTCCTTTAACGGTTTTGCGCGAATGTCTTCGCCTTCGTATTCGAGCAGGTCATAACACTGCAAGATCACGGGAACTTCCGCGAGCAGTTTTTTGCCGATCGTTTTGCGCCCGATGCGTCTTTGCAGTTCGGTAAACGGCAAAACCGTTTCGTCCAGAAAAGGCAGAATCTCGCCGTCCAAAACCGTTCCGTTTTCCAAAAACGCGGCGGCATTTGCGATTTCGGGAAAGCGTTCGGTAATTAAATCTTCGCCGCGCGACCACATAAAAACTTCGTCTTGTCTTTTGATAACCTGAGCGCGGATGCCGTCCCATTTCCATTCCGCCTGCCATTCGCGAATGTCGCCGAGAGCTTCGAGATCGAAATCAATCTGATGCGCCAGATGAAACGGATACGGGCGGGCGATCGGCATTTCGTCGGAGTCGAGTTCGGGCGAGATTACCGATTCGTAAAATTCGGCGGTCGGCTCCCAGTTTCCCATCAGGCGAAGCGCGATGACATCAATCTCTAACCCACTGATCTCGGCGAGCGCGCGCATTACCAACCTTTGCGAAACGCCGACGCGGAAACTTCCCGAAATGAGTTTGTTAAAAATAAGACGCTGTGTGTAATTCATCGCCTGCCAACTGCTGATGACTTCTTCATATTGCGTCGCCTCGTCCGCGCCGCGCAGCGGAAGCAGGCGTTTTTCGACCAAAATATTCAGCGGTGTTTCGTCTGTGCGGTCGTTGTTCGGCAATAAAAGCGCGATCGTTTCCGCCGTGTCGCCGACCGTATCGCGCGATTCTTCAAAAAGCCATTCGGGAATTTCGGCAAGTTCCAACGCCCATTCCCTGAGCTTTTTCGACGGCACGATCTGGCGCGGTTTTCTGCCCGACAGAAAATACAACGCCCACGCCGCGTTTTCCGCCTCCGCTTTTGAAAAATAATCCTTCATCGCTTCGACCTTTTCATTGGTCTTATTCGTCTGGTCGAGCGCGGTGTAAAGTTCGGTAAATAATTTCATATTATTTTTAGCCACAAACAAACACGAAATTTCACAAAAAAATCAAAAACTGACAAATAGAATTTTTATTTTCGTGTTCATTCGTGTTTGTTCGTGGCTAACTTTCTTTGGTTTCAGCCGGTTTTTCATTTTCCGATTCTTCCGATTCAAAAACATTATCATCGCCGACATAATTTGCTTTGAGCGGAACGGCATGCTGACCGTTTTCGTTGAGCCAGCGGACGAGTTCTTCGATAAAGCCGTGCGTGACGAAAACCGTGTCGGCGTTTGCTTCTTTAATTGCGGTCTGCAGTTCCGTCCAATCGGCGTGATCCGATAGAACGAAGCCGCGGTCAACGGCTTTTCTCCGGCGCGCGCCGCGAACCGCCATCCAGCCGGAACAGAATCCGGTCGAATGTTTGCCGAAGCGTCTGAGCCACAATGAGCCGATCGCCGACGGCGGCGCGACGACAAGGCTTCCGGCAAATTCCTTTTTGTTTTCGACCGCGCCGACGTATTTCGTTTCCGGCAGATCAACGCCCGTTTCACGGTAAGCCTCGGTCAATCTTTCAACCGCGCCGTGCGTGAAAATTTTTCCGATCGAGCGGTCAATGCCGTTCATGACTCTCTGCGCTTTGCCGAGCGAGTAAGCGAAAATGACGGAAACCTTGTCGTCCGATTGATTTTTGCGCCACCAATCGTTTATCTCTTCAAAAATAAATTCGGTCGGCTGCCAGCGATAAATCGGCAGACCGAAGGTCGCTTCGGTGATCAAAAAATTGCATTTGACCGGCTCGAACGGCTCGCACGTCGCGTCGGGCATCAATTTGTAATCGCCCGTCACGACCCAAACTTCGCCTTTATACTCGACGCGGATTTGCGCCGAACCGAGAACGTGACCCGCCGGATGAAACGAAACCCGTACGCCATTGATAAACGTCGTTTCCCTGTACGCAAGAGTTTCGATCTTTCCCTCGTCGCCGAGCCTGATGCGTGAGAGCCGTTCGCCTTCTTTCGGGACGAGATAATTTTTGCTCCCGCGATAACTGTGATCGGCGTGCGCGTGCGTAACGACCGCTTTTTTGACCGGCTTCCACGGGTCAATATAAAAATCTCCCTGCCGGCAGAACAAGCCGCGATCGGTTAATTTGATCAGATTGTTTTTCATAAAACTTAATAAACCGAATACGCAAGAATCGTTCTCAAATCATTTATCGGTCGAAACGCATAAGAAATTAAAAATTTCTTTTGATAATGCAAAGGTTTCCTACAATACAGACGCGGCATACGTCTTGCACCTACAATACATTTCCAACAACCTGTTTGGGTTCGATACAAATATGCGTAAAGAAAAGATGCAAATAGAAAAAAAGGACAAAGGCTTTCCGCTGTTGGCGACAATCGGAGTCGGAGTTTTGGCGGCTTACACAGTTATGAGAAATTCACGATCTCGATACGATTTTCACGGGAAAACGGTTTTGATCACGGGCGGTTCGCGCGGACTCGGACTTGTTTTGGCTAGAGAATTTGCAAAAGAAAAAGCGAAGATTGCCATTTGCGCTCGCAAGACGGAAGAACTCGAAAGAGCAAAAGAAGATTTGGAAAATCGCGGCGCGGAAGTTTTGACGGTCGTCTGCGATGTGCGCGACGAAAATCAAGTTCGGGAGATGACCGAAAAGGTCAGACGGCGTTTCGGAAAAATTGATGTTTTGATAAATAACGCCGGAGTGATTCAGGTCGGACCTCTTGAAGTTCAAACCGAACAGGATTTTGAAGACGCGATGAATGTGCATTTTTGGGGACCGTTTTACACGATGCAAAACGTCATTCCCGAAATGCGCGAGCGCGGCGAAGGAAAAATCGTCAATATCTCTTCGATCGGCGGAAAAGTTGCTGTGCCGCATCTCGCGCCGTATTGCGCGAGCAAGTTCGCGCTTGTCGGACTTTCCGACGCGATGCGCGGCGAACTCGCCAAAGACGGAATAAAGGTAACGACCGTCTGCCCCGGCTTAATGCGGACGGGAAGTCACGTCAACGCGGTTTTCAAAGGAAAAAACGAAATGGAATACGCGCTGTTCAGCATCAGCGATGCGTTGCCCGTTGCGTCCGTCAGCGTGGAATCGGCGGCACGGCAGATCGTCGCAGCGTGCCGCGAAGGCGACGCGGAATTGATCATTTCGCCGCAGGCGCAGATCGCCGCGAAAATGAACGCGCTGTTTCCCGAAACGGTTTCGGGGATCGCGGGCTTGGTCAATAAAATTCTGCCCGGAAAAGGAGGCATCGGAACGGAACACGCGCTCGGTAAAGAAAGCACATCGTTTATCTCGCCGTCATTTTTGACGGCGAATATTGACGCGGCTTCAAAGAAAAACAACGAACTCGCGCCCGGAGAACAGATACACTGAAAAATTTTTCACTAATCAAGTAAAAGGAAATTTAAAGTTATGAAAGAAACAAAAAAACAAAATACGAAGATCACGAAAACGCCGAATCAAAAAAACGGCGGTAAACAATTGTCTAAAAACGACAAATCCATAACGGAATTTTTAACCGATACGACCAAAAACGTCAGTAACGCGGAAAGAGTCGTTTCGACGCTCGCCGGCGGAAGCTTGATCGCTTACGGCATCAAACGCAAAGACTGGCTCGGCGCATTGCTGGGCGTAGTCGGCGGCGGACTCGCCATGCGCGGCGCGACCGGACATTGTCAGGTTTATGACGCGCTCAATTTCGATACCAACAGAAATTCTCTGCTCGAAAAAGGAAAAGTCAAAGCAAAAGATTGGTTCGAGCAAAAAACGGAAGTCGTTAAATCCGTGACGATTAACAAATCGGCGGACGAGCTTTACAAATTCTGGCGCGATTTTGAAAATCTGCCGGAATTTATGAATCATCTCGAATCGGTCAGAGTCCTCGACGATAAAAAATCCGAATGGACGGCGAAAGCGCCGCTCGGCTACAAAGCGCACTGGGGCGCGGTCATTACCGAAGATATCGAAAACGAATTGATCGCGTGGCGTTCGGTCGAAAATTCGGAAATCCCGAACAGCGGCAGAGTCGAGTTTCTGCCGACCGTAGATCGCGGAACGGTCGTTAAAGTAACCGTCAGATACGCGCCGCCCGCCGGAAAACTTGGCGCGCTCGCTGCATATTTTTTAACGGAAGAACCGGACACGCAGATCGAAGAAGATTTGCGCCGTTTCAAGAGTTTGATGGAAACCGGCTTGATCATGCGCGTCGAAGGTCAACCGTCGGGGCGCGAGGCAAAACCGAAAACAAGATCGGCAAAGGCGTAATATTTTTTGTTCAGAGTCCAATCGGAAATTTGCACTCTGAACATAGTTGAAAGGAGTTAAAAATGTCGAAAAAAACAGCCGATAAATTTATCGAAGCCCTCGGAAAATTGGAAAAAAACGAAGATACCGAAACGATTGCCTCGCTTTTTGCAGATAGTGCCGAAATTGGAAATGTTACTTTGATTAAAAATGTAAGTAACCCGAAAGAATTTTGGACAAATTACCGGAAGACGTTCGGCGAGGTGAGTTCCGAATTTACAAATAAAATTCATTCGGAAAACGTTTCCGCGCTCGAATGGACGACCGCCGGAACGAGCGCAAGCGGCGGTGAAATAAATTACGGCGGCGTGAGCGTGTTGGAATTTGACGAATCGGATAAGATCAAAAGATTTTTCGCTTATTTCAATCCCGCTAAACTCGGTCATCAGATAGAGGAAGCAAAGGCAAATGCCGGTTAATTATTGGGAAGGATACAGTAACAAGGAAGGAGTTTTAGAAAATTATGAAAGCAGTATGTTGGTATGGAAAGCACGATGTTCGCGTCGAGAGCGTGCCTGATCCCGAAATTTTGAATTCACGCGACGCAATTATAAAAATCACGACGACCGCGATCTGCGGCTCTGATCTGCATTTATACAACGGCTATATTCCGACGATGCAGGAAGGCGACATTCTCGGACACGAATTTATGGGCGAGGTCGTCGAAACCGGCGACGGCGTAACAAACTTGAAAAAAGGCGACCGCGTGGTCGTGCCGTTCACGATCGCCTGCGGAAATTGTTTTTTCTGCAAACGCGAAATATGGTCGGCGTGCGACAACTCGAATCCGAAACCCGAAACGGCGGAAACGCTCTACGGATTTTCGCCGTCCGGGCTGTTCGGCTACTCGCATATGATGGGCGGTTTCGCGGGCGGTCAGGCGGAATATGTCCGTGTGCCGTTTGCCGATGTCGGTCCGATCAAAATTCCGAATCATCTGAATGATGAAAAGGTAATTTTCCTGTCGGACATTTTCCCGACCGGCTATCAGGCGGCGGAAAACTGCGACATTAAAGAAGGCGACACGGTCGCCGTCTGGGGCGCGGGTCCGGTCGGGCAGTTTGCGGTCAAATCCGCCTTTATGCTCGGCGCGGAAAAAGTCATCGTGATTGACCATTACGAAGAAAGACTGGAACTTGCGAAACAAAACAACGAAAATGTCGAAACGATCAATTTCGACGACAAAGAAGTTTACGACCGGGTAAAAGATTTGACCGGCGGTCGCGGTCCCGATTCCTGCATTGACGCCGTCGGACTCGAATCGCACGGCACGTCGCCCGACGCGCTTTTGGATTGGGCGCAGGTTTACACTTTTATGGAAACGGGTCGCCCGCACGCGCTTCGTCAGGCGATCTATTGTTGCCGCAAGGGCGGAACGGTTTCGATTCCGGGTGTTTACGGCGGATTCTTAAATCAATTCCCGATGGGCGCGGCGTTCGGCAAAGGCTTGACGTTCAAGATGGGACAGACGAATATGCACAAATATCTGCCGAAACTTCTTTCGGCGATCGAAGAAGGAAAAATTGATCCTTCGTTCGTCATCTCGCATAAACTGAAACTGTCGGAGGCACCGACGGGTTATGACAGATTTAATGAAGACAAAAACACCTGGCGGAAGATCGTTTTAAATCCGTAAGAATTTGTTTTTATTAGCCCGCGAAATACGCGAAAAGGCGCGAAAAATGATTTTACTGATTTTCGCGTTCTTTCGCGCCTTTTCGCGGGCAAAAAAATTTATGAACAAGATCGAAACGCCGTCCGACCTTTTGAATCTCGCCGCCGGTTATCAAAAATCGCAGACGCTTTTTTCGTTTGTCGAACTCGAAATTCCCGAAATCTTAGAAAATGAAAAATTAAACGCGGCTGATGTGGCGCGGCGTGTGAAAATTCATCCACTTGCCGCTGAGCGGTTTTTAAATGCCTGCGTTTCGGTCGGACTGCTCAAAAAAGAGGGCGAATTTTATTCAAACACCGGATTTACCGAAAAATTTCTTGTCAAAGAAAATGAATTTTATCTCGGCGGGCAGATGCGCCGCTATCAGAAACGCTCGTATCCGCAATGGGAAAATTTGACCGAACATCTGAAAAATTGGAAATACGGAGAGACTGCCGAAGAAAACCCCGACGCGGAAGATCAGGGTGCGGAGGCGATGGCGGAACAACATAATCTCGCGCTTCTGCACGGGCGTAAACTCGCCGAAAATTTCGATTTTTCAAAATACGAAAATCTCCTCGACATCGGCGGCGGAACCGGCGCGATGAGCATCGCTCTGTGCGAAAAATTTCCACACCTGAAAGCGACGGTTTTCGATCTGCCGGAAAACATCCAACAGTCGCGCGAATTTGTTTCGCAAAGCGGTTTGAATAACCGCATCGAATGCGTCGCGGGCGATCTGACCGAAGACGCTCTGCCCGATGATTTCGACATCGCACTGCTCGCCAATCTGCTCGCCGCGTTCGACGCGGAAACGAACAAAAAACTTTTCAAAAGAATTTACGAAAAACTTCCCGATGGCGGCGCGTGTCTGGTCAGCGGCTGGATGTTGGACGAAAACAAACTCGCGCCGGAAATTTCCGTCCTTTTTTGTCTCGAAGACATCTGCTGGAACGCGCCCGATGTCGAGCGCGATTTTGCGGTCTATAAAAATTGGCTTGAAGATGCGGGATTTCAGAACATCAAAGTAAAAACATATTTCGAGCCGACGAAACTCATTTCAGCCGGAAAATGATTTTAGGGAACCTGAAACCGTTAACTTTCGTTTGTCATATCTGAAAAACGATCAGTTAACTTTTATGAAAAAACCTGAAAAAACCGAATACAATGAATATTATGACAGATACGTTTCACTCGTTGACGAAACGGAAATCATTGCGGCATTTGAAAATCAGTTAAAGGAGATGAACGAGCTTTTTAGTTCGATCTCCGAAGAGAAAAGCGAGTTTGCTTATGCGGAAGGAAAATGGACGATTAAAGAATTAGTCGGACATTTGATAGATGGCGAACGGATTTTCGCTTATCGCGCTTTGCGGATTTCGCGCGGCGATGAAACGCCGATCGAAGGTTTCGAGCAGGACGATTATGTCGAAAACGCGCCGTTTAAGGATTACAAATTTTCCGATCTGGTACGAGAATTCGAACTCGTCCGCGAGTCGAGCATTTTGTTTTTCCGTCATCTCAAAGAAAGCGATTGGACGCGCGAGGGAACGGCGAGCGACAGTCCGGTTTCGGTTCGCGCACTTGCCTTTATAATGGTCGGTCACGTCCGCCATCACGCGAACATTTTGCGCGAAAGATATTTGTAAAAGGCAATAGGCAAAAATAAAAAACGAATGATTTGCCAATATTTTAAATTAGCAATCAGCGATTTAGAATTTTTTCGCGTCCTTTCGCGTTTTTTCACGTTTGGAAAAATCCCAAATCTTTGCAGGCGTAACACAGAAATCAAGCGGCACATCGAATTCGTCTGCGTCCGAAATTTCTTCGATCGGCGCGAAATAATTGAGACCGATTTTTTTGCAGTCCGCGCGGCAGTTTTTTAGAAATTTATCATAAAAACCTTTCCCGTAACCGACACGAAATCCCCGTTTGTCAAAACACAAAAGCGGAACTAAAACCAGATCAATTTTTTCGGTTTCGATCCGTTCATCGTGTGCCGGTTCGTAAATATCCCACGCATTTATTTTAGTCTCGGTCTCGACGGAAAATTTCAGATTTTCGATCTCGTTCGTCTGAAAATCAACGCGCGGCACGAGCGTTTCGATTGCGGGAAATTCGCGCCAGATTTTTTCAAAGATCGGTGTTGTGTCAATCTCGTTAAATTTTTCTATCGGTAAAAAACAATGCAGAAAACTGATTTTCGTCAGATCGAAATTTTGGAAAAAAGACGCGGCGATCGAAAAACTTTTTACTTCCCGTTCTTCGGGCAAAAAAGATTTTTGACGCGCCAGAAAATTTTTGCGGAGTTCGGACTTTTTCATTACAACTTATTTCATATATTTGTCGAGAAAATCCGCGACTCGCGGGTAAAGATCGAGCCGGTTTTTTAGTTTTGAAATGCCGTGTCCTTCGTCGTCGTAAAGTTTATATTCGACGAGTGCGCCCCGATCTCTCAATGCCTTGACGACCTGTTCGGCTTCGGTGTATGGAACGCGCGGATCGTTTTTTCCGTGAATGACAAAAAGCGGCGTTTTGATTTTATCAACTTTGGCGATCGGCGAAATTCTCCTTAAAAATTCGATGTCTTTATCGAGCATTCCGTATTCGACTTCGCGCTGTCGGCGGCGGTAGCCGGAAGTGTTTTTCAGAAAAGTTTCCCAGTTGACGATGCCGACCGTGTTGACCGCCGCCGCGAAAAGTTCCGGGTAAAGCGTGATCGCCGCCATCGTCATATAACCGCCGTAGCTTCCGCCCATCACGGCGATTCGTTTCGGGTCTGCGCCGCCCGATTGTTTGAGCCATTCGACCGCCGCCGCCAAATCTTTGACGGAATCCTCGCGTTTTTCCACATCGTCGAGATGCGAAAAAGTTTTCCCGTAGCCGGTCGAGCCGCGCACATTCGTCGCCAAAATCGCGTAACCGCGCGACAGATAATATTGATAAAGCGGATTGAATCCGGGACGCTCCTGCCCTTCCGGTCCGCCGTGAACGCTGATGATTACCGGGAATCCTCCGGGAAAAACCGTTTCTTTAGTTCCATCCGATTTTGTGGTTGTAAGTCCACCAACATTTATGCCTCTAGGACGATAATACCAAGCCGGAATTTCGCGTCCGTCGAAAGTTTTATATTTTATTAACTCAGGCGCGACAAACGAATCTTGCGGAATTCCCGAACGCGAGCTTTTTGTTACCTGCGTCAGTTTTTTCGTCGCCAGATCGTAAACCCAGATGTCCGCGTTGTGTTTCGCGCTCGAAAATGTAAAGGCGAGTTTCTTGCCGTCTTTTGAAAATTCCAGACTTCCGGCGATGCCTTTGGCGGGAAGCGTTACGGGCTGAATCTGCGCGCTTTTCGAGTTCGCGTTCGGCGGCATCAGAGAGCGGACGTATAATTGGCTGAAACCTTCGACGTTATCCGTGTTGGCAAAGGTCTGTCCGTCGCGCGCGAGCGCCGTCGCGTCCAGATCCCATTCGGCGGTTTCATAAGGCGTTATTTTTTTCGTCGCCAGATCCATCCGCGAAAGCGTGATGAATTCGCCCGCCTGATTCGTGCCGAAAATTATGGAATCATTTCCGGGCAGAAAATGAACGTCTCCGTATTGCGTCGCCTCGCCGTGCGGCGTGAGATGCGCTGCCTCTCTGGTTTTCGCCTCAACCAAGTAAAGATCGTTATCGAGCGAAAATCTCACGCTTGAACGCGAAACGATAACTTTTGAACCGTCATCGGAAACGGCGGCGACAAAATTTGAACCGTTGTCCTGCAAAAGCATTTCTTCTTCACCGCTCGCAATGTCCAAACGGTAAACGTCGAACCAATTTTTATCGCGTTTGTTCGAGGTGTAAAAAATATATTTTCCGTCTTTCGAAACCGCGCCGAAATTATGGCGCGTTTTTTCGTCCGCCGTCAGTTGTTTAATATTTGCGCCGTCGTCGGAAAGATGAAAAAACTGCGTGTTTTCGTTTCCGCCGATTGCCTTTCCGAAAATCAAACCACGACCTTCAGGCAGCCATTCGACGAATGAAATGTTATCGTCAAACGAAGTGATCTGTTCGGGATAACCGCCGCTTGCCTCAACAAACCAAATTTGATTCGTTCCCGTGATGTTCGTCAAAAATGCGATGCGCTTTGCGTCGGGCGAAAACGCCGGACTTCCCGCCGAACGGATGTTTAGATAACGCTCGATTGAAAATTGTTGAGCCGAAACGGAAAGACAAAAAGTGAGCGTAAAAATAAGCACAGCGAACTTCTTCATAAATTTCTCCGAAAATGAAAAAAGGATAATGAAACTTTCGCCTCATTATCCGATATTCGCCGGAAATTATCCAGAACATTTCGGGCAAAAACAAAGAATTAGTTTTACTTTAACTTTTCCGAAACTCTGTCGAGATTTGTCTTGTAAATTTCCGCCAGCCGTTCGTCCGATTGAGCCTTGGCAAGATTATATGCCTTCTCGTAATTTTCGGCGGCTTGTTTCATCTGCCCGTTTTTTTCAAACGCCTCGCCGAGACTGTCATAGACGTTTGACGAGTTCGGATAATTGGCGACGTTTTTTCTGAAAATTTCGATCGCTTCCGCGATCTTTCCGGCATTCATCATTTGATAACCGGCGCGATTCAAAAGGTCTTCAGGAATCAAAATCTCGTAGCCGAACCGCTTGGAAAGTTTTTTATAATGATTTTCCAGATCCGAAATCGAACCGGAAGCGGGCGGCTGCCAGCCTTCGAAAACTTTACGTAAGCCGTAATAATAGGCGGGCAAAACGATCGAGCCGTGATTTTCGTCTTTAAACTCCCGAAGCTCATATTCGAGATTTTTCGGTTTGGCTTGTTTGAGCAAATTTTGAAATGAATTAAACCCGTCCGAATAATTCGGCTCGTCGCCGAGCGCGATAAAAAGCGTTTTATCAAACGCGCGGTTTTGTTTGAAAAGCTCTTCGGCGCGTTTGACGACAAATTTGTTGTCCCAATGAAGGACGGGACTTGCGGCGATATAAGCGTTGAACAGATCGGGGCGCGAAACGAATGCGTAAACGGCGGTCAAACCGCCTAATGAATGTCCGGCAAAAACCCGAAACGGCTGTGTGCGGTAATTTTTTTCGACCAGCGGAATGACTTCCTTTTCGATAAATTCGAGAAATTTTTCACCGCCTCCGCTTCCCGCGCGTTCGGTCTTTGTCGGTGTCATATCCCGCGTCCGGTTCGTGTTTTGAATTCCGACAACAAGCATCTCCGGCATCATTTCGCCCCAGACCTGCTGTTCGATAATGCTGACCATCATCGCGTTCTGCGGCGAATGCGCGTCGAGCATATACAGAACCGGATACTTTTTCCCTGTCTGATAATCGGGCGGAACGCGAACCAGAATCGTCCGTTCTTCGTTTAAGATTTGCGAATTTATAGTATGCGGCGTGTGAACGACGCTGGCGATCTGCTGAGTTTGGGCAAAAATGCCGAAACTGAAACAAAATAGAAAAACCAAAGCCAAAAACAATCTGTTCTTTAACATAAAAACCTCCGAAAAAAGCGTAATTATTTCGTATTAAACTGCGGGAAATTGTGTTATTTTGTTTCTACGTTTCAGCCGGAGATAAGTTTACATTCTTATGAAAAAGAAAAATCTTCTTTATATTCCGCTTTTGTTTTTGTTCGCGTTTTCAATGTCGGCTTTGGCGATTCATTACGCCAATATTGTCGGACGGCTCAATCTCGATCCGAAACCTTACGAGATGCCGTTTTATTATTACAACGGCGCGACGAATTTGACCGAAAAAGCGAGAGAGGCGGGAATCAAACCCGGCGACAAAGTAAAATCCATCAACGGCAAGCCGATCGAAAAAAACGAAGATTTTTACGCTTTTGCACATCAAATAAATTCGCCCGAACCGCTTTTGATAAGCATAGAAAGAACCGGTGAAACAGGCGCGGTTACATCCGAAGAAATAAAAATTTCCCCGATAGAATTTACCGCTTCGGCGCGGTATTACGGCGCGGTCTTGATAAACTTTTTGTTTGTCTATTTTTTCCCGACGTTTTGCGTTCTGCTCGGTTTTTGGGTTGTCTTTCTGCGCCCGCATGATTATCTGGCGTGGCTTCTGCTCTTTCTTTTGTGCGGTCTCGGTTCATTCGCGCTGGAAGGTTATCCGGCTGACTCGGTGATCGGCGCGTTCCGCCGGGTTTTCTTTAATTCATTCGCGCTGGCGATGCTTCTATTCGCCGTCTATTTTCCCGAAAGATGGCGCGTGGACAAAAAAATCCCGTGGGCAAAATGGATTTTTATCGTTCTGCTCGGTTTTCAAATAATCGCCGGTCTGTTCGCGCAGGCAAAGGCGATGTTCGGCATCAACGCGATTGATTATTTCGAATTGCCCGTTTCGATTTACAACAATTATCTTGCCGCTTTTGTAAATATGTTCGCCATCGGATTGTTTTTCGCCATCCTTTCTCACAAAGCGTTTACGATAAAAAATCCCGATTCGCGCCGCCGTCTGAAATTGATGAGTTTCGGCACGACTTTGGCGATGACTCCGGTATTTTTGATCATCCTTTACGGAACGATCATCGGCGCGAGGGGATCGTTTTTCGATTTTGTCCCAAAATGGCTGGCGATTTTCGCGCTTTTAATGATGCTCCTTTTTCCGCTGACGATGGCGTATGTCATCGTCGTTCACCGCGCGATGGATGTCCGCGTCGTCGTGCGGCAAGGCTTGCAGTATGCGCTGGCGACGAGCGGCGTAAAGATTTTGCAGTTTGTTTTGCTCGGCATCGTCATTCTCGGCGTGATCTGGATTTTCCGAAGCGGCAACGGATTTTCGACATCTCAGCAGATTGGATTTGTCGTGGCGGGTTTCGCACTGATTCCCTTGATTGATTACGCCGCCAAAAACTTGCGCGTCTGGATTGACCGCAAATTTTTCCGCGAAGCTTACAACGCCGAACAGATTCTGACCGAACTCAGTGAAGAAGTTCGCACGATGGTCGAAACCAAGCCGCTTCTGGAAAAAGTTTCAACAAAAATTTCGGAATCCCTGCATGTTCCGCAGATCGCTCTGCTTTTGAAAAACGAAAACGGTTTTCATCCCGCGCACGCGCTCGGCTATGAAACGCCGCCTTCGGTTGAATTGAATGAAACAGATAAAACAGTCGAAAAACTCAAAAAGAATGAACCGCTAACCGTTTATCAGGATGACGCGGAATCGTGGATCAATGAGGAAATCGAAACAAGCGAAAAAGAAAAACTGCAAAAATTAAATTCGCAACTTCTTTTGCCGATCGGCGCGAAAAACGAAGTTTCGGGCGTGATCTCGCTCAGCCCGAAGCTTTCGGAAGAGCCTTTTACCCCGAACGATCTCCGGCTGTTAAAATCGGTCGCACTGCAAACCGGACTCGCGCTCGAAAATTCGCGCCTCACGGAAGCCATCGCGCAGGAAGCGGCGCAGAAAGAAAGGTTAAACAGAGAATTGGAAATCGCCCGAGAAGTTCAGGAGCGTCTGTTTCCGCAGGAACTGCCGCGCATCGAAGGCTTGGATTATTACGGCGCGTGCCGTCCGGCTCTCGGAGTCGGCGGCGATTATTACGATTTTCTCGAATTGGCGGACGGGAAATTCGGCATCGCCATCGGCGACATTTCCGGCAAAGGCATCGGCGCGTCTTTGATGATGGCGAGTCTTCAGGCATCTCTGCGCGGTCAGACGACACACTTTAAAGACGATCTCGCCGCGATGATGAAGCACGTCAACACACTGCTTTACGAAGCTTCGACCTCGAACCGCTATGCGACTTTTTTCTACGCGCAGTATAATCCGAAAACGCGGAAACTGATCTTCGTCAACGCCGGACATAATCCGCCCGTTCTGCTTCGCCCGAAAAACGAAACGGAATTTGAGATCATCAGACTCGAAGACGGCGGCGCGGTCGTCGGAATGCTGCCTTCGATGTTCGTCAATTACGAGCAGGGCGAGATCGAACTCAAAACGGGCGATCTCGTCGTCGGTTCGACCGACGGCATCACCGAAGCGATGAATCCGCAGGAAGAGGAATGGGGCGAGGACGCGATGATCGTGGAATTGAAAAATGTTTATGAAAAATCTTCGGAAGAAATTTTGAATTACATCGTCAAAAAAGCGGACGAATTTGCCAACGGCGCGAAACAGCACGACGATATGACGCTGGTTGTTGTAAAAGTGATTTAAACCAAGCTGCCGGTTATTGAAAATTTTGGGGCTTTGCCGTCTGATGTGCGGAAAGTCTCCGACTTTCCGTTAGATTGAAACCTCAAATCAGCGGCGAGGCTCAGCCTCGCCGCACTCAAGTTGAAATCCGTCTCGGAAAAGCATAGCTTTTCCGCACATCAGGCGGCAAAGCCGCATAACCGGCAACATACGTTAATTTAAGGAATTTTCTGCAAATCCGATCTATGATTTCTCAAAATAAAAACTTTAGAATTTACTCAAAACTATTTGCACTCACGATCTTTCTGATTTTATCAATCGGTTGTTCGACCGAACGCGCGGAATCGGATAATCCGGGCGACACGATTTCCGAATATGAAGCCGGACTGAATGTTTTCGACCGATTTTTATATCACGAATTCGAACCGGCGGACGGTTTCGATTTTCCGGTCGGCAACCGGGACGGCAAAGGCGTTTACACGGACAAAGCGACCGGAAAAAATCACGACGGCTGGTATATCGCAACGCGGTTTGCCGAAGAATACGAACTCGGCATTCATCCGGGCGAAGACTGGAACGGCACAGGCGGCGGAAATACCGATCTCGGACAGGACGTTTTCGCCGTTGCCAACGGGCGCGTCGCGTTTGCCGAACATTGCGGCAGGCTCTGGGGAAACGTCGTTATTCTTGAACACGTTTTTTATGAAAATAACAAAAAGAAAAAAATCCGTTCGCTCTACGCGCATCTGAAAGAGATAAAAGTCAGCAAAGGCGAGCGTGTAAAACGCCGTCAGGTGATCGCCACGATCGGTCAAGACCCGGACAAATTATTTGCGGCGCATCTGCATCTCGAACTCCGCTGGAACGCGGAATTGCCGCCGACCTATTGGGCTTCGTCGGACGGCAAAGACGCCGATTGGGTGCGCGAGCATTACGCCGCGCCGTCCGAGTTTATCAATTCGCATAGAAAATTATTCGTGCCGCAAAAAGAAAAAACTCTTCTTCTCGTTGACCAGGAAAGCTACAAGATGCGGCTTTACGAAAACGGCGAAATGCAGGGCGAATACGAAGTCGGTTTCGGTCAGAGCAAAGGCGCGAAACAGATCGAAGGCGACAACAAAACGCCGGTCGGAATGTATTTCGTCATCGAAAAACACCGCGGCGAATTCGACGGCGAATACGGCGCGTATTACGGCGGGCATTGGATAAAAATAAATTATCCGAACGAGTTTGATGCTGTTCGCGGACTGGACGAAGGAATTATAAATTCGGAACAGGCGCAGGCGATAAAGGCGAATTGGAATGAGCGCAAACCGACGCCGCAAAACACGAAACTCGGAAGCGGCATCGGCTTTCACGGCTGGATTAGGGAATGGGAAAACGACGGCTCGCGTCATCTCTCGTGGGGCTGTGTCGTGATGCACATCTACGACATCAAAAGCCTTTATGACCGGATTCCGAAAGGCGCGATGGTCGTGATTTTTTAGCGTATTTATCAGTCAATTAAAAATGCTTCAGACAAATCTTTAATACTCTCCTTTGTCAAAAACTCACGCCCGTTACGGCGGTGAAAATTCCCGACGATTGAAACCGTTTATCAAGCCGGAGGTTTGAACCAAAGATCAGAAAACCGCCGTTTCTCGACATTGCAGGTTGTCCCACAGTCGAATTTGCGTCGGTTGAAATCTTTAAAATTCGATTGGTCTGAATATTTTTCATCAAGATATTTCCGCCTAAATTTTTGGCTTTCGTGCTGAACGCCACCCACTGCCCATCAAACGAAACAGCGATTTTTTCGCCTTGTTCGATGGGGCTGTCGCCGTCGCCCTGCGCGTAGTTTTCGCCGACGCTGGCGCGAATGATTTTTCCCGAATCAATGTCGGCGACGAAAACGTCTTGAAGTTTGTTCGTGTCATCCGCGACCATATTCGTTGCGGTCGTGGCAAACGCGACAAACTTCCCGTTACCGGAAATCGAAGGCGCGACGACGCGGCTCGCGCTTTCTGCGCCCTGATCTTTGTCGCCGCCGCTCGCCGTTTTGCTGACTCTTTTTAGTTTGGAGCTTCCGCTTTCCCAGACGTATATGTCCCAGAGATCGTTTTGATCTTCTTTGGTCAGCGGGAAATAACTGTAAAAGGCAATGCGCGAACCGTCTTCGGAAATCGAAGGACGCGAACCGCCGCCGCCTTTTCCTGTTTTTTCGTTTTTGCTGATCAATGTGACCGCGCCGCTTCGCATATCTCTCAGATAAACATTGACGGTCGAAGTTCCGTCAACGCCGGGCGTCAGATTACCGGCGGAAGAAGAAAAAGCGATCAAATTCCCGTCCGCCGAAATGGTCGGCTCAAACGCTTCGTTATTGGCCTCGATTCCGCGATTTTCGCTGACGGCGGAAACCGTGTTCGTGCCGGCGTTCCAGACGAAAACATCGCGGACATTGTTCGTATCAATGGGAACAAGATTCGTAGCGTAAGACTCGAACGCCACCGATTTTCCGTCCGCCGAGATCGCCGGATTATAGCTGTTTTGATTACCTTCCGCGCCGTTCATTCCTTGACTGACGAGCCGCGTTTCGCCGGTTTTTCTGTCACGCCAGACGATTTGCCGGTATTTGCCGCTTCCGCCTAAATCTTTTGTGTAAGTTACAAACGCGACATAACGCCCGTCATCCGCGCCGCTGCCGCCGATGACGGGCGTGAAAGTTTCGTAAAAAGTTCCCAAAACCTTATCGTCGGAACTTCGGCTAACCAATTCGAAATTTCTGAACGAATCTGACGGTGCCGGCGTGGGCGTCGGAGTCGTGGCAGTTGCCGGATTTTTACTAAAAACGGCTTTGACTGCTGCGGCATTATTCGCCACAACGCCCTGATGGTTCGTCATTTTACATTGCAGCAGTCCGCCAGTTTGCGTAACGGCATAATTGTCGTCAGCGTTGAAAATGATGAACGCCGCAATAAATGCCGCGATTTTTAATAATTTCATAGTTGTTGATCCAAGTAGCCCGGAATCGTGCCATAAATGAAAAATCAATAATTTGCTGACGCGATCACCGGAACTGTTTTCCATTTTGTCCTTAACTATTTGCACTATTTTTTTCCATAGACGGT
Organism: Pyrinomonadaceae bacterium; assembly: GCA_041940425.1. Taxonomy (GTDB): domain Bacteria; phylum Acidobacteriota; class Blastocatellia; order Pyrinomonadales; family Pyrinomonadaceae; genus DATHTS01. Next base: position 25,493 of record JBGTSF010000001.1, read on the forward strand.
ATAGATACCGCTGCCCGGGCTATTGGCATTGAGGAGGTTTAAAAGTCTGGCGCCTTTGATGCATGACCAATATGCATTGTAAGTTTTTGCACCTGATTCTATTTTTGAAAACCGGATCTGCCAATTATTGAGAACGGTAAATTTTCCCGCCGAACTGACATTGGCGTATTTCATATTTCCGACCATTCCATTTACAACGAGCAGTTTCCAGTTATAAGAATTGCCCGCACCAAACACGAATTCTTCCTTTGATTGGTTAATATTCATTCCGGCATAATTTCCGGTATAGACGTTATAGAGCTGCTGAACGCCCGTAAAATCACTCGTCCAGGTGCCGCTGAAATCGCTTTCGGCGATAGCGAATTTGTTGTAATTGACCATTTGAACAAGCGGTTTTAAAAGATCAGTATCGCTGTCCCATTTGATGGTTTCGGGATCGAATTTGAACTGCTGAATAAAACTGTTTTTATCGGGAGCGGTAAATTCCAACCAGCCGGTATTGCCCTGTCTGAAAAGAACAATAAATTTTTGACTTCCCGAAGCGTTATCGGTAGCGTATCCCATTCCCAGATAAGGTCTGTTATATGTGGTGATATATGCCGTTCTGTAATTTTTCAGGTCGCGGTAGCGCGGAGCAACTAAAATATTCCAGGCGGCATTTGTCAGCGGTTCGGGATCGGCGGGAAAGATCGTGCCTTCTTTCGGGTAATGAATAAAAACTTTGAGATTTCCTTTGATCACTTCCACCCAGTCTTCCTGTTCGGTACTCGTCCAGCCGTCATCGAAATTCGTTTCGTTAAATTTAAAACTGCTTTTTTTCGGCGTTTGCGTGCTTTGATTAGTCGTCATCGGCTGAGTTTTGACGGGTTCGGCTTTCGGCAAGACGATCGAATCGAGAAAATTCACAAACTCTTGCTGGTAAGCGTCGGTGTTCATTAAGGCGAGAATATTTATCATTTTGCCGCCGCCGGAAATTGTTACCAGTAAAACCAAACCTTTTTTGCCGTCGCTTTCATACGCGGCGAAACCGCTTTCCGCCGTCCAGCCGTTTTCGCTTGCCGAAGGCTGCATTTGCGGCGCGGAACTGACCGTTACCAATTCTTTAACGAGCGTTTCCCAAGCCATTTCAAAATTTTCTTTTGAATCAGTGACGGCAGGCACCGGTTTGAACATCGTAATCAAACAAACATTGCCCGATGCGTCTTCGATGCCGAGCTGAACGGAGTCTTTACCTTTCTCGCTTTGCCAGCCCTTCGGGATTTTATAAGTTATGATGTCAAAAGTTTCCGCCTTTTGAGCCAACAAACTTGACGAACTTAAAAGAACAATCAATAACGATGTAATAAATAATTGTCTGTTATTTTTCATAATTCACCTCGACGTTTTTTTCAGGAAATTAAATCAATCACTACGCGAAAAGCGGGCTGAAACCGTCTTAAAGCATTTCGACCGAATCCAGACAAATCCAAATATCGTTGTTTTCGATAAAATGAATTTGTTTGGCTTCGATCAGCCGGAAGATTTCGCGTTCCGAAATCTTCCGCAATACCGCGCAGCCTTTCGGCGTGGTCATCCTGACCATTTTCCGGCATTCCGAACAAAAGGCTTCGAAATTTTGTCCGCTCTTGTTCAGCGCGATGTTTTCGGTGATTTCAACAACTATCTCGGTTCGCTTTTTCATCTTATTGGTTATAATTGACGAGTTCGCCCGCAAAAGTCCTGTAATTTTTTTGAATTTTTTTGAATTTTTTTGAATGGGAAAAATATTTCAGTTTGGAAAATTTAAACTAAACGCCGACGATCAGACGCTTTCGGTTGACGAAAAGGCGATTCGTCTGACGACCAAAGAATTTGAAATTTTGATTCTGTTGATTGAAAACAACGGTCAGCTCCTTTCCAAAGACGAGATGATGAACGCGATTTGGCAGGAAACCTTTGTCGAGGAGAGCAATCTCGCGCACTATATTTCGCGGCTCAGAAAAATCCTGAATAGCGACGGACAGGAATATATCAAAACGTATTCAAAACGCGGTTATCGTTTTTCCGCCGCGCTTTCGGTTTCGGAAAACAATTCGATTATCGAACGCCGGATTCGTCTGCAAATCACGCAAAAAGATGAACTGACTCAAAAAAAACTCGGCGAAATAAACAGTCTTGCGGTTTTGCCTTTTTATTTGTTGGGTTTTCAAACCGACGAGGAATTTTTGGGTTTGGGCATGACCGACGCGCTCATTACGCAGCTCAATCAAACCGGACAAATCATCGTCCGTCCGACGGCGGCGATCTTGCAATATGCGGGTTCACCGCAAAATCCGGCGGAGATCGGTAATAATTTAGGTGTTGATGCCGTTCTGCAGGGCAGTTTTCAAAAGTCGGGAAACAAATTGCGGCTAAATGTTCAGATGCTCGAAACAAAGAGCGAAAACATCACCTGGGCGGAAGTTTTTAATTCGGAAATCGAAGATATTTTTGCCGTTCAGGACAAAATTGCGGAAAAGATCGTCAGCGCGCTCAGCAAAAAACTGTCTGCGGAATCGCAAGCCGGTTTGACCAAACGCTACACCGAAAATATCGAGGCGTATCAGGAATATCTGAAGGGCAGATTTTATTGGAACAAACGCTCGGTCGAAAATATAAAAAAGGCTCTCGTTCATTTTGAAAAAGCCATCGAACTCGAACCGCTCTACGCGCTCGCCTACACGGGAATCGCCGCCGTTTACGAAACTTTGCCGCTGCTTGACGAAATTCCGCCGCGCAATGCTTTCCCGCGGGCAAAAGCCGCGACCTTGCGCGCATTGGAAATTGACCCGAATCTGGCGGAAGCGCACGCCGCGCTCGGAATCTATCTGATGAATTACGAATGGAACTGGCAAGGCGCGGAGGTTTCGTTCAGAAAAGCCATCGAACTCAACGACAACTACGCCGCCGGACATCAAATTTACGCGACTTTTCTACTGCGTCTGGGGCGCGTTGCCGATGCCGTTATCGAACTGAAAAAAGCCCGGACGCTCGACCCGCTTTCACCCGTTATCAATACGTGGCTTGCCGAGGCTTTCAGCTATCTCGGCGAATATGAAGCCTCGATTTTGCTGCATAAGGAAACCATCAGTTTTTCGCCCGATTATTTTTTGGCTTACTATCATCTGACGCTGACTTATGTGATGAATAATCAACCGGACGAAGCGGTCAAAATTTCCGAAGCGGCTCTAAGGCTTTCGAATGACAGCTCGCTCGCCCAATATTCTTCCGTCGTCTTGCAAATCGTTCTGGGTAACAAAAAAGCGGCGCGGGCAACGCTTGAAAATCTGATCGCGAGCCGCCGCCAAAAATATGTGAGCGCGTCGAACATCGCCAGTTGTTTCGCCGCCTTCAAGGAAAAGAAAAAAGCACTCGAATGGCTGGCGATCGGAATCGAGGAAAAAGACCCTAATCTGACCTGGACAAAAATTGATCCGGAATTTGTTTTTTTACGAAAAGATGCGGAATTTTTGAAAATTCTGCAGCAAATAAATTTGTAAAATACTAGATCAACTATTTAGCGCAAGACGCTGGATCGCAAAAAGTTCGTTGATTCCGATTTCGGCGAGCGCGAGCATTTCGTTCATCTGTTCGCGTGTGAACGGGGCGCGTTCCGCTGTTCCCTGAATTTCGATAAATTTTCCCGCTCCCGTGCAGACGATGTTCATATCAACTTCGGCGGTCGAATCTTCTTCGTATTTCAGATCGAGGATCGGCGTGCCTTCGATAATGCCGACGCTGACGGCGGCGACTTCCGATAGGATAGGCGAGGTTTTAACAATCCCGTTTTTAATGAGCTTGCGGCAGGCGAGCGCGAGCGCGACATACGCGCCCGTGATCGAAGCGCAGCGCGTTCCGCCGTCCGCCTGAATCACGTCACAGTCAATAAAGATTTGCCGTTCGCCCAAAAGTTTGGTATCAACGACGGCTCGCAAACTGCGTCCGATGAGGCGTTGAATTTCCTGCGTTCTGCCCGACGGTCGCAGGGTTTCGCGGTTTGTTCTGGTCTGCGTCGCGCGCGGCAGCATCGCGTATTCCGCCGTTACCCATCCCGTTCCTTTGTTTCGCAAAAAAGGCGGAACTCTCTCTTCGACCGAAGCCGTGCAGATGACTTTCGTCCCGCCCACTTCGATCAGCGCGGAGCCTTCGGCATACGGCGAAATGTTCGGCGTAATCTTCGTGTTTCTGATCTGGTCAACCGTGCGATTATCTATTCTTGTGTAGCTCATTTTTGGTAATTGATAACTGGTAATTGGTAACTGGTTTTTTGCTAATTACCAGTTACTTTCTCATAATTTATCTCCGCCAAACACTTCAACGGCTTCGAGTTTTGCCGGCTTGCTTCCTAAAAATCTTTCGGCGACGCGGGAAAATCTTTCCGCCGCGTCCGTAACATAAAAATGATCGAGATCGTCGCAAAGTCTGCGCTCGCCTGAAATTTTATTTTGATTTGCCAAACCTTTCGATGTTAAAAGTTTTTCGGCTTCTTCGGCGCACGCTTCGCCCGAATCAATGAGTGTAACATTTGTTCCGACGGTTTGCCCGATTACTTCGCGCAAAATCGGATAATGCGTGCATCCCAGCACGAGTGCTTCGGGCTTGAACTCGATAATTTTGTTCAGATATTTTTTAGCAATCGAAAATGTTTCCGATTCTTGCGTCCAGCCTTCTTCGGCAAGCGGCACGAAAAGCGGGCAAGCCGTCTGAATAATTTCCGCCGTTTCCGATGCCTGACGAATCGAAGCGGCGTAAGCGCCGCTCTGGACGGTCGCTTCCGTAGCGATGACGGCGATGCGCGGTTTTTTATTTTGCTTTGTAATTTCGACCGCTTTTCTCGCGCCCGGACCGATCACGCCGACCACATCAATGCCGATTTGAGCGCGGATTTTCGGAAGCGCCAGAGCCGAAGCCGTGTTGCACGCGACGACTAAAATTTTTATTCCGCGCGAAGCCAAAAACTGCGAATTTTCGATGGCGTAGCGTTCGACCGTCGCCAGCGACTTTGTTCCGTAAGGCACGCGCGCCGTGTCGCCGAGATAGATAAATCTTTCATCCGGCAGACGATCATGCAGAGCGCGATAGACGGTCAAACCGCCGACACCACTGTCGAAAATGCCGATCGGCAGATTCGTTTTTTCCGAATTGTTTTCAGAATTCACTTTCATCCGGGCGAAAGAGAAAGGATAAATTTCGTGTTCGGAAAAGTCAAAATTCGATTTTGATTTGAACGGGAATTTGTAAAATTAAAATGACAAACCGCCGTCTGCGGTCGGCGGTTTGTCATCGTGCGGGGGTTATCAACAAAACAAAATTTAAGTAAACTGGTTGAGAGGTTCTAAAAGTCTTTCATAGTATAAACGGTTCAACGCCATCAAAACGACGCTTTCGCTGACCGATACGCCGAGTTCGTGTTCCATCTCTTCGGCGATTTCATACGTTTCATGTCTGCCGTCGCATTTTTCCCAGACGTATGCGGAAGTCGGGTTGAGCCGAATCTGTTTTCGATTTAAAAGGTCTTCGATAAAAAGTTCGCCCGTCTGGCGCTGGACTACCAAATCATTTCTTCTTGCAACCGGTTTCATACTCACTTCCCCTTCTGATTAAAAATTTCGCACGCAGGCAAATTTCTTATAGGGCAATGAACGTGCCAGTTTTTAAAGAAATTTTATAATGTCCGTAAATAGCGGAGAATATCCGAAAATTGAAAGTTTTGAAAGCCGATTTAAAAAAAGTAAATCGGTCAAAATGACCGAAATCTAAAATATAAAATCTAAAATTGATTTGGTGGAGGCGGCGGGAATCGAACCCGCATCCAAGAGTTGCGACCAGTGGACTCTACACGTTTAGTCAGTTTGCTTAAAATCTCATTCGCAGAAAGTCAGCAAACTGACAAAACCTTTCTGCAAACCAGCCTGACTTTGTTTCGTTCGCATTCACAGGCGGAGAACGCGAACTAGCTTGAACTGTGTTGTGCCTTAACCGGTCGCATCAAGCGGACTTCCGGCAAGACATCGCTGTTGCTAAAAAAATTTAGGCAGCGAGAGCTAATTCTTGATTAGCATTTGTGTTTTGCTTGGTGTTTTAACGAGCTAACAAGCAAGCCCGACGTGCATCCAAAGATCTATACAAGCCCCTGTCGAAGCCTGTCGCCCCCAAATTCGAGGAGTTGTCAGTTTACAGCATTTAGACGTGAAAACAAAGGCGCAAGTTGTAAATTTTCTCAGGTTGCAAGGGGCGTTCGACCCGTATTTTGAACGGGAAAAAAGCGCGGTCATTTAAGATAAAACCGCGCTTTTTTCCGTTTAGTTTCCGGCAAAATTACCTGTATGTAATGTTCATCCAACCGCTCAAACTTCCGCCCGCGCCCGCCGGATTATATGCCGGAAGATTTTTGCGTTTGACTTCGACCAGACCATACCACGGATCGAGAAAAACGATCGTACCGTCGGAATATACTTTGCGGCAGACGACGAAATGACCGCCTTTTGTCCATTGAATATGGCAGATCGTCGGCGTTCGGTCTTTAACGTAATGATACAGATAATCGTAAATTTTATTGGTCGTAACCTGCGTGACGGCGTAGGTTTTGACACCTAACGCGTTCAGAACGTCCGTCAGATTGCCCGCGTTCGTTCCGTCCTTAGCTTTGTAGCTTCCCGGATATTTCTGAGAGATCTCTCTCGCTCTGCCTTCCGCGTCAACCATACATTGCAGTTTATATTGGCTCTCCGTCATAGCGATCGAAGCCGGACCGCAGGACATAGAAAATTCCTGATAGATCAAATAATGCACCGCGCCTTTGCTGTCGCTTACTGGTTTTGCCGTTCCTTTTTCTGTTTCCCAACTCATTTATAATTTTTAAAACTCCTTTTAGAAAAATTTCGTTGGTTTGACGCAAAACGATCGGAATTTTGCATCTCAAATAAAATTATTCGCTAAATGCCTGTAAAATTTCGTCAGCGTGATCGTCAACTTTTACCTTGTCGAAAATCTTTTTGACACGACCGTCTTCGTCAATCAAAAACGTCTTTCGCAAAATGCCGTTGTAGGTTCTGCCCATAAATTTTTTCTCGCCGTATGCGCCGTATTTGTCGGCGACCGCGTGATCCGCGTCAATCAGAAGATCGAACGGCAGATCGTATTTCGAGATAAATTTTTGATGCTTCGCCTCGCTGTCCATCGAAACGCCGTAAACCGTGATCCCCGCTTTTTGCAAATCTTTAAAACCGTCGCGCAAACTGCACGCTTGTTTCGTACAGCCGGGCGTGTCGTCTTTCGGATAAAAATAAAGCGCGATCTTTTTGCCGCGTTCGTCTGCGAGTTTTACCGTTTCCCCGTTTTGATTCTTCAGTTTGAAATCGGGCGCTTTGCCGCCTTCTTTGACCATTCGTTTTTTCTCCTGCGGAATTTATTTTGTTAAAATTGTAGCAAGCCGGAAATGTTTATGAAAATGCTCGCCGAAACAAAAGCTTTGGAGAAATTAAGGAGTCTGAAAGCGGAATATAAAAAGCGGATTCGGGAAAATTTTGAGCATCGAGCAAAAAGCTGTCTGACTTGCCCGACGCAGGGCGCGTGCTGTCAGGACGAGCATTTTGTCAATGTTCACATTACAAAACTGGAAGCCGTTTTGATCTTTCGGGAACTCGAAAAACTTTCCGCCGAAAAGCGAACGACGATTTTCGACCGCATCGAAAACGCGGTCGAAAGATACGATTTAAAATCCGAAGGCGACACGTTTCAAAAAACTTTCGCCTGTCCGCTTTTTGAAAAAGAAACGGGCTGTCTGATTCACGCGGTCAAACCCGTGCCATGCATCCAGCACGCCTGTTACGAGCGCAAAGAAGACTTGCCGCCCGACGAACTGCAATCGGAAGCGGAAGAAAAGATCGAACGGCTTGACCGGCGGACTTATAGAAAAAACGCGCTCTGGCTTCCGCTTCCCGTCTGGCTCGATCAAATAATAAATGATTAATTCAACGGCTCTTTCGATTTGATTACAAACGCGATTGCGATACCTGCCAGAAGCCACCCGACCGCTTGGTCAATGCCCTGCGCCAGCATATAACCTGTCGGAAAGCCATACCAGTTCCAGAGCGAAACATCAATCGAAAGCCAGCCGACCAGCCCGATCAAAAGGGCGGCGACAATCCGTCTGCCGAACGAAACCGCCAGCCACGAAATCACCACAGCCGCGAAAAGTGCGGCGATGATGTTTGAAACCAGTTCGCGCAAAAGCTGTCCGACCGACATCGGGTCTTCGCCCGTCGGATGATAGATCAAAATCCCGCGCGGTCCCGCTTTGTATTTTTCCGCCCAGGCGTTCTGTTCTGCTTCGGAAACGTCGCCTTTGCTCTTATCCATTCCCGGATAAAAATAAAAACCCGGTTCATTGATGTTCTGCTTCATTGTCGAAAGCACCGCGCTTTCATTCGGCATCATTTTTATACCGACTTCGCCCAGAGGCAAAACCGTGTGCGACACGAAACTCCACAAAAACATCGCCAAACCGCCGATTATTCCCGCAATAATTAAACGCGCCATAATTTTTTCTCCTTAGATTTTTCTCAATTTTCCGCCTAGAATCGTCATCGGAATCAGCAAAAGAAGAAACGGAATGTGATACCAGAGCGGTATCTGACTCCACGCCGCCGCCTGAAAAGCGATGCCGACCAGAAGGAGTAACACGCCGAGGTATAAAGGCGATTTAGAATTTTCTTTCGCCAGCATCGCCGCGACGTAGCCGGCAACGATCGAGAAAATAAAACTTAGTATAAGTCTAATAATCAGATAAGCTGACGGAACACTCGATAAATCTTCGCTCGGTGCAAGACTAGGCGCAAGACCTACGATAATCGCGTGACTTCCGAGCCAGAGCACAGTCCAGACGATAAATCCGGCGATCACGCCGACAATGATTTTTCCCATAATTTTTCCTCCTCAAAATTTAAATAAAAAAAGGACAAGAGAAATTTTTCCCGAAACTTCCCTTGTCCGTTTTTCTGCCCCTGTTTGTTCTTGCCCTTTGCTTTTCAGCAAAACTTTTTTACGCGACCTTTTTCTTTGCCGCTTGTTTCGTGTCGGCGACTTCCGCCTTCATCTTTTCGATCCGCGCCGTCATCCGCCCGTCGAGATCGGCGATCTGTTCCGCCGACAGATGATAAATATTGGGTTGATTATGATAGATTTTCGCGCCCGTTACAATGTCGGCTTTCTTAAATCCGTTTTCTTCCGCTTTTTTGATTAAGTCTTCAATTGTCAATTCGTTTTTGACGAGTTTTAAAGGCTCGCGTTCTTCGATAAATTCGGGAACATTCGATTTGGCGGGCTTGTCGAACGCCAGTTCCAACGCCTGTTCGCCTTTCATATGATCGAGAAAATCTTTGAACGAAACATTTCCCGTCATTTCAAACCCGACTTCAAAAGCGGGCGAATTCGATTTAATAACCTGAAAGACGCGGACGATCTCGCCGTCGCGTTCCTGCATCGAAACCTCGATCATTACGTCAACGAAATATTCGAGTCCCGAAGCCGTCATCGGCAGCACGCGCCCGATCTCGTTGTCTTCCTTCGCTTCTTTTCCCTTCGCCGGAATCTGGTCGGCGATGACGACCGATTTTCCGCTTTCGATGCAAAGTTTTCTCAAAACATTCTGCAGGATCATCTGGTCGGCGGCTAATTCTTCCGAAGAAGGCTGTGCCAACGGATCGCCCGTTTTCGCGCGCACGGCTTCGAGCATTTCCGAATGTTTTGCCGAAAAATACGCCGCCCAACTGTCGAGCGCGAAACAGCCGTAATTCTGCTCCCGACCTTCGCCGTTGATCGCCCATTCGATAAATTCGGGCAGTTCGTCCGTATGTTCGATTTCCAGCGCGTCGAACGTCTCGCCGACACCGCGCAAAAGTCTCGCTTTGCGTTCCGTGTCAAAAATGCAAAGTTTGCCAAGACCGGCTTCGCTCATCGAGCGGATAAAATGGCTTTTGCCAACGCCCGCGCCGCCGCGAATCGCCATCACCAGACGCTGTTGACGCGGCACGCGGCTCAATGGATTGATTTTCGGTTTATTATTTGTAGAACTCATTTCTTTTTCTCCTTAGTCAGCTTAATGTTTTTACTTACCTTTTCTCATCTAAATGCCTACCGTCAAAGACATTTCGTTTCATTGATGGCACAAAGATAGCATAAGTTGCAAGATGTTTCAAGTGTGAAACAAGAAATTTTGAAAAAAATTATTCACTTTTTTTCGATTCGGGTGTAAATTAAAGGAAAATCCGAGGAAAAAGATAATGGAAAAAATTCTTTCGACAATTATCTTTACGTTGTTGTTTAGTTTTTCCGCATTTGCACAAAATGAAAATTCGCAATGCCCGTCAATTACTATTGCCGGACCCAGCGAGGTTGTCCAACCCGATGAAATTATATTTTTTACTGCTACGATTAGCGGTGAAGTAAAAAATTACCAAACCAGATACAAATGGACGGTTGATAAAGGGACGATTATTGAGGGACAAGGAACAACAGTAATTCGGGTTTCTACAGAAGGCTTGAGCGATACGACAGTCACGGCAATTTTCAAGATTGAAGGATTACCGAATGATTGTATAAATGTAGATTCTGATATAGGAGTTATAGCCCCAAAATTACCATGGGAGCCAATTGACAGCTATAACAAAATTTCTTTCCCTGACGAGTTGGTAAGAATTGATAGCTTTTTAGTTAAACTGCATCGAAATTCAAATTATAAAGGTTTTATATGGATTGCAACTGATAAAGATGAAAGTTTTACAGATGTAAAAACCCATATCAAAAAATTAGTAAAACATATCAAACATAGAAAAATCTCACCGGGCAGAATAATTTTTTTGATCGAAAAAGCTGAATATCGCTCGACGACAATATTTTATATGAATGAAGAAACAAAGCTACCTAAATGCGAAAATTGTGAAATTATAAAAGGCTCTGATTTGAAATAATTTCGGTTTATAATGTGAAAACCTGAATTTGTATGAACGAAAACGCGCCATACAATATCAAACTCGAAGATCGCGGAGAATATCTGTATGCGCTGGTCGGCGGTGATAAACTCTCGCCCGAAATTGCCAAGATGTATTGGGACGAGATCGCCGAAAAATGCGCGGAACTCGAAAAATCGAAGATTTTGATCGAGAAAGATTTTCCGAGACACGTTTCCGCGCCGCAGATGTTGGAGATGGGCGTTTATCTCGGTTCGATCCTCGCCGGAAAAAAGATCGCTTTTCTGGACAGATACAAAAACGAAGAAGTCAACGAACTCGGAAAAGTAGTCGCCCGAAACGAAGGCGTGATAATGAAAGTTTTTGAAAACGTAAACGAAGCCGAAGAATGGCTGACCGGTTATTGAGCAGGGGGCTTTTTTAGAAGAGGAGAAGAGGAGATTTTTGAGCATCGTTCAATCATCTCCTCTTCTTGATTCCGCCCTTGCTGACGCGCGGGCTTCTGCTTCTATGGAGCGTCATAGCGCGGCGCGGGCAGATCGCCGTTTGTTCCCCACTGCACGCCGAGGAACGAATTATTCGAACTTCGGAGGATATACCACGTTCCGTTTGACGGGCGAAATACTCCGACATCTTCGCGCGAGTCGCCGTCGTAATCGCCGACCACGGGAATGTCGCCTGCCGCGCCCCATTGCAGAGCCTGAACACTGTTGGTCATACTCCGCAGGATATACCAGATATTGGTTGACGGGCGGAACACGGCTTGATCGGTTTTGCCGTCGCCGTCGTAATCTCCCGGCACGGGAATGTCTTCCGACAAACCGAATTGGACAGCCGCAAAACTGTTATTCGTGCTGTTCAGACGATACCAGACACCGCTCGACGGGCGGTAAACCGATATATCGTATTTGCCGTCGCCGTCAAAATCTCCGGGCGCGGGAATGTCTTCCGATAAACCGAACTGAACGGCGGAAAAGGCGTTGTTGATACTGCTCTGCCGATACCAGATGCCGCTCGACGGGCGATAGACGACAAAATCCGCTTTCGAATCGCCGTCATAATCGCCCGCCGCCGGAATATCGCCCGCGAGACCGAAATTGACCGCGCCGGTCGTGCTGTCACTGCTCCGAATAAAATACCAGGTGCCGTTTGACGGGCGGTAAAGAGCGACATCGGTTTTTCCGTCGCCGTCAAAATCTTCCGGTGTCGGGATGTCGCCGTCCAATCCGAATTGCAGACCGGAAGAAGCTCCGTTCGAGCTGTTGATGATATACCAAACCGCGTTTGACGGGCGGAAAACGCTGATGTCCGTCCGGGCATCGCCGTCGAAATCGGCATTGGCTTCCGGCAGGACGATCTTTTCGACCGTGCCGCCAAGTCCGACGAGATAAAGCTCGCCGTCCTCGTCTTCGCCGAACGAAGAAATATTGCGCGAAGTGTCCTGAATCAAAATCTGCTGGCTGCCGGTCCATCTCCAATACTCGCCCGTGCAGTAATCGCCATAGATATACGTTCCGCCCGGAAAAGTCCGAAGTCCGCCGCGATAGACGTAGCCGCCCGTGATCGAACAGCGTCCGCCTGAATGATTGTATTGAAAGAGCGGCGCGATGTAATTAGCCGGAGTGCAGAGACCGGGATCAATGTTCGTACAGTTCGTTCCTTCGTAAACGCGCCAGCCGTAATTTCCGCCGCGCGTGATGAGATCAACCTCTTCGATGGCGTTTTGCCCGACATCGCCCGCCCAGAGATCGGACGGATTGGCGCGGTCAAACGACCAGCGAAACGGATTTCTGACACCGATCGCGTAAATTTCGTCCGCGCCGTTTACGCCGACATACGGATTGTCGGGCGGATTTGTATAAGCCGGAACGGACGGCGGTTCCGCCAGAGTCGGCGTGATGCGCAGGAATTTTCCGAGCAGTGAATTGACATCCTGAGCGCGGTTGTTCGGATCGTTTCCCGAACCGCCGTCGCCCATTCCGATATACAGATTGTCCGTGCCGTTGTCGTTACGAAATTCGATCATCCCGCCGTTGTGATTCGAAAAATCCTGCGCGATGGTGATGATGATCGCTTCGCTGTTAATGTCGCCGACCGTGTTGTTATTGGTCGCCTTGTAACGCGCGATGACGGTTGCGCCGTCCGATTGGCGCGTGTAATTGACAAAGAAAAAACTGTTCGTCGCAAACTGCGGGTGAAACGCCAAACCCAAAAGACCGCGTTCGCTTCCCGACTGGCTGACCTTTGAAGAAAGGTCTATAAAATTGGTCGCCACTGTCGAGCCGGGCTGAACGATCTTGATAATGCCGCGTTGCTGGACAACGAAAATGCGCCGCGAACCGTCTTTCGCGTGCGTCAAAAAAAGCGGCGAACTCAAGCCCGACAAAAACGGTTGAAGACGCGGTGTCGGCTGCGGCGTCTGCCCGAAAATGTTTCCGGCGAAGATTGCCGAACATAAAAATAAAATTGCCCAAAACCCTGTTTTTTTCATTTCATTTCTCCTAAGAATTTTTATCCGGCTTTTTCGCCTTGCCTCGTTTCGGTTTCATATTTGAAAATTTATTCGCCGCCGTGCGATTTCCTAAAATATCGCGCAATTTGTGCAAGGCGTTTTACTGCTTGCGGTTGTTCGTCTTTGATAAGTTAGACGAAATAGCGAAAGCGATTGTCGGGAAAATTAACGCCACGCGGAAAAATTTTTATGATTTTCATAGCTGTTGTTTCAGAAACCGGAAAAGGGGCTGATTGAAAGATTCTACCGATTTGCAAGCGGTAAAGGCAAATGATTTACAGACGATAGCGGACTTTTTTCTTTTTCAATTTTTCGTCCTCGTTCTCAAAATTCTGCAATCGCAAAGTAACGTCCGCCGTCATTTCCAAATCCGATTGTTTGCCTTGTTTCAAATGATATGTTCCGGCGGCGGCGATCATCGCCGCGTTATCGGTCGAGAGATGTTTTGACGGGAAATAGACCGGCACGCCGAAATCCTTTCCGAACTTTTCCGCGGCTTCGCGCAGAGCCGTATTGCACGCCACGCCGCCCGCGACGATCAGCGTTTGCGGATTTAATTGCTCGGCGAGTTTTTCGACGTTTTTCATTAAAGATTTAATTACTGTTGCTTGAAAACTCGCGGCAATGTCCTTAATTTGTTGATTCGGAATTTCGTTTTCTTGAACCGGAGAAATTTCGTTGTCTTTCAGATAACGCATGACGGCGGTTTTCAGACCGCTGAAACTGAAATCCGGTCGTCCGTCGGAAATCTTCGCAACCGGAAATTTTATTTTTTCGGCATTGCCTTCGCGCGCAAGCCGCTCGATGACAGGTCCGCCCGGATAAGACAGCCCGAGCATCTTGCCGACCTTATCGAACGCTTCACCCGCCGCGTCATCGCGCGTCCGGGAAACGACCTTGTATTTGCCTTCTTCGGGAACGAAAAAAAGATTCGTATGCCCGCCCGAAACGATAAGCGCGAGCGCGGGATATTTAATCGGCGGATTTTCAAACGCGACCGAATAGACATGACCTTCGATGTGATTGACGCCGATGAAAGGAATGTCGAGTCCCCACGCGAGAGCTTTGGCAAAATTTACGCCGACCAGAAGCGAACCGATAAGCCCCGGACCTTGCGTAACGGCGACCGCGTCCAAATCCTGAAACGTGATTCCGGCTTCTTCGATTGCCTGTTTTGTTACAGGTTCGATCTTTTCGAGATGCTCGCGCGAAGCGAGATCAGGCACGACACCGCCGAACGGGCGATGCAATTCGATCTGCGACGCGATGACCGACGAGAGAATCTCCCGCCCGTCGCGCACGACCGCGGCGGCTGTTTCATCGCAAGAACTTTCGATACCTAGGACCAACATAAATTGGATTACAAATTACAAATTAAAAAAACAAAAACTTTTGCAATAGAAAAGTGGAAAATGAAAACCGGACTCGTTTTCATTTTCCACTTTCCGTTTTTCGTTTTTCGTTGGTTATTGTCTTTTCTGTTCGACTTCCGCCGGAGATTTGACGGGCGCGTCGTCGGTCGCCGTTTTCAAAAATCCGCCGAGCAGTAATATCGCCGCAATAATCACAAACGCCGCCACGCTCAACAAAGCCCAAATCACTCCGCGATACGACTTTGCCGTATCTTCCCTGACAACCGTGTCCTCACCGTCAACCTTGATCACATCTTTCGCCATTAAAATTTTCTCCTAATGCCTGTTTTTCTATTACTTTATAACCTTTCGCGGACAAAATCAAAAACTGCTTAAATCAAATCAGGAAAAACGCTTTCTATCGGCTTCCCGCTGCTTAAATAAAATCGTCCTTGATATTTCCGGCGTGAAATTCGTCTTCCGGATCAATCTCAACTTCCGGCATCGGCTCGAATTTCGACACATCAAAAGGCGGCATAACAGGTTCGGGCGCGCCCAATTCCAGAAGCTGTTTCCGCGCATTGATAAGTCCCCAGTGATATGCGAACGGCGGACCGTCGCACCACGCCAGTTCAAATGCTTTTGTCGCGGCTTTGACTGCTTCGGTTGGATTGCCTTTATCGCGCTCGATCTGCGCCAGAATGTTACAGGCATCGGCGTGAAACAACGGGTAAGGTCCGCGCTCCGCCATTTCCCATATATCATCAAGAAATTCACGAGCCGCCGGAATATCGCCTTGTTGCCGTCGTAAATCAGCCAATCCAATCAGCGCGCTAAGTTCTTCTTCGAGCAGATTTGCTCTTCGGGAAAGTGTCAGAGTGCGATGCAGATGCTCGTCGGCTGTCGGAAAATCTCCTGATTTCAAAGCCGCCTCGCCTCGTAAACGAATTGCCTCGATATATCCGGTTTCATAAATAAAAGGAATTTGGGAATACTCAAAAGCCCGGTCAGCGAATAAAGCGGCATCTTTTATATTGCCTGTCCAGAGAAACAGCTTAGCCATCTTTCCACTCACATATCCGTTCCACTGTATCGTGCCGTGATCAGGAACGATATTTAACGCCCGCCTTAACGCTTTAAGGGAAGCATTTACTTCTCCATGCGTGGCGAATGCGACTCCGAGCCAATTAAGACTTGTCATTTCGTCGAATAAACTGCCTTCTTCGCGAACAATGGTTAACGCCTGACGAGAATTGTTTTCGGATTCGTAAAGATTTCCCAGGATTATATTTACTGAAGAGAGGTTTTTCAATCCGATAGTAAGATTACTGGTGTCGTTCAGTTCAGACCGGATTTGCATACCACGGCGATAAAATTGAATTGCGCGGTCCGGTTGTCCGCAAAGTTTATAGCTTAACGCCAAAACATTAAGCGCGTAAGCCTGATCGGACGGATCATTCATACGCGGTAATTTGTCCAATCCGTCAGGAAAGAGCATCTCTATCAATTCGATCCGTTGAAGGCTGGAATTTAGGCGATACAAAGTTGCTTCGTCCAATCGCTGGTGAAAGACAGTTAAAGCGTCGTCATAACGCCCTAAGCCGATCAGCGTGTTATACAATTCGATACCGGTCGTCAGGTCTTCAAGGCTGTTCACTTTCGTATAGTCGGGAATCGGAGGCAGGGCTTCAAAATGCTCCTGCATTGTTGTATAAACGCCGCGCCGCGTATCGTCGCCCAATTTGCTCCAGACGACACCGCGCACGATCGGGTGCAGGTCGTAGCGATTCGCTTGTTTGTCCCAGCCGATCAATCCGCGGTCTTCCAACTCCGTCAAAACTCCGTCCAGTTCGTCATCATCGGCGCACGGCTTATTTTCTCCGATCAGCAGGGCGGCGAGCGTATCATATTGGGCGGGCATTCTGAACGCGGCGATGATTTGAAGCGGCGGAAGCGTTTTGTCGTCCAAACCCAGCAGGGCAAAATCCATCACGTGCGCCATCGCGTCCTGCAGATGCGGAAATTCGGTCGGATCGAATCGCGGATTCGCTTCGCGCCATTTTTCAAAATCGCCCGGCGCGCGCCGATACCGTTTTACTTCTCCCGCTAATGCTTGAATAAGCAAAGGATGTTTGTCAAAAGTAGCAAAAAGCGGCAAAAGCAGATCGCGCGCGCCGCTTACGTCAAAGGCGCGCCAGAGTTCGACCGCGTCTTCGTCGGTCAAGCCGGTCAGTTCGATCCGGGAACAGTTCGGTATCGGGTCGCCGCCATTGGTTTCGAGTTCATCGGGATAAAGGCGCGTGCTGATCAAAATACGCGAATTTCCGATCTGCGCGAGTTTTCTTAAAAATCGTCCGGCGCGCGGGTCAGCCGTCTTACGCAGATTTCCTTGATTTTCTACCTCGCTGTCTTTAAGACGGGCGGCATCCGCCCGCGCGTAAGCAATCGTAATGCGCTCCAGCCCGTCGAGGACAATTAGAAAAGGCTCCTGGTCGAGCGCGAATAACAGTTGCGTTTCGCGTTCCGGCGCGGGAATCTTCTGAATTTCTTCCAGTGGTCGGCGCGATACATAAGCCAAAGCACGGGTCAGAAAATTTTCAAACGTCGCGTCGGATTCGTAAAAACTCCACCACATACTTCCGGCGAGCGGGTTCATCTCCTGGGGCGCGATGTCGTTAAACCATTTCCAGGTCAGCGCGCTCTTACCCATTCCGCCGATGGCGACGATGTTTAGAATACGGGTTTGACAAATTTCCGAATCCGGTTTGGCAACCCAATCGGTCAACAAACTCAGCTCCGGCTGTCGTCCGATCAGGTTGTGCGTTTCCAGCAGTGTATAAGGATGAGCGATAAAGGCTTTGGGCGGGACGGGAATATCGCTGATGTAATGAAATTTCTCAAGGTCGGGTTCGCGGAGCTGCGACAGGCTGTTAATAACATGGGCGCGCAGGTCGGCGGGCGATTTGAAAAAGTTGACGACTCTTTCGACTTCCACACTGCTTTTAAGTTTGCCGAGTTTGACCGCGCCTTCGCCTTGTTCCACATCGTCAATCGTGAGCGGATGCGTTTTGTCAATCAGAAAGATGAGGCGCGGAATCTTGCGCTCGACGGCGCGGTCATATTCCATTTCGGTGATAGAAATCTGCTGCGGATTGTTCTCTTTCGGCACATAACCGTAGCGGTGCGCTATGATGCCGATATAAATATCCGCTTCATCCACCAGTTTTAGCGAAACTGAAATCGCCTCCGCATCGCTGGCAGGCAGATGTTCCATCATCACCGGGAACATACCCTGACGCAGACAGGCATCCAGCACTTCCTGACGATGTTCCGGCAGGTCGCGCGCTGTACTGCTGATCATTACCTTTAGTTTGCTGGACATATTTTTAGGAGCGACGGCATTTCAGGTAAATTTTTGTTTTAAAACGATAGATGTTTATACTATTTTTACCATTGATTAATCAACAAAAATATTTATTTCTTAACGGTTCTCGCTTTGCCATATTTGCAAAATTTCCCAATTCTCGCGTGAAACTTCGATTCCATCGGGAAAATTTTTTAAAAAATCGCTTCTTAAATCGTCGGCTTTAGCTTTCAGATAATTATCCAAAGCCGTTTGATCAGGCGCGTGATATTGCACGCGGTAACGGTTTTCATTTGAGCGCGTAAAAAACGCGCGGACGAAAAATCCCGTTTCCAAAAGGTCGGGAATATGCCGCTCGCGCATATATTTTTCGTATTCTTCGATCAAATCTTCGCGGACGGTGGCGGTTATTTCGTAAATTATCATTTTTTTACAATATATCTGATTTTAACTGCTTGCGAAAATAAAAAAAAATTGCGTGAATGCATTTTTAAAGTAAAATAAGTCTATGGGATTAGCCAAGCAGAAGCCGAAATCTTATATGCCCGAAGAATATCTGAAATTTGAGCGCGAAAACGAAACGCGCCACGAATTTTTTGACGGCGAAATTTATGCAATGGCGGGCGAAAGTCTTTCGCACAGCCAGATTTGTATAAACTTGGCGGGCGAAGTTCGGGCTAAATTAAAAGGCACAAATTGTCAGGCACTCTCACCGAATATGAAAGTCCGCTCCGAAAATAAAGGGATGTTTGCTTATCCCGATTTGACGATCGTGTGCGGTCAGCCGATCTTTCACGATCAACAAAAAGACGTTTTACTTAATCCGAAAATAATTTTTGAAGTGCTTTCACCCTCGACCGAACGCTACGACCAAACCAAAAAGTTTTTCCGTTACCGGAAGGAACTGCCGAGCCTTACCGATTATATTCTGATCTATCAAAACACGCCGTTTATCGAACACCACGAAAAACAATCCGACGGACGCTGGCTGCATAACGCGGCTGACGGAATTACGGATAGTTTGAGAATTGCTTCAATAGAAATCGAACTGAAACTAGAAGAAATTTACGACAGAGTTGAATTTGAAGAAGAAAACTTGGAATAAAAATCTCTATGTTCCACGAAGTTCAACAAATCGGACCTTACACGCTCATCCGTAAACTCGGCAAAGGCGGTTTCGGTGAAGTTTGGCTTGCCGAACGCCGCGCTAAATTTGTTACAACGAAAGTCGCCGTCAAACTTCCGCTCGACGAACAGGTTGATCAGGAAACGATCAAACAGGAAGCGACGCTCTGGGAAAAAGCGAGCGGTCATCCGAATATTTTACCGATTATTGATGCCGACGAATACGACGGGCAGATCGTCATTGTCAGCGAATACGCGCCCGACGGCTCGCTCGAACAATGGCTCACGGCGCACGGTAAAATGACGATTGAAAAAGCGGTTGAAATGACGATTCGGATTCTCGACGGTTTGGAATTTCTGCATTCACAAAACATCATTCACCGCGACATAAAACCCGCCAACATTCTTCTGCAAGGCAACACGCCGCGTCTTGCCGATTTCGGAATTTCACGCGCCTTGCGAACGACCGCGACAAGTCAAAGCCAAAATATTTCGGGAACATTCGCCTATATGTCGCCCGAAGCGTTGGACGGCAAACGCTCAGAACAAACCGATATTTGGTCGGTCGGCATAAATTTGTATCGGTTTTTAACGGGAAAACTTCCATTTCCGCAAAAAGAACCTTCGCAACTTATTGCAGCGATAATGATGCGCGAATATGCGCCTTTATCATCAGACATTCCGCAAAATCTGCAAAACATAATTGCCAAAGCATTAGCGAAATTACCGGAAAATCGTTACAAAACTGCAAACGAAATGCGTGAAGATTTGCAACGAGTTAAGAATAGAATAATTGATTTAAACTCTTATGCCGAACAATCGCTTCAACAATCAGTCCAGAATCAGCAAACTACTTCGACAATTGAAACCGTCGTCAAGCCGTCAAGAAATGTATTTCCGCAATCAAATTTTGCACCTCGCAATATCGAAAAGGGAAAATCTATAAACAAAACCAATCTATTCAAAGATAAATTTGGTTCTTTTGTTTTATTATTTCTGGCAGTTTTTATTTTTATAAGTTTGGTTTCAAGTAATCCCAACGATTGGAGTTTAAATACAGCCAGTTATCAAAAAACTCAAAATTGGCTTGGCATTTTAGGCTCAGTTACTGCCGATTTGTTATTTCAACTATTTGGTTTAACTGCTTATTTTTTTCCGGCTCTTTTAGCATTAATAGCTTGGTGGCTTTATCAAGCGAAAAATTTTTTATCTATAACTAGACGGCTTTTCGGTTGTTTCTTATTTATTATTTTAACTTCAAGTTTAGTAAGTTTAATCGGTTGGCGTGGCGGAATAATAGGCATACTTTTAGTGCAAAATATGATGTGGCTTTTTGGGAAAATTGTTACTGGTATTATTTTCTCAATTATTTATATCGTGGCACTGTTATTAATCACTGATTTTTCTTTTTCGTCTAACGTAACAAATAAAAAATTTCGGAAGAACGATAAATAAAATAGCAAGTGTTCTGAACTTAAATTGATTTTATCGTAAAATCAGAGAGATTAAATTATGACAACAGTTGTCGAAAATTATATCGAGATTGACGAAAACCGCGTTGTTTGGATAGCGGATACGAAAGTAAAAGTTATCGAAATCGCGGTTGATAAGATCGCGCACGGTTCGAGTCCCGAAGAACTGCATTTTCAATATCCGCATCTCTCGATGTCGTAGATTCACGCCGCGCTCGCTTTTTATTACGACCACCCCGAAGAACTCGAAGCGGAAATTCTCAAGCGTCTGCACGAAGTCAACGAACTCGCCGCGAAAAACGCCGATTCGCCTCTGCAAAAGAAACTGCGCGAAAATTGATTTTCGGTTATCATAAAACACAAGGAGTTTTACATTATGCTGACGGCAATCGAAACGACGGGAACGATAAACGCCAAACATCAGATCGAGTTGGACGAAGACCTGCCGAGCAACGCGCCGAACCGTGTGCGCGTGATCGTGCTTTTTGATGAAAATTCGGATGATTTCAGCGAAAAGGAATGGATGAAAACCGCTTCGGGCAATGAAGTTTTCGATTTTCTCGAAGATGAAGACGAGAATGTTTACACTTTAGAAGACGGAAAGCCTTTGGAATAATGAAAAATAAGATCGTTTTGGTTCCATTTCCGTTCGATGATTTATCGTCTAACAAAGTGCGACCTGCCGTTTGTCTAACCGATGAAATTCAGCCTTACGGTCATATCGTTTTAGCATTTATTACAAGCAAAGTTTCAGCGAATCCCGCAGACACGGATTTCGTTATCGAATCGGGCGATGCGGATTTTGCACAAACAGGCTTGAAGGTTTCTTCAACGATTCGGCTTCATCGTTTAATGACGGTCAGCAAACAAATTATCAAACGCGAACTCGGCGAGTTATCGTAAAATCAGCAAACGGGAATTGAAATTCGTTTGCGAAAATTATTTGATATTTAATCTATGAGCGAAAAACAATTTGAGGGAAAATCGGCAATCGTAACGGGCGGAACGCGCGGGATCGGAAAGGCGATTGTTACGGAATTGGCAAAGCGCGGCGCGAATGTCGCGTTTAATTATGCGCGGAGCGGAACGGAAGCCGAAAATTTGAAATCGGAAATCGAGATTTCGGGTGTGAGAGCGATTGCCGCGCAGTGCGACGTTTCCGATTCGGAAGCGTCAGCCGAATTTGTAAAACAGGTTTCGGCGGAATTCGGCGGCGTGGATTTTTTGGTGAACAATGCCGGAATCACGCGCGATACGCTGATTTTAAGAATGAAGGAAGAAGATTGGGACGCGGTGATTGATACGAATTTAAAAGGCGCGTTCAATTTTTCAAAAGCCGTTCTGCGCCCGATGATGAAAAACGCGGACGGCGGTTCGATCTTGAATATCTCTTCGATCTCCGGCGTGGTCGGAATGCTCGGTCAGACGAATTATTCGGCATCGAAAGCGGGAATGATCGGTTTGACAAAAGCCTTGGCAAAGGAAGTTGCGAGCCGGAAAATTACGGTCAACGCTCTTGCATTAGGTTTGATCGAAACCGAGATGGCGGCGGAAATGAATCAGGAATTCAAGGAAAAAATTCTGGCGAATATTCCTCTGGGCAGACTCGGAAACGTGCAGGAAGTCGCCGAGATCGCCTGTTTTTTATTGAGCGATTCCGCCCGCTATATCACCGGACAGGTCATCCAGCCCGACGGCGGACTTGCGATGTAAGGATGAGGGATGAGGGATGAGGGATGAGTGTTTTTTTCATCCCTCATCCCTCATCCCTCATCCCTCAAATATTATGTCATTAGATTATAGAAACGAAGAACCTCAGATAGAACAGACCGAAGAGCAAACCGAAAAATATCAACGGGCGAGTTTTGTTATGCCCGTTTATCCGATTATTTTGGTCGCGTGTTTGGTCGTCGTTTTTCTTTGTCAGTTATATTTCAACCTTAATTTTTCGATATTGCTTGCCGGATTCGATAAGCAATTATTCAGCGAGGGGCAATACTGGCGGATTTTAACCGGAGCCGCGCTTCACGGCAATCTGCTTCATTTGTTCTTTAATTGCTACG
>JBGTSF010000001.1:48378-138765 GCA_041940425.1 Pyrinomonadaceae bacterium
ATCGAAACGCTTTCCAACCGCTCGCATCTGGCGATAGTTTTTCTGCTCTCGGCAATCGGCGGCGGGATTTTGAGTTTGATCTTTGTTCCCGAAGCAAGGTCGGTCGGCGCGTCGGGCGGCGTGATCGGTTTTCTCGGTTATCTGACGGCTTACGGATTTAAACGCCGGAAACTTTTGCCGCCCGCGTTTTTGAAAAACATGCTTTTCAACATCGCGTTTATCGGGCTTTTCGGAATTTTGGTCAATTTTTACGGACAGACTCAAGCACCGGAAAATGCGTTGATGATTGACAATTACGGACATCTCGGCGGTTTGCTTGTCGGCGTGATCTACGGCTTTCTGCAAATACCGTCCGACCTTTACAAAGACCCGCGCCAGATCGGTCAAGCGACGAGAATTCTCGGTTTTATATCGCTCGGCGTTTTTATTTTGACCGCCGTTTTCACGATTCTTATTTTACTCGGAATTATAAACATCACGATTCCGGCGATTCAGCTTTTAGGATAATTTTTCGTTTATATAATGCCCAGAGTCAGAGTTCACCAGCACGTTAATCCGCTCGCGCCTTATTATGTTTTCGAGCCGGAGCCGGTTGAATTGGAAAAGATTTTCGCCGATCCCGAATCGCCTCTGCATCTCGACCTCGGATGCGGGCGCGGGCGGTTTATTTTAAAGATGGCGGAAATTGAAAAGAAGCAGAATTTTCTCGGCGTGGAAATCCGCGAGCCTTTAGTCGAAGAAGCCAACCGCATCGCGCAGGGAAAAAATCTCACGAATCTTCATTATGAATTCGCGAACGCGATGCTCGCGCTCGGTAAACTGTTGGAAAACTTGCCCGCAAATATTTTGCAGGTGGTGACGATCCAGTTTCCCGATCCGTGGTTTAAGAAAAAACACGCCAAACGCCGGATGGTCAATGCCGAGTTGGTCGAAACGCTTGCCGATCATTTAGCCGAACAGGGAAGGATTTTTGTGCAGACCGACATCGAATTTTTAGCTGAAGAAATGTTCGCGCTTTTTGAGGAAAAATTTAAGAAAACCGAAATTTCGGAGAATCCTTTTCCGGTAAAAACCGAGCGCGAGATTTCGGTCGAAAACCGCGAACTGCCGATCTTTCGCGCGGTGTTTATGAGAAGGTGAAAGGCGTATTCCAAACAGGATGGACAGGATAAATAAGTAGGCAGAAGCACAGGGCAGTCGGCACACTATTTCGGACTGCCTACTGCCTCTGCGCCTACTGCCGCTGTCTAAATCCTGTAATCTACCAAGTTATTTCGACCTCATAGTCGTCATCACTGCCGTCGGGATCGTAAATCTGGATGATCGCCTCGTAATCATTATTTCGATTCGGCTGTTGGAGAACCGTTACGCTTCCGCGCCCGCGGCGTTTTCTGACCGTCACGTTTCCGGGACGGGCGGCGAGATAGCCGTTGATGTTGAAATTGACATTGCTCAAACCGCTTCCCGATTGGTCAATCGAATCTACATCCGAACCGGAAATAACAATGTTGACCGTATCGTCAACGCGCCCGCGCCAGACGACTCTGCCCGCGCTGTAACGCTCGTCAACATTTCCGCCCTGCGATTGCCAGCGGATTTGCAGACGATATTCGTCGTCGCTTCTCTGCGGGTCGTAAACCTGCACGATCGCCGTAAAATTATTGCTCCGGTTCGGCTGTTGAATGACGAAAGCCGTTCCGCGCCCTTCGAGTTTGCTGACCGACAGCGTGGCGTTGCGGCGCGGCAGAACGCCGTTCATATTCTGATAGCCCGGAATAAATCGTCCCGAAACCGACTGGTTTTCGATTTCGTTTCCGCGAATCACGATGTTAAGACGGTCATCAACGCGCCCCGACCAGTCAATCGTGCCGGTCGAAGTTCCGCGTCCGCGTCCCGGTCGCGGACCCGGAAACGGATTCTGCGGACGGACGCTGACATATCCGGCATCGTAACCCTGTATGTAATATCTGTCGTAAAGCCGGCTGTCGAGCTTGTTGCTGTAACGCCGGTAATTGGCATCGCGGTTTGAACGCGCGTCATTGATGCCGTCCTCGTAGCCTTCGTTATAATAGCCGCATTGAATTTGCGAAAGCCGGACGCGGTCGCACTGCGCGAACGCCGAAACGCTCGAAAATCCGACAACGCCGAGCAGTAAAAGGAAAAACATAAGTTTTTTCATAAATTTCCTCCTTAGAAAAATTTTCGATTAAAAATTAAATGAATTGATTTTGAACCGTATTGTAATGCGTAAAACTTTTAAAGCAAAAGGCTGAAGACAAACTTTTAATTTTTATCTTCAGCCTTTCATAAAATTACTCCGATTAGTTTTTTGCGATTAGTATTGATCGCTTAAACGAATCGAGCGAACCAGATTGCGGAAAGCGTAGCTGTATCTCGACGACTCGTTTGCGGGTGAAACCGCCGCGACATATAAAAGTTGCCCGTTGCGGAGCTGTGTCGTATAAACGGTTACATTTTCCGTGTCGCCCGTTACCGGCGAGCGTCCCGAAAGCGTCGTGTAATAAGCCTGCCGTCCGCTGATCGTCGTTCGGTAAAAGTTAGTCTGACGGCGCAGATAATTATTTGCCTGCAAGATGCCTTCAACATAATCTTCCGTCGCTTGAGCGAGATTGTTATTCCGTGAATTATAAACTCCGATCAATGCGCCGTGCGTGATGCCGTCCTTTCCGTAAGCTCCGTCCGGCGCGATCCAAACCTGACTCTGCTCTTCCATCACGCGCCAGTTCGACGGGTAATTCAGACGAATCCAGTTACCGCTCGAATAGGTCTGGACGCGCGACGACGGATAAGGAACGTTTCGTTCGTATCTGCCTGTATTGGTCGGGCTTTGAGTCCGATTATTTTGCGCGTTGCGTTCGATTTCCGCCAGTGTCGGGGCTTGCGGCAGTCTTCTCAATCTGTTCTGAATATTTTGAAAAGCTCGCGTATCCTGAGTCGCTTCATTCGGTGAAACTCTCAAAAGCTGGGCTTCACGATTTATCGCCGCATAACGGCTTCCCGGATCGGGGTGACTGCTGAGCCACTCGGGATTGCGGCTGCCGCCCGATTGCTGTTCGATGGTGCGAAACATATTCGCCAGATCGCGCGGATCATATCCGGCACGCGCCATGATCTGCGCGCCGAGAATGTCGGCTTGCCGTTCGTAATCGCGGCTATAGCGCAGAAAATATCCGGCGGCGATGGTTTGTCCGATTGCCGCGCCGGTTTGTCCGCCTAAGATCGCGCCGCCCAAGATCGCGCCGATTCCCAAAATCTGATTAAGCGGATTATTCAATTTCGTCTGTTGCGCGGTCGCGTGCCGCAGCGCGATGTGGCTGATCTCGTGCGCCATCACGCCCGCCATTTCGCCTTCGCTTTTTGCCGCTTCGATCATTCCGCGATTGACATACATCGGACCGCCGGGAAGCGCGAATGCATTGATGTCGCGGGCATTGACAACCTTAAATCTATAATCAAATGCAGATTCTTGAAACTGCGGAGGAATTGCGCGAACGAGCCGTTCGCCGACGTTTTCGATATATTGCTGGGCTTGATAATCGTTAAGAATCGGGAATTGTCGTTCGACTTCCTGCGAGGCTTCGCGCCCGATCTTGACGTCGTCCTGAACTTTATATTTGTTTTTCGGCATTTCGACACGCGTTCCCTGCTGCGCGAATGACGCGATGGGAAACATCAGCATCGTCCAGACAACTAAAAACGCCGCAAAACTTTTTCCAAAATTATATTTTTTCATTTTCTCCTCCAACCGAATTATGTATTGTTTCATTACAAGTATATTAACCGTAATATAAATTAGCAACATATATGCCAGTTAAGATTTTTCGAAAGATTCGGCAAGACTAAAATCCGTTTGAAATAGAGGTTAAGATTATGTTTTATATAGATTTACGAAGACAAGAGGAGAGGCGGATTTATAATTTGAGAGTGAAAGAATTGGTGAAAAAACGGTGAGTGAAACCGTTGAGCAAAAGGAATAGATTTGTCGGAAATCGTTTAATAAACCGCAAACTGCGAATTACGGTCATTTGAAGTTTGTTCGTTCGACTCACTTTCACTTTCCGAAATTTGCTCCAGAGCTTTATTAACCCGTCCGATCAGCGGGAGAACATCTTTCGATTCGATTTTCTCGTTATGTTTTTTATCAACCAAAACTGCAAAGGCGATTTCCGAGTCCAGATCATTGATTAAGTTCATATTTTTCACTGATAAAGGCTTTTTTATCGGGGGGTAAAAACCGGCGCGCCTGACAAAAATATACCGCCGAATTTTCATTGGAAACTGAAACTTTATATCATCAATGTTAGAACAATGTTACGAAAATGTTAAATCTCGAAAATATAAAATTAACTCGCCGTCAAAATTAAGTATAATTTAACAAAATCACCGTTAAACTTGGAATATAATCAAACGATATTTTTTGTAATCGGACGGTGTAAAGTTACGTTTGAAAAAATAAAGTTTATTTGTTACGAAAAATATTTTTAGGAGAATTTAATGTCTAACAGAATAAAAAAGATCATATTTTTATTTTCGATTTTATCCGTCGCCATCGGGCTGGCGTGCAGCGGTCAGCCGATGGGAAATGGCGGAAGCACGACCGGAGACGGCGGCGGCGCGGTCAATCTGCAGGGCGCGGGCGCGACGTTTCCGAAACCGATCTATGAAAAATGGGTCAGCGAATATCAGAAAATAAATCCGAATATCAGAATCAATTATCAGGCGACCGGTTCGGGCGCGGGACAGAAAGCGATTCTCGAAAACACATCAGATTTCGGCGCGTCCGACGATCCGATGAAGGACGATGCTTTGGCAAATACCGATATTCTGCATATTCCGACTGTTCTCGGCGCGGTTGTTTTAACCTATAATCTGCCGGACGTAAAAGAGCCTCTCAAACTTTCCGCCGATACGATCGCCGGAATTTATCTCGGCAATATCAAAAAATGGAACGACGCGAAGATCAAAGCCGACAATCCGAATGTAAATCTGCCGGACGCGGACATTTCGCCCGTCTATCGCGCGGATTCGAGCGGCACGACCGCCGTTTTCACAGAGTTTCTTTCCGGCGCGAACGCCGAATGGAAGGAAAAGGTCGGCGCGGACAAACAGCCGAGCTGGATCACCGGAGTCGGTTCGGGCGCGAAGGGAAATGACGGCGTAACCGGACAGGTCAAAAATATTCCGAACTCGATCGGCTACATCGAGATCGCTTTTGCCAAAGCGAATAATCTGCCGATGGCTTTGATCAAAAACAAAGCCGGAAATTTCGTCGAACCGACGATCGAAAACGTTTCGGCGGCGGCGGCAGGTTCGGTTGCTTCGATGCCCGACGATATGCGAACCACGATCACCAACGCCGACGGCGATCAGGCTTACCCGATTGCGAGCTACACATACATTCTCGTTCGCAAAGATCAAAAAGACGCGACCAAAGGCAAAGCTCTGGTTGATTTTCTCTGGTGGGCGGTTCACGACGGCGAGAAATTTACCGCCGATCTGCACTACGCGCCCCTGCCGGACGAGGTCGTGAAAAAAGCCGAAGCGAAAATAAATTCGATCACGGCGGGCGGCAAACCGCTCCGGCAGTAAATAAAAATTTAGAGACAAAACGGCGGTTGAAAAAACCGCCGCATTTTTGTCAGCTTAAAATTTTTAACGTAAAGTTAAAACAAAGAGTTTTATACTGAATTATTCGGAGAACGGATTTGGCTCAGACAGGCACGCTCGGCGACAAGATTTTCAAAACCGTTATGCTCATTTTCGCTTCGACCATTTTGTTAATGGTCGCGGGAATGGTTTATATGATGGTCGTTAATTCGATGCCGACGATTTCGCGTTTCGGTCTGGGTTTTCTGACGGGCGTCGAGTGGAAACCCGCCGAAAATATTTTCGGCGCACTGCCGTTTATCTACGGGACGATCGTTTCTTCGGTCATCGCGCTGATAATTTCCGTTCCGATTTCTCTGGGTGTAGCAGTTTTTCTGACCGAGCAGGCACCGGTGAAAATCGCCACGCCGATCGCTTTTATGGTCGAACTGTTGGCGGCGATCCCGTCGGTCGTTTACGGACTCTGGGGCATTTTCGTTCTCGCGCCGTTTATACGAAATTATCTCGGTGTTTTTCTCGAAACATATTTCGGTTTTCTGCCGCTTTTTCAAGGTCGCCTGACCGGAATCGGGATGCTGACGGGCGGCATAATTCTCGCGCTGATGATCACGCCGATCATCACGGCGGTCGTCCGCGACGTTTTGCTCGCTGTTCCCGTAACGCAGAGAGAAGCCGCGCTCGCGCTCGGCGCGACGAAATGGGAAACGACGCAGATCGTTCTCGGCAATGCGGCTTCGGGAATTGCCGGTGCGGTCGTTTTAGGTTTGGGACGCGCACTCGGCGAAACGATGGCGGTTACGATGGTTATCGGAAACGCGCCGCAAATCACGGCTTCGCTGTTCGAGCCGGCTTACACGATTGCCTCGGTGCTGGCGGCGAATTTTGCCGAAGCGACGGATGAACTTTATCTATCCGCGCTGATCGAGATGGGATTGGTTTTGTTTCTCGTAACGTTCGTCGTCAACGCATTCGCCAAACTGCTCGTGATGCGCGTCGAGAGCAAGGTCGGGAAGGCATAGAAATATTTGATGGAAAGAGGAAGTAAAAAAAGAAAATTTATCAGCAGTTTGATGACGACGCTGACGGCTTCGGCGGCGGTTTTTACGATCGCGATCTTGCTGATAATTCTTTTTTACATCGCGGTGCGCGGCGCGACATCGCTCAATCTGCAATTTCTGATTGACACGCCGAAACCGGTCGGCGAAGGCGGCGGCATCGGAAATTCGATCGTCGGTTCGGCGATGATGACCGTCGTCGCTTCGATAATCGGACTTCCAATCGGCATCGGCGCGGGCGTTTATCTGGCGGAACTCGGTTCGAATTGGTTCGGCAAAATCACGCGGTTTATCGCCGACGTTTTGATCGGTGTGCCTTCGATCATTATCGGGATTTTTATTTACACGCTCGTCGTTTTGCCGATGGGCAGGCAGTCGGGACTTGCGGGCGCGCTGTCGCTCTCGATGATAATGATTCCGATTGTCGCCCGCACGACCGAGGAAATGATCCGGCTTGTGCCGAAACCGATGCGCGAAGCCGCGCTCGCGCTCGGCGCGCCGCAGTGGCGTGTAACGTGGAATATTGTTCTGCCTGCCGCCGCATCCGGCATTGCGACGGGCGCGATGCTGGCGATTGCCCGCATCACGGGGGAAACCGCGCCGCTTCTGTTTACGGCACTGAACAGCCGTTTTTATAATTATTTTCTCGATCAGCCGATGGCGTCTCTGACCGTGCAGATTTACAATTACGCGACCGGACCGTATGAGATCGAACACCAGATGGCGTGGGCGGCGACTCTGATATTGGTCGGGCTTATTTTAGTGATAAATATTTTAGTCAGGTATCTGACGAGAAAGAGATATTAAGAAGAAATTGTCCACAGATGCACACAGATAAACACAGATGAAGAAGATTTTTAACTCAATTTGTTTTATCAAAAAAATTATCCGTGTTCGTCTGTATATATCTGTGGACAAATAAAACTTTAAGAATGGAAAGCAAAATCAGCGTTTCAAATTTGGATTTTTTTTACGGCGACGCGCAAGCCCTGTATGACATTTCTCTCGAAATTCCCGAGCGCGAAGTGATGGCGTTTATCGGTCCGTCGGGCTGCGGAAAATCAACTTTTATCCGCACCTTGAACCGGATGAACGACACGATCCCGATCGCCAGAGTTAAGGGCAGTGTAAAGATTGACGGCAAAGACATCTACGAGCCGGGAACGGATGTCGTAAATTTGCGCCGCCGCGTCGGGATGGTTTTTCAGAAATCGAACCCGTTTCCGAAATCCATTTTTGAAAATGTCGCCTACGGCATAAGAATAAATCGTATTCACGACAGCAAAGCCGATCTTGAAGCGAGAGTCGAAAAAGCTCTGAAAGATGCCGCGCTCTGGGACGAAGTAAAAGACCGTTTGAGCGAATCGGCGTTCGGTCTTTCCGGCGGACAACAGCAGCGTCTGTGTATCGCCCGTGCGCTTGCCGTCAAACCGGATGTGATCTTGATGGACGAACCGGCTTCCGCACTCGACCCGATTGCGACGCAGAAGATCGAAGAACTCGTCGTCAAACTGAAACAGGATTACACGATCGTCATCGTAACGCATAATATGCAGCAGGCGGCGCGCGTGTCGGACAAAACGGCGTTTTTTATGCTCGGCAAACTTGTCGAAGTAAATCCGACGCAGAAAATGTTTACAAACCCGGACGAAAAATTGACCGAAGAATATATTACGGGAAGATTCGGATAAAAATTATTTTTTCGACGGCAAAATTTGATATAGTAAGTTTAGTTTTAGAATGGAAAATATAATTCTCGATAGACGATTGGACGCTTTGCGCGACAAACTTCTTCTGCTCGGTGGAAAGACCGAGGAAGCGCTGCACCACGCGATGCGGTCTCTGACCGAGCGCGACAGCGAACTCGCCAAACAGGTCAAAAAGGATGATAAGGTGATCGATCAGATGGAACTCGAAATTGATCGTCTGAGTATCGAAATTCTCGCCCTCGAACAGCCTGCCGCGCACGATCTGAGATTTGTTATTTCGGTGGCGAAGATCACGCCGATTCTCGAACGCATCGCCGATCACGCCGCGAGCATCGCCAAATCTGCTCTGGTGTTGAATAATGAACCGCAGCTTAAGAAATACGTTGATTTGCCGTTGATGGCGCAGACCGCCGCCGAGATGCTGCAAGCCGCGCTCGACGCTTTTACGACCGAAGACGCGGAAGCGTCGCGCCGGATCATTCGCCGCGACGATGAAATTGACGCTTGCTACAAGCGCGTTTTTGACGAACTGCTCGGAATCATCATCGAAAATCCGCAGGCGACCGCCAGTGTCGCGCAACTGCTTTTCGTCGCCAAACATCTCGAACGCATCGGCGATTATGTGAAAGACATCTGCGAACTTAATGTTTATCTGCGCGAAGCCGTTTTTATCAAGCACAGCAAGAAAATTTGAAAATATAATCACAAAAATTTGAAAGCCGTCGAAAATTAGCGACGGCTTTTTTCGCTTATGAATTTTAATATGGAAGCAAAAAATTTTGTTGAAAATTTAAAGAATTTGGTGCCGTCTGAAGGAAAATTAGCTAAACACGGACTTTCCGATGAAGAAATCACCAGCATTCAACAGAGTTTTCTGTCTGAACCGAAAAAAGTTTATAGACGATCAATCAATCCTTTGTTTAGCTTGATCGAGAATTTTGATGTATCAACTTTAGAAATCGGGTTAGTTAGATTTTTAGATTATCCGGTTGAAACAGAAAATTTCTGGAGAATAGGTTATGTTGATGCAGATTGGTTAGTGATTGACAAAATAACTAATCAAATAAAAGTAGAGTTACAAGACCTTGAAGATCAAGAAACATATCTTTGTGCTGAAAATAGCGAAAAGTTTTTGGATGCGCTCTATGAAGTTGCTAAATATATATTTTCTGAAGAAAGGACATCCCCTAAAAATTGTCAGCAGGCTAAAATTTGTACTGATTTAGCGGGCAGTGAAAAGTGTTTTGATTTTTACAAAATGCTTTTGTCATGTGATGAATAAGCATTTTGAGAATGCAAAAATGAAGTATTGCCCGCAAAAAAATTAACTCAACGTCTTTCTTCGGGAAGCCGTGTTTATCAAATACAGCAAAATAAATTGAGAACTATCGGGAAGAAAACCGTAAAGCCGTTGTTAAATTTCGGCGGCTTTTTCTCATTTAAAAAAATATATTTTCCGCTCAATAGACAAGCCTTTTTTCTTCGGATATATTTATTAACGTTTCTGTAACAATTCTGTAACAAAAAATTCCAACGGAGAATCTGAAAAATGGCATTTAGCTTACTGCCGCGTGAAGATGAATATTTTACGCTCTTCACGCAGATGACCGAAAAAATTCAGGAAGCGTCAAACGGGCTTGTCGTAATGCTCAACGACGCGCCCGAAAATTTCGAAGCGCACACGAAAACGATCAAAAAGGCGGAACACGATTGCGACGATCTGACGCATAAGATCACGACGAAGCTAAACAGTTCTTTTATCACGCCGTTTGACCGCGAAGACATCTATACGCTTTCGGTTGCGCTCGACGACATTTGCGATTACATAGACGCGGGCGCGCGCGCCGTCGTGATGTATGACATTCGCGAAATCAACGATCACGCCAAAACTCTCGCCCGCATTATTCAGGATTTGGCGAAAGCGATCAACGCGGCGGCTTCGATGCTCAAAAAACCGAACGGGATGAACCAGCATATCGTCGAGATTCACCGCCTCGAAAATGAAGCCGACGACATTTATTTTCGCGCCATCGGCGATCTTTTCAAAAACGAAACCGACCCGATTCGCCTGATCAAATGGAAGGAACTCTACGAAATTTTAGAGAACGCCACCGACCGCGCCGAATCGGTCGCCAACATCATCGAGAGCGTCGTTCTCAAACACGCTTAAAATGAGGGATGAGGGACGAGGGATGAGGGACGAGAGGTTTTCTTTCCCTCATCCCTCGTCCCTCATCCCTCATCCCTAATCTATGGACGTTCAAACCGCAACTTTCGCATTAGTTGTTTTCATTATTTTCGTCGCGCTCGTTTTCGACTACGTCAACGGGTTTCACGACGCGGCAAATTCGATTGCGACGGTCGTGGCGACGCGCGTTCTCTCTCCGGGCGTGGCGGTCGCGTGGGCGGCGTTTTTTAATTTCATCGCCTTTCTCGTTTTTCCGACGGCGGTCGCCAAAACCATCGGCGGCGATATGGTCAACATTACGGCGATTGCCGAAGATTTCCGGCTCTACGTTCTGCTCGCCGGTCTGCTCGGCGCGATCATCTGGAATCTCATAACGTGGTATCTCGGTCTGCCGACTTCGAGTTCGCACGCGCTGGTCGGCGGATACGCGGGCGGGGCGATTGCCGCTTTTGTTTCCGGCAACGGTTTCGACGGCGTAAGCAGTGTTTTGATCGCCAAAGGCTGGATCAAAACGCTTTCGTTCATTGTTCTCTCGCCGATGATCGGGATGACGCTCGGCTTTTTTATGATGGTCGCGGTTTACTGGATTTTTCACCGCGTCAGCGTCAAAAAGGTGGATAAAGTATTCCGCGTCGGGCAGCTTTTCAGCGCCGCCGCATTTTCGCTCGGACACGGCGGCAACGACGCGCAGAAAACGATGGGCATCATCACCATCGTTCTGGTCGCGGGCGGTTATTTGCAGATGACCTCTGCCGGAAAACTGCCCGAAATCCCGCTCTGGGTGGTTCTCGCGGCGCACGCGGCGATCGGACTCGGCACGCTCTCCGGCGGCTGGCGGATCGTCAAAACGATGGGAACGAAAATCGCCAAACTCCAGCCGGTCGGCGGTTTCTGTGCCGAAACGTCCGGCGCGCTGACGCTTTTCGGTGCGACCGCGTTCGGTATTCCGGTTTCGACGACGCACACCATCACCGGCTCGATCGTCGGCGTCGGCTCGGCAAAACGCTTTTCAGCGGTCAAATGGGGCGTAGCCGGCAAGATCGTCTGGGCGTGGGTTTTAACGATCCCGATGGCGGCTTTGATCGCCGCGATTTCTTACGAAACAATTCTATTAATTGACCGCCTGGTCAGATAAATTTTTGACTTCTTAAAATGTTTTGGGAGCGCAAAAATTCGATTTGGGAGCTTACAAAACCATTTTGTGGACATACAAAACGATTTTTAGAACTCTAAAAATCATTTTTTGCAGGCAAAAAAGGACTTAAGAATGCCTTTTTTGCGTCTTTCGCGGGCAAAATTTACTTTACAAATTCAAACTCGCCGAATTTTTCAGGAACGTGAAAAGCCGGTTCTTTCGTTCCGGTCGGCGACCACGCGAGATAACCGCGTGTTTCCCCCGCGCCGACACAGCGATAAAGATTTCCGAGCCAGATGTCGCCCGCTTTCGGCTGTTTGCCGAACGCTTTCCATTCGACCTTGATCGCCATTAAAACTTTGTCTTTTTCGATCCGCGCGGCTGACTGCATCTCCGACACATAATTCCAATCGGTAATCCGTTCGTCCGGTTTCTGATAGATTCCGAGATCAATCCATTCGCCATTGGGCGCAATTTCAAACTCGAAATATTTGCGCGGCTCGTTTTCATCCGGCGCGAGAAAAATCTCGCAGACATCCCTGTCCCACAACCCGCGCGTTTTCGTTTTCAAATTCGGTTTTTCCGAAACGATGAGCGGTTCGGTTTGATTCGCTTCAAAGCGGACGTAAAGCGCGGTGTCCGACCAAAGGATTTTCGTTTTCGCGTGTCTTTTTTCCGGTGCGTTTTTGCCTGACCAGAATTTTTTGATCGAGACTTCTTCCGCTTTCGACCAGAGTTTACTGTCGAGTTCGCCGACGGGAAAATCTTCTTCGATATGCGCGATTTTGTATCTCATTTTGGATTGTGCGTTCTGACCGGAAAAACCGAACAGCAAAAAAGTCATCAGAAAAAAAATGAAACCGGCGCGTTTCACAGTGCAATGATTTAACGCCAATTCCATTTAAATTTCAAGTGTTTTATTTCCCCGTATTGAAAACCGTTTTAAACGCCATTTTTGCAAGTTTCCAGCTTCGGTCCCAATCAATCTTGCCGTCTTCGCCGCGACCTAGTAATTTATCGGTCAGAAGTTTTCTGAGGTCTTTGCCTTCGCGTTTGAGCATAAACTCTTTCGCATAAGGCTTGGCGGTTTCAAAGAAATTAAATTCGGGATCGGTGATGATGCCGATGCCTTCGAGCGTCATCAGGGCGCGCATAATGTATGTGAAATTCGCCGGCAGTCGAAACGGGTAATCATACATTACGTCTGCGAGATCGTAGGTCAATTCTTTGAAGTTGACTTCCTTGAGTTTCAGATTCAGATGAAACTTGAACATATTTTCGACCACGGGACGGACGACTTCCGGGTTCGAGCCGGGTTTGAGGAAATCGAGATCAATCAAATCCTGCGCTATTCCTGCCGGGTCTTTGCCGACGACGTGGAAAAATGCGTCAATCATTTTCGACTGCAGTTTCGGCGTGATGCGCCCGACCATTCCGAAATCGAAAAACGCGAGCCGTCCGTCGGGCATCACCAAAAGATTTCCCGGATGCGGATCAGCGTGGAAAAAGCCGTCTTCGAGTAATTGTTTTAAATAAGTTTTGATCAAAAGGCGATTAACCTTTTCGGGCGAAACATTTCTCACACGAAGTTCGTCCAAAGCCGTAACTTTCGTGCCGTGAATAAACTCCATCGTTAGAACTTTCGATGTCGTCGCGTTCCAGTAAATTTTCGGAACATGAACATTCGTCCATTCTTTAAAATTTTCGGTAAAGCGTTCGGCGTTGCGACCTTCCGCCGCGTAGTCCATCTCTTCGTGAATCGTCTCGTCAAACTCGCGGAGCATTCCCGCCCAATCCGCGTTTTCGTTCAAAGACGGAAAGCGTTCGGCAAACTTCGTAACCTTTCGCAAAATTTCGATGTCGCCTTTGATGATCTGCTCCAGATTCGGACGCTGAACTTTGACAGCGACTTCTTCGCCCGTGAAAAGTCTGGCGCGATAGACTTGTCCGAGTGATGCGGCGGCGACGGGTTCGATGTCGAATTCTTTGTAAACCTGATTGATCTTCTTGCCGAGTTCTTTTTCGATCCGCGCAAACGCGATGGAATTTGAAAACGGCGGCACATTGTCCTGCAATTCGCCGAGAGCTTTGACAAATGGAAGCGGCAAAAGATCGGCACGCGTTCCCATTGACTGACCGATCTTGATAAATGTCGGTCCGAGTTTTATTAGATTTTCTTTGAGCCAGACGGATTGTTTTTCCTGATTGAGTTCCTTGTTTTTTTCGTTTCCGACAAAAAACCAATTGAGAAAAAGTATAAATTGATGAAAAAACCAAAGTCGAACGCCGTAAAATTTTTCGCCCAAAACCGCCAGCCAAGAAAGCCTTTGCGCCTGTTCTTCGCGGTGTTCCTTAACTTTCAGATGCTGTTTGCGGTGCAGTTCGTATTGATCGAGATATAGATAGAGCGAGAGCATCCCGATAACCTTTGATACCTGAAAAAGCCGCAGATAGCCGCGAATGCCTTGATAGCTTTTTTCGACTTCGGTTTCTTTTTCGATTAAAAATTTTTCTTCGGCAATTAGCTGCTCATCGGAAATTTGTTTTGCAATCTGCAAATTTTTTGCAGGGACAATCGCATAATTCCCGTTGCCGTTTTCGTTAATCGGCTCAATTTTCTTTTCTTTTACCGCCAATGCCTGATTATTTTCACTCATTAATAAAACTCTTCTGCAACCTGCGTTCCAAGGAATACTTAGAATCTCAAAACGCGCCTCGGTTTGCAAAATATTCCACAAAACTTGTTTCACACGATGTCCAGCGAATTCTTTACGCCGAGCCTTTTGAAATAGTTCAGAGCGGTGCGCGTGTCGCGTTCGATCTGCGCTTTGAGTTCGTCAATGCCGTTGAATTTTTTTTCATCCCGAATGCGGTGCAGAAAACGGACGCGCAGAACATCGCCGTAAAGATCGCCGTCGAAATCAAAAATATAGCTCTCGATCGAAGGCTCTTTGTCATCTTCAAAAGTTGGTCGAATGCCGACGTTCGTAATGCTTCGCCGCCAAACGCCTTCGATCAGATTGGCGGTCGCGTAAACGCCGAATTTCGGAATGACGCGATTATGCGGTTTCAGATTGGCAGTCGGAAAACCGATGGTATGACCGCGCCGGAAACCGTGTATGATCTGACCTTCAACGCCGTAAGGTCGCCCTAACATTCTTCGTGCGAGATTTACTTTTCCGTCTTTTAAAAGCTCGCGGATTTTCGATGAGGAAATACGTTGACCGCGCAGACGAACTTCGGGAACTTCGTCCGCATAAAAACCGAGCTGTTCGCTCATTTTTTTCAGCAGTTCGATATTTCCGCCGCGATTTTTGCCAAAAAAGAAACCTTTGCCGAGATAAACTTCGTGTGCCTGCAGGCGTTCGTGAACGATGTCGCGCAAAAAATCTTCCGCTTCCTGATCGGCAAATTCTTTGTCAAAACGAATAACGATTGCCTGCTCGATTCCGAGAACTTCAAAATTAGCCAGACGCTGATCGAGAGTTTGAAGAAGCGGCGGCGCGTTTTCGGGATGGAGAACGGCTCGCGGATGCGGGTCGAACGTGATGACGGTCGCAACGCTTCCGGTCGCCTTCGCGCGCTCGACGATCTTTTGCATTATCAATTGATGACCGAGATGCAGACCGTCAAAAACGCCGAGCGTCAAAACCGTTCCGCGCGCGATTCCCGCATTGTCAGTTCCATGAAAAATTTTCATAAATCAGATTTTTGTCATTCCGGTTTCGGATAACCGAACCGCTCGCCGTCTTCCCATTTGTCTTTCTGGTTGCCGTAAGCGGGAAAACCGCCGCGCTCTTTGAGCATCAGCGCGAGATGCATCAGATTCCACGTCAGAAAAGTCGTGTTGCGCTGTGTGAATTCGTTTTCCTCGCCGCCCGAATCTTCGTCCATATACGACGGTCCCGGTCCGGCTTCGCCGATCCAGCCGGCATCAGCCTGCGGCGGGATCGTGTAGCCGAGATGCTGGAGCGAATAGAGAATATTCATCCCGCAGTGCTTGATGCCGTCTTCGTTTCCGGTGATGATGCAGCCGCCGGTTTTGCCGTAAAAAATATACTGCCCGAATTCGTTCGTCTTGCCCGATTCGGCGTAGAGCCGCTCGACGACGCGCGAGCAAACCGAAGATTTTTCGCCGAGCCAGATCGGCGTGCCGAGAACGAGAATATCGGCTTTCATTACTTTTTTAAAAATCTTCGTCCAATCGTCTTTTTCAAAACCTTCTTTGGTCATATCGTGCTGCACACCCGGCGCGATGTCGTAATCAACGGCGCGGAATATCTCGGTTTTGACGCCGTGTTTTTTCATGATGGCGACGCTTTTTTTCATCAAGCCCTCGGTGTGCGACAATTTTCCGGTCGGTTTTAGAGTACAGTTGATAAACAACGCTTTTAAGTCTGAAAAATCTCTCGTGCCGGAGCCTTTCGGCAGTTTTTTGCTTTCTTTTGTCATTTGTTTTTCCATTCTTCTTTCAATAAAGCATAAAGATATTCATCGCGCCATTCGTTGAAACCTTTGTCCCAGTAGCTTTTCCTAAAATGCGCCTCGCGGCGGAAGTTCAGATTTTCAAGCAGTTTCCGGCTGCCGTCGTTTTCAATATCGAGAATGCCGAAAACGCGATGCGTTTCGGTTTCGCTGAAAAGATATTCGAAAACTTTTCGGAACGCTTCGACGGCGATGCCTTTTCCCTGATATTTCGGGTTGAGCGTTATGCCGAGTTCGACCGTGCGCGGCTCGTCCTTCATCGATCGCAAGGCGAAATCTCCGACGAGTTTGCCGGTTTCCTTTAATTCGATTCCCGTCTGCGCCCATTCGCCCGGCGTGCCGAATTCCGCGTTTTTTTGCTCCGCGATAAATTTTTCGCTGTCCTCGATCGTAAAAGCGTCGTAGCTCTGAAATTTGCAGATTTCCGGGTCGCAGTGATAGACGTGAAAATCGTCCAGATCGCTTTCGCGCAGGTTTCTCAACAAAAGTCTTTCGGTTTCGAGATTCATTTTAGATACAATTTCATTCCGAGATGCGTTCCCTTAAAACCCAGGTTTTCATAAAAACGATGCGCGTCCGAGCGGTCGCTGTTTGTTGTTAACTGCAATACATGACAGCCTTCGCGCCGTGCGCGTTCGATTGCCCAGAGCATCAAATCTTTTCCCAAACCCTGACCGCGATATTTTGCGTCAACTCTGACCGATTCGACCGTCGCGCGTTTGCCGCCCTGAAAACTGATTGACGGCGTAAAAGTGATTTGCAGAGTGCCGACGATGATTTCGTCAGAACCGCCTGCGGTAGCGGACGGTTGAAGATTAGCATTTGGAACATTCAAATTTGTTATTCGATTTTCTACACTTAAACCGCCCGCTACCGCAGGCGGTTCTGACACGACTGCGACGATCAACTCATTATTTTTATCCGCCGCGATTTCCTCGAACGCTTTTGTATAACTTTCCGGCAAAGGGTTTTCGTAACGCTCGCGCGTCGCGCCGAGAAAATCGTCGGCGAGCATGCGGACGATTTCCGGCAAATCTTCGCGTGTCGCTTGGCGGAATTTTAGATTTTTAATTACCAATTCATCCAAATCAATTTCAAAATCTTTCAACACACGCTCAAGATTAAACAAATAATCGTCGTAATAATCTACCTTAAAATACTTATTAACAAACGCCTTTGCTTTCGATAAGTTTGTTTCATCTAAACCGGATATTTTTATCTGACAACAGACAATCATTTCTTCGGCTTTCATCTGTAAAAGTTCTCTAACGATTTCGCTGAAACCTTCTTTCTCAACGATAGAAAAATTATATTCAGCCTCTTTATAATCACCTAAATCGTATAGACAATGTCCGTAATACAATCTCGCGTAAGATTCATCGGGATTAATTTCGAGTGCTTTCTGATAAAAATTTTTCGCCTGATAAATATCCGAAGGATCTTTGTTGTAATTAATAAATCCTTTCAGATAAAAATACTCATCGTTTCGTTTATCTTCGGAAATATCGTCAAGTTCAGCTAAAATTTTCTCTAAAGCAAGATTTCGCTCATTGTCGGGCAAAAGTTCTGCATCATCATATTTTGACCAAATTTCCGAGAAGATTTTTTGCATTTTATCTATTCAATAACCAATCCGTCATAACCGAACCGAACATTATCGGGCAGCAATTTAGAATCGCGTTCATACATAATATCGTGATTTAAGTGAGTTAAAAATGCGCGTTTCGGCTTGATGCGTTCGATATATTCGAGTGCTTCGTTCAAACCGAGATGAGTCGCGTGCGGTTTGATTCGCACACAGTCTAAAACCAGAACGTCCAAATCCTGCAGACCGTCAATCGTTTCGTCGGAAATGAAGTTCAGATCGGTCGCGTAGGCGAAATCGTTGAAGCGGTAAGCGATGACGGGCAGTTTGCCGTGGATGACTTCGAGCGGCGTGATATGCAAATCTTCGCCGATGCAGAACGGCGCACCTTTGACGACCGTGTGCGGAATCAGTTGCGGCAAACCGCCGCCGAAATGAGTCGGTTTGAAAATGTATTGGAAAATGCGTCTGAGATCCATCCACGCGATCTCGTTGGCGTAAACGCCCATCGCGCCGTAGCGGAAATTCAAGGGGCGGATGTCATCGAGTCCGAAAACGTGGTCAACATGGCAGTGCGTGATCAAAACCGCATCGAGATAACCGATTCCGGCGCGCAGTGCCTGTTGGCGAAAATCTATCGAGGTATCAACGAGAATCGTTTTTCCGGCGTGTTCGATCAAAACAGAAACGCGCAGTCGTTTGTCTTTTGGATCGTCCGACCGACAGGTTTCGCAATCGCATCCGATTGACGGAACGCCCGTCGAAGTGCCTGTGCCGAGAAAAGTTAATTTCATCAGAGTTCATAGAGTTCGTGGAGTTTGTAGAGTTCGTAAAGTTCAAAGAAAAAAAACTCTACGAACTCTATGAACTCTCAAAACTCTACAAACTATTTCTTGCCTAAAATGTCGCCCGCTGAAAATTTCTTCGCCGCGTCTTGTTTTAATTTTTCTTCGGTCGCGCGGACAAGTTGGACATACTGCATTTGAAGATCGCCTAAGATTCCTTCTAATAATTGCGATTCTTTCGCCAGAAGATTGCCTTTCGTTTTTTCGCGGAGCATGACGAGAACGTCAATCCAGAACTTTCCGGTTTCGAGATCAACCGTTCTTTGTCCGGTTACGGGATGCGGCATCGCGCCCAAAGACGCGGCGGCATTTGTTACTAAAGTCGAAAGAAAATTGACGAAACTTGCCGGATCGTCCGCGCCGGGAATGTCATCCTCGTCAAAATCCGTTTCGCCCGCGTCTTCTAAAGGTTCGCCCGCACTGTCCGTGATGATGGGCGTTTCGGCAGGCGCGGCGGCGGTCGCTGATGACAGGATTTCCGGCGGCTGTCCGGTCGTTTTCGGTTCTTCTTTCGGCGGTTCGGGCGTTATTTCCACGCCTTCTCTTAAACTTCCGTCGAGATTGAATTTGCGGCGGTCGGTAACTTTTATTTCCTGTTGTTCTTCTTCTCTTTCAGTCATCGCTTTCTTCCAAATATGTTAAGTTTATATCTTGATAGTAGCATTTTGGCGAAAGAAAGTTCAAAATTGAAGACTATGAAGGAAACAGCGGAAAATTTGCGGAAAATCATCGGAGAAGTTTTGCCTTTGCTCGAAAATTTCAGCGACGAGGACGCGTCTGCCAAGCCTCAGCCGGAAAAATGGTCGAAGAAGGAAATTCTCGGACATCTGATTGATTCGGCTGGCAACAACCAGCAAAAATTCGTGCGGACGATGGCGGAAAGAAAAAGCGATTTTGTCGGCTATCAGCAAAATCACTGGATTGACGCGCAAAATTACAACGCGGCAAATTGGAGCGATCTGATAAATTTATGGCGATTCTTTAATCTGCATCTCGCGCATATTATCGAAAACGTCAATCCCGATCTTTTAGCGAACGAAATAACGATCGAAAACGCCGGCAGCTTTACGCTCGAATTTATCATGACGGATTATGTCGAACATCTGAAACATCATCTGAATCAGATTTTGCCGGAAGCGGATTTACAACACGAATTTCAAAATATTTACAATACTTAAAATTTTATGTCGAAAAATTTTGACGAACTCGTTTCCGTTATGGCGCGTCTGCGCGCGCCGGGGGGCTGTCCGTGGGACAGGGAACAAACTTACGCATCGCTGGCGCAGTATCTTCTGGAAGAAACTTACGAAACCTTCGACGCGATCCAGGAAGCAGACGAAACGGGCGAAACACATAATCTGAAAGAAGAACTCGGCGATATTCTCCTGCAGGTTGTTTTTCATTCGACGATTGCGGCGGAACGCGGCGATTTTACGATTGATGAAGTAGTAAAAGGCGTTTCCGAAAAACTCGTCTTGCGGCATCCGCACGTTTTCGGTGATAAAAATCTGGAAACCGCGACCGACGTCTTAAATAATTGGGACGAACTGAAACGGGCGGAACGCGCCGCATCGGGAAAGATCGAGAAGAAATCCGATTCGATTCTCGATGACGTAAACGGGCATTTTCCCGCGCTTTTGGAAGGTTTGAAAATTTCGAAAAAAGCGGCAAAGGTCGGTTTCGATTGGGAAAACGTCGAACAAATTTTTGACAAGTTAGACGAAGAAATCGGCGAATTGAAAGAAGCCATCAGTGAAAATAATAGAGAAGAGATCGGCGAGGAGATCGGCGATCTGCTTTTCGCGGTCGTCAATCTGGCGCGGCGGCTCGAAGTCGAACCGGAAACCGCGCTCAAGAAAACGAACCGGAAATTTCGCCGCCGGTTTGCTTTTATCGAATCCGAATTAAAAGCGCGGGAAAAATCATTTGAAGAATCCGATCTCGATGAAATGGACGCGCTCTGGAATAAGTCCAAAACAATATCTCTGTTAAGTTAAATCTTAAATAATACATTGACATTCTTGTATGATAATTATACATTTGCTTCCTAAACTAAATTAAACCAGGAGGATTAATGAAGAATTATAAAAACTTTTGGCTTCGAAACGTCGCAGCCTTCTGGGTTATAGCCGCGGTCTTTATTAGTTCCACAATAACAACTTCGGCTAAAACTGGAAAGACATCTGTAGCCGGTGAAATAATAGTTTCCGGTCATAAAATTAATAACGCAGAATCGTCAGTTAAACTCGACGGTGAAAATATCGTCAGCGGGCGCACTATTTTTTCAGGCAGTGTAATTACTACTTCGGAAAATGCGACGGCAACCGTCAGACTCGGAAAGTTAGGTTATTTGAATCTGTCGCCAAAATCCGTTCTCGATCTTAGCTTTGATGAAAACAGCATTTCAGGCACTCTTTCAGCCGGAGATGTCCGGGTTTTTAACAATGAAAACGTCAAGGTAAATATTGAAACAACGGGAAACGCCAAGGTCAGAAAGGCTCAGGACGACGACGATGATGACGATGACAACAGTCCTTTGA
Organism: Pyrinomonadaceae bacterium; assembly: GCA_041940425.1. Classification (GTDB taxonomy): domain Bacteria; phylum Acidobacteriota; class Blastocatellia; order Pyrinomonadales; family Pyrinomonadaceae; genus DATHTS01. Next base: position 69,549 of record JBGTSF010000001.1, read on the forward strand.
TCCCGATCATTATTTTCGCGGGAATTGTTACTGCCACCGTCGTTTATGTGCTGAGCAGAGGCGATGATGAAAATCGTGTCGTCAGTCCAGTCAGATAATTTTCAAAATACTTTTTATTAAACAAAAGCGCGGGCAAAATATGTCCGCGTTTTTTATTTTCGAGCGTGATAGTCCGAATGAGATTCGGCACTGACGGATCGAAAGGAAAAAATAAAATGATGTAAGATTAGACTTTATGGAAAAGGTTTTACAACAGCTCGGAGAATATTTTAACCCGCAGATCATTGCGGAAAAACTCATTGTTTTACTTCAAAATGCAGTTATCGCAACGGTAATTATACTTGCCTTTTATATTCTTTACCGGATTTTAAAGGCGGTGATGTCGCGTGTTATCGCGCGGTTCGCGCTTGAAAAAACCATTGTCAGTTTTTTGATGATGGGCTTGAAATATACGATTTTTGTTTTTGCGGCGATCACGACGCTCGATCAGATCGGGCTGAATATCACGTCGCTCATCGCCGGTCTCGGCATCGCCGGACTCGCGCTCGGTTTCGCGGCGAAAGACACGCTTTCCAATATCGTCGCCGGGATTTTTATTTTCTGGGACCGACCGTTTTATATCGGCGATCTGGTCGAGATCGAGGACGAATACGGCGAGGTTCAGCAGATAACTCTGCGGACGACGCGCATCGTTACGCCGGACGGGATTATGATCAGCATTCCGAATCAGAACATCGCCGCCAACAAGATCAAAAGCTACACGATGTTTCCCCATCTGCGGCTCGATATTGACGTAACCATCGGCGTGGGTGAAGACATCGAAAACGCGCGGCGCGAGATTTTATCAATCGTCAGAGGCGATGAAAGATTTATGAAAAAGCCTGCGCCGGCGGTTCTCGTTCAGGAACTGGGCGATTATTATACGAAACTCCAGCTTCGCGTCTGGCTCGACGATACGAGAAAGCATATTACGGCGCGGGCGGAACTGCGCGAAAAGATCAAAAATACTTTAGATAACGCCAAGGTCGAGATGCCGTTTGAGACGATCGAGATTTTAAATCACAAAGTAATTGATGACAAATAAAAAAAGCCGGAATCTTAAAAATTAAGATTCCGGCGAAAAAGTCTTAGAAAAATAAACTCTAAAGTCAAAATTGTATGATATGAGACTAGAAGATTGATAAAACGTTCACCCTAAAAGAAAAATGAAAAGAACTTTAGAGTTTACCTTTCTAAGACTTCAAAGAACTACCAATTAAATTTCCGATCTAACAATCGGAGGATAGTAAAAACTTCCGTATGTTTGTAAAGTTTCCGAGTCAAACTGTTTTCTTGCCCCGCATTGCAGGCAAGTCCTGTAACTTGTTCCCCCCGCGGTGAAAGGTCGGCTTATATTTTTATGAACACAGCCAAAAAGTTTGGCAAAAATGCCGACCTTTGCACCGAATACTCGCTCATCAATACCTGCCTTCCGATTGCTCGTATTAACTAAATTATCAAACTTGTCGCTATTGAAAGTATCCATTGAAAACCTGCCTGCCCTTGCTCGTTCCTAACCCCTTGTTCGTAACCTTCCCTTGCTCGTTAATTTGCCTATTAAAACCTTCCAAGCGTCCGTTCAGATACCTCTTCAATACGTTGTTGCTTTTACAATAAGCAACCATTGTGCCAAAACTGAAAAATAGCTGAAAAATTTGTTAAAGTGTTGAAAGTGCAGGTTTTTTTCAGAATAAGCGAATTGTTTCCAGGTGTTCTTAAAGAATACATTGCGTCGTGATTCAAAATTATGTTGTCTGAATTCCGTTCACAATGACGCGGGTTTACCTTTTGTGTTTTAATAAGTTACAGTGCAGTCGAAAATAAGCGAAAAAGAGTTCGCGCGGATTTGCCGGGGCATCCGCGAAGACCGCGAAATTATCTGCCGGCATAACCCGATTGGAACACAGGAAGAAATTCTGCTCTGGATGCTGATAAGCTGTCTGGTCAGTTATCTGAGTCTTTCGGAGATCGAAACGCCGTGTTTTACCGGAAAGCCGGACGCGGAAACTTACCGCGCCGCCGTTCTGTTTGTGTTAAAGGACAGAATAACGGAAAATTTCGATGCGGAAAAATATTTGGACGAATTGGTTAGAGAATGATTATCGAAACTTTTACGATCACGCCTTTTCAGCAGAATACGCGCGTCATTGCTTGCGAAGAAACGCGCAAAGCCGTCTGCATTGATCCGGGCGAGCGGTGCGAAGCAATTGCGGATTTTATCAACGAAAATAATTTCGAGTTACAGGCGATCACCTTGACGCACGGTCATCTCGATCACGTCGGCGGAACTCTCGATCTGCACCGGGCATTTCCCGAAGCGGAAATAATTTTGCACAAAGACGATGAAGATTTGTATTACGGTTTGCCGAACCAGCCGCTTTTTATGGGGCTTTCGCCGCATCAGCTAAAACCGATGGGAATGGATTACGAAGAACCGCCGCGTCTTTCGAGAAACTGGCAGGACGGCGAAATCTACGAGGTCGGCAATCTGAAATTTAAAATCCTGCATTGCCCCGGACATACGCGCGGGCATATCGTGATGGCTGAAGAAACCGAGCGAAAAGTTTTTGTCGGCGATTGTCTGTTTGAAGGCTCGATCGGCAGAACCGATCTGCCGGGCGGAAGCTACGAGCAATTGATGGATTCGCTCAACAATAAAATCCTCGCGCTCGGCGACGATTTTACGGTTTATTCGGGACACGGGCGCGAAACGACCATCGGACGCGAAAAGCGAACCAATCCGTTTCTGACCGGCGTTTATGAGTTCGGTCGCGGAAAGTTTATTTAACGCGAGTTCGGGATAAGGTGAAATAGCCGCAAAAAGGCGCAAAAAACCCAAAAAAATATCTTTTGACCGCTTTTTGCGATTTTTTGCGGCTATTTTCTTCTGCTTTTTCTTAGCCCGTCATTCATCAATCATTTCTTCTCAACGATGTCGGGTTTCAGACTGTTGACCGCCGCCAGAACTTCCGCTTTTTCCCTTTCGGGAACTTTGAATTTTTCGAGCGTGGCGACCAGCGCGTCAACGCCTTCCTGCCAATCGGCTTCGTCAATGCCCAAGCCCTTATGCGCGGTTTTCATATCGCGTCCGAGATACAGGCACGGTCCGCCCGTCGCGTTGCAGAGAAAGTCAACGAGATGCTGGCGCAGACGTTTTTTCGAATCGTCGCTCAAACCGACGACGAACCGTTGAAGCCGTTTGCCCTTGCCGAGCCGCACGATAAATTCATCTGACACGGCGGCAATCGCGTCGTAACCGCCTAAGCGTTGATAGAGCGTTTTTTCCTTCGTTTCGGTTTGGGCAAAAGCGTCATTCGCGCCGAATAACACCGCGCAGCAAAGCGCGAAAACAGGCAGTAGTTTTTTCAAAAAACAAGCGTTTTTCATATTCGTATCTCCTTAAAAATTAATTTTGGAACGGTTTTATAACTTATACTTCGATACGAACCGGAAAACGGATGCAGAAAATTTCGCGCCCGTTTCGTTAAACCCTGACTTTGCGTGTTATGCTGTTGGAAACAGGATAATTTTAACTTAAAGGAGGATAAATGAAAAGAATTCTTGTAAGTCTTTGTTTGATGATTTCCTGCGCGTCGTATTCTTTCGCGCATATCGCTTTGCTCAAAAATTACAACGCGCAGCAACAAGTAACTTTTAAAACCGAGAAGGTTGCGGGAAACGTCTATGTAATCTTCGGGCGGGGCGGCAATATCGGGGTGTCGGTCGGCGAGGACGGGATGATGACGATTGATACGCAGTATGCCAACGTCGCCGAACAGGTCAAAGCCGAACTCGCCAAGCTCGGAAGCGAAAAACCGCGTTTCGTTTTCAACACGCACTGGCACGGCGACCACACGGGCGGTAACGAGATTTTCGGCAAAGATTCGCTAATCCTGGCGCACGCGAATGTCCGCAAAAGAATGCTCGAAACGACCTTTTTCAGAGGTCAGCAGCGTCAGCCGTCGCCGAAAGCTGCTCTGCCGGTCATCACTTACGGCGAAGGCGTTTCGCTTCATTTCAACGGCGAAGAGATTCGTGCCGAACATTTCCCGAACGGACACACGGACGGCGACACGGTTTTGTTTTTCACCGGCTCGAATGTCGTGCATCTCGGCGACGATTTTTTTGTCGGGCGTTTTCCGTTCGTTGATCTGGAAAGCGGCGGCACGGTCGAAGGTTTGATGAACAACATCGCGCGGCTGATCCAGATGATCCCGGCGGACGCGAAACTGATTCCCGGACATGGGGCTGTCTCGACGATTGACGACCTGCGCGATTATTATCAAATGCTCGCCGAAACGACGCTCATCGTCCGCAAAGCGATGAAGGAAGGTAAAACGCTCGAACAGATAAAGACAACCGGTTTTCCCGAAAAATTCAAAGACGCCGGTTCGGGTTTTATCAACACCGCCGCGTGGATCGAAACGATTTACAAAAGCTATTCGCCGAATATGTTGGAAACGAAAAAATAGATTTGTTTTACAGTAAAAAAAACGCCGCGGGTACAATAATTCGCGGCGTTTTTAATTTATTGCCCGTCTTTGATTTTTCCGAAGTTACGGAACTCTTTCATAAGTTGACCAATCCTGAAACATATATGTAATCTCGCCTTTCGAGTTTTCGCGGAACGCGATTTTTATCTGCCCGGCTCGCGCTCCCGTTGCAAGTTCAAAAACAAGCGGCTCGATCTGTCGCCAACTCGCGCCCCAAAAGGAAAGCGTTCCGTCCGTATTGACTTTGACCTCGAACGGCTGCGGGCGATACGCGCCCGAATCCGGCGCGCAGGAATGACAATAAATATCGTTTTGATATTTTCCGGCAAATTTTTCCAAATTAGTTTTCGGCAGATTGGTTTTAGCAGCGGACTTAGTCGTTTCGGATTTTGGAAAATACTTTTCCAGAAACATCGTCTTCAAAGCGTTTGCCACGCCGAACCCGCCGCCTTCGGTATTGACGGCGACGAAGAAGCCGAAATTTTCTTCCGGCACGAGTGATAACAGCGCGGAATAACCGTCGTCCATACTTCCGCCGTGTTCGATAAAGCGAATATTGTTGCGTTCCCATTGCTGAAAGCCGTATGTGTAACCCAAAATCTGCGGATGCCCGCTGAACTGTTTCCGATGCATCGCTTCGGCGGAATTTCGGCTCAAAATCCGTTTGGTTTTATATGTCCCGGCGTTCAATTGAGCGATGATAAAATGCGCCATATCCACCGCCGTGCTGTTGATGTCGGAAGCCGGATAAGTGTTAAACCATTGAAACGGCAGTTTTGTCTGCTTGCCGTCTTCGACCTCGTAGCCGGTGGCGAAATCGGAAGTTAGATTTTTCGGAATATCGGCAAGACTCGTGCGGTTCATTTCGAGCGGTTTGAAAATATTTTCACGGAAAAAATCTTTAAGAGACTTACCGGAAATCCGCTCGATCAGATAACCGGCGAGCGCGCTATTGTATGTGCTGTAACTGATGACTTCGCCGGGCGGAAGCCGTCGCACCAGACGGGTTTTCAGAAATTCGCCCAACGGAACGAGTTTTGTTTTATCCGAAGTTCTGCGTCCCGGCGTGATTTCGTCCAAGCCCGACGAATGCGTCAGAAGATCGGCAAATGTGATCGGCTCGGCATAAGTGTTCGGAACTTTAAAATCCTTGAGATATTTATTGACATCATCGGTCAGTTTTATCTTCCCTTCGTCGGCAAGCCGCATCACGGCGACGGCGGTAAAAACTTTGGTAATCGAGCCGATGCGGAAAATCGTTTTCTCCGCAGAAACCGGATTTTTCTTTTCAAGGTCGGCAACGCCGTAACCTTTTGAAAAGATAATTTTGCCGTCTTTGACGACGGCGATTGCCGCGCCCGGAATGGATTGTTTCTGCATCTGCTCGGCAACGATCCGGTCAATCTCTTTTTCCGGCAAATCGGTTTTCCGAGTTTGCGCCTGAACGGTTGAAAAATAAAATAATACAACAAAAAGAACTGTCAAAAACTTCATTATTCATCTCCAAATTAGATTTTCAGTTAATTTATATTTACAGATGAAAAAGGATTTGTATTGTAAATTTTCAGCGTATTAGGACGGAATTAGCAGTTGGGAAATTTTGGCGGATTACTATTTTCAAATAAAAGTTTTCTTCAAGTTCTACATTTTCAAATCATCCGCACTTACCGGCAGACGGCGAATCCGTTTTCCCGTCGCGGCAAAAATCGCGTTGGTGATCGCCGGAGCGACCGCCGGATACGGCGGCTCTCCCGTGCCTGCCGGATGTTCTTCGCTCGGCACGGTATAAATTTCCAAAGGCGGGGCTTCGTCAATCGTCAAGAGCGGATAGTCTTTGAATGTAGATTGTTCGACTTGCCCGTTTTTCACGGTGATTTGCCATTTCGTAACCGTCGCCGCGCCGTCCATCGCCGCGCCTTCGACCTGCGCAAAAACGCCGTCGGGATTTACGACGCGCCCGCAATCTATTGCTGTTATCAGGCGATGAATATTTAGTTTTCCTTCCGGTGAAACAGATACTTCGGCGATGTGCGCGACATAAGTTTTTTTGAAAAAACAGCAGGCGATTCCGCGCCCGCGCCCCTTTGGAAGCGGTTTCCCCCAACCGCCTTTTTCCGCCGCGAGCTTGAGAACATTTGCGAGCCGTCCTGTGTTCCAATTCGGTTTACCGCGGCTTCCCGGCAAATTTAATTGAATTTCGACATCGCGCGGTTTTCCGAGAAGTTTCAGGTGAAATTCGAGCGGGTCAATTTTTGCGGCGTAAGCGATCTCGTCGAGAAAAGAATTGACCGCGAAAATATTGAACGAATGCGACACCGAACGCCACGAACCCATCTGCAGACCGACTTCGACGGGCGTGTATTCGATTAGAAGATTTTCGACATCGTATGGAAAATCCGCCGCTCCCGTAACATCGTAAGTTTCGGGATACTGCACATCTCCGACGATTATATTTTTCAAAAGCGAAGCCGTCGCAATGTGATGATACCAACCTGTCAGATCGTTATTTTCGTCCAAAGAGGCTTTCATAAAATGAAAACTCGGCGGGCGGAAATAATCGTGCCGCGTCGAATCGGGACGAGTCCAGACGAGTTTGACCGGCTTTCCGACCTCTTTTGAAACCGCCGCCGCTTCCATCGCATAGTCGTAAGCCAGACGACGACCGAATCCGCCGCCCGCCAGGGTTAGATTTACCTCGACTTTTTCGGCGGGAATTTTCAGCATTTCGGCAACCAGACTTTGAATATTTCTTGGGGCTTGCGTCGGTCCCCACAGACGGCATCCGTCCGCGGTTACGTCAGCCGTAAAATTCATCGGTTCGAGACAGCCGTGCGCGAGAATCGGCAGTTCGTATTCGGCGACAATTCGTTTTGCCGCCGTTTCAAACGGTTTTGTTACGTCGCCTTTTTTATAGATCGCTTTTTGCCCCGGTTTTTCTTTTAATGCCTGAAATCTTTTTCTTAATTCATCGGTTCCGAATTTCGCATTTTCGCCTTCATCCCATTCGATTTCCAAAGCCTCGCGTCCCTTTTGCGCCGACCAGAAACCGTCCGCGACGACGACCACACCGCCCCTGACCGCTCCGTATTTCTGACCTCCGACGATCAGAGGTTTTAATTCGAAAACCTTTTTTACACCGGATACTTTCAACGCTTTCGTAGCGTCGAATTTTTTCACCGTTCCGCCCTGCACCGGACATCTTTCGATCATCGCGTAGAGCATTCCGGGAATTTCCACGTCGTAACCGTATTGCGCTTTTCCGGTAACGATTTCTTCAATATCAACGCGCTTGACGGATTTGCCGATAAATTTAAAATCTTTCGCGTCTTTGAACGGAATTTTTTCCGGTCGGGGCATTTTCGCGGCTTCCTCAGCCAGTTCGCCGTAGGTGAGAAATTTATCATTTATTTTGTTTACTATTTTTCCGTCTTTCGCAATTAAATTTTCACGCGGAACATTCAGACGTTTTTCCGCCGCCGAAATCAAAAGCTCGCGGGCTAAAGCTCCCGCGCCGCGCATCGCGTCGTAATAACCGGCGATGCTGAAACTTCCGCCGACGCTCATCCCGCCGTATTTTTCGTTTGCCTGCGCTTGTATGACCTTGACCGATTCCCAGTCCGCATCCAACTCGTCCGCCAGGATCATCGGCAGAGCGGTTCTTACGCCCTGACCGATCTCCGGCAAAGGAGCGGTGATTTTTACCGTGTTGTCCACGGCGATCTCGACAAAAATATTTAATTTGTGATTTTTTATGTTTTGAGCCGCAAGCTTTATCTGCGGAAGATTAAAACTCAAAAGCAGACCGCCCGACGCGGAAACGGCGACTTTTATAAAATCTCTGCGGGTAAATTTTTCTTTTTCACTCAATCTTTTTTGCCTCCTTTCATCTCGCGGGAAGCGCGTTTGATAGCTTTGCGGATTCTGAGATATGTTCCGCAGCGGCAAAGATTTTCTTTCATCGCTTCGTCAATTTCCGCGTCCGACGGCGAAGGTTTTTCTTTTAGAAGTTCGGCGGCTTGCATAATCTGTCCCGCCTGACAGTAGCCGCACTGCGGAACGCTCTCATTGATCCAGGCTTTTTGCAAAGGATGATTTCCGTCTTTGGACAAGCCTTCGATAGTCGTAATGTTTTTTCCATTCGCGTCCGCAACCGGCAAAATACACGAGCGCATCGCTTTTCCATTGACGTGAACCGTGCAGGCTCCGCAAATTCCGAAACCGCAGCCGAATTTGCTGCCCGTAAGTTTCAGTTCTTCGCGCAAAACCCAGAGCAGAGGCTTATCGGCAGGAACTTCGACTTTATAGTTTTTCTTGTTGACGTTTAAATTAAAACTAGGCATTATCCCTTATCAATTATCCAACGCGCCATAAAATCCAGCAAATCTTCTCTGAAAATGCCGTGACCGTTTTTGCGAAAAAGCAAGATCGTATAGTTGTGATCGCTTTTACCGAGGGTTTCTTCGATCCGGTTTATGCTTTTATTGATGCGAATCTGCGAATCCTGCCCGCCATAAACGAAAAGCATCGGAACGCTCAGTTTTTTCCAAAACGGAATCGGGTCAAAATCGCCGACGGTTTTGATAAATGTTTTCATCGGGTGATTCGGGTCGGTCGGAAAACCTTCGATCACTTTTTTTCCTTTCAGCTCGCCGGTTTTCGCTTTGTTCAAAGCGTCGAGATAATCTTTTTCTCCTTTTCCCGTCAGAGCGTAAGAGATCGCTTTGCGGTTTATATCATTAACCGTTTCGATCTGAGCCGAATTTAAGCCTTCGCGTTCAGCCATTTTTTCGACCTCGTCCATGATCTGCTCCATCATCGGTACGGTCGAGCCGGAAACGTCTATCGCAAAAGCGATTTTTGCCGAACGCGCCGCCGCCGCCGGAACGATATGCCCGCCCTGGCTGAAACCGATCACGCCGATATTCGATTTATCAATTTTCGGATTGTTTTGCAGAAACTCGACACCGGCGACGGCATCGTCGGCTAAATCGAGAAAAGTAGCCGTGAGCCAGTTTCCGCCGGATTTTCCGCTGCCGCGTTTGTCGGGATACAGGACAGCCACGCCGCGTTTGACCAGCGCGTTTGCGTAGGCGGCAGTCCAGGCGTTTTCGCGCGTACTTGTTCCCGAACCGTGAATTATCACGACAGCCGGAAACTGTCCGCCGCCTTTCGGAATCAGGAGCGTCGCGGCTAAATTTATCTCGCCATTTTTGAAAGTAACTTCCGTTTCCTCGTGCGCTTTTTCCTGGGCAATTGCCGTTAAAACAAAAACGAAAAATATAAAAATCAATCTGATCGAGCGAAGTGTCATAGGTTTTTGATTCACATAAGGTTTTTTGAGATCGAAATAAATCTTCTATTATTTATATCGTCCTTTATCAGTCTGATTTTAGGTTTACAAAAATCTGTGAAATTGTATTGCAGATTTTTAGCGAAATTGCACAAAACTAGCGAGATTGAAAAACCGAGCGGTAATGAGCCGGAGTCATTCCGGTCGCTTTTTTAAAAACCCGCGTGAAATGGCTCTGGTCAAAAAAACCGGATTCGGCGGCGATTTCGCTGAGCGGAGCGTTGGAAGCAATGATTTTCCGGCGGGCGGATTCGATGCGGCGTCGGCGGATAAAATCGCCGATCGTGATGTGAAAGTAGCGTCGAAACTCTCTGGCGAGGTGCGTCGGATGAACGCCGGCAACCGCCGCAATCGAGGAAATTGTCAGATTATTCGCAAATTCTTCGCCGATAAAATCTTTGACATTTAAAAGCCAGCGCGGGGCAGCCGATTCGTTCAAAAATTCCGATTTCGAACGGCGCAGAAACTCGGCGACAATTTCCAGCATTAAACCTTCCGCCGTCAAAACCGAAAATTCATCAATCGTGTAAATTTCTTTGTAAAGCCGCGTGATAAGCCGGTCGAGTTCGCCGCTTTTTTGGACAGTGTTTCTTTTCGACATTTGGTTGCTGTCGTTGACGCGCTCCAAAATTTTTGAATTTATTTGAAAATTAAAACAGCGCGCCGCCGTGTGAAAATGATCGGCGTGGCTTTCGCCTGACGGATGATAAACGAGCGTCGAAGCCCGGCACAAATGCTCGCTTCGCCCGTAGTTTTCGGTAAAATCACCTTCCAGAACATAACAAAAATATGAGAAATTATGAGCGTGAAAAGGAAGTTCGAGCTTTTCCGGGTAAGCTGTTTCGGAAAATTCAAAACCGCTGAGCGAACTGCTTTTAAGGATTTTGCCGTATAATTTCTTTGAGTGTGTTTTCATAATAAATCCTCTTTGAAAACCGGCGGATGATAATTTTTGGCTTCGGTTTTCAGCATATAAACTCACGTTACGCTATATTTTTGGTCGCCTTCAGCGACAGGAAAGATTTTTTTGCGTAAAGTGAGTTATAAATTATTGTAACGAGCCTCTGACTGAAATCCAAATTTGTTCAAGCACTTATTTTACCTCGATAAGAAAGCAACATCGCTCGTTTTCAGAAGCTTCTGAAAACGAGCGATGTCGTTAATCCGACTAATCAAAACTTAATTGCCTTCCTGTTTAAGTTTTGCCAGAGTTTCTTTGGCGACCGAAGCGTTCGGATAATTCGGATCAATTTCGAGAGCCTTTGTATAAAACTCGATTGCCTTCGGGTTGTTTCCCATCCGCATATAAAATTCGCCGATGCTGTCGTAGAGATTGGCGACGGTCGGATGCAGTTCGACCGCCGTTTGCAAAAGTTTTAAACCTGCTTCGGGCTGTCCCGCGCCTGCCAGATTGTAGGCGGTTTGGTTGAGACTTCCCGCGCTCGCCGCGCCGCGCGGATTTATCTCGTTGGCTTTTTTAAATTGCGCCATCGCTCTGACCTTTTCGCCCGAGATCGCGTAAACGATTCCGAGATTGGCGTGCGCGCTGTCGAGTTCGGGATAAAGATCAACGGCGGTCTGCGCGGCTTCGAAAGCTTTTCTAATATTGCCTTTGACCGCCGAATTTCTGACCAGATTTTCCAGATCGCCCGAAAAATTCGGATAGACGCCCGCGCCGGAAAACATTTTGGTCAAACGCTCGCTGATCGCTTTCAGATCGGACGATTCGGTAATTTCCAGATTCCGCGTTTCAGCGTTCCAGGTTTTTGCCCAATCATTGTTCCAACCGGAAACTTGCTGTTCAAACTCCTTGCTGAATTTCAGATCAGCCGGATGAGAGGACTGTTTTTGATACCAATTTACATAATCGCTGAAAAAACGAATCGCGCCGTTCTGGTAATAATTTTCAAAACTGCTTTTGTCTAATTTTGAAGCCATATACGAAGCCATTTTGACAAACGCCTGTTTTGCCGACGGATGCCGACCGCGCTGAAATCTCTGCTGTGTTTCCGTCGAAATCAAAGATTCATTGAAATAAGCGAACGCTTCCTTGAGTTCATTTTCATCCGTCGTCATCGGTTTTCCGTAACGATCGAAATACTGCATCCCGTAATCGAAAGCCGCATCCATTCCGTTCAAAACCGCCGCGTCTTTTTGAGATTTGGCAAAAACCGCGATGTTCCAAGGCTCGCCGGAAATTATTTCGTAAATTCTCCGCGCGTAAATGAACGGATCGGTTTCCTCGAAATTCGACGCGACGGCGACGGCGGTTTTCTGCGACGGCAAAACGAGCAAGTAAGTTTTCGTTTCGGCTTGCGCGCCGCCGTGCGAAACCATAAACCGTCCGTTTCCGGTATTCGTTCCCCAGCCCATTCCGTAGCCGGTGAATTGTCCCTGACTCGTCGCCATCGAATCCCACATTTTGTTTCGTATTTCTTCGGATAAAATTTTTCCTTCATACATTCCGTGTGCGAATTTCAAAAGATCGCCGACGGTCGAGCGCGTGCCGCCGCCCGCGAAACGGCTGCTGATGTCAACGTATTCGGAATTTTTCAATTTCCCGCCGACCATCTGATAACCGCGCACGCGGTTCGGAATAACGTCAAGGGGACTGTCCAATCGCGTATCATTCATCTCCAAAGGTTTCCAGACGTTTTCCGTCATATATTCGCCGTAGGATTTCCCGCTCGCGCCTTCGATGACCGCGCCGAGCAGGTTGTAGCCGTAACTAGAATATTGATAGCGCGTGCCGGGTTCGGCGACGAGGTCGAACTCTTCAAAAACGCGGATAGATTCGCGCGTGTTTTTATGTTCCTTGAAATGTCCTTCGAGATCATAATTTTTATAATGGCTGATGCCGCCGAGATGTCCGAGAACAAGGCGCACCGTTACCGGAAAATTTTTCTTTGGAAAATACGGCACATATTTCTGCACTTCCGCGTCGAGGTCAATTTTTCCCTGTTCGACCAGATGCAGAACGCCGACCGCCGTCATCGGTTTTGTGATCGAAGCGAGGCGGTAAGCCGATTCCGCTTTCGCCGGAACTTTGTTTTCCAGATCGGCAAAGCCGTAACCTTTCGTCCAGACAAAATCATCTTTCATGATCCCGACCGACAAACCGACCGTGCCGTCCGCTTTCATCTGTCTCTGCACAAATTCCTCGATCTTGCGGATCTTCTCGGCATAACGCGAATCCGTTTTCGGCGCAGCGGTCTGAGCCTGAATATTCGGGACGAAATTAAATGCCGGAAAAGGCAGAAGCATTTGTCCGAAAAGTATTGCCGTTAAAATAAAACTGTATAATTTTTTCATTTGTATTTTCTCCAAAATTTCTCAGGGCTTATTAAAATGATGATGCGGAAAAATACGAAATTGTTAACCGGCTAGGTTTCAAAATCTTTTACGCCTTCCGCAAATGAAAGCGAAAACCAGATCGCCGCGTCCGGCAGATTTCGCCATTTATTGATCGCCTCTATTCCCGCGTCGTAACCGTTTTCATCAAGCAGATTCGAGCCGATAATCAATTCCTTCGCGCCGACGATCACGCCGAGCAGGTTTTCGACATAAAATTTAAAATTCGCGTCGCCCGCACAGCTTCCGAAAAATATCCATGTGTTTCTGACGGGCTGCGCTCCGGCATCAACAAGCAGGGAAACAAGCTTGTTTCCGATGAGCGGATCGTTTCCCAAAATTTCGTAAGTTTGATAATATGCCCGCCAGAGCGCGTCGAATTCTTTCGCTTCGGGAAAGAGGCGCATCGAATCGTGATTGTCGTCTTCGAGAATTATTCTGCCGCCTAAGCGAACCGAACGCACCATCGCTTTAACGACCGCGAGCGGATTCGAAATATGTTCGAGTACAAATCGCGTATGCGCGACATCAAAACTGCCCCATTCGTTTTCCGTGAGCGGAAAACTGAGCGCGTCGCCCTGCCGGAATTCGACCAGATTTTCTTCGCCGTCTTCCATCGCCTGCCGCCGCGCTTCATTTAATTGTTCCGCATCGCGTTCGATTCCGACGACCGAACCGTTTTCCCCGACGGCGCGCGCCATCAGACGCGAAAATTGTCCGAGACCGCTGCCGACATCGAGAATCTTTTCGCCGCCGCGCAGATTTATTTCCCTTAGAGATTTTTCGTTTAAAATCCGGTTGAGCAGCGACAGACGCTTTTGCTCTTCGGGCTTTGTTCCGTGGATATAATTCGTTGTTTGAACTTCTGTCTTTAAATCGAAAGTCATATATAAAAAATTCACTTTATTAAAGCAAAACTTTCGCCGGATTCGTGCTTTTCAAAATGTAATTTTCAAATTTGTCCTGGTATCGAAAGTTTTTGTTTTTTTCCAAAATAATGCGTTTTCGCTGGTAATCGAAAATCACATTAAACCGCTTGAGCTGTCCCGAACCGATGCTTCCGATCTGGTTTTCGCGGGTGAAAACGCCGCTTTTGACGAGCGGCAGTCTCGTGACGACACCGGAAAATTCCGTTTCGCCGATTTTTAGTTTTTTCAGGCGGATCATTTCCGAAGGAATTCCGCCGCCAACGCCCCAACCCGTCAGGGCGTTTTTGCGGTCGGGATATTTTTCGCGGAAATTGTTTTTTTGATAAAACGGCACGAACAATGTCAGCGAAGAACGGTCGCCCGTGTCAACGATCAATTTTCCGCGCAGTCCGTCAATTTCACCGATGATTTCGGGAATGCTTCCCGCAAGCTCGAACGGAATGATCTCGCCCGCGCCTTTATATTCAAATTTTTCAGGATTGGTAAAAGTCAATTCGTTCTTCTCAAAATCAATCCCGGTCGTCAAAGACCGGAACAATTCGCTTCCCAATAAGCCGTCGAATTCCTTGAAGCCGATGGCGTTTTTTATCTCTTCAAGCGAAAGCACGACAAATCTTTGATCGGTTGCGACGATCTCGCCGAGTTCGACTTTTTCGACCTGCGTCCACCACGCCGTAACCCGTTTTTCGCCCGCGCCCCCGGTTTGAAATTCGCCCGTTAATTTCAAACCGAGTTTTTCCGCGATTTCCGGCGTTACGAGATTTCTCCCGCCCGTGTCCAAACCGAACGTAAAAGGACCTTGCCCGTTGATTTTTACTTTTATCATCTGGCGATTGTCGAATAATTCGAACGGCACGACGGTCGAAGTTTTTCCGCCGCCGATCTTGTAATCGGCATCGGAAGTCGCCGCCGTCTGTGCGGAACAGCTTGGCAGAAAAAGCAGATTTACAAGAATAAAAAGTAAAACGATCCTGATTTTCATAGGTTAATTAACGGCAAACTTATAAAGATTTAGCGGTCGGCTTTTAATTTTTTTAAAGCTTCTACTGCTGAAGGATAACCGGGACTTATCTCGATCGCTTTTTCATAATTTTTGATCGCCAGTTCCTTGTTGCCTTTGATCATATACGCTTCGCCCAAACTGTCATAGACGTTTGCCGAATTCGGATAATATTCGACATTCAATTTAAAAATTTCTATCGCGTCGTCAATTCGTTTCGCATTCAATAATTCGTAACCGAAGCGATTCATCGGCGATTCGGTATTGAAGTATTTTCTCTGCGGATTGTTTTTAAATTCGCGGTATTTTTTGATGAAAACCGAAAGGTCTTTGCCGTTCGTCGCTTCGCTGACCAGATCGGCATACGAAATTCCTTTCTCATAATTGAAAACGGCTTCGAGCGCGGGATCGCGCCCCGCGGCGTAATCGGCGAAAGAAAATTCGGCGGCGATTTCCGGCGCAGTCCACGGGCGCGAATCGCGCGGGTCTAAATCCTGCCACCAGAGCGTCGAAGCCTGTATGACCAGTTTGCTGTTCGGCAAAGTAAAGGGACGCACGTCGCCGTAATGATTCGGCGTTGCGCCGGTCGGTTCGCCGATAAAAGTGATGTTCGTAAATTTTTCGAGTTCGTTGACGGCATTCTGCGCGGCGGAAAAAGTTTCGCGCCCGATGATCGCAAATGCCTTTCCTTTTTCGTTAACTTTCGATCTGATCAAACCGATCGTGATCGGGCGATTAAGCGTGTTGTTTCCGCCGCCGTTGTTCCTGAGATCAATGACGAATTTTTCGACCGCGTTTTTTTCGACGAAATTATAAACTTTGGCAAAAAATGTGGCGATGGTTTCGTCCGATTTGTTCTGCACGGCGTTGTATTTGACATAGACCATTTTTTTATCCGGCAAATATTCATACCAGAAATTTTCGTTCGGCTTTTTCATATAAAGCGGCGTTTCGCCCTTTCGCGCGTCAACCCAGGTCGCAGGAGTTTGAAACAGGTCGCCTAAATTTCCGCCCGATTTTACCGCAACGGTTTGCGTTTTGCCGTCTTTTTCAATCGTTAATGAAAGCGAATCGAAACCGTCCGAGATTTTGAGCGCGTCCGTTATTTCGGGAACGGAGAGCAAAACGGGCGACATCGCTTTCAGGCTCATCGGATTGTCATTGGCAGTCAGTTTATCGGTTTTTTGAAGAGCGTTTTCAATCGTTACATTGCCGACTTTCAGAACTCTTCCGCCGACCAGATTTTCATATTCCTTCGCCGCCGCCTTTACGAAAACTCCGTCTTCGAAATGATAAAGCCGGACGGGAAAAACGCCTTTCGCGCTGACTTCATTTTCGGCTCTGAGGCGCGTATGCCCGTCGCCGATCATCGTTACGATTCGCATCAATTCGACGACGATCTCGTGCCGTTTGAGATTCGGAATCCGCGCATCGAGATTTTTGACTGCCGCTTCAAAATCTTCGCGTTTCATTTTATGAAAAAGATTTTTATGCGCTTTCGGCAAGGTCTCGGCAAGAAAACGCAAATCCTCGCGCCATTCATCCGGCGTTAAATTCGGCTTGCTTTCCTGAGCGAAACCTGCAAAAACGAAAGCCGCTATGCAAATCAGAAAAAGCGGAATTATTTTTAATTTATAAAACATGATTTTTCTCCCGACGGTTTTATTTGACGGTCAACGGTTTTTCGATCATCCCGAAATTGGCTTTCGCGGCATCCGTCGCCAGAATCTGCAATTTAAATTCGCCTTGCGTATCGGCATTTAATTTTCCCGCAAAAGTATTTTGCTGTCCGGCATATTTTAGAGGAATTTCTTCCTCGACCGTTCCATCGGCACGGACGAGCCGCGCCGTTACCTGAACCTTGTCGGCATCCCACAGACCGCCCGATTCGAGCGGGCAACTGCACAGCATCATTGCCGTTGCAGTGATGTCGAGCGTCTGCCCTGTCGCCGTTTGTTCCGGCGGCTGTGTAGCGAAATCTACGATAAACCCGTGCAGTTCGAGAATAATTCCTTCGCCTAAAATGTCTCTGCCGGGAACGAGCAGAACGGTTTTCGACGCTCTTTGCATCGCTTGCTGATATTTCAGAGGACCTTCGGCGGAAATTTCGACGAGCGTCGGTTTTTCCAGATCGAGCGTCGCCGTAAATCCGGCTGCGCCTTCGGTGTCGAAAATTTTCGCGCCGCGCTTTCTCGGTTCGACCATTATCAAATTTGTATCGCCTGACGTTCCTTTCTGAATTCCTTCAGCGAGACTTTTTCCGCTCGCCGCGTCTTTGATCGTGATTCGCGCGCCGCCGACCTTATCGAAAATCAGCTTGGCGTCATTGGCGACGGCGCGGACTAAAACGCGCGTCGGAATCGCTTTTTTCTGCAAACCGTTTTGTCTGACAAATCTTATTCCTTTGTCTTCGCCATAACTCCAATTCAAATGCGAAATACTTCCTGCTTCAGACGCGCCGAACTTTAATTCGGCAAATTCGGCAGGCATAAAAAATTCTCGCTCGCCGACCGGCTGTAGATACCTTTTCGAGCCGTTTTCAAACGATAAATATAAATTCTCGCTATTATTGAAAATCTCAACCTTTCTGCCCTGTTCATCCTGGTAAACGCCGGTGAAATTCTCTAACGTTTGCGGCGATAATTTCACGGCTTGCCGAACATTTACCGGCGCATACTTTTCGCCGAGCGCGATTGCCGCCAAATCTTTGCCCCATTTATTGAAGCCGGCTGATTCGATATTGCTCAGAACGACGACATACAAACCTTCGTTCAAATAAACCTGCAAAATCGAGGTAAATCCGGCGGTCAAACCGGACTGTTCGATTGCTTCGCGTTCGAAATAATTTCTTTTTCCCCAGCCGTATGGATAACTCAGACTGCTTCGTTTGAATAATTTTTCCTCATTAACCGCCCGCGCCCAAGCGTATAAATCTTCGACCGTCGAATAAAGCGAACCGCTGCCGGTTGAACCCGACATATTCTGCGGCGGCGCGTTGACCACGCCGGATTCGCCCGCGCCGGGCTGATAGCCTTTTGCCTGATTTTTGACGATCGGTCTGTCATCGGCAACTCCGGTATCGTTCATTTTGAGCGGGATGAAAATTCTTTTCTTTAAAAAGTTGTCCCAACTCATTCCCGACGCTTTTTCGACAACATAGGCGAGCAAAACATAACCCGCATTGCTGTATTGTCCCTTCGTTCCCGGTTCGAAATTGAGCGGTTTATGTTTAAATGTTTCGATGACTTCTTCAATCGTCGCCGTTTGACCGGCGAGTTTTTTGTAATCTGGATTTTGAACGCCCGAACGGTGCAGAAGAAGATGCTCGACGGTGATTCGTTCGCCGTTCGGAAAATCGGGAATGAATTTGCTCAATTTATCATTCAGGCTCAATTTTCCTTCTTCTCTGAGCATCGCAACCGCCGCAGCGGTAAAGGTTTTCGTGATCGAAGCGATACGGAATTTTGTTTTAGGAGCGTTGGGGACGTTCAGCTCGTAATCCGCCATTCCGTAACCATTCTTGAAAAGAACGCGGTCGCCCTTAGCAATTAAAACCGTCCCGCTGAAATCCTTGTTTAGCAGATACGGCTTCAGATACTCTCCGACTTTTTCTTCAATCGAACCGGAAGAAGTTTGAGCCTGAACGTTACTGATAAACGAAAAAGCGGCTAAAAAATAAATGAAGCAATTAAAAATCAGTTTCATCGTGATTTATTTTCCTCGGTTAATTTCTTTATCTGTTCTACGGCATTCGTGTTGTTCGGGTTCAATTCGAGCGATTTTTTGTAAAATTTGATCGCCGCTTCCTTGTCGCCTTTGAGCATATAAACTTCCGCCAAACTGTCCCAGGTATTAAAGGCATCGGGAAAATATTCGGTGTTTAATTTCAAAACTTCGAAGGCTTTGTCGAGATCATTATTTCTAATGTATCTATAGCCGATGCCGTTGACCGCGCCTTCGAGATAGCCTGCCAAATTTTCGTTTTTATTACCGGAATTTTTGTAGGCTTCGAGTGCTTTTTCGATCTCGCCTTTGTCTAAAAACGTCTGGAATTTTTGAATTTCTGCCCAGAGCGGTTTGTATCCGTCGGCGATTTTTTCGAGCGTTTTGTCAATTTCCGGTTTTGAAAGAAAACGACCTTTTGAAAAAACGCCGCTGATCCGGCGCGTATTTTTAATATTTTCCAAGGGATTCGCGTCGAGCAAAATCAAATCAGCCGATTTTCCGGCGGCGATTGTGCCGACACGATCGTCAATTTTCAAAACCCGCGCCGGAGTAATAGTCGCGGCTCGAAGCGCGTCAAACGGCGAAAGCCCGGATTCGACAAAAAGTTCCAATTCGTGATGCAGAGAAAATCCGGGATAAACAAATGTCAGCGGCGCGTCCGTTCCGGTCATCACGGAAACTCCGGCATCGTTAAATTCCTTGACCATCATTTTTTGCAGTTCCAGACTTTGCTTCAGCATCCTGTCCATTTCCGGCAGACGATTCGACCAGCTTGCGCGGTAGCGATTCGTCTGCGGTCCCCACGCCGCGCGCGTCATCGGCTCGACGTATTTCAGTTCAGATTCCTTCATCATCTGGTCAAATTCGGAAGTCGTCTGCCGCCAGATCGTTTCAAACGATGTCAGAGTCGGCGTGAAAGCGACGTTTGCCTGTTTCGCTTCCTTTGCTAATTTTTTGATAACCGGAGTTAATTTTTTGAGTTCGGGAAAATCCGGTTTTGCCTTTCGATAATCTTCCAGACTCGTCCGACCGAATTGGAAGTCAACGTGCGCTTTGTAAAAATCCAGAATCGGCGCGGCTGTGTAATAAACTTCTTCGGCGTGGTCAATCGAACTTTGTCCTTCTTCGAAAACGACCGAAAAAGGCATATTGCGCGGCGCGTGTCCGACGACGCGGATATTTTCTCTTTTCGCCGTCTCGATCAGACGGTCGTAAGTTTCCCGCGTCATCGAGTTCGAGCCGTTGCCGTATTGCTTAACCGCATCATAACCGGCTTTCTTTTGTTCGAGAACGAATTTTTCCGCTTCTTCCGGCGAATTGACGCGGGCGGTCGCGGTCGTCGGTCCGGTCGTGAAAAATCTCGGACCAAAAAATTCGTCTTTGGAAATTTTTTCACGAAGCGCGAGATGCCACGGGCTTCCGTGCATACTCTGAACGGTCGTTACGCCGTTTGCCAGATACATTTCCAAATCTTTCTCGCTGCCTTCGCGGATGTGGATGTGCATATCCGCGAGACCGGGAATCAGAAATTTTCCCGCGCCGTTGATAATGGTCGCGCCGGTCGGCGTTTTTATTTTCGAGCCGAGCGCGGTGATCCTTCCGTTCTCGATAACGACCGATTGATTTTTCAAAACGCGCTCGGAATCCATCGGAATGACGTTGACGTTCGTAATGACAAACGCCTTCGAATCGTCCGTTTGAATCGCTAAAGCGAAGTTCGGAAAAGCCAGCAAAACGATAAAAAGTAAACTGTATAATTTCGACATAAAAACTCCTTTATTATTTTTCAATGACTCTGACCGCCACGGTTTTTATTTATTTGGCGTTATTTAAACTCCTGATCTTTTCAATTTGTTCATCCGAAACTCTTGCCGAACCGTGAATCGCACAGATTTTTTCGGGCTTTAAATCCGAACCGTCAAGCCATTTGACAAACCATTTCATCACCGGAACTCTGGCGGAATTTGGAGAACGTTCTACATTAAAAGGTTCGAAAAGATCTGATTGATAAAGAATTTTCTGTTTCGGCAAAAACCGCTGTATCATATTCCTTGCCGGTGATCATTTATCAATTCTCAAAAAACTTGATTTCGATTCGGCAATTTGCCAACTGGTTGAAAATGCGAGCCTTGCGATTTTTTCCATCTTTTTAAAATCAAGTTCGGTTAAATCATCTCTAGGAGTGTGATAATCCTTATGCAAGCCCGTAAAATATGTTATGAATGGCACTCCGTGTTTGGCGAAGTTGTATGAATCGGTGCGAAAATACATACGGCTCGGGGCATTCTTGTCGCTGTATTTATAGTCGAATTTAAGCCGAACCGTTTTTTGATTTATTTCTTCGTGAAGTTTTTTCAGATCGCTGAATTCTTCGTTATTTATAACAAAAACTGAATCTTTGTCTGAGGTTTCATCACCGAAAGGCGGACGTTTATAACTTTCGCCTTCTTTAGCGGAGCGTCCGATCATATCCAGATTAATATTGACGGCAATTTTTTCGAGCGGGACTAAAGTTTCGTAATCGGTATGGAATTGAGAGCCAAAAAGCCCGAGTTCTTCCGCAGTGTAAAAAACAATCAGTATCGAGCGTTTCGGTCTTTTTCCGTTTGCAAAAGCTTCGGCAATTTCCAGAATTGCCGCCGTGCCGGAAGCATTGTCATCTGCTCCGTTGTGAATAAGATTTTCAAACTGTTTTTCTTCCGAACCTAATGTGTCGTAATGAGCAGTTAAAACGACATATTCATCTTTTAATTTTGGATCCGAACCTTCAAGAATTCCGGCGACATTGTAAGCTGAGGGTGCTTCTTCGAGAGTAAAACCCATATCCAAATCAATGTTTGCATTCATTTTACGCGGACGCAGAACGGATTCGCCGTCGGCTTCGTTCAGATAATTTTCTTTTTCTCCCAAGATTTTGGTTAATGCTTTGACAAAAGGCGGTCCGGCGAGGATTTCGGGAATCAATGGATCGTTGGTTTCCTGAACTCTTCTTTCCAGAATATCGGGTTTTGGTCGCAAACGCCTTTCTTTTTCGTTAAGAAGAGTTTCCCGATAACCATCCCAAATTTTCTGCAATCCGGTTGAAATTACAATGGCTCCGGTCGCACCGTGCTTTGCTGCGGCACCGTCCTTTTGCTCGTCGTCTTGCAGTTTTACATCCTTTAAAGATTCCGGTTTGTTATTAACACGAACGACTATTTTTCCTTTTACATCTAACCCGGCATAATCATCATAATTGTTACGCGGCGAAGAAATTCCGTAACCGACGAAAACCAATGAACCGCTTAGCTTAGCCCGCAGATCATCGCCGTTTATTTTTAAGGTCGTCCGATCTCCGGTAGTGTAGAATATGAAGTCTTCAGCATAATTCAATTTCAATTCCTTACCATCGGAAATTAAGTTTGCACGATAATTTTCCTTATTTAGTTCAAGAGTGGTAAAAAGCACTCTCTGATAAAATGTCTTGTCGCGTGCGGCTCCGCGAAATCCGTAAGATTTTAATCTCGAAGACAGATAACGGGCGGCAATATAACTCGAAGGATTAAAAGTAAAACGTCCGCCCAATTCATCAGATGCCAAAAAATCTATGTGCATCTTTAGCTCATTCGCCGTAATCGTGTTGATAAGTTCATTTGGCGGAATTGAGTTATTAAAACCGAATACCGTAGCAGAAAAAAGAGAAATAAACAGTAAACTTGTCATCAAATGATTTTTCAATTTGAGAGAATTAATAAAAAAACGTGCCTTATTTCTCTTTCGATAAAACGAACCGCCGAAAGAAGCAAAAGTTTCTTTCGCTTCATCTGCATCCAGACTTCGCGGAGTCGGTCGGGCATCGCTTCGCAGAACTAAACCGGAAACGCCGAGCATCGCCAATCCCAAACTGCTTTTTTGTAAGAAATCTCTTAGATTCATATAAATTATTGAATTTCCGCCCATTTTTCAGGGCTGAATTTTAATTCCGAAGGCGTATTTCCAATGATTAACTCCATATTTAAGGTGTCGTCGGAAAGCGTTTTCGGAAAGATTTGAAGCGAGATCGGTTTCGTGTTAGCCGAATAAACGATGGCGATTTTCATTTTTTTCCCGTCCAAAAACTTATTCGATATTTTGAACTCGCGTTCATTCGCAACGCCCATCCCGTTGACATTCGCCGCCCAACCGTTTGCGTTGTAGAAATCTTCGCGCATTTTTACGGCTTCCGCGCTCATACTCGTATCGCGGGCTTCGTATTTGAAACCCTGTGTGTTTTTCCAATTTCCGGTTTCGTTTTTGTAAATTGCGGTTCCCAAAGCCGCCGAAGCGTGAAGCGCGTAAACATCTTTTCCGTCGGTTGCATAAACGGTTATCCAGCCTTCGCCTATGCCGCGAACGCCGAGGAATAATTCATCGCCGGCGAATTTGTAAAACGCTTCGCCGCCGCCGGTCAGTTCGATTTTTTTAGCATCTTTCCATTCTTCATCCGAAAGCGTGCCGTCAATCGTAACTGCCGAAGAAACGGCTTTTGCCGATTCGATCTTTGATAAATCCAGTTCCCACGTTTCGCCCTCGCCTTGCGCGGAACTTTGACCGAACATAACCAGAGCATTTCGCTTTGTGTCGAAAGTTACGCCGGGAAAGAAAAGTTTCGGCATTTCCGGCACGTCGAGTTTTTGCCATCTGTTCGATTTCCATTCCCAAACATCGCCGTAAATATTGTTTCTGTCGAAACCGCCGAACAAGAGAATCGAGTTTCGTTTTCTTAAATGGATCAATTCAAAAGTCGCCCGCGGATTGACGCCCGTTTCGCTTAATTTTTTCCATTCTTTACCGTCCCATTCCCATGTGTCGCCGTAGATATTGCCGGAATGGTCGTTTCCGCCGAATAAAATTATCTTCTTGCTTGCCGGATCGTAAACCATCGCCGGACCGTAACGCGGGTTCGGTCCCGCCGCCGCCATTCGTTCCCACTTTTTGCCGTCAAATTCCCATGTGTCCTGCAAAAAAAGCTCGTTTTCACGCGGAATGCCGCCCGTCGAACTCAGACCGCCGAACAAAACGACTTTCCCGCGCGCTTCGTCGTAAGCGACCGCCGGACTGCGGCGAATCGGCGGAGCATTTACATCGAGCTTTTTCCAATTTTTACCGTCAAATTCCCAGGTGTCGCCGAAGAGATTTTCCTTTTTATCGTAACCGCCGAACATCAGCATCTTCCCGCGTTTTTTGTCGAAGATCATTCGATGACCGTAACGCGCTTCGGGCGAATTTGCAGTTTCTATCCGTTTCCAATTCCTGCCGTCGTATTCCCAGGTATCGTTCGTCGGCGTGCTTCGCATCCGGTCGCCGCCGAACAGAACGACGACGTTTCGCTTTTCGTCAAAAGCCATCGCCGGAATGATTCTGGCGGACGGAGAAACGGCGGTTTCCTGCTGTTTCCAGATTTCTCTGTCCTGTTTCTCCTGACTTTTTACGAGAATAAATGAAGAAAGAAAAAGTATAAAAATTGAAATTAAGTGCGTTTTTTTCATAGTTTTAATTGATGAAAACCAACTGTCTGAATTCATTTCGATTTGCTTGCCAGATTGGTTTTTACCGTTTCTATTCGTTTTTGATAAAATTCGAGTTCACTCAAAATCTCCGGCGTTTGCTTTTCCTTGAGTGCCATTCCGTAAGCCGTACTGAAATATTCCAGAGCGTTTTGCCAATCCTTCATCTTGTAATAAAGATTCGCCACCCATTCATATGAAAGATAATCATTCGGATATGCCTCGACTCGTAATTTCGCCGATTTTATCGCGTCTTCTTCGCGTCCCGCTTTGAAAAGCCGGTCGGCTAAAACGGTCATTTCAAACGGCTCGAAAATCTGATAATCCGCATCGCGTTTTTTTACTTCTTTATAAATTTCGTAAGCCGTTTCAAAATCTTTATCGCTGATAATTGCAAAAAATTCTTCCTGCGTCGGCGGTTTCGGTAGAGATTTCTTTCGCGTAATTGAAAGTAAAGTTTTGTCGGGAGAATCTTGATTTAGAAAATTTTTGGCGAAATTATCGTTTTTCAGATGTGCATCGAAAAAACGCAAAGCGTAATTGCAGATCAATTCATACGCTTTTTGCTTTTTCTTTTCCGGTTCATCAAGCGAAGCGGCAAAATTTCGAGCGATAAAATTGTAGGAATTAAATTCCGAGTGCGTTATTTCATCAAAATCGAGCAAAGAAACATCCGCGTAATTTACCGATTCCAGAAATTCATTTATGCGGAGAACATTGCGGCGAGTCGAAATGAACATAACGGGAACGCGAATTTTATCCGCATCGAAAAACGCCGTCTGTTTGATCTTGTCTTCGTGCATCGCAATCGAACCGTCGAGACTTAAAACCGCGTCAACATTCGGATTTCGCATCTGCACGAGCATCGCCGCCAGACCGCCCCAACTCCAGCCCATCGTTGCCAAACGGCTCAGATCAGCTTCGGGAAATTGCTGACTTTGAGCGATCAGAAATTCCATGTCGCGCGCTTCGGCTTCCAAACCGACGGCATTAACAATCGTTTTGTGATCGAATATACCGACTGCCGGACTCGCCAAAACGAAAAAGCCGCGGCTTGCCAGATATTCAAACAAAACGCTGTTTTCAAACGCCTCGCCCTGCCCGCCCGCGCCGTAAATAATAACGGGAAATTTTCCATCTGCCGCTTTCGCATCTTTGACGGCATAAGTTTTAGCTCGAAAAATTCGGTCTGCTTCAGCCCCGGATTTTGCGCGTCCTGTTAATTCCTTTTTCCAAAACTCCAGATTTTCCTGCTTTTCTTTCTCGGTAATTTCGGCAAGGTTTTCTTCTGTGGGATAAAGTTTTAGATATTCGGAATATTCAATTCGCGGATTCTTTGAACCGGTCGGATACCAAACGGCAATTTGCATCGGTCTGCCCTGCTTGCCTTGATAACTTCTCGAATAATCGTAAGTTTGAATTATTTTGAAACCGACACCGTAGTTTCCTTGCGTTAAATTGCCGGAGAGATTTTGAGCGTTAATTACTCCCGTCATTAGGATTATGAATGATATTGTAAAAGTGATTTGGGTTGTTGAATTTCTCATTATTTTCCTGAATTCCTTTTGTTGTCTTGTTTTACTCCTGATAAGAGTTTGTTTAATTTTGATTTATCAAAATACTAGCCGTTTTTCACCACAGCATAAATTTTCCGCTTTCGATTGTTCCCAGACAATCCCGCATCCCGAAAAATTCCGCCGGAACTCTTGTTCCGCTTTCGATTGCCTGCATCGGCGACATTCCGATTTTTGTAACGAACATCTCCAATTCGTCGTGCAGACTGAAACCGGGAAAAACGAGCGGCACAGCCAAATCGGTTCTGGGCATCACACGCACACCTTTTCGATGCATTGTGCCGATGTCTTTTGCCGTCAAATCTTTTGCATTCGTCCACGCTTTTAATCCTTCATTGCTCAGTTTTGACCGCCAATTTTCGAACAACAATATCGGCAATCCCTGATGCTATACGGTCAACTCCCGCCGTTTTTGTATTTGCAAGCACGATTATTGCGATTTTGTCATCGGGAAAGCGGTTGATGATCGCCTGAAATCCCGATACTCCTCCGCCGTGCGTGTAAAGCCGGTGTCCGCGATAGCCGGTTAGCCACCAGCCGAAACCGTAGCTTACTTTTTCGCCCTTAAATTCTCCGCCCATTTCGAGATTTACTTTTTCTCCGCCGCTCAGTTCAGCCGGAGAAAAGATTTGCTCGAAACTCGATTTTTTAAGAAGTTTTCCGTTTTCCAAAGCGAGCGCGAATTTCGCCAAATCTTCCGCCGATGAAACAAGTCCGCCCGCCGCGAATCCGCCCGGAAAATACGGCGCGGGATTTAATTTTTTGTCTTCTAATTGATAACCCGAAGCGCGATTTTTATCTGTGTCCGGCGGTTCGTAATATTTCGTGTTTTCCATTCCGAGCGGTTTGAAAATCCGCTCGTTCAAAAAATCTTCATAAGATTTCCCGCCGACCGTTTCGACAATCATTCCGAGCAAAATATAGCCCGTATTGCTGTATTGAAATCTTTCGCCTCTTTCAAATGATCGAGGCTCGGCTGCCAGACGGCGGCGAAATTCCTCTTCCGAAAAAGTGTCGAGATTATCCCGCCGCAAATCTCTGTTAACGCCCGAAGTATGCGTCAAAAGTTGCCGGACGGTTATTTCCCGGTATTTTTCCGGCAGCCATTCGAGATATTTTATCGCCTTTTCATCAAGCGCGATTTTGCCTTCTTCGACCAGCATCATTATTGCTATTGTCGTAAAAGGTTTTGTTACGGATGCGATTTGGTAACGGGTTTGCGGTGAGGCGGCGTATTCGGATTCGACATTTGCCAAACCGTAACTTTTCAGGAAAAAGATTTTGCCGTTTTTAACAACCGCAATGGAAAGGCTGGAGATTTCAGGCTTTTTACTTACGGAAGTCAGGTATTCATCAATTTGTTGAACAGAAGATTTTTCTTCATCAAACGAATAATCATCCCGCGAAGATGAAACATTCTGACCGCAGGCTATTATCGAAAGCAAAGATATTGAAAGAAAAATCTTTATTACAAATCGGCTTTTCGGGTGGATATTTTTTTCAGTTCTTAGCATTGCATTTAATGAGTTTTATTGCTTCGTTCGCGTGTTTTCTAACTTTCAGATTGCTGTCGTTAGCCGCGGCGATCAAAGCATCCAACGCCCGCGCGTCTTTTATCACGCCGGGCGACCACGCGGCTTTTCCCGAACGATCGGATATATGAACAAAAATACTATTCCTTTTCTAAACTGCATATCATTTCCTTCCTAAAAATTTATGAATTTTGTCGAGAACAGTTTGCGAAATGATAACAATCCGGGAGAAAAAAAATCTTGGAAATTCGGAGCGTTTTTGGATGGGAAGTGCGTATTCTATGCGAAAATATTGATTTTATTTCAAAGCGGCGCGATATTCGTTCGGAGTCGAACCCGTATAAATCTTGAATGCGTTGGTAAAATGACTCTGATCGTAAAAGCCCGCATCGGTGGAAATTTCAGCCAGCGTTTTATCGGTTTCGATCAATTGATGAGCGGCGTATTCGAGCCGCAACTGCCGTATGTAATCACCGACCGAACAGTGAAACCGGCGGCGGAACGAGCGAGCCAGATGCGACGGGTGAACGCCGATGTTTTCGGCAATGACCGAAAGACCGATCTGAGCGTTAAAATTCGAATGAATAAAATCTTTTGCGTTTTTTAACATCTGAGATTTGAGCGGTTCGGACGCTTTTTCGTTCTGCCGCGTAATTTCCGCGAGAAGTTCCAGGGTCAAACCCTCGACCGCCATTTTCGAAACGCTGTCGGCGATGCCGAGTTCCCTGTAAATTTTTTGGATCAGACTGAAATTTTCCGCCGTCCGAATATGTTTTACTTCATCGAGAATTTTCGCCGGAAAAAACGCAGTTTTTTCCGGCGCGATTTCGATAATCAGACAATGCGCGCCTTCTTTTTGATATTGATTCGAATGAGATTCTCCGGCGGGTTTTAAAAGTAAATTTTGCGGCAGGCATTCAAATTCGCGCCGTCCGATCGTTTCGATAAACGAGCCGCGCAGAACGCAGACGAGATTCGTGAATTTATGACTGTGGCGTTCGAGCGACAGATTCGGCTGATGCTTTGTTTCGGTCAACACAAATCCGCTTGTTTCGATCCTCGTCAGGCGTTTTCCCAGAGTTATCGGGCTGAATGTCTGCATATCTTTTCTTATTTATAAATACACCGCGGGTTTCAATTTTATGACGATTAATACGAAATACTGGTTGGAAAGGTTGGAAAAAAACGCAGTGAGCTTTATTAAATTCCTACTTAAAATTCTCGATCAAAACAATATCCGAATTATATTCTCCGCTGGCAATGGCGAGTTGGTGTCCGTCGGGCGACCATTTAAAACTCGAAATATGTTCCGACTTCAAATCGGCTACTTTTTGCGGGTCGCCGCCGTCGAGCGAAATTCTCCAGAGAGTCGAGCCGTTTTCGTCATTCTGCACAAAATCAATCGCCTTTCCGTCGGGCGACCAATCAAATGTTCCTTCTCTGACCACAGAATCTATAATTTTTACCGGCTGTCCGCCGCTTAGAGGAATTATTTTCAAAGGCGGCGGCGCGCCCAAATCATCCGCAACCGAAAGATAAACTATATATTTGCCGTCCGGCGAAATTTTATGTCCGTAAATCCGGTCTTCGATTATTTTCTCGGGATTGCCGCCTTCGACCGGCATTTTCCAAAGCGAAGCGTCATCCTTGGCAAAAATTATCCATTTGCTGTCGGGCGTTATCTGCGGAAACGAAAGACCGATGTTTCCCTGCAATTCCGTCTGCCCGCTTCCGTCGGCATTCATCCGCCAGATACTCCAGCCGACTTTGCGGTTTGTCTCATAAATGATGTAT
This sequence comes from Pyrinomonadaceae bacterium, assembly GCA_041940425.1. Taxonomy (GTDB): domain Bacteria; phylum Acidobacteriota; class Blastocatellia; order Pyrinomonadales; family Pyrinomonadaceae; genus DATHTS01. The sequence continues at coordinate 98,862 of JBGTSF010000001.1, forward strand.
CTCCCGTCCGCCGTTGCCGCCGAATGCGTTTCGAATGCTTCATCGAAAGTAAGCTGTTGTTTATCGCTTCCGTCCGACGAAATCGCCCATAAATCGTTGTTGCCGCCCTCGTTGCCGGTATGTATTATTTTTCCGTCGGGCGTCCATGATAAAGTTTCGCTGGACAAACTTCGGGCGGTAATCTGTCTGGCTTTTTCCATATCTTCGCCCGGCACGACCCAGATGCCGGAACTGAGATTTGAAATTCCGGTTATTAAAAATTGAGAATTTTTATCAATGCTGACCTTGCCGTAATCATTCAGATCATTGGTTATTTTCTTCGCCTCGCCGCCCGGAAAACTTATCTTCCAGATTTGATTGGGGCTTGCCGGCGCGGAAGCGAAATCCCGTCCCGCGATTAGCAGCGCGCGGCTGTCGGGAAGCCAGCAGATCGAAGGAATATTCCGCCATCTTTCGGGCGTGATGCGGCTCTCGGTTTTAGTTGCCAGATCATAACTTTCCACGTAAACGAAGTAACCTTTGTCGTCTTGCCCGTAAAACGAAAAAGCGATCGTTTTGCCGTCCTGCGACCACACAGCATCTCTGACTGAGGTCGTCATATCCCGCCGGACTACCTGTTCTTCGCCCGTTCCGTCCGAATTCGCAACAATCAAAACTTTTTCTTTTTTGTCGGGATAAACCCGCAGGAAAACCATCCGTTTACCGTCGGGCGAAAAACTGACCGCGCTGTCCACGTCATCGAGAATCTTTTTCGGCTCGCCGCCGAGCGTAGAAATTTTATACAGCGATTTCAGACGAACTCCTTTTTCGCCCGCCGTGTAATACACATCGTTTCCGTCCGGCATAAAAGCCGCGCCGAGAAAACTGCCCTTTATTTCCGGCACGAGATCAATAAAAGAATTGGTCGAAATCTGCCGCAGACGAAGACTGATTTTTCCCGAATTTTTGTAAAGAAAAACGATATTTTTTCCGTCCGGCGAGATAACCGGCTCAAACGACTGACCGTTGTTTGTAATCCTGGTCAGTTTGATCGGCGTTTTATTTTCGGCAGTCTCCGATTTACGGTTTACAAAAAGCCGGTAAGCCGCGAATGTAATTCCGCCGACTAAAATTAACCCCAAAATAAAAGCGACCAATACGCTGAATTTATTGCGTGTGATTTGATTGACGAGATATTCCGCGCTCGAAACGTTTCCGCTTTTGTTTTCGATTTCACCCGACCGCGCCGTCGTATGAATACTCGCGACGGTCATTTGCGGTTTTTGAGGATTTAAAATTTCGCCGCCGGTGCTTCGCAAAAGATGCGGCTGAACCGAACGGTCGAGTTCCGCTTCGGCGTCTATCTGCTGTTTCAGACGCTTTAATTTGCCGAGCAGTTCTTTGGCGGTCTGACAACGCTCTTCGCGGTCTTTGACGAGCAGTTCGTCAATTATAAACTGAAGCGATTCGGGAACGGGCTGGATAAATTTGACGAGCGGCGGCGGCTGTTTTTCAAGAATCGAAACGATCGTATGACTTGTCGTTTCGCCCTCGAAAGGAACTCGCCCGGCAAGCATTTCATAAAACACAACGCCCAGACTCCAGATGTCCGTCCGCGCGTCAACGCTCCTGCCTCTGGCTTGTTCGGGCGACATATAATTGACCGTTCCCATCACCGTGCCGGGATTTGTCAAAACTTTCGTGTTGGCTTCGAGATCAATCGCCGAATCTGTTTCGGACGGCTTGGCTAAACCGAAATCCAGAATTTTTACATAACCGTCGCGCCGGAGCATTATATTTTCCGGTTTTATATCGCGGTGAACGATTCCCGCTTCGTGCGCGGCGACCAAGGCGGAAGCCGTCTGGATAACGACATCCAAAATTTCGCCTAAGTTTATTTTTTCTTTTTCGAGAAAAGCGTGGAGAGTTTCGCCGTCAACAAATTCGGAAACAAAATAATGAAGCGTTTTTTCTTCCGTTTCCAGTTTGCCGAATTCGTAAAGCGTCAGAATATGCGGGTGATTCAGTGCCGAAACCGAACGGACTTCCTGTATAAAACGGTTTCTCAATTTTTCATCGGAATTAAAATCGGACGAGAGAAATTTGATCGCCGCCAGACGGTTTAATTCCGTATCCCGCGCCAGATAAACTTCGCCCATTCCGCCCGTGCCGAGCAGTTTTTCGATCTCGTATTTTCCAAGCTTAAAGCCTTTTTCCAATAACATACGCGGCTTGGAATCTGCATTTATAAAATCCCGTTTCCTTTCTTTGAATAAAGACACCGGCAAACGGAATTTTCTGACAATTTTTGAGGTGTGCTTACTAAGAAACAAAAAGGCAACCGATCGGTTGCCTTTTTAACTTTTTATAAGGAATTCATTTTTGACGACCTAAGCGACGGTAACTTCTTTCGTCAAATAAACGTCCTGAATCGCATTTAAAAGTTCCACGCCTTCATTGGTCGGACGCTGAAACGCTTTGCGTCCCGAAATTAAACCCGTTCCGCCGCCGCGCTTGTTGATAACGGCAGTGCGGACAGCCGCCGCCAGATCGCCCGCGCCTTTTGATTCGCCGCCCGAATTAATCAAACCGCAACGTCCCATATAGCAATTTGCTACCTGATAACGCACGAGATCAATCGGATTATCGGAAGTCAGATCGGTATAGACTTTCGGATTCGTTTTGCCGTAACTGCTCTCGATATTGAGCGCGTTGTAGCCGCCGTTTTTGGTCGGCAGTTTCTGCTTGATGATGTCCGCCTGAATCGTTACGCCGAGATGATTCGCCTGTCCGGTCAGATCGGCGGCATCGTGCATATCGCCTTCCGGGGTTTTGAATTGCGAATTTCTCAGGTAGCACCAGAGAATCGTCGCCATCCCGAGTTCGTGCGCGTAGGCAAAGGCTTCGGCGATTTCCGTGATCTGTCTGCCCGATTCTTCCGAGCCGAAATAGACGGTCGCGCCGACTGCCACCGCGCCCATATTCCGCGCCTGTTCGATCGTGCCGAAAAGAATCTGGTCGAATTTATTCGGGTAGGTCAAAAGCTCGTTGTGATTGATCTTGACGATAAACGGTATCTTATGCGCGTATTTCCGCGCGACCGCGCCGAGAACGCCGTAGGTCGAAGCGACGGCGTTACAGCCGCCTTCGATGGCGAGTTCGACGATGTTTTTCGGGTCGAAAAGTTTCGGATTCGGCGCGAACGACGCGCCGCCCGAATGCTCGATGCCCTGATCTACGGGCAGGATCGAAAGATAGCCCGTTCCCGCAAGCCTGCCGTTATTAAAAAGCGTCTGGAGCGAGCGCAGGACGTTCGGATTTCTGTCCGAATCCAGCCACACGCGGTCAACGAAATCGCCGCCCGGCAAATAAAGATCGTCCTTTGAAATTTTCGGATTCGAATATCCTAAAAGAGTTTCCGCATCGTCGCCTAAAAGTTCCTGTATCTTACTGTAATCAACAGCCATTCAAATAATCTCCTATTTAATAAAAATTTAATAAAAAAGCGTAGTTTGGCGAATTATAACATAAAAATTATAAACCGATTAAAAGCCTTCAAGGGCGGATTTAACTCTTTATTTACTGAATTTAACATTTTTGGCGCGGCTGAAAGTTCGGTTTTTATTTAAATTTATCCGATTTTTTGTTGATTTGCCGAAATTATTTGGTGTAAAATGCACGCGATAAAATGTTCAATTTTGCCGCCTGCAAGCTCAGAATACGGCTGTAACATTCGTCGTAATATCGCCGCGTTGGCGCGGCTTGACCCGAAGTAAATGAGGTAAAATTAAATATGTTTTCCCCTAAAAGAAAGCCTTTCCTTTTGCTTTCCGTTGTTTTCTCGCTTTTCATATTCTCGGAGACGAATTTTTCGCAAACCGTCTGGCGACCGGTTTCGCCTGCCGAACTGCAGATGAAAACGCCGCTTGTCGAGGCTGATGCCGATGCCGAGGCGATTTTCTGGGAAGTCAAACTCGACGATAAAAAATCCAGCCGCCTGTCTTACAGCCATTACGTCCGCGTGAAAATTTTCACCGAACGCGGGCGCGAAAAATTCAGTAAATTCGACATTCCGTTTATCAAGGGTAAAAAGGTCGAGAACGTCGCCGCGCGCGTCGTCAAACCGGACGGCTCGACCGTCGAACTCAAACCGACCGATATTTTCGAGCGCGACATCATCACCATCCGAAAGATAAAGGTAAAAGCGAAATCTTTCGCCGTTCCCGGCATAGAACCCGGCGTGATCGTCGAGTATCAATACGACGAGACCATCAAGGGCGATTCCGCGAGCGGTGAACGGCTCGTTTTTCAGCGCGACATCCCGATGCAGAAGGTTACCTATTCGGTGCGCCCATATAAAGGGAAAAATCTGACTTTCAAGGCTTACAATATGCCGGAAATGAATTTTTCTCAGGACAATTCCGAAAAGGGATTTTATACGGCAACGCTGACCAACGTTCCGTCGGTCAGGGAAGAGCCTTTTATGCCGCCGGACGATGAAGTAAAAAAATGGGTTTTTCTGCGGTATGAAAATTTCGGGACGTATTTTCAATGGGGATTTCTAAGCCGCGATTATTCGCTGATTCTGCGGGAACTCGCCAAGCCGAATAAAGAGATAAACCTGAAAGCCGCCGAACTTACCGCCGGTCTCGTTTCGGATGAGGAAAAATTGCGAAAAATATTCGATTTTACGCAGAAGAATATCAAAAATCTCAATTTCGATCGTTCCTTGACCGAGGAACAGCGGGACGATATTAAACTCAAGGATGCCGACGACGTTTTGAAAAACCGCGCCGGAAATATTCCGTTTATTAATTTGCTTTTCGCATCGCTTGCCCGCGCCGCCGGTTTTGAGGTCAGACTTATATTAGCCGGCGACAGAAGCGACAATTTTTTTAATCCCGACAAATATCCCTATATCAATTTTCTTCATTTCGCCGGCGTAGCGGTCAGAAGCGGACACCATTGGGGATACCATAGTCCCGGAATCCCGTATCTGCCTTTCGGCAGGCTGGCTTGGTATGAAGAAAATACGCAGGCGATGATCGTCAGCGACAGCGGTTTTAACTGGCAGATGATGCCTCTGTCCGATCCGCAGATTTCGACGGCACGGCGCACCGGCAAATTCAAACTGCTCGAAGACGGCGCGCTCGAAGGCACGATCCGCGTCGAATATGACGGGCATCAGGCGATCAACCGCCGCCGCGAAAGTTTTTTCGATTCGCCGACCAAACGCGAAGACGATTATAAGGAAGAGATCAAAAGACAGGCGAGCGCGGCGGAAATCACGAATCTTGCGGTTGAAAATTTTGAAGAGCCGGTCAAACCGCTCGTTTATTCATACAAAGTCCGCATTCCGAACTATGCGCAGAAAACGGGAAAACGAATTTTCTTACAGCCCGGATTTTTCGAATACGGTTCAAATCCGGCGTTTTCGACCGCGACGCGGACGCATAGTATTTATTTTTCGTATCCGTGGTCGGAGCAGGACGAAATTATTATCGAACTGCCGCAGAATTTCGAGATTGACAGCGCGGACGCTCCGGCGGCGGTCGCCGACCAGAGCAAGATCGGCTCGCTCGATATCAATATCAGTATTGACCGGGACGCCAATACTCTTATTTACAAACGCAACTTTTATTTCGGCGGTAACGGGAAAATTTTGTTTCCCGTTTCGGTTTACCAGCCGATGAAGAATCTATTTGACGGTTTTCATAAAGCCGATACGCACACGATCACGCTCAAGCAAAAATAATTTTCGCGGCGGCGTTCGAGATAGATGATTTCGCGGTAAATTTTTTAGATTTATCCGGGAAGTCTGTTTTTGGGATTTTAGATTATGAAATTCTCATAATTTTTCAATAATAAAAATATTTAGAGGTAGTAAATTATGCTTTTTTCTTTTAAGAAATTTTTCACGCCGTTTTTTCTTTTAACATTACTGGTTTTTTCGCAAGCCGTCTTTGCCGGCGACGAATGGCGCGAGGTTACGCCCGAAGAACGTCAGAGAAAGACTTCAAAGGTCGAACCGAACGCCGATGCCGAAGTCATCTTTTGGGAAGTCCGCGTTGACGACAGTTCGCCGACCGATCTGATTATGAAGCATTACATCCGCGTCAAAATCTTCACCGAACGCGGGCGCGAAAAATACAGCAAGGTTGACATTCCTTACGATAAAGGAACGAAGGTCAAAGACATTATGGCGCGCGTCATCAAACCCGACGGCACGATCGTCGAACTGACGAAAACCGACATCTTCGACCGCGAGATCGCCAAAACCGACAAGGTCAAGGTCAAGGCGAAATCCTTCGCCGTCCCGAATATCGAAACGGGAGTGATCGTCGAGTATCAATACCGGGAACTGCATCGAAACACCTGGGCGAACAATATGCCGATGATCTTTCAGCACGACATTCCGGTCGAAAAGATTTCGTATTATTTCAAGCCCGCCAACAACACGAAGTATCTCACCTTCAATATGAACGATAATAAATTCGTTAAAGATAAAGGAGGATTTTACCGCGCGACGATGGAAAATGTTCCGGCGATCAAGGAGGAAGCGCAGATGCCGCCGGAAGACGAAGTTCGTTCGTGGCTTCTGCTTTATTACTGGGACGACCTGAAGGACGATTCGAGCGATTTCTGGTCAAAGACAGGCTATTTGATAGTGAAAAATTACGGCGTTAAAGATACGCTCAAACCGGGCAAGGATATAAAAACCGCCGCATCGGAAATTGCCGCCGGCGCGACGACCGACGACGAAAAACTCGCCAAAATCTTTGAATTCTGCCGGACAAAGATCAGAAACATCACATACGACACGACGCTGACCGACGAGCAGAAAGAAGAGATCAAACCGAGCAAATCTTCCTCCGACACATACAAAAAAATGCAGGGAACGGAAAACGACATCAATGAGCTTTTCGCTTCGCTGGCGACCGCTCTGGGCTATGAGGCGCGGCTCGCTTTCGGCGGCGACCGGAGCAAGCGGTTTTTCAATCCGCAGCGCGCTCACGCTTCCTTCGTGCATTTTTCGTCGGTCGCCGTCAAGGTCGGCGGCAGATGGAAATACTACGATCCGGGCGATCCGTTCGTGCCTTACGGAATGCTTGCCTGGAACGAGGAAGATACGTCGGTTTTACTGCTCGGCTACAAGGATTATATTACGACCGAAACGCCGGGTTCGGGAATTGATAAATCGGTCGCTAAAAGAACCGGCAAATTCAAACTGCTCGAAGACGGAACGCCTGAAGGCAATGTCAAGATCGAATATACCGGACAGATCGGTTATGAACAGAGATTGAGCAGTTATGAAAGTTCAGCCGCCAAACGCGAAGAAGACCTAAAAGAAGCGATCAAAAAACAGGTCAGCACGGCGGAAATTTCCGGCATCGGCATCGAAAACATAACCGATTCGCAAAAGCCTTTTACCGTTCAATACAAGGTTAGCATTCCGAATTACGCGCAGAAAACCGGCAAACGGATTTTCTTACAGCCCGGATTTTTCGAGTATGGAAAAAGCCCGCTGTTTTCGACCGCCGAAAGAAAATACGACATCTATTTTCATTATCCGTGGTCGGAACAGGATCAAATCGAAATAGAACTGCCGAAAGGATTCGTTCTGGATAATGCCGAGCGACCGGCTCCGGTTGCCGATAATCAAAGAATCGGTTCGCTCGACGTTGATATTAAATTCGATTCGCAAAACAATACTTTGACATATGAGCGAAAATTTCATTTCGGCGGCGGCAATAGGTATTTCTTTCCCGTTAGGTCATACCAGGCTTTGAAGGGAATGTTTGACGCTTTTCACACAGCCGACGCGCATACGATCACGCTGAAACAAAATTAGTTTTTTCGCTTTTCGAGCCGCACTGCTCAAACCTTGCGGCTCCGTTTTTTTCAGGAGTTTATTATGAAATTATTTCCTCGTTTAAGTTTTACGCTCTGTTTTATATTTTTGCTTTCGCTTAACGCCTTTGCCGGCGATACGCCGCCGAACTGGCTCAAGCAGGCGGCTTCGACGCAAACGCCGTCGTTTGATAAGGAAGTTACGGCGGTCGTCCTGCATAACGAAAAAGTCGTTACGCTCGAAAACGAAGGCAGGATCGTGACGGTCGAAAATTACGCGGTCAGAATCTTGACCCGCGAAGGCAGGCGAAACGCCATTGCGACCGCTTTTTATCTGGTCAGCGCGGGCAAAGTGCGGAGCATCGAAGCATGGCTCATCCGTCCGAACGGCACGACCAAGGAATATGACAAAAACACGGTCGTGGATGTCATTTCCGACCCGGACGATGTTTATAACGAAGGTCGCGTCAAGATCATCAGCGGCATAGACGACGCGGATGCCGGATATGTTTTCGGCTATACGATCGTTTCCGAAGAGCGACCGCTTTACTTTCAGGAAAAATGGTTTTCGCAGGACGATCTGCCGACGATGCTCTCGCGCTACACGCTGAATCTTCCGGCGGGCTGGAAAGCGTCGAGCCTTACGTTCAATCACGCGGAGATCAAACCGCAGGTCAACGGAACGAACTATGTCTGGGAACTGAGAAATCTGCCGCACATCAAATCCGAACCGCTCAGCCCGTCGGTCAATAATCTCGTGCCTTGGCTGGCGATCAACTATCAGCCCGAAAACGATTCGCAAGCGGTCAGCAAAGCCTTTGCCGACTGGATTGACGTTTCGCGCTGGGAAACCGGGCTTTACGACCCGCAGGTCATCATTGACGACGCGGTGGCGGGCAAGGCGCGGGAACTGACGGCGAATGCCAAAACCGAATTTGAAAAAATTCGCGCCATCGGCAGATACGTTCAGGATTTGCAGTATATCTCGATTGACATCGGTGTCGGCTACGGAAACGGCATTCGTCCGCGCCCGTCGAATCTGGTGATGAGCCGCGGCTACGGCGACTGTAAGGACAAAGCGAATCTGATGCGGGCGATGCTCCGTGTTTTGAAGATCGAGGCTTACCCGATTGCCATTTTTTCGGGCGATCCGACATTCGTGCGCCCGGAATGGGCTTCGCCCGGACAATTCAATCACTGCATCATCGCCGTCCGCGTCAGCAGTGAGACGAACGCGCCGACCATTATCAATCACGAAAAGCTCGGACGGCTTTTGATCTTCGACGCGACCGATCCATACACGCCGGTCGGCGACCTGCCCGATCATCTGCAGGGCAGTCTGGCGATGATCATTGCCGGGGAAAACGGCGGTCTGACGAGAATGCCGGTTACGCCGCCCGAAACCGATCTGCTGGAAAGAAAGATCGAGGTCAGCCTCAACGAACAGGGCGAGATCAAAGGCAAGATCAAGGAAATCGCTCTAGGTCAAACCTCGACCATGTTTCGCAGTGAGTTCCGCTCGCTTTCGTCTTCCGATTACCGTAAGGCGATCGAAGGCTGGCTGACGCGCGGCGCGACCGGCGCGCAGCTTGTTGATATGAAAACCGCCGACCGCCACGCCGACGCGGGTTTCGACCTCGACGTTGATTTCGTCGCTTCGCGCTACGGTCAATTGATGCAGAATCGTCTGCTCGTTTTCAAACCCGTCATCGTCGGCAGGCGCAACGGGCTTTTTCTGACCGAAGAAAAACGCTCGCATCCGGTGATGCTGTTTTCGCAGGCGATGAAGGAAACGGTAGTTTTCAATCTGCCCAACGGTTTCGTCGTTGACGAAATGCCGGACGCGGTCAATCTCGAAACACCGTTCGGAAAATACACGACGAGCTACGAGGTCAAGGAAAACAAGCTCTATTTCACGCGCCATCTGACGACCACGCGGACGACGATCCCGGTCGAAAATTACAAGCAGGTCAAAGATTTCTACGCCAAAATGCGCGATGCCGAGCAATCGCCCGTCGTGCTTTTGAGAAAGTAAATTTTTGGCGGTTCGGTTTTAGAATTCGGAACAGATGAAATTTTCGTCATCTGTTCCGAGTTTTTATTTGCGGAAAAATTTGGTAGTGTCCTAATTTGTGTTGTCGGGTAATTTGTCCCGAAGGGACTTTAGATAATAGCCCAGCCATTGATGGCTGGGAAAATTGTTAATTTATGATGTGAGTCCTGTAAGGACGACAGAAATCTTTCGTCCTTATAGGACTAGCGGCGATATTTTTAATCGCCCCCCAGCCATCAATGGCTGGGCTATTGACTTTGTTCCTACGGAACTGATTTTTTCCTCAGCAACACAAATTAAGAGCCAAAGGCTGCAGATTCTAAAAGTATTTCAGACGTTGCTGAGAACATTTCAGGAGTTGCTAAAATGTTTTCAGCAGTTGCTAAAATGATTTCAGGAGACGCTGAAAAGTTTTCAGGAGTTGCTGAAATGATTTCAGGAGTCCCTAATATTGTTTCAGGAGTCGCTAAAACATTTTCAGGAGTCTCTAAAATTATTTCAGAAGATGCTGAAAACAATTCAGAAAGCTATTTTTTCTGATCCCCGTTTTGAAAAAGTTTCATCAGAGCCAATTCTTCCGGCTCGTATTCGGCTTTTATGCGTTTGATCTTGCGTTTTTTCTTCGGCGTGAATTCCTCGATCGTCAAACCGCTTTCATAAGATTTGATGACCGCCGGATGAATGTATGAAGCGCGGCAGACCGACGGCGTGTTTCCCAGATGCTCCGCCACATTTTTTACGGCTTTGAGGATGTTTTTTTTCAAAAGATTTTCGTCGTCGCAGCAGCCGATCTCCGCAAGTTCCTGCGCGGCGAGCAGTGTTCCGCCCCACGTTCGAAAATCTTTGGCGGAAAATTCCGGCGCGGTCGCTTCCTTCAGATAATTGTTAATGTCGCTCGATTTTACCGGCTTCGGTTTTCCGTTTTCGTCCAGATAATTAAAAAGTTTTCGCGCGCCGCCGATTGACTGCAATTCCTTCATCACGGCGGAGATTTCTTTATCAACCAGAATTTTGCGGTGTTTGATGTGATGCTTGCCGACGAACGTAAAGACGAGCCGCCCGCCGCGCTTTATTTCGAGATGGCGATTCTGCAAGGTCGTGATGCCGTAGGTCTTATAATTTTTAACGCTGTGCGGCGAGCCGAGACGAATGTAAAGCGAATTTATCAGCCGCGTCATCAAGGCAAGAACTTTTTCGCGCGGGAAACCTTCGAGTTCTAAATGTTCATTAGTGATTTTTCTCAGCTTCGGCAGATGCTCGCCGAAGCGTTCGATTTTTTGAAATTTCTTTTTTTCCTGTTTTCTGCGAAACGTTTCGTTGTAGAGATACTGAACTCTTCCCGTCGTGTCCATCCCGACCGCCTGCAGTTTCCCGTTCGGCGAAGGCGAGATGCGGACATATTTCCACGCGGGCGGAATGGCGAGCGATTTTATCCGTTCGAGATGTTTTTCGTCCTTTATTTTCTTTCCGTTTTTATCAACGTAAAAAAAGCCGCGCGATTTCGTTCCCTTGCGCAGAAACCATTTGGCGCGTCTGCCTTTTTCAATCGTTTCCTTCGCCTTTTTCCGGTCAAAGACCGCTTTTTTATTCCCCATATTCCCTTGCTCGATACATTTTTCAGTCTTTCTAATTTTGTAACATTTGAGCGCGAAGAATAAAAGCGATTTTCGGAAAATAGAAAAATATCTGCGCCTTCAAAAAACATATAAACGAAAAAAGATTTGTGCTAATCTGAATTAAAAAATGCAGTTAAAGATTTGTAAAACCTGCAAACGCCCGTTTCTCGCAAGCAAAGAATTCTGCCCGAAATGCCCGCCGCCCTATGATGCGGACAGCTACGCTAACCTCGGCTGTCTCCTGCTCTCGACCGCCGTCCCGCTGCTTCTGCTGATCCTATTCTGGCTGTTTTTCTTTATGGGATTTTTCTTTAGATAATAGCCGCAAAAAAACAAAAGTATAATTAAAAAACTTTTCCTTCTTTTGTTCTTTCTGCGCTTTTTTGCGGCTAAATCAATTATTCAGCAAAGCCGAAGCGATCGCGTCAATCACGACGGAACTGTCAGCCTTGCGCGTTTCGTTGTTGCATAAAATAACGAACGCGAGCGTTTCATCCTGACGGTTCGCGTAGCCCGCCAGAGTGTTCACATAAGCAATCGAGCCGGTTTTGCCGAGAATTTTTCCGCGCGCGTTTGTCAGCCGACCGCGCAGAGTTCCGTCCGTTCCGGCGACGGGCAGGGAATTTTTAAAACTTTCCGCCGCGGGCATCTGGCTTGCCGCGATGAGAGCGCGTCCGACGGTTTCGGGCGTAACGAAATTAAGCCGCGAAAGTCCCGAACCGTCCTTGATCGTTTCGGTTTCCTGAAAGCTCGCGCCCTTTTCCGCCAGCCATTTTTTGATGACCGCCGCGCCCGCCGCATCGTCGCCGCGCACGGCACGCATTTTCGGATCATCAACCGGCGCGTCCGCTCCGAATCGTTTGCCGAGCGTTCGCAAGATCAGTTCGGCGTAGAGATTGACCGAATCTTTATTCATTCGCCGGATGACTTCCGCGAGCGGTGCGCTTTCGATTGAAGCAAGTTCCGTCAGATTGGAAACATCCGTTTTGTTTTCCGATTTCCAATCCGCCGCTCGCGCATCGCCTTCGACCGCGATGCCTTTTTTTATCAAAGCGTCTTTCAAAATTTTCGCCGACCAGAGCGCGGGATTTTCGACCGCGACCCGCACGTCGAGATTTTTGCCTTCGCCCCAGACATAAATTTTATTCTCGCCGGGTTCGCGCTTTACGCCGAGCGAATCAGGCTGATTGCTCGTATTCGGCTGAACTTTTGTTTTGACGACGACAAAATCCGCTTCGGGCGAAACCCGCGCTTCGCCGTTTTGCAGAGCGACGGAAACCTGATTCAGATTGATCGAAAGCGCGGAAGCCTCCGCCCCGTAATACCATTGCAGATCGTTCCACGTCCAGCCTTCGCCGAGCGTGTCGCCCGTAAAATAACTCTCGTCGCCGATGATTCTTCCCTTTACTCTTTTCAAACCTTTCGACTGAAGCTGATTAACTAATTGCTCGATTCCTTCATTAGCAAGGTCGGGCGCGCCCTGACCGTAAAGAATCAGATCGCCGTCGAGCGTTCCGTTCGCAATTTCTTTCGGCGCATACACGGAAGTTTTCCAACGAAAATCCGCGCCGAGTTTGTCTAAAGCGACCGCTGAGGTCAAAATTTTCTGCACCGACGCGGGCGTAAAAAGTTTCCGCGCATCCCGCGCCGCCAGAACGCGCCCGTCTTTCAGACTGATGACAAAAACGCCCCACCGCGCATTTGAAAATTCGCTTTTCTCAATGATCTCATCAATCTTTTTCGCCAGCGCGACATCTTCCGGTCGTTCGGAAATTTCCAGAGGTTTTGTAAGATCGATCTGCGGAGTCGGAATTTCAAAAGCGGGCTGTTCGTTTGTTTGAGTATTTTCGTTTTGGCTTGAATTAAAACAAGCAGAAAGAAAAATGAAACCACAGATGATTAAAAGAAATTTTATGACAAATCTTTTTTTATTTATTTCCATGATTTAATTTCTCTCACAAGATTTCCGAAACCTTCAGGAAATTTTTCTTCCAGAAGCTCAAGATTTTGCGCCAATCGTTTTGCTTCAATGACGGCAGTTTCAACTTGTTTTCTTTTAAACGGTCGTTCGCCGTAAATTTTTCGTTTCAAACTTGTTCTATCATAACGCACCGTTTCACCAGCCAATTTATCTTTCCAAGCTTTTTCGCTGACATCTAATTTTTTGCCGCACAAATACCATGCTTCGATTGAAGGAACAGCAACGCCGAATGCAATTTTCAAAGGAATTTTAACGGGGCGTTCCCCGAGATTTTTTACGATATTTGAAATACTTCTTTGTAAAAAACAAAATCTGCATTTTTCATTTTCTTCTTCCAGATGTTCTTTTTGATGAACAGGCGTATCATCCGAATCATAGACTACTACCAAACCTTCTACATCCGTTTTGTAATAAACTGATTTAATAACGACGGGAAGTTCATTTTCGACCGAAGCAAAACCTCTGCTTTTTAGTGTGTTCGGGCGTGGAATTTCTTCGATCTCTTTTTCCAAAATTGCTTCGATGAGAATTTTCAAAGCCGCTTCGTCGGTTGGCGATTCACTAAAAATCGTTATTTTCATAACTGCACAGGCACGCCTCCGAGAACGCCTGTATACCAAACTTCGCCCAAAGGCGCGTCCTGAATAATTTCCTTGTAGTGCGGTTGGTCAATCAATCTTTCAAAATGAACGCCGTTTTCGTCTTTGCTGGCAATAACGATTTCTTCGGGATAGTCTTTGTAAAGATCGAGCAGATACGGCGAATGCGTCGTCGCAATAACCTGTATCGGCTCGCGCTTTTCTCCGTAATTTTCGGGATACGCCAGCCGATACATCGCTTCCTGAATATTTTCCAAAAGGCGCGGGTGAATACCTTTTTCCGGTTCTTCAAACGCAACGATTTTCGGCGGATTCGGCAAGTAAGCAAGTGTTAGATAAGCAAGTGCAAGCCGAGTTCCGTCGGATAAATCCTTTGCTTTAATTTTATGTTTTCCAAAAGTGCTTCTTAATAAAAAAGAAACCTTACCATCTTCGGGGATTTCAAAAATAATCCTATCGAATTCTGGAAACCAAACTTGAATTTCGTTATTTAATTCCTCAAATCTCTCATATTCAGAGGTTTGTAATTGCAATAGTACTCCAGACAAATTTCTTCCATCTGCTTCAATTTCAATGTTAGGTTTTATCAATGTAGGTGCGGACACTTTCTCGGCATCGAAAGAAAATTTTTTAAAATTCTCAAATATGTTTGTAAGTGAATCTGTATATGTATTTGGATTAACATTAGTTCTTTTAAGAAAATCTCCTTTAGATTCTCCATTTGCATTCCAATTAATCACAGCAAACCCAAATCCGTTTGATTTTTTTTCTTTTACTTCCTGAAAAGAAACAGAAGTTGGTTTTTGCTCGCCAACTGAAGCCACGTCTTCCCAAAAAACTTTTCTGGGATTTTTAGCAATTTCTAATGCTTGAATAGCCGTTGTTTTTCCCGTTCCGTTCGCGCCGACAATTAAAGTAAAACGTCCGAGCGGCAAAGTCGCATCACGTAAGGCTTTGAAATTTTTGTAACGAATCTCTTTAATCATCGCTTCGATTATACGCCATCAATTTTCCAATCTTAAATCGTTTCCCGTCATTTCCTTCGGTTTTTCGATTCCGAGAATTCCGAGAATCGTCGGCGCGATGTCTTCGAGCGCGCCGTTTTCCCTTAACTGCAAACCGTTGATCTGGTCGTCAACCAGATGAAACGGGACGGGATTGGCGGTGTAGGAATTTTTCGGTTCGCCCGTGATGACATCCGCCATCTCTTCGCAGTTGCCGTGCGATGAAGTGATGACCGCGATGCCGCCGAGCTGTCGGACCTTTTCGACGATGCCGCCGAGACAGGTGTCAACATACTGCACGGCTTCGATGGTTTTTTCCAGATTTCCGGTGTGCGCGACCAGATCGGCGGCGGGAATGTTGGCGATAAAAACATCGTTTTCGCCCGCTTCCATTGTTCTCAGAAGTTTGTCGGTGATCTTGAAGGAAGCCATTTCGGGATGCGTTTCGATATTCGTCATCTTCGGCGAAGGGATCAGCGAACGCTGTTCGCACGGGTGTTCGAGTTCGATGCCGCCGTTGAAAAAATATGTCAGGTGCGGGTATTTTTCGGTTTCTGTAACGCGGCTATTTAAAATGCCGTTTTCGGCGAAAACACGCGCCAGTACATTCGGCTCTTCGTCGGGACGAAAAGCGACGGGCAGACCGAAACTGCGGTCATATTCGGTCAGGCAGACGGTTTCGATCTGCGGTTTGCCGAGCGACGAAATATCGGTTTCGTCTCTGACCGCGAGCGATTTGACGAGCTGGCGCATACGGTCGCCGCGATGATTGAAAAATACTACCGTGTCGCTGGTTTTGACCGTCGCAACCGGAATTCCGGCGGATTCTTCCAAAACTATCGGCGCGATAAATTCGTCGGAAATTCCGCGCAGGAACGAGCCGCGAATCGCGCTCACCGGATCAAAAGCGCGTTCGCCCTCGGCGTGAACGAGCATCGTATAGACGCGCGCCGTGCGTTCCCAATTCTGCTCCCTGTCCATCGCGTAAAACCGCCCGCAGAGCGTCGCCAATTTGCCGACACCGATGTCCGCCAATTTTATTTCCAGAGCTTCGGTGTAAATATCGGCGGTTCGCGGTGGAACGTCGCGCCCATCCAAGATGGCGTGAACAAAAACATTCTGCACATTTTCCCGCTTTGCCATTCTGAGAAGCGAAAAAAGATTTTCCGGCATCGAATGAATTTCGCCGTCCGACAGAAGTCCGATCAGATGCACCGAAGAATTTGCGGCACGCGCCCGACCGAAGGCATTTTTCAAAACCGGATTTTCAAAAAACGCGCCCGTTTTGACGGCATTCGAGATTTTCGCCACGTCCGTCTGCACGATGCGTCCCGCGCCGATATTGAGATGCCCGACCTCCGAACTTCCCGGCGCATCGGGCATCAGACCGACACGAAGTCCTGCCGCCGCCAGAGTCGTCTTCGGATATTTCGCCGAAATCTCGTCATAAAAAGGCGTGTGCGCCAGCGCGACGGCGTTGCCTTCGGCTCGCGGCGAACAGCCCCAGCCGTCCAGAATGATAAGTGCCAGCGGTCTTCTCTGTCCGTTGTTCATATTTGATTTGGGTTTCAGATTCGGAATATGAATTTCTTCAATACGCATCGGGCGCAGCCCTTTCCATCCAGCGTTCGGGATGTTTTAATTCTGTAAAACCGTATTTTTCATAAAGTGTATGCGCGTCTTTCGTCGCCAGAATCCAGCGGCGAAAGCCCTGCAAATCGGGGTGATTGATTATTACTTCCATCAGCCAAAGGCTTAAACCCTGTCCGCGAAATTCCTCTAAAATATAAACATCGCCGAGATAAGCAAATGTCGCGTAATCGGTGACGACACGCGCAAAGCCTATCTGATTTTCGCCTTTATACACCCCAAAAGGCAAGGAATTTTTTACCGCCGTCTCGGTCTGCTCCCGCGTGCGCGTCTTTGCCCAGTAAGATTCTTCAGTCAAAAATTTATGAATCGCGTCCAATTGCAAAAGATTTCTGTCCGTGCTGATCGTAAATTCGCCTCGTTTCCATTCTAAGTTTTGCATTATCTTTCAATACAAAGAGAGCCGATTTTAAAATTATTCAATCCAAATTCATCGGCAATTATCTCCCCGATTCTCATCATTTGTTTAGCTTCATCGCTTTTTTGATGTTGCGGATTACTGTAAAAGTAAGCTCTGTATTTACCGTTTCGATTCGTTTCGACAATATATCCGGCGCCGTCAATATAAGAAACATCGTCCGAACCGGGCAGATCAAAAATTCCCGCTTCGACTAATCTTTGCCAAGCATTTTCCCAACCCGATTTGGGAGCAGAAAGTTTTATTTTCCCGATTTCATACAATTTGTCTTTCGGATAGCCGTAATTTTTACAATCAATTTCTTTTATTGCTATCGCTGACCATTCCTTATCGGCTCTACTTATTATCAAACCATCATCTTCAAAAGCCGACACCCAAATCCTGACTTCAAAATCATCATCCGAAAAGAATTTTTCTCTTAATTTTTCAATTCCGTATTTTTCATTAAGCGGGTCTATGTGTTTGGAAAACACATTTGTATAACGCATTAGGTCAGGAATTGAAACTTCGGGCTTTCTGTTTTCACTGCATGAAAAAAGAAAAACGATAGAGAAAAGAAAAACTTTGAAAATAAAATATTTCATAACTCTGTCTGAAACCGCGTCTTGCAGTTCGGGCATTCGATCATTTTTTTCTTGCCAGACAGCGGGATTGTCGGGATGATAAAAAACAAAGTCAAAAAACGCATTCCGGTTTTTTCGGTAAATTGTGCGAGCGTTCCGCACTCGGAACAGCGAATCATATCCGGCGTTTTGCTTGAGCCGAACGTAAAAAATTTTGTGCCGATGATAAAAAACATTTCAGAGAGATTTTACTTTACCCGTTTTCAGATTATCAAGAAAGTTTTCGACCTCGCGTTTTGACCGCAAACGGATGATCGTTTTTTCATTTTCATATTGTTCGAGAAGTTTTTCCATTTTCCCTTTCGAACGGTTTTCAAAATCCCAGATCCATTTCAAAAATTCCCAATCGAATTTTTCAGGGCAATCATCAGCCATATCGGAGCGCGTTTTTCCGTAAGAAAATGCGACTCTTTTCAGCACACGGTAAATACAAACGGCGGGCGGCATATCGAGAAAGATCACCGTGTCGCACGCCGGAATTCTTATGTCGAGCGTGCCGCTGAAATTGCCGTCCATGATCCACGCCGCGTCTTCGCTCATGACTTTTTTGAGCGTTTCCCGCCATTCGTCTTTCGTCGGTTCGGTCCAATTCGGTTTCCAATAAATTTTGTCGAGATGAATTATTTTTAAGCCGAGCCGCTCGCCCAATTTTTTTGCCAGCGTTGATTTGCCCGCGCCCGACGAGCCGATGACGAGAATCCGTTTCATAGATTTTTAGCCACGAACAAACACGAAAGAACACGAAAAGTTTAACTCAAATTCCTTTCGTGCAATTTTCGTGTCTGTTCGTGGCTAATTCGATTTAACCTTTGATTTGATAAAACGCCTTGCGTCCCGGATAACGCGCCGAAGTGTCCAAATCTTCTTCGATCCTCAGAAGCTGATTGTATTTTGCGATCCGATCCGAACGCGAAAGGCTTCCGGTTTTAATTTGTCCGGCGTTCGTCGCAACCGCTAAATCGGCAATGAAACTGTCTTCCGTTTCGCCCGAACGGTGCGAGATGACGGCGGTCATATTATTTGTTTTTGCCAGCTCGATCGCGTCGAGAGTCTCGGTCAGCGTGCCGATCTGATTGACTTTTATAAGAATCGAATTTGCTGCCGCTTCGTCAATTCCTTTCTGCAAAAATTTCGTGTTTGTCACAAAAAGATCGTCGCCGACGAGCTGAACTTTTTTACCGATCTTTTCCGTCAGATATTTCCAGCCGTCCCAATCGTTTTCAGCCATGCCGTCTTCGATGGAAATGATCGGATATTTTTCCGTCCATTCGATCCAGTAATCAGCCATCTGTTCGCTGGTCAATTCACGCTTGTCAGACTTTTTGAAAATATATTTTCCATCTTTGAAAAATTCGCTCGACGCGGGATCGAGCGCGATCATGATGTTTTCGCCTGCACTGTAACCGGCTTTGTCAATCGCTTCTAAAATAGTTTCAATGGCTTCTTCGTTCGATTTCAGATTCGGCGCGAAACCGCCCTCGTCGCCGACGCTTGTTGCATAACCGCGCGAGCTTAAAACTTTTTTGAGATTGTGAAAAATCTCCGCGCCCGCTCTCAAAGCCTCGGAAAAACTTTCCGCGCCGACCGGCATCACCATAAATTCCTGAAAGTCCACATTATTGTCGGCGTGCGCGCCGCCGTTGATGATGTTCATCATCGGCACGGGAAGCGTTTTCGCATTTGTGCCGCCGATATAGCGGTAGAGCGGAATTTCCTGAAACGCCGCCGCCGCGCGTGCGGTCGCCATCGAAACGGCGAGAATCGCGTTTGCGCCCAAGTTGGATTTATTCTCCGTGCCGTCGAGCGCGATCATCGCTTCGTCAACCAATGTCTGGTCGAGCGCGTCAAGACCTTCCAATTCATACGCGATCTTTTCATTGACGTTTTCGACCGCTTTCGAAACGCCTTTGCCCAGATAACGCGCGTCATCGCCGTCGCGCAGTTCGACCGCTTCGTTCTCGCCGGTTGACGCGCCCGACGGAACGGCGGCGCGTCCGCGTGTTCCGTCTTCTAAGATAACTTCCGCTTCGACCGTCGGATTGCCGCGCGAATCCAAAATCTCACGCGCCCATATTTCTTCGATTAAACTCATTTTTATAAAAAACTCCTGAAATAGATTTGTATTAAAACTTGCAGAATAAATTTAGCCTGATTCGGAAGCAAAAACAAAAGGCTTTCAGAAAATTGCCCACGGATAAACACGATTTTGGAGCTTAGTTTCAGAGTTTCGAAAGCTCATTTCAAAGTTTTTTCCATCAATTTCAATGTTCCGAAGACTCGTACCGATGTTTTTTTTATTCATCCCGATGTTTTTTTGACCAATCCCGCTGTTCCGGTGATTCATACCGGAGTTTTTTTCATTCATCCCGGAGTTTTTTTTATTCATCCCGGAGTTTTTTTTATTCATACTGATTAAAAAAATCCGTTTTCACACGTGTTTTCTATGAATGGATAATTAGGCTTCTGTTTGATTTGCCGTTTCGATCAGCTTTTTTATTTCGTCAATTTTTGCAAGCGCGGCTTTTTCTCCGGCTTCGATGAATTGATCCATTTTACCGATCTCGTCCGGTCTGAGGTGCGCGATGTCTGGAATGATGACCGCGTCGGCGCGGTAATGCTGGGATTTTCCGGCTGTCCGCAGAAGCATCATCGCCGATTGGAAAAACACGCCTAAGAATGTCGAAGGCGTTCCCCAATACGAAGCGCCGCAGGCGTTGACGTCCACCGCGATGATGATGTCCGCGCCGAGTTTCTGCACGGCTCGCGTCGGCACGAGCGAAACCACGCCGCCGTCAATCAAAAGCCTGCCGTCGGATTCGACCGGCGCGAAAACTCCGGGAATCGCACAACTCGCCCGGATCGCCGTGACGAGATCGCCTTTTTCTTTCAAAACGATTTCCTCGCCCGTTTCCAGATCGCAGGCGACCGCCGCAAAGGGAATCGGCAGTTCTTCGAATTTTTTATACGGGAAATGTTTTGTCAGAAAATCGCCCATCGAGGCGTTTGAGAGAATTCCCTTCGCCGAATAGGAAAATCCCGTCATCCGAAACCAGCTCATTTTTTTCCCGATGGCGATCTGCTCTTCGATTGAAAGACCGCACGCAATGCCTGCGCCGACAATCGAACCCGCGCTCGTTCCGGCGACATAATCAATCGGAATATTATGTTCGGCTAAAACTTTTAAAACACCGAGATGCGCGAATCCGCGCGCCGCGCCGCCGGAAAATGCAATGCCGATCTTTTTTCTGCTCATAGATATTTGAGCCACGAACAAACACGAAAGAACACGAAAAAAGAAAACAAAAATTTATTTCGTGTCTTTTCGTGTTTGTTCGTGGTTAAACCCAAATTGATTTTAACTTTTACTTATGAAAAACTTAAATGCTCATAAAAGATGACTCCGCAAGAATCGCCTTTAGTTTCGAGACATAAAACGACCGCCGACATCGCGGCGGGCGAACAGGTTTGTCCGGTTTGTTCGCGCGAAGTGAAACACGAATTCGTGCCGCTTATTGCGATGGACGAAACGCTCGCGCAACTCATTCGCGCCAATGCGCCCGACACGCAGCATTTTGAAGCCGTCTGTGCCAGATGCACGCGCCTGTTTGAACGCGCTCAGGAACATATTTTAAATGAAGCCGCGATGAACAAGGACGGCTCGTTTGTTCTTTCGACACCTTTGCGGCTCGATTCGGACGAAAGATTTACGGGAAAAGGTGTGACAATCGCGTTTCTCGATTCGGGATTTTACCCGCACGTTGATCTGACCACGCCGGACAACCGCATCATCGGCTACCGGAATATGACCGAACCGGACGGCGATCATTCGACGCTCTTTCAGCCGGATGTCGCAAGCTGGCACGGAATGATGACCTCGGTCGTCGCCGCCGGAAACGGGATTCTCTCAAACGGTTTCTATCGCGGCATCGCGCCGGATGCGAATGTCGTGCTGGTGAAATTAGCAAAGACGGGCAGGATCACCGAAGCCGACATCGAAGCGGGTTTGCTCTGGGTTTTGGAAAACCGCGAAAAATACGGCGTAAAGATCGTGAATATTTCGGCGGGCGGCGATTTCGAGGAAAGTTATCTGAAAGATTCGCTGTCGCTTCTGGTCGAAAGATGCGTCGCCGAAGGCATTACAATCGTCTGCGCGGTCGGCAACGCCGGACATCTGCCGACGCATCCGGTTTTTCCGCCCGCAAGTGCGCCGTCGGCGATCTCGGTCGGCGGTCTCGACGATAAAAACTCGATCAACCGCGCGCATCGCGGAATGTATCGCTCGTCTTACGGTCCGACGGCTGACGGTTTGCAGAAACCGGAAATTATCGCGCCTTCGATCTGGGTTCCCGCGCCGATTCTGCCGAATACGCCGACCGCGCAGCAAGCCGAACTTTTAGAAAAATTGGACAAATCAGCCGACGACGAACTGCACGAAATAATCAAAGAAAACGCGGGCGTTGATGCCGAACTCGATGCCGCGCTCGACCGCCCGGTGCATTCGATCCGGCAAATTATCGCTTTAAAGTTGGTCAGGGAAAACGTCATCACGAAACACTACAAATACGTTGACGGAACAAGCTTCGCCGCGCCGATAGTTTCGTCGGTCGCCGCGCAGATGCTCGAAGCAAATCCGAACTTAACGCCCCAACAGATTAAAAAAATCCTCATATTATCTGCCGAACGCCTTCCCGGTTATGAAGTTGACCGTCAAGGCTGGGGCGTGATAGATCCGCGTCTCGCGGTCGAAATGGCTCTGGCTTTGTCCGAAAGCTGAAATCATAAAGAACATTTTTGAGATAAAGCCATCTCAAAATAGTAAATTAATCGCGTAGCGATATTGTGAATTTAGGATTGGTTGTGTTTTAACACACGGTCGAGTTATATAGATTATTTTGCGTCGCGTGAGCGACGGCTGATAAACATTGTCGAATAATTCAATTGTCACTGACGCGACAAGATTCAGCCATTGCTTTTAGCCGTGCGTTAAAACACAACCAATCCTAAATTCAAACTGCCGCTCACGCGGCGTAAAAAATTATTTTTGAGATAGCTGCCTAGTTATTGACGAAATTATAAACGACCGTTCCAACCGATTTGACCGGTTGACCGGAAACGCGGACGGGATTAAAGCGCGAACTGCGGGCGGCATTTTCCGCCGCCTGCCGCAAAAGCGGGTGTCCGCTCGTCGCTTTGGCGGAAATAACCTTGCCCGTCTCGTCAACCGTTACCTGAACGGGAACTTGTCCCTCGGCACGAATCTGACGCGCCGCCGCCGGATAGACGGGTTTGGCAAGCGAGATGGCGCGGGTGTTCATATTGCCGACATTGACGGGCGTATTTGCGGGCGGAGGCGACGGTCGCGCGGTCGGCGTTCCGGTCGGTCGCGTGTTGACGGGCGCGCCGCTGTTTGAATTATCCGTGTTCGTATTGTCATCGTCTTCGTCGGGAGTCGGCGAAGGCGTCGGGGTTTTGGTCGGCGACGGCGAAGGCGTCGGGGTTTTGGTCGGCGACGGCGATACGTTCGCATTCGCATTTGCGTTGACATCGCCGTTGATATTAAAAAGCGAATTGTCAATGTTGAGATTCGTGTTAAGATTCGTATCCTGATTGGTATTGAGATTCGTGTTTGAATTGGCAACCGGGGAACTGTTTCCGCCGCTCATTAACCAATAGATGCCGAGTCCGCCGCCGAGAACGGCGATCGTCCCGAGAATCGTCAGAAGCACGACCGCCGCCGTGCTTGTTCTTTTCGGCGGCGGCGACGGGTGATGCGAAGCCGTTTGCTTGGGGCGAACCTGTTGACCTGCCGGCGGGGTTTCGGAAGTCGGAATAACCATTCTCTGCGAAGTTTCTCCCTCGCGCGGTTCGACATTGGTCGTTTCCGACTCCGGCGTTTTGCGGCGAATGACGGTTTGCTCTCCGAAATCGTCTTCTTCATTCAACTCCAGATCTTCGCTCGGCATCTCGACAAAATTAGGCGCGTCTTCGTCAATCAGGGGCGTTCCGTCTTTCGTACAGAAACGCATAATCTCTTCGTCGTAACGGGTTTGGCAAACAGGACAATATTTCATAATTTATCAGATGTAGAAGCTAAAGAATTTCAAATCAAATAATTTTTCGCATTCTATCACGAATTATTTCAACAAAAATAACAGCCGTTAACTTTTTTCATAAATTTACGCGAATAATTTTATGCCGCCGTTTACGAAAGATTTATTTGTTCGCCCGTGAAAAACGCGAAAAGATGCGAAAATAAGAAAAATTGTCCGCAGATAAACCGGAGATGAATACGGATTTTTATGAATAAATTAAAAGATTTGCTGAAAATCAAAAAATCATCCGTGTCTATCTGCGGACGAAATATTTTCCGCGTCTTTTCACATTCTTTGGCGGGCAAAAATTCTTTGCTCATTGCGCCGATGACGGACTTTGCTGTTAAATAAATCCAGTGAAAAAAATCATCATCATCGGTGCCGGTTTGGGCGGACTTTCCGCCGCCTGCCGTCTGGCGAAAAGCGGTTTTTCCGTGACCGTTCTGGAAAAAAACGCGGTCGTCGGCGGAAAAGTAAATCTCATCGAATCCGGCGGCTACAGGTTCGATACGGGCGCGTCGCTCGTTACCTTGCCGCACGTCTTCGAAGAGCTTTTCGAGTTTTGCGGGAGGCGGCTGGAAGATTATCTGACGTTTGAACGGCTCGATCCGATCTGCCGCTATTTCTGGTCGGACGGGACGCGGTTCGACGCTTCGCAAGACCTCGAAAAAACCGAAGAACAAATTGCAAGAATCGCGCCCGAAGACGTTGAAAATTTCAGGAAATATCTCGTGGACGCGAAAGCGAAATACGAGATCGCCGAAAAAACATTTTTGTCCAAACCGTTTAATGAACTCGGCGAACTTCTGACGGCGAAAAATCTGCCCGCGCTTTTGAAAATCTCGTCTTTGAAAACGCTCGACCGTCATAACGCAAACTACTTCAAGTCGGAAAAAATGCGCCAGCTTTTCAACCGCTTTGCGACCTACAGCGGCTCGTCGCCTTACAAGATTCCGGCGACCTTCGCCCTGCTTCCGTTTGTCGAATTCGGTTTCGGCGCGTGGTATGCGCGCGGCGGTATTTATGAGATCCCGAAAGCTCTTGAAAAACTCGCCCGCGAACTCGGTGTCGAATTCGTTTTCGATGCGGAAGTCGAAAAAATTCTTGTGGAAAACGGGAAAGCGGCGGGCGTCAAAATCAAAAACGATTTCGATGACGAGGATTTTCTTTTTGCTGACTTTATCATCTCTAATGCCGATGCGGTCGTAACCTACCGCGAATTGATCGAAGCAAAAGACCGGAGAAGTTTTCCCGACAAAAAATTGGAAAAGCGCGAACCGTCGTCGAGCGGTTTTGTCTTGCTTTTCGGCACAAATAAAAAATTTCCCGCTCTGGCGCATCACAATATTTTTTTCTCCGACGATTACCAAACGGAGTTTCGGCATATTTTCGATATTCGGATTCCAACACCGCATCCGACAATCTATGTCTGCGCGTCGTCCGTAACGGACGCGGGCGCGGCACCGGCGGGCGGCGAAAATCTTTTTGTTCTCGTCAATGTCCCGTATATGCGCTGGCAGGTCAACTGGCAGTTTGAAGCCGAGCCGTACCGCAAAGTGATCATTAAAAAATTGGAAAAATTCGGTCTGGAAAATTTGAATGGTTCAATCGGGTTTGAAGAATTTATCACGCCCGAAGATTTCGAATTGCTCTACCGCGCCAACAAGGGTTCGATCTACGGCGTTTCTTCAAACGGAATCTGGTCGGCTTTCAAACGCATTCCGAACAAAGCGAAAGACATCGATAACCTTTATTTCGCGGGCGGCGCGGCGCATCCCGGCGGCGGAATGCCGCTAGTTCTGTTATCGGGAAAAATGGCGGCGGATTTGATTTTAAGAAAAGTTGGACTAGAAAAGAAAGATTTTTAACGCGAAGTCGCAGAGAGGCAAAGGCGCAAAGGTTTTTAAATTAAAAAAAGCAAAAACAGAAAGAGTTTTATTTTTCTTTGCGTCTTCGCGTCCTTGCGTCTTTGCGTTAAAATCTAAAAAAAAACCGGAAAGCCGCGAAAGACTCTCCGGTTTTTTATTTTGTTTTCCGCCGGGGTTACGGAACGGTCGTGATCGGATACGGGGCGGATGCCGGAGTATCGCCGGTCGTGCCGAACGGCGTGATCGTTGCCGTGTTGTTTGAACTGTTGCGTATAAACCACGTATTACTGCTCGGACGGAAAACGGCGAAATCCGTTTTCAGGTCGCCGTCGTAATCAGCCGGCTGCGGAATATCGCCCGCAACTCCCCACTGCACGCCGGTGCGCGCCGTGTTGATCGCGTTTTGAGCATTACTCGGAATCGTTCCCCACAATCCGGTCGTCGGTCGGAAAATGGCGATGTCGGATTTGCCGTTGCCGTCGTAATCGCCCGGAACGGGAATGTCGCCGGGAAGTCCCCAGCGCGTGAACAGCCCGAAGCCGAAACCGAAATTGCTTTGCAGCATAAACCAGACCAGATTGGGTTCGCCTGCCTGATCCGGTCTGACAACCACGAAATCGGTGATATGATCGCCGTCAAAATCTCCGACGACCGGCGTATCGCCCATTCGTCCCCATTGCCGCGTCTGCAGTGTATTGTTTGAAGAACGCAGGACATAATAATGCCCGTTCGAAGGTCGCCAGATGGCAATATCGTTTTTGCCGTCGGCATCGTAATCGCCCGGAACGGGTTTATCTCCGGCTACGCCCCACGGAACGCCGACAAATTGCGAAGGCGGATTTGCCTGATTGGTAGCGTAATACCAGGTATTGTTGGACGGACGGTAAACCGACAGATCAGTCAAAAGATCGCCCGTGTAATCGCCGATGGTTACGGTATCGCCCGTCTGACCGAACTGGCGGGTTTCGACCGCGCCGCCCGTTGCCACCATATTTGACCACATTCCGAGCGCGCCCGGCGTAAAGACCGCAAGATCGGCATTGCCGTCATTGGCGCGGTCAAAGCCCGGCTGTTGACAACTCGTTCGATATTGAATGGTAAAACTGTAGCTCGTGCAGAAGATATTCGACGCTTCCAGAATATCGTGAACGACGAGCGTATACATCTGCCCGCTGGTTACGGGAAACGAAAACGATGCCGTTCCGGTCGTACTGAATCCGAAATCGCCGATGATGTTATTCCCCGGAGTCGCCGGATTATATGAGGAATAAGCGACCATCTGCGTCGTCGCGCCGCCGCACGCGGTGGCATTAAAGAATATTTCCGCACAGCCCGTAACCGGCGCGGTAAAGTTATGCGCGTCGTGAACGACCATATCCGCATTAAAAAGCGTGTTAGTCTTTCCGGTCGGACACGAGCCGGTAATGCCGTTTCGGTTAGTGCGTCCCGATTGGATCGGATCGGCAGCCGTCAGCGAACCCGTTACCATAATCGGCGCGCCCGAAAGCTGACAGTGCAATTGGGCAAAGACCGTCTGATTGGCACATAAAATCATCGCGTAGAGTAAAAAGCCGGTCGTCAGGCTTTTTACGGTCAATTTTTTCATAAATTTCCCTCCTGTGTTTTATAAAAAGAACTTAACTGCAAATTATTTTTTTTTCGTCAACCCGTTCGGTCTTGGCTCTTGGACTACGAGCCGAAACGATGTGAACGCATTTGAAAAAACTTTGAAAATTGTAAATTAAAAATACGCCTTTTACGTAAAATTTACAACCTTTTTTCTGCGGACAGAGCCGATTAAGTTGTTTATCCGCCTAAAACTTGCGAAATGACTTGTTAAAACTCTTGATTTGACGGAAAGAATTTGAATCGGAAAATACACATCCATTTTAATTTTCACCGGTCGCGCCTCGCGCGCCGTAGCTTTCGAGCAATTTTTCGACCTCTTCATCGCTTGTCTGATCGCGGGCGGTTTTACCTTCCTTGTTTTTGAGATTGACTTCGGATGCGCTTACTTATCCTGGTGCGCCGAGTTTTTTGAATGACTGCATTTGTCAGAAAAATTCAATTTTGAATTAAAAATTTTTGTGTTCAGCTTCTAACGCCGGATTTATATGCCCGGGATTTTTATTTAACACCCTGCATACACACCGAGTTGTTGCGCGACCGTAAGGTCTTTCGGAACAAAACGGATGTCAATGCTGACCCGCGACGATCCGGTATCGTTCGGATATGAACCGTGTGTCAGATTATATGCGTCAAATACAAGTATCTCTCCCGGATTTAAGTCTATTGCGCGATACTTTTTGGAATCAATACCGTCTTCGATGTGAATCGAATTATTTCCCCATGTCCGGGTTAAAGGAATCCATAAATTCAGCGAATTAGCGGAAACGCCATACTTCGATTCGCCGTCCTTGTGAAAAGCGGAAGCAGTTCCGGCACCCGCCAGATGACAGCGAATGCTCGGCGGAATTTGAAATCTATCTATTTCACCGACAAATGGAACTAAAACTTCGTCCTTGATTCTCACAAGCGCGTCGCTGATCGCATTGACATTATCCTTTAACTGATTGACCCGGAAATATAAACGTTCTACGTAGTTTTTAAAAACAACAGGGTCGGGCAGAAGATGAAGATTTTCCAATTCTTCAACTCCAAATACCGACTTTGCCCAGTCGGTTAGACCGATTTCTGCGGGATCGTAAGTGAGAACCGGCATCGGAGTCCCGTCGGCAAACATTCGGCGATAGTTCCTGTTTTCAGCCATAGCAAATTACAAATTTTAGACAGGACTCCGGTCAATAAAGTCATTTAGGAAGACCTTCATAACATGCTCGATGGAATTGACGGTCGGATGACGAAAATCTTCCGTCCAGGTCGCGCCAGCCTCGGAACTCAAGATGATTTCGTAGCTGGGAAAATAATGAACGTTTTCATGGCGGCTCGTCCATTCCTCCGCGGCAGCGCGAAGGATGGATTTCGAAGCCGCATTTGCCACGGCAATGTCTATGTCCCGGAATGTTGCCGACAGCGGAATGGGCGAAACGGTTACGATAATATTAAAATCCCGCGGGCAATGACGTTCCAGTATCCGGTAAATTTTTTCCAGCTCCTCGATCGTTTCAAGAATACCGGCTAACCGGTTTCGGAAACGACCGGGATAGGCTTTCCACATTTCGCTGAGCGGGGAACAGTTTAAAACCAGCCCGGTTTCGAGGTCTTCCCAAACCTCGGACAGACCTAACGTGATGATCACGATCCGGCATTGCCGGAGCGATTTGAACACCCCGTCAATCCATTGAACCATCCGTTCGGCATCCGCCTGCGGCAGAATATCGCGGCAGCCGGCATACGGATCGAGATAGCCGTCGTTTCCGACAGCCATTAACCGTGAAAAACCGCAATACATTTCCGGCTCCAAGCTCCATCCGATACTATGACGAATCGAGAAAACATTATAGCGGTGCCATAAAACCCTGTTCCTGATCGAGTTGTCATTTATCGCCCGAATATCTTCCGGGACATCGTCAAAGCGCACATGGCTGGGAACATTGAAATGACCTCTCAAAAAGGCTTCGACGTTTCTTGCAAAACAAGAACCGATAGTAAAAACGCCGTCGTCGCTCCGAATCGGGATTCGACGCTCGAATTCGGGGGTAAAAAAAGCCGCGCCGGTGCGGTTGGCGATATTCGGCGTAGGTCGCCATCGTTTATAACTAAAAGTTTGGATCATTTGTTTATTAACCATGGATGCAGGCGAATGATAAAATCAATACTGACGCGGCTCGACCCGGAATCGTTGAAGCGGCAGCCATGTTCGAGGTTTAAACTGTCAAACAATAACGCTTCGCCGTATTCCATTTCATACGGGCGGAAATCGCCCTTGCCTTCCTCGCTCTCGATCCATAAAGTTCCCCCTTTCGATACCCGCGTAAAAGGAAGCCAAATCTTTAACGAGCCTCTTTCCATAAGATAATCACGATCGCGGTGAAAGATAGAAGTCGCCTCCTGTCCCGCCTCGTGAACCCGAAAATTCGGATGAATTTCCAGCCACGGCACAAAATCAATCCGGGGAGCGACTTCCATTTCGACGAACCGGGCAAAAAGCCGTCTGATTGATTCATCATGCCAGAAGGCATCCTTCATCAGTTTGGTAAATTGATAGATACGATTCCCGGGAGATTTGACGTTAACAAGTTGTTTGTCGCCGAGTCGTTCCAGTTCCTGCCAGCCGAGAACCGATACAGCCCAATCACGGAATTGATAAATGCCGGTATCGTATTTAAAGATTGTAGTCATGCGAACATATCAGACGTTTTCAGCTTTAGATTATCTTCAAATAATAAGGGTTAAACAGATACCAATCTTCGAATGATAAGAGATCAATTGTCCTGAGATTCTCAGGACGATTGATCTCCCGGTCATTAATTTACCGATGCGGTTTTATTTCTCGTAATCTTCTCGTGAAAGCTTAGCAGCAGCTTCAGCGTCTTCATCGGCATTGGATTTTTCGTCGGTTTCTTCATCCGGGTTTGCCTTATTTTCTTCTTCCGCCGCCGCGGCGACCACCTCGACCACCTCGACCACTTCGACCACTTCGACCACTTCGACCTCGGTAACTTCGGTTACTTCAGTTACTTCAGTTACTTCGGTTACTTCCGATACTTCGGACACTTCGGACACTTCGGTTACTTCGGAGGTTGATGCGTTAACGATCAATGCAAGAACGACCTGGATTGTCGGCGGTTCGGGGGTCGGTTTAGTGGTTCCGATAAAATTGTTCTGAGCCGGCGGATCGCCGCTGTCCCATTTAACGCCGAAGAAGGTCAAATACCCGGATTTGTCTTTGGCAAATTCGATAATTGCATTGTCGGCATTGCCGCCGGACGTAAACCACGATAATTGATCTAAATTCGCCGTCCCGCCGCTCATTCCCTGATAAATATATTTGGAAATATCTTTTCCGTTATAGGAAACATTGGGCGCCGAGATGGTGAGCGTGCTGTCCGCTTTCCATTTCGATCCGTCCGGGACAAACGTATTATACGTTCCGTTCCAGGTAGAAAGGTTATCCGGCGCGGACGAGGAAATTCCCGAAAAATTGTTACCCGACGGTAAACTCGAACTGCCCTCGGCAAATTTTCCGATGAATCCGTTCTGTCCCTTATTCGTATAAAAACTGATCGAACCGGAAGAATCGTTCCCGGAACTGCTCAGCCAGTTGACCGTCAGGGGCGTAAAAGTCGGATTTTTGATTTCAACGCCGTCCAATGAGATCGTTTTGTCGGTAGTATTGACGACGACTACCGGACCGCCTGCCCACGTCCCATCCTGCTGCTGAATAAATGACAAGTAATTTCCTGAATAATCTGTACTCATATTTTGATCTCCTTAAATTTTTTAACAACTGTTTCTAAAGTCGTTTTTGGGTTAATTACGGTTTTCGTTGATTCCCGTAAGATTGAATGTTTCAGGTAAAACGGGATTATTTACAGCATATTTCCCGTTCAGCCTGATCGCGCCGTTTTCTTTCGAAAATGTAAAGACTGCTGTTGATTGATTGTTTTCGGAATACTGCCAGAGGATATGATCTCCTCCGAAGAGCGGCTCCGGGATTACCTTATTGTCAATTTTGACGAGATTCTGCCGCGTATCTACGAGAACGGTTAAATCCTTGCGGTTCTTGTTTTCCGACAACGTGCATTTATATTCCCCCGAAAAATTCAGGTTGTCGGGCATCTCCAGCATTTTTGCCGCCCGCGTAACGGCTGACGGGGTGGTCGCAAATCCTTTATCTAAAAACCACTTGACAATTCGGGCTTCGTAATCGCTGGCGCTGATTTCTTTATTTTTCAGTGCCGTATGTTCCGTTTTTTGTTTTGCCGCGTATTCCCTGGCAAGAGCGGTATTTTTAATTGCTTCTTCGACGAATGCTTCCGCTTCGGTATTAACGTCCCTCTTGAACAACATCCGAAGCGCGCCGTGGTGCTGCATACTGAGCATATGCCGTTCGTGACTTGTCAGTCCCGGAATATCTTTAAGATAGGCATTGGGATTGCTTCTGAACTTATCCAGTTCGCGAAAATCCAGCGCGAGCGTGCTGACCAGATCGTAGAGGGCTTTCGAGCTGTGACTAAACTTATAGCCTTCGGGAATTCGATGCTCGGCAATATTTTTTAAGGCGATTCTCTTGTATTTGGGATAAATTTCATGGTCGCAGATAAGCGGATTGGGACGGGCTTTGCCGGTTTTCAATCCGAGTTTGTTCGACAGTTCGGCATCGCTCACGGTCATTTTTGCGGCGGGAATAAAAAAGGTCGAGATGCCGCTCACCGATTTGGCAATCTCCGGGTCTCGATAATCGGAAAGTTTATGCTTTTCTATTTTGGCTTTGGACATCGAGAACATACTCGCCACGTAATTGATGACTTCCTGATCGGGCGAATAAAATTCTTCCAGATAGTCGAGCAGGACATTGAATTTGTCGTTCTCGTAACCGTGAAACTTGAATCCGATGTCGCCGACACAGCCGACCTGCCAGATGACGGCATTGATTTCCGTATTGATCGGACGCTTTCTCAGCAGGAGGTCGGTCGCCTCGTAAGTTTGTAAACCGGGTATGCTCGGGTCAACTCCGAGATCCGCAAAAAGACAGTCTTCCGCCGAAATGCCCGGCAGCATTTCCGCTTCGTAACCTTCTCTGCGCGCCAATTCGATGGCGTTGTGCGACGGAGTTACAAAAACCCCGGGATGACCGTAGAACAGGGCGCACACATACTTGCCCGCGCGAACCTCTTCCATGATCCGCTCGATCATCTGCGTATAGGTAATGATTCGATTTTTGTCATTCCCGTAATACTGGTATAGATCGAAGGAATTAGGATTCTGCTTTTCGATCCACATATCGGTTACGGGATCGGCGGCGGCGTAAAGGACGATGTCCGCCTGTTGAAGATGCGCCTGGGCTTCCAGCGTAAAATGGGCAATGGATTTTATCCCGGAGCCGATTACTATTAATTTTCCTTTTTTGTTCATCATAACGGTTTTTTATTTTTTATTGGTCTAAACTGTAGTTCGTCCGCTTGTATAAGCGTGTTCGGTTTTACCGGGATTTGCGCAATTGCGCCGATCCGGCAAATACCATTTACATTTATTGTTCGCTTGATTTATGGAAACGGAATGACGTAAGATGCAGAGTTGTTATGGTTCGCATCTTTACGGAAACATTCCGTTTCCATAAGGATAAACCGACAGCCTGATTGATAACGCCAATTATCAATCAGGTTTTTTTTGGTTTATCTATTCAAAACCATCGTTTTTTCAAAAAAAAAACGGAATACTCAAATACTTGAATAATCCGCTTTTGCTTAAATTTAAAGTTGAATTTCCGGTATCAAAAATACTCCGTGCCGAGTTTACAGACCGATACCTCAAGGGAAACTCGGTGGAAGTTTCTCTGTAGATTCTTTTCAAATTGTAGGAGCCTCTAATTAACATAATCCTGTTCGTTAATTTGCGAGTTTGACTGAAAAGAGTAAACTGCGCTCTTCTCTAAAGTCATTGAAAAACCGATCTAGAAAACTAAAAGCTACGGCAAGATGTCATAATATCTATGAAAATATTTTACATCTCAAAACTTTTTGGGCGATTCCCTATATCTGAATGAAATTTACGGTAACATAAGTCAGAAGTCAAGTCAATCCTTAATTTACAAGTTCAAACAAATTTAATAAAAGTAAGCTGGAACGGCAAATTAAGCGCAAGGGCGACGAAGAAAACCTGCGTTCGTTTATTACTGTTTCTAAGCGGGCGGTTCGTCGTCGCCGTCCTTCTTTTTCGGTGCTTTTTTGACGTGCCGCGCGGTCGTCCACTGGGCGATCTTGACGGGATCGTCGAAATAGACGTTGTGCATAATCGAATCGAGAATTTTTTCGGCGGTCATTCCGCGTTCGATCTCCGCGTCAATTCCGGCAGTCGCGCCGACGGTTTCCATCTGCGCTTCGGCTTTGGCGTTGATCGCTTCTTCCAAAGCCTCGGTGTCGGCTTCGAGTTCGTCCGCCAGCGTCGCGGGAATGCCGAGCCGCGCAAAATCAGCCGCAAAACGCCGCGCTTCTTCGACAAATTCGCGGGCGGTCGCCAGTATAAGCTGGTAATTATTGTCATTCGGAATGCGGAACAGGCGGCGAAAACCCGGATCATCAATATTCAAAGCCCGCGCCGTCCGCGAATATCTCTTCATCTTGCGCCGGATCGCCGCCGCCAGCACGGATTTCTGCTCGACCGCCCGACCGCGCGCCCCCGAAACCTGCGCGGCGGAAGCCGTTTCCAAATTGCCGATCACTTCCCGCACAATATCGAAATTCGCCTTCGCATCCGGCAAATGGGCATAATCCGCCTTGTTCACATCGTCAAACTGCACCGTGCTGATAAACATATCCTGAATATTTGTTTCTCTGTCAGTCATATTTTTGTCTCCTTAAAGTGAAATTTGGAAGTGAACAAAAAGTAAGACTGAAATTTTTTGAAGTAAGACCGAATTTTTTTGCTCCGTAGGAGCATTTGATAATAGCCCCGCGATTTATCGCGGGGTTAAACGAAGTTAGGTTGCGAGTCCCGTCAGGGACGGCAGATTCTTTCGTCCCCGGCGGGACTCGCAACCTTATATTCAAACATTCCCCGCGATAAATCGCGGGGCTATTGACAAAACGTCCCTCCGGGACATAATTTTCAAGGTCTTACTTTTTATTCACTAGCTTAATGTTTATTGTTATTTAAGGTCGGCAAAATCGTTTTCCGCATCAGCAGAAGCTCTAAACTCGTCCGCAAACCGTCTGAACCGATCAGCAAATCGTCTCAACCGATCCGCAAACGATCTGCACTCATCCGCAAGCCGTCTGAACCGATCAGCAAGTCAATTTACCCGATCCGCAGGTCATCTGCACTCATCCGCAAGTCGTCTGCACTCGTCCGCAAATCATCCGCACTAACCCGCAGAGCATCTGCGCCCGTCAGCAGAAAATCCGTCAAACCAAACCTTAAATTTATCTCGATTACAGGAGTTAATGGACACTGCGCGGGAGCGTTTCCATAAATAAAACCGGTGAAAAGATCAGTGGAAAAACAATTCTGCGCCGTGTGAATTAACCGTTTCTATCCTCAGAACTGCCCTTGTTTGTGCTGTTTAATTAAATAATAATCAACTTTTTACAACGATTTCGATTTCGTGTCAAGAAAAATTTTTAATTTATTGATTTGTAATTTTAATGTACGAAGTTTGAGGTTGACACAAAAATTTATTTGAACTATTTATATCAAAGAATTTAAGTATCCAAATAATCCTAATAATAAGACTAAAGTATGAAACTCGCCTCTTTTCAAATTATTAACTGTTTTGGCTTTCAAGATTCGAATGAAATAGATTTTCATAATACAAAAGATAATCTTATTTATATTATTGGTCGTAACAGTTCTGGAAAAAGCTCATTGCTAAACGCGATTAACTGCTTTGGAATTGGCAAAGTTCCCATAAATACCCCTAGGTTTAAGAATTTTATTGACACAGGAAAACAGTCAAAATTAATTGCAAAATTTTTATTTGACGGCAAAAAATTGAGCTTTGAGAAATTTAATGAAGATTTAGAGTCTGAGTTTAGAAATAAAAATATAAATGATAGAGCAAAAAATGCTGTTACAGAAATTAACGAGTTAGTTAAAAATTCGAAATTAATTTATGAGAATTTAATTGATGAACTAAATTCTCAGCAGGAAGTCGAGATTCATAAATTAGAAGATGGCACTTACCACTTTATACAAGAAGATTTCTCTAAATACAAAAAACGAAGAGAGGAAATAAGTAATTTAATTAGTAACGCTACAGATCATAATGGTTTATTTAGAGTAGGCGGTCAAAAGATTCGATTAGAAATAACACCAAATACATTTGAAAAGGTGCTATTTCTACAATTTCCTATAATACAAATTTTTGATGATAGTTACTCACTAAATGCATCATTACCAAACGAAATTAAGCATAATTGGAAAGATAGTAGTGAAAGCTTTGAAAAAAGATTTATTGAGTATCTGGATTCTGATAAAGTTGATACTATTTTGGAAACAAATGATCCAAAAAAACGACGTGAAATTGAAAAGTTTTTAAATAAAAAAGTGAAAATCTTAACTGATAGAGTTAACGAGAATCAAACCTCTTCTGATAAACAAGATTTAATTGAAATAGATTTAGGTGTTTCACCAGGAGAAGGAATTCAAATCACTGTATACACAGATGGAAAACCGTCATTTTATTCACATCTCAGCGAGAATACAAAATTTTTATTTGCATATCATCTTTATCGAATCACTACAGAAATAAAAGGAACTATTTTATTATTTGATGAACCTAATAACGGATTCCATCCAACAGCACAAAAACTATTATTAAGATTTTTACAACAATTAGGTAAAGAGGGAAATCTCGTTATTGTTTCTACTCATTCAGAATATTTAATAGATATTAACTATCTTTCAAGTGTGCGTTTAATGAGTGTTGATAATAATGATTATATTTCCGTGAAAAATCATTTTTATAATCAACCAAATAATACTGGTGATTATTTAGCACTTCAACCTATTTATGATGCTATCGGTTTTAGATATGGGAATCAGTTAGGTATAAAAAAAAATGTAATTATAACGGAAGGAATCACAGATTTACTTTATCTGCATGCCTTCAATAAAATTCTAAAAATAGTAGATGATATTAATGTCGCTCCTGCAAGAGGTGACTCAACAATTCTTAGTATTATTCCTTTTCTAATTTCACAAGGGATAGACTTTAAAATAGTTATTGATACTGGAAAAGTTAAAGATATCATTAAGTCCGATTATGGAGTTGATGATAAATTTTTCTATGAAATTCCAATACCTAAAGCTTTTCCAAAAATGAAAGGGTCTGGCATTGAAGACTTATTTTCGGAAACTGATTTCAAAACACTATTACTAAGTAGAAATCATAAATTTGAGCCACAATTTTCTAAAATAAGTAATAGCAGTTATATGGGAATTTCAACAGCCAATAAGATAGAAAAGAGATTAATAGCACAAGATTTATATCAAAGAGCAGATACTTTGACTGAAAAAGATTTTGAAACTGAAACGATTGATAATTTCCGTAAAGTTTTAGAATTTTGTAAAAACTCAGACTGGTTCTATATTTAGGTTTTAATTTCAAAAACTATTCGGAAAATTTTACTTCACGATAGATTTCTTCAAGCGTGATTTCGCAGTTAATTGATTCTAAAATGAGGTGGTCGTTTTTTTCGGTGAGCAGATTTACTTTCCATTCCTTTTCGCTGATCTTTATAAAATGTTCGATTCGCTGTTGGTCTTGTTCGATGAGGACGTAATCGGTCAGATCGGCGAGCGACATATAGGAATCGAGTTTTTCGTTGCGGTCTTTGAGCCGGGTTGATTTCGAGAGAATTTCGATAACCGCTTTCGGATTGAGCAGAACGTCTTTTTTACTGTCCTCGAATTTTCTCTCGCCGCAGACGACGACTATATCGGGATAATAATAATTTCCCTTTTTCGCCTTGACGCGCATATCGCTCGAAAACGCGCGGCAGTCGCCTTTTCTCGTCTGCGTCCAAATTTCGCCGAATGCGTTTGAAGAAATCACATTATGATTTTCGCTCGCGCCCGCCATTGCGACGACTCTGCCGTTGATGAACTCGCTTTTTTCAAACGCTTCGCGCTCGACGCGGAGATATTCCTCATCGGTCAAAGGCTCGGTTTTATATGCCAGATTGCTTTTGCTCATCAAGCGTTATTTTATCCGACTTTTCAAAGGCAAACAATAAATTTTATTTCGTTTAGTTCAAAAATTCCTGCTTTTTATCTTCCATCTCGATCGGCGCGTCGAAGTTTGGCGCGGATTCTTCAAGACTCCAGAGTTCGAACATCGCGGGCGGAACTTCTAAAATAAAACGCGACGGTTTTTGGAGGACGGTTTGGCGCGAATAATCAATCATCATCAGAGGGTAGGTCAGATAGAGTTCGTCTTTTGCTCTGGTTAAAGCGACATACCAGAGGCGGCGTTCTTCTTCTTCGCTGTCGAATTCTTTCAAGGCGCGCGGGCTTGGAAATTTGCCTTCCGCCGCCCAGATGATAAAGACGGCTTTCCATTCCGCGCCTTTTGCCTGATGAATGCTCGTCAGGGTTAAAAGCTCGTCTTCTTCGCCGCCCATCACGACATCTTCGGCGATGACGGCGGTCGGTTCTTTAAAGCGTTCGGTCGAAAGCAGGGCGAGTTCCGAGAGGAAATCTTCGGTCGTATCGTAGCGCGAAGCGTAGAGCGCGAGCTGGCGCAAATCTTCGGCGCGGGCTTCGGCGTTTTCAAAAGTTTCCTGCAAATATTGTTCGTAGCCGTTGGTTAAAATCAGTTCGATTTGTTTGGCAGGCTGGTTGCGGTTTTCGTCCGACGTGATGAGTTCGAGCAGTTTGACAAAATTTTGCCACGATTGTTTTGCTCGCGGCTGGTATTTAAAATCTTCTTTTTTTACCAAAGCAAAAGGATTTTCCGCATATGCGAGATGCTCGTAGATTTTCGCGGCGGTTACATTGCCGACACTCGGAATCATTTTCAAAAGCCGTTTCCACGCCAATTCATCGCGCGGATTGACGATGATCTTTAGATAGGAAACCACGTCCTTGATATGCGCCTGTTCGAAAAACCGCACGCCGGATTGGATGCGGTAAGGAATATTCCGGCGTGTAAGTTCTAACTGCAATTCGAGCGAATGATAATGCGAGCGGTAAAGAACGGCGATGTCTTCGAGCGAAGTTCCTTCGTCTCTCAATTCCAAAATTCTTGAAGCGACAAAAGCCGATTGCTGTTCGACATCCACGCAGGGAATCAAAGCGGGCAAAAAGCCTTTCGATTTTTTGACCGGTTGGAGAGTCTTCGGAAACTGCCGTTTATTATTCGCAATCGAAACATTGGCGAGCGCGAGAATGTCGGGCGTGCTTCGATAATTCGTTTCGAGTTTGTAGATTTCGGCTTCCGGGTAACGCTTCGGAAATTCATAGATATTCGTAAATTCCGCGCCGCGCCACCGGAAAATTGATTGCGCGTCGTCGCCGACGACCATCACGTTGCGGTGTTTGACGGCGAGCAGGTCAATCAATTCGGCTTGAAGCCGGTTCGTATCCTGATATTCGTCAACCAGAATATGCTGAAACTGTTCGGCATAAAGATCGGCGATGTCGGGTTTGGTAATTAAAAGCCGTTTCCAGTTCAAAAGCAGATCGTCATAGTCCATCACATTGCGTTCTTTTTTGCGTTCCTGAAAAACATAATCAACGCGCTTTATCTGCTGTGTGAGCATTTCAAAATACGGATATTTTCTGATAATGACATCTTCGATCGGCTGGTCGGTGTTGTTCGCATAGGAAATTATACTCTGGACAATTTCGGCTTTCGGAAAGCGTTTCGCCCACGTGTCAATCGCGGCTTCTTCGATGGAAAGATTAATGTAATCTTTCGCGTCTTCGGAATCGAGAATAGAATAATTGGATTCAAAACCGATTGAAACGGCGTGTTTTCTTAAGATCAAATTGGCGATGCGGTGAAACGTTCCGCCCCAGATGCGGTGGACGTTTTGCGAGCCGGTCAGCGTTTCGACGCGCTTTAACATCTCACGCGCCGCGCGATTGGTAAAAGTCGCCAGCAAAATCCTCTGCGGCGAAACGCCCTGTTCGATCAGATATGCGACGCGGTAAGTGATCGTGCGCGTCTTTCCCGTTCCCGCACCGGCGACGACCAGAGCGGCTTTCGGCGGCGCGGTCACGGCACGAAATTGTTCCTCGTTTAATTCCTGACGATAGCGCGTCAGACGTTCGGGAAGATTTCCCGCGTCGCGTTTGATGACGTATTTTTTCATCCGTTTATTTATCGTAAAACGCGATGAAAGATTTAACAAATCAACGGCGGAAAACGACGCTTTTTCAAATGCCGTCCCGAATAAAATTATCCGCAGACATTTTCTTTTGTATTTGTGTCCGCATCAAACTTGACCGTAAAACCGAGTTTGCCGGTGTAAAACTCTTTCGATTCCTGAATTTTTTTCGTAATGATTCCGTTATAAAAAGACATTACCTGCGTTCTCCTTAA
>JBGTSF010000002.1:0-128744 GCA_041940425.1 Pyrinomonadaceae bacterium
GCAAGTACCTTAAAAATAAATCAATTCGTAAGATTAGAATTTACTTGATAATTTCTTTACCTCAGTCAAAAATACTATCAGCATGCAGCCAAAGTTGACTTTTAATCAAATGTTTAATTAGGTGTTTCATAATTAAAAGAATCAATAGATCAAGAGGGAAGCCCAGGTCGTCAAGGAAAAATTTCTTACCGATTAACATTTCCAAAACATGATTTTCACTAGTGATCCAGAACTGGCCTAAGCCTTGGTGGAAGGAAAAGATAACAAAATTGAGAAGATTGTTGGCAAGAGAACAAACGAAATCATCAATGTAATTGTGATTGTTGAAGATCTGAAGCAGGCAGCAGCAGTTCCTTTCAAGTAATGGTGATGCGCCCTTATACTCTTTTCACAATACATAGAAATGGAAAGTATACGCTATTGAAGAGCTATTCAGCAGTAGCCATATCTCAAAAGCTTTTATACACTTAGGTGTGTTATGTGTGCTATTTTATGTTTTGTGGGAATAATGGTTACCGAAGCAAAATATACTGCATTTACACGATTGTTCTCGAAGAACAAATCTATGTTGAACTGCGCGATACCGGCGAGCTTATCGAAGCCTACTGGGAGAAAGGCTGGCATTCCGGTTATGGAGATTTTCACCGCGCTAATTATGACCATTATAAGGGCAGATACGTTAAATCTTTTCCGGCGCGGATAAAGCTCTGGGAATTCGTGTTTACAAAGAGTTTGCGCCGCGTTTTGAAAAAGAACGAAGATTTGAAAACCGTTATACGACCGCTCCGAATCACGCCCGAAAAAGAAAAACTTTATCTCTTTTATAATCTAGCGCGATATAAGGAACCGCCGCGCACGACGTTAGCCAAATCTTACGAATATATTCGCTGGTATCCTTCGGATCTGACCGAGCTTTGCGTTTTCAAAGACGACAAACTGATCGCGTGCAGTATTTTCGAGGTCGGCAACTTTGCGATGGTCACGAACACCTGTTTCTGGGATATAAACGAGGCTTCGCGCAGTCTCGGCACATACACGATTCTGCGCGAAATCCAATACGCGCTCGGAAAAAATATGCATTACTATTATCTCGGCTCGTATTACAAACAAAATCCGAATTACCGGTATAAAACCCGTTTTCGCGGTCTCGAACTTTTCGATTGGGATTGGCAGGGATGGATTGACTTCCGAAACCCGCGAGTCGAAGAAATGCTGAATCAAAAACTCCCGCGCCGAAAGGATTAAATTATGGCTGTTTTGTGTGATCGTTTGCATCTGTTTAATACCGAACTCGTCAAAAAAATTACGGCGATGAGCGACGACGAACTCTGGGAATATCTTTTAGCCAATACCGACCGGATCGAGGAAATTATAAATGGACATAGTGTCGCCGCCGGCTTTCTCTACGCATATCCGCACGGCACGGATTGGTTTAAGAAACATTTCCTGAAGCACCTCGAAGATTACCGCGAAGGCGTGATTTTTTCCGTCGTAATGGATTTTTGTTTTGAAGGCGGGCAAATTCGTCTCGATCCCGTCGGAATGTGCGGATTTTTAGACCACAGCGATTCGTGCGACGTTCAAACGTCGGATGAGATAATGCCGCCCGTTGACGAAGATTCGGAAGAAGCCTGGAGCAAAAAATACTTTCACCTGCTCGAACCTCATCACGTTCGGCACATCATCAAGGCTCTCGAAAACAATTTTGAAAATCAGGAAACCAACACGCGCGAAGATATCGAAAAAATCAAAGAGATGCGTGAGTTTTGTCTGCAAAACAAAGAATACAAGGTCGCATACATTTTCGACGGCGCGTAAAAAACGGAGGGAAATCTACAATTCGATCCCGTCGCAAGAATTTAATCGAAATATCGTCGGCAAAATCGAAATTATTTCAGAATTCAAAGGCGAAAAATTATGAACAAAGAAATTGTTTTTGACGAAAAAAGAATTCAACAAAGAATTCAAACGGCTTTCGAGGAGATGGACGAAACAAAAAATTCTGCTTACGATATTTCATTTCATATGACGGACTGGATTTCCGATGTAAATGAATTGGTTAAAGTTTATTCGAATATAGATAAGCTGGATAACGACGAAATAACTCACTTCATTTATAAATTTTTAGCGCATGTCCCGAATCATCTAAACGCGGCTATGAAATTAAGCGGAATGGGTAAGGTTGAAGATATTTTTAATGTCGGCATCCTTGAAGAATAAACAATTTTATAATTCGATCCCGTCGCAAATCTCGCCGCGAATGCTCGTGTAGCATAAATTTACTTCTTTAAATGTATCGGTATCGCGGCAGTAGGAAAGACATTTGTTGAATGGTTTTGAATAGATGTGAACGCTGACGGCGCGCTCATTGAATTCTGAAAGATTAAGAATTTGATGGATCGGCTCTTCGAGTTCGACCTTGGCGGCGAGACAATCGGACAAATCAAACATGTCGGTTTCGGCTAATTTACAAAAACCTTTTTCCTCGTCCATCTCGACGGCGCGGAAATTCTGCCCGCGAAGTTTGCCGACCGGAACGGTCATCCAGCACATCTGATCGGCGTGATTATGAATCCGCGAAGCCTGCCCGCGCTCCCAGCAAACCGCCATCAGTTCGAACCGCTCGTCCTTGTAGATCAGATTGCGCGTGTAAAATTTTTCGCTCCAGAAAAAGTAAGGCGCGATCGTTTCAACATCAACCGGATTTTCCGCCAGAAATTGATAGACGTTATCGCATTTAAACTCCGCATCGGGAATCTCGCGCAAGCCTTCGATCAAGTTTTCGATTTTTACTTTCATAGCAGTCAGCAGTCAGCAGTCAGTTAGATTTCATTGCGGACTTTTGCAAGTAAAGACGCAAGCATTCGCTTTACTTCCAGAAGTTGATTTTCTATTTTTTGATGCTGACCCGAATCTATAAATTGTAAATCGCGGGATAAGATCAAATGATATTCTAATTCATTTGCAGAACCAAAAGCTATTTGCAGAAATCGAGCGAATTCAGAATTTCCCTGCCTTCCGCAACCTTCGGCTATATTTGCCGGAATTGAAGACGAAGCCCGCCGCATCTGACTGGTTAATCCG
Source organism: Pyrinomonadaceae bacterium (assembly GCA_041940425.1). Classification (GTDB taxonomy): domain Bacteria; phylum Acidobacteriota; class Blastocatellia; order Pyrinomonadales; family Pyrinomonadaceae; genus DATHTS01. The sequence goes on from JBGTSF010000002.1 coordinate 3,085, forward strand.
TAGAGTTCTTCTTTGGGAAAGGTTTTTGTAATTTTATAAATAGATAAAGTCAATTCATGTGATTTTTGTCATACTTTCAAATCTCTAAAATTTTTCATAAGGGAGTTACCTCTTTTTACTGAATGCTGATTGCTGATTGCTGACTGCTCCTCAAAAAATCAATAAACTCATTCACATTTCTGGTCAGACCGGGAAATGTCGAGATCAATTTTCCGTCCGGTTCGATGACGGCGTAGTAAGGCAGAGCGACGGTTTGAAAGGTCTGTTCCTGAAACTGTTGTTGGCGTTCGTAGATTTCGCCTTCGCCGTCGGTGAAGAGTTTGGCGAGAACGAATTTGTTCATTTCCGCTTCGACATCTTTTTTGACAAAAACATTCGCTTCCATCCAGCGGCAGTTCGTGCAGGTGTAGCCGGTGAAATCTATGAAAACGCGCTTGTTTTCCGTTTTAGCCCGCGCTTTGGCTTTTTCCAGATCGTTGTAGATCCATTCGGGTTCGTCTTTTGTTTTGCCGAAAACTTTCGAGGTCGTGTTTTCGAGATCGGGCGGCAAAAATGATTCGAGTTCGCCCAATTTTGCACCGAACAAACCTGTCAATAAATAAAAACTAATTGCCAGACTCAAAATAGCCGACAGCAGACGAATCGCGCCGATGCGTTCGGGTTTCGTGTCGTGAAAAAGTTGGAATTTTCCGAGAAGATAAATCGCCAAAATTATCCCGAGCGCGATCCAAATCGAAAGCACGAACGAGCGCGTGAAGATTCCCCAGTTCCAGATCAGATCAACATTCGAGATAAATTTCATCGCCGCCGCGACTTCGAGAAAACCCATCGAAACCTTGATCGAATTCATCCAGCCGCCCGCTCTCGGCAGATTCGAAACGTATTGCGGAACGAGCGCGAGAACGAAAAACGGCAGAGCGAAAACGGTCGAAAAAGCGAGCATCCCGACGAGCGGCATCTGCCATTCGCCGTTAGCGGCGGAAACTAAAATCGTCCCGACAAACGGCGACGTGCAGGTAAAACTCGTCAGAGTGAAAGTCAGTCCCATCAAAAGCGCACCGATGATGCCGCCGCCTTCGCCTTCTTTACTGCGCGTTAGATTGTCGAGTTTCGTCAAAACCGAAGTCGGCACATTTATTTCATACGCGCCGAAAAGATTAAAAGCGAAAAACAGAAAAACCGCCGCGATGATGATATTCACCCACGGATTCGCCGCGAAAAGATTTATTCCCGCCGCGCCGACAAAAATGGCGAGAAGCATTCCGAGAATCGTAAACGTCGAAATAATCCCGATCGAATAAATCGAGGCGAGCCGCACGGCTTTCGCGCGGCTGCGTCCAGCGTGATTCGTAAAATACGAAACCGTAATCGGAATCATCGGAAACACGCACGGCGTTAAAAGCGACAACGCGCCGAGCGTGACGGCAAGCCAGACGAAACTCCAGATCGGAGTTTCAGAGTTCGGAGTGTTCGGAGAGTTTAGAGAGTTAGTTGTTATTTGCTGTTGCTCGTTGCCGACCGCTGACTGCTGACTGCTGACTGCCGTCTGCTTTTTAACATCTTCAAATCCACCAAACGAAACCTTAACCGTTTTCGGCGGCAGACAAACCGAGTCGTCGCAGACCTGAAAACGGACGTTTATTGCTAAAGCGTCGCCGCTTGTTTCGGCGGTTGTTTTAAGCGGAATAGTAAATTCGGCTTTTTCCGAAAAAGTTTTCGTTTCGATGCCGAAATTCGGGTCGAATTTCGTTACTGGCGCGGACGAAGAAATTTTGCCTTCAATCTCGAACGGAAGATTTTCGGTGACCGTGATTTTTGTCGGAAAAGGTCCGCCCGCGGGCTGTTCGACCGCGTAGAGATACCATTTACCCTCGATGGCGGCTTTTAATGTGGCGGAAAATTTTTCGCCCGGCTTTAAAGATTTCCCTTTCGCGTCCGATTCGAGCGACCACGAAACCGGATTTTGTGCAACAGCGAAAACGGGCAGACAAAGAACCGCCGCGATAACGAACAATTTGATAAAACTTTTCGGAAACATTATTTCAAGTAAACAATTTAAAATGTAAAAACGCCTCAAGTTGTTTGATGCAAAATTTTACCATTTTTATTCCTGACGCGCTTATTTGCAAAGAATATTTGATTTTTTGTCGTTTTCGAAATTATAAAGTGTTCAGTATTTTGCACAAATCGCATCCGGTCGCTTATAATTTCAAAGTAATAAATTTTAACTTTTACATTATTTTGAGATTCAAAATCGAAGGAGATTATTTTGCCGACAAAAACAGCAGCCAGTCAAAAAACCGACGATAAAAAAACAACAAAAAGCTCGACCAACGGAAACAACAAAACCGCTTCGCCGAAAGCGGACGAAATGGACAAAGCGGCAGCGGAAGTTTTCGATGTCAAAGAAGCGCAGGCGGAGTTTAACAAGCGAAAAAAATCACAGCTTGCCGCGATCAAAAAACTCGACAAAGAACTTCTGCGGGAAATGCTTTACCAGATGGTTCTCGGGCGCGTCTTCGAACAGAAATGCGCCGAAGTTTACCGCATCGGAAAGATCGGCGGTTTTTGTCACCTGTATATCGGTCAGGAAGCGATCGCCGTCGGAACGATGATGGCGCTTAAAGAAGGCGATTACGTCATCACTTCTTACCGCGATCACGTTCAGGCGATGGTCGCCGGAATCACGCCGGAAGCCGTCATGGCTGAACTTTACGGCAAAGCGGGCGGCAACGTCAAAGGCAAAGGCGGCTCGATGCATATGTTCTCGAAGGAAAAAGGATTTTTCGGCGGACACGGCATCGTCGGCGGTCAGATCGGCGTCGGCACGGGCATGGCTTACGCGCAGAAATACAAGGGAACGGACAATGTCACGCTCTGCTTTTTCGGCGAAGCGGCGGTTAATCAGGGGATTTTTCACGAATCCTTGAATATGGCTGAGCTTTGGGATTTGCCGATCATATACATCTGCGAAAACAACAAATACGGAATGGGAACTTCGCAAAAACGCGCGATGAGCATTTCGAGCATCGCCCAAAAGGCGGAAGGCTACGGGATGGCTGGCGAATTCGTGGACGGAATGGACGTGATGGCTGTCCGCGACGCGACGCTTCGGGCAATCGAACGAGCGAGAAAAGAATCGCGCCCGACGCTTCTCGAAATCCGCGCTTATCGCTATATGGGACATTCGATGAGTGATCCCGGAAAATACCGTTCGACCGATGAGATCAAAAAATATCAGGAACGCGACCCGATTCTTTTATTCAAAGATTCTTTGAAGGAAGCGAAAGTTTTTACCGACAAGGATTTTGAAGAGATCGAACAGCAGGCGAAAGACGCAACCGAAAGAGCGGTGAAATTTGCCGACGAAAGTCCTCTGCCGGATGAGAGCGAACTTTTCACGGATGTTTATGCTTAGCTAAAAGTTATGAGGAAATCCTATTTTATACTTTTGATACTTTCAATTTTTACTTCAAACGCATTTTCGCAAGCCGTTTGTCCGATAAAAACTTTGAAGGTAAATAAAGTAAACGGGAAAATATTGCTAGGAGTAAAATCAAAAATACCTTATTCAAATGCCGGAATATTTTTGTTTAAGCTTGATGATGTAGAAACAATTGTTTCAACAACGACTACAAATGAAGAGGGTTATTTTGAATTTGATAATATAAAGAAAGGTAAATACGGCTTCAAATTTGATGTTATATTTGATGGGATGTTATATCGTCCATATCGTGCAATCGTTAAAGTAAAAAAAACAGATAGTTCAAAATTAAAACCTTCGATATTAATTATTTATAGCGGAGATTGCTGGGATACGGAAGCGGAAACAGTTAAATAATTTGAAAATTTTACGGCAGAAATTGGAATATGAAATTAAAGGTAATTGTTCACGAGGCGGAAGAAGGCGGATTTTGGGCGGAAGTTCCCGCTATTCGCGGCTGCGCGACACAGGGTGAAACCTTTGAAGAGCTTCTCCAAAATCTTTACGAGGCAATCGAAGGCTGTTTGTCGGTTGATATTTCGCCGCAACAAATCAGCGGCAATGAACGAGTTGTAGAAATTGCGATATGAAAACGCTTTCGGGCAAACAGCTTGCTAAATTGCTTGAGAAAAACGGCTAGGAATTATTGAGAATTCAAGGCAGTCATCATATTTATGGAAAAAGCGGAAACGATGCGAGAATTTCCGTTCCGATTCATAAAAATCAAAGTTTGAAAACCGGACTTTTAAGACATCTATTGAAATTAGCCGAATTAAGCGAAAACGATTTATAAAAATTTTATGGCAGAAATGACGATCCGCGATGCGCTGAATGCCGCGCTGCGCGAAGAAATTTTAAGAGACGAAAACGTCTTTATCATGGGCGAGGAAGTCGCCGAGTATGACGGCGCGTATAAAGTTACGCGCGGGCTTTGGAAGGAATTCGGCGATAAGCGCGTCGTTGACACGCCGATCACCGAACTCGGTTTCGCGGCGGTCGGAGTCGGCGCGGCGATGGCTGGGCTTCGTCCGGTGATCGAGTTTATGACGTTCAATTTTTCGGTTCTCGCGGCTGACCAGATCATCAACCACGCGGCGAAAATGCTTTATATGTCGGGCGGGCAATTCAATGTTCCGATAGTTTTTCGCGGTCCGAACGGTTCGGCGTATCAGGTTTCGTCGCAGCATTCGCAGGCGTTTGAAGCGTTTTATGCGAATTTTCCCGGTTTAAAAGTCGTGATGCCTTCGACCGCCGCCGACGCGAAAGGTCTTTTAAAAAGTTCGATCCGCGACGACAATCCGGTTATTTTTCTCGAACAAGAAAGAATGTACGGACTCAAAGGCGAAGTGCCGGAAGATGAAGATTTTACGATTCCGCTCGGCGTTGCCGATGTAAAAAGAGAAGGAACTGACTGCACGATCGTCGCGCGTTCGATGACCGTGCCGCTCGCGCTTCAAGCCGCCGAACAGATTCAAAAGGAATTCGACGTTTCGGTCGAAGTTATTGACCCGCGCACAATTAAACCGCTCGATATTGACACGATTGTGGGTTCGGTGAAAAAGACAAATCGGCTTGTCATCGCCGAAGAATCGCATTCGTTCGCCTCGGTCGGCGCGGAGATTTCGCATCAGATCATGGAGAATGCTTTCGATTATCTGGACGCGCCCGTCAAACGCATTTCCTGCGCCGAAGCACTGATGCCGTATGCGAAAAATCTGGAAGAACTGGCTCTGCCGGACGTTCCGAAAATCGTCGCGGCGGTTAAGGAAGTTTGTTATTTGTAGAGAATGACATCCGAAGAAATTGAAAAATATTTGTCGGAAATAAACGATGAACTTGCCGCCAACGAGACAATTGGCGAAATTTGCATTTACGGCGGCGCGGCAATGTGTCTGGCTTTTAAGGCGCGTCCGGCGACAAAAGATGTTGACGCGATATTTGAACCGATCAAGATAATTCGACGAGCAATCATCAAAATCGCCGAAAAATACGGCTTGAATGAAGGCTGGCTGAATTTGGCAGTCAAAATGTTCGTGGTCGAACACGAAAAGAAAATTTTGTTTGATTTTCCGAATCTTAAAGTTTTTGCGCCGACTGCCGATTATCTTTTGGCGATGAAGGTTTTGGCACTCAGAGCGGAAAGTTTCGATTCGGACGATGTCGAATTTTTGATAAAAGACTTGGATTTGAAAAATTCGGAAGAGGTTTTGCAAATTACGGCTAAGTATTATCCGAATAAAGAAATAAAACCGGAATCGAAATTTCAGATAGAGGAAATTTTCGAGAGGTTGAAATGATTACGATTAAGGAAACAAAAGAGAAAATAACATCGGACGAAAAATGGTGGAAGATTTATTTTTACGATTTTGTGGATGATTTTCGTTATCATAAAAACCTGCAAGCCGTCAGCGAATCATTTGTCTTTGACAATAATAAACTCGACGCGCTTCTGGCTTCGACCGTCGAAATGTTATGCAAAGAAATGGGTTTGCAAGTTCCCGATTGGACAAAAGATGTTCCGGCTTGCGACGATCCGTTTTTTGTTTCCGGTTTTGAAAATTTGAAAGCGACGGCGATTGTCGAAAGTCCTCTGCCGTTTCGGATTAGAAAAATTTTTGTAACAGGCAGTTTTTTGCAGAGAGTTTGATTTTTAATTTTGGTTAACTGCTCTGACCGAGATTCCGAAAATCGTTTAACCCGAAAACATACCCGGACAAAATTTCTAATAAATTCCGAAAAAAGTCTAACTCAAAATCGAGTTAGACTTTTTTCTTGCGATCATTATTTCTTCTTTTGCTTACTTCCCGAATCCGCCTGTTTAACGGTTTCTTTAGAAAAGCCCGAAATATTCCACGGCGTATAGACATTTTTAAATGTTTCCAAACTTTCAAGGAAGGAGTTCGAGCCTGTGCCGATTATTCTGCCTTGTCCGGTTCCCAATCGCCCTTGCCCGGTGCCTAATCTTCCCTGTCCCGTGCCGAGCCGTCCCTGCCCGGTTCCCAATCTTCCTTGACCTGTTCCCAATCTGCCTTGCCCGGTTCCGAGTCTGCCCTGTCCTGTTCCAAGTCTGCCTTGTCCCGTGCCTAATCTTCCCTGACCTGTGCCTAATCTGCCTTGTCCCGTGCCGAGTTTTCCGTCTTGGCTTGCGGTTGCGGATAAAGCTTTTTCGTGAATCGAATCATCTTCGTCAAACGCCGCCCAAGGGTATCTTTGTTTCGGCTTCGGCGGTTCGTCCGAGCCGCGCCGGGCGACTTCGCCCAGATAGAATTCGAGAAAAGCCAGCCAGCTTTTTCCGATAAATTCAGGGGCGGTATTTTTGTAAAACCAGAGTTCCTCGTAGTTTTTCCGCACGGTTTCAAAAGTTTCATACGACCAGGGGAAAAACAGCGAAACTCCGTTGGAGTATTGATATTTTCCGCCGCTGTAACCGCTGATGATGACAAACTCACTCAATCTTTTCAAAACATTTTCACACTGCTTGACAAGGTTTTTTATCATCGCCGATTCATCTTTTGAAAGCACTTTTTGAAAATCATTAAGAAGCGATTTGCATTCTTCTTTCAGAAGTTCGCAAAAATCTCCGAGATCGATATTCTGATCGAACATATAAGATTGACATTTCCAATGAGTTTGCAAAAGAATCCGCTGCATTTGCCGGTAAATTATATTTTTGGTGCTGAAACATTCGTGTAGAGCGGCTGACAGATCAATGACGGCATCGAATAAATTGTCAATTCCCGGATACCGGATGTAGCCGTCCGGGTCAGTTTCGGGCGTAAAATCCCAAGCCGCCATATCAACCGAAATACCGCCGACCTTATATGCGTCCTGACTTTCGATAAATTCCGTAACGAATTTTTCGGCTACTTTCCTTGTCTCCAGTTTGTTATTTTGCGCCAGACAGCCGAGGATTTTGCCATACGTCCAGCCGGCTTCCGGCACGAGTCCTTCGGACGCGATCATTGCGTCTGTGAACGGCGAAAACTGGTAGGCGACTTCGAGCATTCCCATGACGCAGCTGTCGAAACCGAGAATCGAAAGTCTTTTTCCCAATAGAACGGTCGTTTCCCGTTCGTATTCTTCCGCGCTCAAAGGCGGCATTTCATGATATTGCCGCTCTTCATTCTTACTGTCGGCGTATGCGACCCGAGCGTTCCAGTCATCGGTCAGCCTGCAAAAAAGCGAATAGAGATATTTCATACTCATCGTCTTTTCCGCCGATTCGTCCTTGAACAACCCCTTGTCCAAAAATCCCGCCGAATGCCCGCTGATAATCAATGCGTATCTTTTGGCGCGGCGACCGTAACTCACTTCGTCGCCGTTTTTGACTTCGACCGTGTTGACGCACCAATCAACAAAATTTATCAGCGAATAAAAATTCGATGCGTCCTCGTTTCTTTTTATTTCCTGCGGCGGATAAAGTTTGTTGGTTAATTGATAGGAAGGCTGATAGACGGGAGCGTCGGGATTTGAAAAATCACAGTAGAGAGTCGGGATCGAAGGAGAATTGCCGTCGTAATAAACAAAAATATTCGGGCTTTTCGCATCATTGCCCGCCGCCTGTTTGATCTGTTCCATCGCATACGACATATCAACCGCCAGATTGTTGTCGCCCGCCATATAGATCATTATCGTCCATTCTTTCTCTTTCATATTTTTTCGATCTCCTTGCCGTTTATTGACAAAAACGTCTTTTATGAAAAAACGGGTTCATTTATTTAAATTCTTTGCATATTTTATCGCGCAGCGATCTATTGAATTTAGCCGTGCGTTTTAACGCACGGTCAATTTGGAAAGATATGTCCGTCGCGTCAGCGACGATTGAATGTCTGTCAAACGTCGCTCACGCGGCGTAAAAACTATTTTTGGGATTGCTTTTACTGTAAATAATCTTTCAGCCAAGCCTTGGCGATGTTCCAATCGCGTTTGACGGTAGTTCTGGAAACGTCCAGCATTTCGGCGACCTCATCCAGCGTCAGACCGCCGAAGTATTTCAGTTCGACGATTTTCGCCAGCCGTTCGTCAAATTCTGCGAGATTGTTTAAAGCTTCGTCTAAAATAAGCAGATCAACGGGCGAATTTTCCGGCGGCAAAATATGCTTTGTTTCTTCGAACGGAAGATTCTCGTTTTTTCCTCCGCGTTTTGCACGCTTTCGATGCCGCGCGTGATCTATCAGAATGCGGCGCATCACTTTCGACGCGATTGCGAAAAAATGACTGCGGTCCTGCCATTCGATCTCGTTCTTGTCAACGAGCTTAATAAATGCCTCGTGAACCAATCCGGTCGTTTGCAGAGAATGTTCCGGTCGCTGATGTTTCATATAAACGGATGCCCGTTTTTTCAGATCGTCATAGACGTATTCCATCAGCCGTTCGAGCGCGTCCTTGTCTCCCTGTTTCCAGTCGTTTAAAAGAAGAGTCAGACACTCCGAATTTTCAGAACTTTCTTCCATTTTTTGCGATGCAAAGAGAGTATTCCTTTCTATTTTTTCTGTCAAGAAACAATGAACCTTTTATCACCCGTTTGTCGCTTATAGGTATGGCGGAGAATTTTTTTCACGGCTTTTAATTTTTTACAGACATTGAAAGCCGGTATAAGGTTTTTCTTAAATGATAAATGTAGTAATGTATTGAGCAATTCGATATAACCGGAATTGAAAACCAAAGAGCGGCGCGGCAATTATCGCATAAGAAAATGACACCCGAAAAGTGGCAAAATGTAAAAGCCGTATTTTCCGAAATACTGAATTTGCCTTCCGACCAACGGAGCGGCTTCTTAGACCGCGCTTTCGGCGGCGATCAAGAGTTAAAAAGCGAGGTCGAACGTCTGCTTGCGTCTTACGACGAAAACGATCCTTTTTTGGAAAGTTCCGCCGTTGCCGAAGTTGCCGACATCCTTTTCGAAAATGAGATCGGAGAAAAAGAACCCGCTGAGTCAAAAGAAACACCGCATTTTCAAACCGGACATCTGCTCAAACAGCGTTATGAAATTGTCCGTCAGATCGGCAGAGGCGGAATGGGCGAGGTTTATCTGGCGTATGACCGGAAACTCAACCGCGACGTTTCGCTTAAAGTTCTGCATTCGGACGTGGCTTCAAACAAAGAACGCCTTCTGCGCTTCGAGCAGGAAGCCGGTGCGGTTTCCGCCCTGAATCATCCGCATATTATGACGATCTACGAATTCGACAAGACGGCGGACGAAATTCATTTTATCGTCGGTGAATTCGTGGACGGGACGACCTTGAATGACTTTCGTCGCCGCGAAAGTTTGACCATCAGCAAAGTTCTCGAAATTGCGATTCAGGCAACTTCCGCGCTTTCGGCGGCGCACGAACTCGGCATCGTCCACCGCGACATCAAGCCCGATAACATAATGGTCAGACGCGACGGTTATATCAAAGTCCTCGATTTCGGTCTGGCAAAACTCCTGCGCCATCCGCGTTCGGTAAGCTCCGATTCTGAAGAGCCGACGCGAAAAATTCATAAAACCAGTCCGGGCGCGATCATGGGAACCGCCGCTTATATGTCGCCGGAACAGGCGCGCGGAATCGAGGTTGACGCGCGAACCGATCTTTGGAGTCTGGGCGTGGTCGTTTATGAATTGTTGAGCGGGCAGAAACCTTTTGCCGGTGAAACGACGGCGGACATTTTGGCTTCGGTGCTTCGTGAAGAACCGCTTCCGCTCAGTTCGCACCTGGAAAGAGTGCCTGCCGAACTCGAATGGATAATTTCCAAAACGCTTTCCAAAAAACTGGAAGGACGTTATCAAACCGCCGATGAATTACGGGCTGATCTGGAAAAAATCAAACGGCTTATCGAATACGACGAAGACTCGCACCGTTCGCTCGGCGGAAGTTTTAAGGACGTAAAAGATAAAAATCAAACAGACGGAATTCACGGCAATACGACACAGGACGGCGAAGCCGAAACGACAAACGAAAATGAAAAATATCTCTCGTCCGTTTCGAGCATCGAATATGTTTTCAAACAAGCCCGAACGCATAAAACCTTCGCGTCGCTTGGCGGACTGCTCATTCTCTCGATGCTTTTTTATGCCGCTTACCGATATTTTACGGCGCGACCGGAAACGGGAAAAATTGACTCGATAGCCGTTTTGCCGTTTGAAAATTTAAGTCAGGATAAAGATTTGGCGTATCTGGCGGACGGCGTGAGCGAGAATTTGATCAACCGTCTTTCGCGTTTGCCGCAATTAAAGGTCATTTCGAGAAATTCGAGTTTTAAGTTCCGCGATTCGAAAGAAGATTTGTCGTCTGTCGCTTCGAAATTGGGCGTGCGGGCAATCATTACGGGCAGTGTTTCACAGACCGGCGACGAGCTGATAATAAAATTTGAAATTATTGATGCGGCTGAAAACAGACATCTTTCCGGCGAACAATTTAGACGCAAAGCCTCTGATCTGCTGAATATCCAAAACGAAATCCCGCAAGAGATCGCCGACCGGTTGAATTTAAAACTTACCGATTCGCAGGCTCAGCGAATCGCTGATAACGGCACGGAGAACGCGGAAGCCTTTCGATATTATCTGAGCGGATTAGTTGAATTAAACGGACCTCAAAATATTCTCGGCAAATCACTCGAATATTTTCAAAAAGCCGTCGAACTCGATCCCGATTTCGCCGAAGCGCGGGTCGAGATTGCCTCGATCTACTGGCAGAGAGCCAACGCCAGCGGAAACCCGAAACAATTGATGCCTAAGGTCAGAGAGGAAACCGAAAAAGCTCTGGCGATAAATCCGAATCTGGCAAAGGCGCGCGTGATGCTCGCCGCTTTGAAAGAATACGAATTCGATTGGCAGACAGCCGAGCAGGAATATCTGCGGGCGATAGAACTGAATCCGAATCTGGATTTTACGCGCAACAATTACGCTTTTTTTCTGGCGGTTTTGGGAAGATTTGACGAAGCCTCCGCCCAGCTCGACGAACTCAAACAGCGCGACCCGATCAATGTCCGGCAATTTTTAATGACAAGAGGAATAATTCTGGCGTGGGCGGGAAAATTCGACGAATCGCTCCGCGAATTTCAAAAGATCGAAGCGGTCGAGCCGACCGTCAAAGTCGAGGATTTCAGTCTCGGCTACGTCTATGGCGGAAAGAAGATGGATAAAACCGCCGCCGAACATTTCAAACAAGCGGTCGAGCTTGTCGGCGGAGATGAAGAATACAGCCTCGCGCTTGTCTTTTTAGCCGCTTCTTATTCCAAACTGCCCGAAAAAAAAGCCGAAGCCCGCTTGATTCTCGACCGTCTCGAAAATATGAGCGGTTACGTTTCGCCGGCGACGATTGCCATCGTTTACGCCGCGCTCGATGAAAAAGATAAGGCATTCGAATCGCTCGAAAAAGCGTACCTGGAACGCGATGTCCAACTTCGTTTTATCGGTATCGGTTATGAATACGACAATCTTCGCCAAGACCCGCGTTTCGCCGATCTCGCCAAACGAATCGGATTGCAAAAATGAAAAAATCGAAAAAACTTTGTTTATCCTATTTCCTTTCCTGTTTTTCTAAAACTCTCATTAACATTTTCTGCTTTTTTTGGTTAAAATGAAATTTGCTTTATAATTGAATCTGCAAATATTTTCAATTAAATAAATGAGACTTAAATAATTTAATGGCAAATAAAATTTTAATGCCCAAACTTTCCCCGACGATGGAAGAAGGGCAGATTTCAAGCTGGATAAAAGAAGAAGGCGACGCGATCGAAGCGAACGAAACCATCGCCGAAGTTGATACCGACAAGGCGACGATGGAAATGACTTCGCTCGAAGAAGGAACGCTTTTAAAGATCATCGTTCCGGCAGGCGAGAATGCGCGGCTCGGTCAGACCATCGGCATCATCGGCGAAAAAGGCGAAGATTTTTCCGCGCTTTTAAAAGAGATCGAAAACGAAAGTTCGACCAACGGCGCGGCGGCGAAAGAAGAAAAATCCGAAGAAATAAAGGAACGTGTTCCCGTTCCCGAAAAGCCGAACGAGGTTGCTAAAGAAGGCAATGAAAAGTTAGACGAGGAAATTGCCGAAACGATAACCGGCGAACAGAAACCGAAAGCCGAAAGTCAAACGACCAACGGTCGAATGATCGTTTCGCCGATCGCGGCGCGGATGGCGGCGGAAAACGGCGTTGATCTGAAATCAATTTCGGGTTCGGGTCCCGGCGGCAGAATCATCAAACGCGATATCGAAGCGGCGATCGAGTCCAAAGTCCAAAGTCCGAAGTCCAAAGACGAAGACATTGCGATTCCCTCGACCGTCGGTTACGGTCAGACGGCGGAGATCGAAGGCGCGAGCGCATACCGCGAAGAAAATACTTCGCCGATGCGCCGGACGATTGCCCAGCGACTTACAACTTCGATCGGACCGATTCCGACATTTTATCTGACGGTCGAGATCGAGATGGACAAGGCTCTCGAATTTCGCAAACAGATAAACGCGTCTTTGAGCGAAGAAGAAAAAGTTTCGGTCAACGACGTGATCGTCAAAACAGCGGCGATGGCTGCGCTTAAACATCCGTTCGTCAATTCGTCTTACCGCGACGACAAGATACGTTTCTATGAAGACTCGGATGTCGGCGTAGCGGTCGCCATTGACGAAGGCTTGATTACGCCCGTCATTCGCGGCGCGAACAAAAAAGGCATCGCGCAGATTGCCAGAGAAGTTAAAGAATTAGCCGGTCGGGCAAGAGAGAAAAAACTCCAGCCCGAAGAATACACCGGCGCGACATTTTCTATCTCGAATCTCGGAATGTTCGGCATCAAAGAATTTACCGCTATCATCAACCCGCCCGAATCGGCGATTTTAGCCGTCGGCGCGGCAAAACCGACGGCGGTTGTCGCGGGCGGCGAGATCGTAATTAAAAATGTAATGTCGGTTACGATGTCGTGCGATCACCGCGTGATTGACGGCGCGACGGGCGCGAAGTTTTTGCAGACTTTTAAGCAAATGCTTGAAAATCCAATTTTGATGCTGATGTAAATGGAATTTGAAATTGTCGGTCAAATTACTGACATTGAAATCATCGCCGTAGGCAGCAGCATTCGCATTTTACCTTTTTTGCGAAAAAAATTCGGCAGAGGCGAAGTCAGATTTGCCGAAGTTCACTGGTTTGAAGCGCACGGCATCGGTAAAAGATTGATGCGTATCAAAACTTTTCTCGATTAAAGATGAATAAATTTGAATCAAAATTTGCGATTTGCATTTCCGCCGAAGAAGATTCTCTGCTCACGCCGCGCCGCATCTATCAGGTTTTAGCCGATGAAAAAGCCGACCGTTCGGATTATGTCCGCGTCGTTGACGACGAGGGCGAAGATTATCTTTACCCGAAAAAAAACTTTATCTTTATGCCTTTTCCGAAAGAAGTCGAAAAAGCACTGCTCCAAACCGTTTGATGTAATTTAATAAGGAAAATCGAAAACAATAAAAGCGCAACGGAACTTAATTTCCCTTGGGCTTTTTTTTCTTGTTTGGATAAGACGGAAGTGACACAATTTTTCCGGTGCGTTCATAGTGCCGGACCAGTTCGTCATCAAGGTCGGCGATAGATTGGTCGAGTTTCATTTTGCTTTTGCGAGCCTCCGCTTCGGCTTTTTCCGCAATTTTTATTTTTTCAACAAATTCCGGGATTTTTGTTTCAAGATGGACGATGGCTTCGTCCGTGAAATTATAAAAACCCTGATAAGCTTTCATAAATTCCAACTGCCGGTTGAGCAATTTAACCAATTCCCAATCGTGAAGATTTTCGACATTTTCAAATATTTCACACATTTCCGCCCATTCCGCTTCGACGGCTTCCTTTTTGGCTTCTCGTATAGAAAGTTCGGCAAGCAGTCGTTCACGAATCTCCTTCCATTCGTCGTCGGCGAGATAATCGAAATCATCTTTGTGAGCCATAACATAATTTGCCCACTCCTTGACCATCCTATAAAACTCGCCGAGCGAAACCGCCGACGGGTCTGCTAAAAATTCGGTGAAATAGTCCAAATCTCTGTTCATAACAAATCGTTTAACGGAAAAGAACGCGAATTTTTCAAATGATTTTTTGCCATCATAAACCAAAAATTCCCGAATTTAAAGCGAAAATTCTGCGCCGTCAAACCCTCAGCCCGCAACATCAAAAAAAACGCCCCGCAGCGCAAAACTTCCGCCCACAAACGCAAATTTTCCGGGTGCGAATGCAAAACTTTCAGGTTGTAAAAATTTATTCCGGCTTTTGTTGTTTTTCCAATTCCGACGCTTTTTTGTTGTCGGCTTCGGCTTTTTCCGTTTCGCCCAAGGCTTCATAGACCAGAGCGCGGTTGCTGTAAGCGAGCGGTTCTTTCGGATTTAGACTGATCGCTTTTGTAAAATCTTCGATCGCCTTTTGGTAATTGTCCGTCCGAAAATAAACCAAACCGCGATTGATGAAAGCGTCGGCGTATTTCGGATCGAGTTCGATGGTTTTATCGAAATCGCGCAGTGCCTGTTCGTAATCTTCTATTTCCAGATAAACTCCGCCGCGATTGTAATATGCGTCGGCAAATTTCTGGTTGGCGTTGATCGCATTGGTATAATCGAGAAGCGCGTTTTCATAATCTTCTCTCAATTCATAGATCAAACCGCGCCCCAACAGCGCGTCCGCGTCTTTCGGATTTATCCCGATTGCCCGGTTGTAATCCTTGAACGCGTTTTCATGATCGTTTTTGTTGTAATAGGCGAGACCGCGATTGTAAAAATTATCGCCGTCATCGGCGTCTAACTCGACCGCTTTATTCAAATCTTTGATCGCCAGATCGTAATCGCCTTTGTTGTTGTAAGTCACGCCGCGATTCAAATAATAGAGAGAGTCCTGCGGGTCGAGCGAAATGGCTTTCGTAAAATCGGCAATCGCTTTATCGTATTCGTCCCTGTTCAAATAGACGTATCCGCGACCGCCGTAAGCGTCGTCATTTTTCGGATTCAACTGAATCGCGCGGTTGTAATCATTGAGCGCGAGTTCGTCATTGCCGTTCAAGACGTGGGCATAGCCGCGCTCATAAAAGCCGTCGTCGTCTTTCGGTTCGAGTTTCAGATATTGATTGAAATCCTCGATGGCTTTGGCGTAATTTTCCTTATTTCGCCAAGCCATCGCGCGATTGTAATAAACGTCCGCCTCTTTCGGATCGAGTTCGAGAGCTTTTGTGTAATCCCCGATCGCGCGGTCGTAGTCTTCCATTTCGCTGTAAACGACCCCGCGATTGTAATAACCGAGATGTTCATCCGGCAACAGCGCGATGCTTTTGTTATAAAAATTTATCCGGCAATCGTAATCTTCCTTTTTACATTTTTTCGCCTCGTTAAAATATCCCTGCGTAACCGCATATTTGATTTCCCGGATCAGCTCGTCATTCGCGCCCGTTTCTCTGAGAGTTTTTTCGGACTCTCCGGTTAGATCGAAATTCACGCCGTGTTTTTTTATTTTCTGAATGATGATGCGCCGCGTCGTTTCCAGACCGGTTTTACTTGAACGCAGAGAAGTCAAAATTTCATCCAAATCAACCGGCTTTTGCTGTCCGCCGTCCTGCGCGTAAAGCGAAAAGGCGGCGATCAAAAGGCTGAAAAATAAAAGTCTCGAAAACAATTTTTTGCTCATACGGACACCTCTCAAAACACTGAATTTTTCGGTTTAACCGTTTCTTTTTAACTCGAAAATCTTCTTCCGGTCAATGGCGGCTTTGGCGGTTTCGCCGAGTCGTTCGTAGAGATCGGCGCGGTTCGAATAGCCGCGAATGTCGCCGGGCGCGAGTTCGATGAATTTTGTGAAATCGTTCAGGGCAAGCCGACCGCTTCCCTTTTTGTCGAGACAGATGCCGCGATTTAGATAAGCGAAAACGAGATTCGGATCGAGTTCGATGGCTTTTGAAAAATCGGCGACGGCGCGGTCGAAATCTTTCTGGTGATAAAAAACCAGCCCGCGATTGTAGAAAGTTTCCGCCTGACCGGGCGCGAGCTTTAGAGCTTGATTGAAATCATTTAAAGCCTGCGCGTAATTTTTTTCATTTAGATAGACGTTGCCGCGACCGATAAAAGCGAGCGCGAGATTCGGGGAAAGTTCGACGGCGCGGGTAAAATCTCTGATCGCTTTTTCGGATTCATTATTTTCCGCGTAAAGCGCGGCGCGGTTGTAAACGGCGTTGACGAATTCGGGATGAATCCCGATTGCCTTTGTAAAATCGCGCTCTGCCGCCGCGCGGTCGCCTCTCATAAAATTCGTCAGACCGCGATTGTTGTAGGCTTCGACAAATTCGGGAAAAATCTCGATGGCTTTTGTAAAGTTCGTCAGTTGACAGACGAAATCGGTCGGCGGACACTGACAGCCTTTGTTAAAAAACGCGACGGCTTCGGCTTCGGCTTTCGGGTCAATCAATTTTTGCTGGGCGAAAAGATTGGCGGTGAAAATTAATAAAAAAAGAAATGAATAGACGAATATTTTCGGACGTGCGCCCGCAAGCAGAGTTTGATTCATATTTTTTGTTACCTCAAAAAAGGGTGAATTAAAGGCTGGAAAATAATAACTCAAAACTTCGGAAAATGGAAGATTTTATATGAGTTCGAGAGGTATTTATTGTTCTCTGCTGAGTTCCGTATATTTACGATAATCGAGTTCCGCGTTTCTTTTATCTTTCAAGGCTTCATAAGTCAAACCTCTGTATTTGTAAGCTTCCGCATAAAAAGGATTCAATTCTATCGCTTTGCTAAAAAAATAAATCGCCCGGCTATAATCCGCTTTATTGAAACTATGAAAACCGAGATATTTGTAGGCTTCAGGATTGTCAGGATTCAAACTTATTGCCGTATTAAAATCTCTAACCTCTCGTTCATCATTTTTATAAGAATAGGCAATTCCGCGAACTATGTAACTATCGTAACAAGTCGGGTCTTTTTCGATTAACTTTCCGATCTCGCTGATCGCCAGATCAAAAATCCGGTTCATTTCATCATTTTTGCCGATTCTTTCATAACTCGTTCCCAAACCGATATATGCATCCATATAGTCTTTTTGTAATTCGATAGATTTGCTGAAATCCTTTATTGCTAGATCAAAATTATTCATATGATAAAAAGCGTATCCGCGGTCGTAATAAAATTCAAAGTTTCCCGCGTCCAGTTCGATTGCTTTATTATAATTTTCCAGAGCTTTTGAATAATTCGCTTTTAATGAATATATGTAACCTCGGTGGTTGTATGCTTTGGCAAACTTTCTGTCTAGTTCGATGGCTTTGTCATAATCTTCAAAAGCCTTATTAAGTATATTGTTTTCCCGATAAATCCAGCCTCTCGCAAAGTACGCGGTTGGATGTTTTGGGTTTAGCTCGATTGCTTTATTGACATCGCCGAAAGCCGAAAATAAATCTTTTTTATCAAAATAAACAGCCCCGCGTTTCAGATAAAGTTCGGCATCTTTCGGATTCGCATTGATAGCGGTCGTCAGTTCCGTAATCTGCGACTCGAAATCCGTTTCGGCGCAGGGAGAAATTTTTTCACCTGTCATTTGCGAAAGGCAATTTATGGAGAGCAGTAAAATGAAAAGTAAGATTTTTGTTTTTGCGGAAACTTGCCGGAAGTCGAACATAGCTTTTGACCTCAAATAATTTTTCGAGAACGAACGCATTTTATCAGAGTTCATTTCCGATAGCAATAAAAATATTTTTCTCGACTCCTGTTCTGAAAATGCCGATTCTCTTTGCTATTATCTAACTTTTGCTGAAAGCGTTCACAATGGAAAAATCCGGTAAAACAAATCCCGATTACGCGCCGCATATCGCTTTGTTTGCCGTGCAGATGTTTTTCGGGTGCGCGCCTGTGATCGGAAAGATCGCTTTGCAAACGTTTCCGAGTTATTCGATCGTCGGCGTGCGCGTCGGTTTGGCGGCGGCGGCGTTTTATTTTTTGCAGAGATTTCGCGGTTCGCTCGCGCTTGAAAACGGGCGCGATTATTTGTATTTCGCGGTTTTCAGTCTGTTCGGCGTCGTTATTAATCAGCTTCTTTTTTTTCAAGGGCTTTACCTGACGACCGCCGTCAACACTTCGCTTTTAGCCGTTACGATTCCGATCTTTACGATCTTGATAAGTGCGCTTATCGGCAACGACCGGCTTTCGTGGAAAAAGATTTTCGGGATAATCTTGGCGGCGTGCGGCGTAATCTATCTGATTGATCCGTCGAAGGCGAGCTTTTCTTCGGCGACGACGCTCGGCGATATTTTGATAATTTTAAATAGTCTTTCGTATGCGATTTATGTCGCGGTTTCCAAAAAGATCATTACGAAATACGGCGCGTTAAAATCTATCGCGTGGCTGTTTATTTTCGGAAGTTTTATTAATGTCCCGGTCGGAATTTATTTTTTGCAGTCGGTCGAAATCGCAAACGTAAGCGCGGCGGCGTGGATCGCGCTCACCGCAATTATCATTTTTCCGACGATTCTCGCTTATTACTGGAATGCATGGGCGTTGGCAAGAGTCGAGCCTTCGATCGTCGCGGTTTATATTTATTTACAGCCTCTGATCGGCACGATCTCGGCGATAATTTTTCTCAACGAAAAATTTTCCGTCCGGCTTTTGATCTCCGCCATTTTGATTTTTATCGGCGTTTTTCTCGTTACGCGCCGCAAAGCGAAACGCGATGAAATTTACCCGACTAATAAATTCGGTTAGTTCGGATTTTAGTAGTTAATTAAAAGTAACGTTTTGAATTTGTCCCGAAGGGACTTTCTGTTAATAGCCCTGCGATTTATCGCGGGGTTGGTTGAAAATCAGATGTTCAAGTCCCGGCAGGGACGAAAGATTCTATCGTCCCTGCCGGGACTTGAATCTCAGGCTTGACTATTCCCCGCGATAAATCGCGGGGCTATTAGCGAATGCTCCTACGGAGCAAAAAATAATTTGACATTACTTTTCGTTCTTTACCTGAAATTTTTATAAATTCTCATAAGCGATCCTGCCGCCGATGATCGTTAAACGCACATTTCCTTCATCGTCCAATGCAACCAAATCGGCTCGTTTTCCGATTTCTATTGAGCCGTGAGTTTTTTCCAAACCGAGCAATTTCGCTGGATTTGCGCTCGCCATTTTTGACACGTCAGATTCCGAAAATCCGAGCGCGAGCATTTGTTTGACGGCATCGAGCATCGTGATGACGCTTCCGGCAATCGAGCCGCGTTCGTTTTGTGTTTTGCCGCCAATGACTGAAACTTTTTCGCCCCAGATCTCGAATTCTCCGTCGCCCAGTCCGGTGGGCAAAACCGCGTCCGAAATTAAAGAAACTTTTTCGGACGATTTTGATCGAGCGGCGAATTTTAAGACCCGCGGCGCAACGTGAACGCCGTCGGCGATGATGTCGAAGGTCGTTTCGTCTTTTGTTAAAGCCCAGCCGACGACTCCCGTTTCGCGGTGGTGAAGTCCGGTCATCGCGTTGAAAAAATGCGTCAGATGCCGCGCGCCCGCTTCGAATGCTTTTTCTAATGTTTGCAAATCCGCTTTGGTATGTCCGATCGAAGGAATCCAATTTTGTTTTTTAAGCTCACGGATGAGTTCGATGCCGCCTTCGATCTCCGGCGCGAATGTCGTCAGATGAACGCCCCGTTTCAGTTTCGGCAAATCACCCAATTCCGTTCCCGAAAATTTTTTGAAAAATTCCGGTCTCAGCGCGCCGCACATTTTTTCGTTGGCAAAAACGCCTTCGTAATGCACGCCGACAATCTGCGCGACCGGTTCGTTTTCCTGAATCTCAATTACTTTTTCGATTTCGTCAATAACTTTTCGATAAGTTTCATCCGCGTCCGGCACGAATGTCGGAAGCCATGCGGTCGTTCCCTGCCCAGCCAAAAACTTTGCCATTTTAAGCAAATCTTCCGCTTCCGCCGCGTTGACATCAATGCCGACCGCGCCGTGAATATGCGCGTCAATAAATCCCGCAAAAAGCGTCAAGCCCGACAAATCCAAAACTTTTTCGGTTCGCTTTTCATCAGCCGGTATTGCCGAAACCTTTTCGTTTTCGATCAACACCGAAACAGATTCGGCAATGCCGTCAGGCAAAACCGCATTTACATTTTTTAACAACAAATTCGGCATAAATAAATTTTCCGATTCTTTTGCGAAAGACGCAAATAAAAAACTCGCCCGAATTTCTTCAGGCGAGTCTAAAACTTTAAACTTCAATTTCCTTAGAAAAGAAGTCTAAATCCAAACCGCACCGATCTCGCTGATTGGAAAAGCTGCGGCTTGCCGTAGCGAATGTCGGGTCTGTCCGGCGAGGCGGCGATCCGGTCGAGAATCGGCTGCAGCAGTGCGCCCGATGTATAAGCATTTGCATACAATAAAGGACGCTGGGCGGCAGTCGCCGTCGGAAACATCGCCGCATCGTTGGGTCTGCCCGCGGTCGTGTTCAAGACCTGATAGATCGTCGTTACGGTGTCCTGATCCCAGAGATTCAAAATATTGAGATCGAAAGCCAGAGTGAACCGGTCGTCTCTGCCGAATCTATAACGGTGTGTAACGTTAAAATCCGTCTGCGAAAACGTCGGTGTCCTTCCCAGATTGCCCCGCTTATAAAATATCTGCGGTGTTACGCTGGACTGACCGTAAATGTATGTTGTCATCGGCAGACCGGAAGTTACGGTCTGGAACGCCGAGAGTTCGGTAGAATTCGACTTGCTTCCAAGCCAATCGAAGATATACGCGCCGTAAATATTGAATACGTGCGGTCGGTCGGTCGGAAGCGGTCCGTTATCCGGTTCGCCTTCGGCTGTAAATCCGATAAACGGCAGGTCGAACGCGCGGCTGACACCGGGCGCGAGCCGTCCGTCAAGCAGATGCACTTCGTCCGAGCTGGTTAAGCCGGTGTAATTTCCGTATAAACGGCTGTATGTGTAATTGGCATTGAAATACCAATCGTTCGATAACCGTTTCTCGAAAACGAACTCGACTCCGTCATAACGGCGCTGCGGCACGGCGACTTTTTGGTAACCGAAAGTTTGAAGCGATTCGAGATGCAAACCGCGTCCCGGATTACCGATGATATAAGCCTCACTGCCTTGATTATTTACGAAGCCTGCGTCTTCAACCACTTCGTCAACATTCTTATATGTATAACGCGATCGGAAAACGTAGTCTTTGCTTAATTGTCTTTCGACACCGACCGTAAATTCGGTTTGGCGGAACGGTTTCAGATCGGGATCAACCGCGCCGAAGCCGCTGTAAATACTCGCGCCGGGTTCATTGGCATTTACCCGTAAGTTTCGCTGACACCGGCTTCTCACCCCGGGTGCGATAGTTCCGGTCGTCGGGCAGACGCTCGGCCCGGTAAACCCGCCGACGATGGTTGCGATGTTGAATGTTCCGACCGTCTCGCCGGGGAAAACTTCGAAATAATCTTCAAGAAAAACGTCGCCGCCGAATAAGCCGCGCGGAAGAGCGAATTTCAGACGGTCGAAAAACCGACCGTAGCTGGCGAAAATTTTCGTTTTGCCGTCGCCGGCAATGTCGTAGGCAAATCCGAGCCGCGGCGCGACCTTGTCGCCCCAATTAAAATCAACCGCGCTCGGAAACTCGTTGAACGTCGGTAAATTCTCTTTCTCGACACGAACGCCGAGATTGAGAGTCAAACGGCTGATCGGCTGCCATTTATCCTGTATAAAAATCCCCTGATTGAGATTCGAGCCGCGTCCGTTTGTTCCCGTGCGTCGAAAAGAGCCGGAACCGATTGCGCCGGGCGTATCCTGCACACCGGGCTGTGTAACGGAAATCGGCTGTCCGATAAAAAAGCGCAATTCCCCGATAGCATTATTTCCCGATTGGACATCGTTAAAGACCGTATATCTTTGATAACCGCCTTTCAATTCATGTCTTCCGCCGCCGTTGAATATATATGTCGCGGAAAATTCATACGTTGTGCGAACCGAAACGTCCTTGGTTGTAATCGAGTTCACGCCCGATGTCGGACAGGCAAATGGAACGGGCGGATTTGAAGTGTTGGTACAGCTGACAACCCGCGTAAACTGGGGAATAAAATAATTACCGAGTTTTTCATTTAGAAAACCCCGGCTGTAACGCCCGTCAATAACCAGATTGCTGGTCGGCGTATAAGCTCCCGAAAACGTTACGATATTCGAGTTTTGCCGTCCGCCTTGTCGAGGTCTATATTCAGCTTCGGTCAATACACCAATCGAACCGCCATAGTTAATTGTCGGTAAGACCGGGGTGAGAGTGAAAATACTCGTCGAACCCGGAAGGCTTCCCTCGTCCACCACGGGATTCCAAAGATATGTACTCGTCAGTCTCAGATTGTTAAACGGATTGCCGTCAATGCGGGCGAACGCATATTCGTATGTTCTCTTTCTACTATAATTTTGGGTTGCATAATTTACCCTGGTGGATGCGGGCGCGCTGGTAAAATACTGCGTCGTCATCTCCGAATTAAAAATCTGCGGCGTATAACTGCCGTAAAACCAGGCACGATCTTTAATGATCGGTCCGCTCAGGTTTGCCGTCGGGAAAAAGTCTGTTCCTTGTGTCTTGATCGAATCGATGTATTCGGCAAATTGCTGGAAAGTCCCGCCGGAAACCGATCCGCTCGTAAAACGTGACAGAGACGGGCGCGGATTGCCGTTTAATTTCGGAACTTGAAACTGCGTCCCGAATTCACCGTGAAAACCGTTATTTCCGCCCCGCGTTACCACGCTCACCACGCCGCCCGTCGCGCCGCCGTATTCAGCATTGAAACCGCTCGATTTGACCTGCACTTCCTGCACGAGCTGGGTCGGAATGTTGTAGGTTTCGTTCAAAGTTCCCGTCCGGTAATTGGTAACTTCCTGACCGTCCAGAACGAACACATTTTCGCCGCCGGATGCGCCGTCAACCGAAAATCCGCCCGTCCGGCTTTCCGGTCGGGTGCCGGGAACGGTCTTGAGCAAGCTCGTAAAACCCGTGCCTTTCGGAAGCAGTTCGATTTTTTGCGCGTTGATGGTCGTTTGGATGGCATTATTTGTTGTATCAACGGGCGGCGCGTCCGATACGGAAACGTCAACCGTATTGACGGTTTCGCCCGGATTTACCAGGATTTCAAGCTGTGTATTCTGCCCGATGGCGACCGTAACGTTTTCGTATCTCGATTCGCCGAAGCCGGCGGCTGCCGTCGTTACGACATCGTAAGTTCCGGGCGGCACTTGCAGCAGCCGGAAAAATCCTTCTTCGTTGGTTGTGATCGTGCGCCGGAATCCCGTGCTGACACCCGTCGAAGTAACGCCTGCCGTACTGCTTTTCGCGCTCGATACGGTAACGGTTACATTCGGCACAGCCGCGCCCGAAGCGTCTTTGACCGTGCCTTCGATTCCGCCGGTCGTTTCCTGACCGAAAACCGACGTTGCCAATAAACAGGAAGCAAGCGACAATGCCAGTTTCATAAAATTAAATTTTCTCTTCATATTTTGCTCCTTCAAAATGTTTATTCCCTCGTAACTTCCCCTTGATTGCCGGATTTATCCGCCTGTTTTACTTTCACCTCACAAAAAGCCGGAAGCTGAAATGTCAAAAGTATTTTTTTAGTTTTTCCGAAATGAACGATCCGTTCCGGCAAATTTTTATTTGTCGAAAAATTGCATGCCGAATACTTTGAGCCGCAATTGGAATTCAAAAAAAATGCCTGCACTAACAAACAAAATGCAGGCATTTTTAATCACTTGAATTACCAGTAGAATTTCACACCAAGCTGAATGGTTCGCGGATCGCGCGCCGTCAACACCTGACCGAAACTCGCCGCCGTTACGTTCGTGCTGATGGAGTTGAAATTCGTCGTGTTGAATACATTGAAAGCTTCGCCGCGAAGTTGGAGTCTCAAAGATTCGCTGAAACGAAAATTCTTCGACAAAGTAAAATCAACCCTGCGGAGCGGCGGTCCCTCGACAATTCCGCGCGGCGCATTACCGACCACGTTCGGAATATTCGTCGCGGTCGAAAGCGGATTTGGCTGAAAACAAGTCGTGTTAAACCATTGCTGCTGCGTCTGCGCCCCGCCTTGATTCGGATCACAGGTCATTATCGGTCTGCCGCCGGCGACGAGAGCCGGGATAAATCCGAGTCCCGCCGGATCGAACGAAGATGTCGTAACGGTAAACGGAAGTCCGGTCTGGTAGGTCGCAATTCCCTGAACCTGCCAGCCGCCCAACATTTTACCGACAAAACCTCTTTGATCTTTATAGAATGGCAATTCGTAAATGTAGTTGACAGTCAGAACATGCCGGCGGTCGAGCGCGGCGCGCCCGTATTCGCCCCTGATGTCATACGAATTTTGCGGCGCGGTCGAGCGGTCGGTTTGATTGTCGGTCAGATTTTTCGCCCAGGTGTATGCGAGATTGACTTGCGAACTGCTCGAAAAGCGGTGCTGTCCGAAAATCTGCATACTGTGATAATTGGAATTGTATTGCGGCGCGATGATATTGATCGAACGATAGCCGCGAAACGGGCGGATCTGATCAATGATCGTTGTCTGCGCCGAGGAGAAAAACGCTCTGCCCGGCACCAGACACGGAGCCGAAGGAGTAGTCGAAGCGCCGACCGCGCACTGAGAATTTAACGCCACGCCCGGAGCGAGTTCGTTCAATTCATACGCGCCGATCAGGTTGACTCCTTTCGAACCGTAATACCCGACCGTGACAATCGTGTTTGCCGTCAACTGCTGTTGGACATCGAGAGACCAATGCTGCATATACGGCGTTTTCCATTCGGCTTGCAGCGCGCGCAGATTGTTGACCGTTGCCGAAGCCGCGACCGTGCAGTTTCCGCCCGGAACCGGATTGCTGATGTTGATGCCCGTAACCGTGCAGGTTTGCTGATACGGCGGGTTCAGACCGATCTGCTGGAGAAGCGTTCCGTTCAACACCTGGTCGTGATAAATGCCGTAGCCGGTTCTGATCGAAGTTTCCCCTTTACCGAACGGATCCCAGGCTAACCCGACGCGCGGCGCGAAATCGGTTTTCGGCGCGTCCACGACAAATTTGCCCCACGGCGAAGGAGTCGGCGTGCAGTTGAAATTCGCCGGCGGAGTTATCAGATTCTGCGTATTGGCGATGATGCCGTTACAGAAGTTTTTACCGGCGGCGGCAACCCGCAGACCGTCGCCGCGCACCAGCGGGGCGGCTGACGCGCTCCAGAGCTCGGGAACGAAATTGGTCAAACGACCGTTTTCGTCATACGGCGAACCGAAGAAGGAATAGCGAACGCCGAAGTATAAAGTCAGATTCCGGCGAACGCGCCATTCGTCCTGCGCATACCATTCGAACGTTTTCTGCCGCAGATCCGCCGTGTAATCAAAACTCGCCTGCGTAAACGAAGCGTTTGTTCCCTGCAGGAAGTTAGCCCATTGCTGTCTGGTTTGATTCAGCGTTCCGGTTACGCCGGTGGCTAAAACGTTAGTCGTCGCGCCGGGCGTATTGAAACCGCTGTAGATACCTTCGTTGCTTCCGGCGAGCGCATTCTCATTTTTCCGGTAGAGCGAATAGATCGCGCCGAATTTCATCGTGTGGCTTCCGCTGATCCAGGCAAGACTGCCGGAAAAGTTTTGTTTCCACGAAAAATTGTCATACGGACCGAAACCTTGCAGTGCGCTGAATCCGTTGCCGGAAACCGTCGGCACGCGGTCGCGCTGATTCGGATACGGCAAAGGCGGAGCAATCGGCGAATTGTTTAACGCGAGCAACCCGATATTGTTGCTCAAAATCGCGCCGTAACCGAATCTGTAACTGCCTTCCAAAATAACATTCGGACTGAGAATGTAATTTGTTTGAAAGGTGTGCGTTCTGCCCGGCGAATTAGTGCTGGTCAGCGAAACTCCCGGAAGCCCCGCACCGCTGGAAAACAGCGAATTGGCGTCTTCGGTCGGAATTTTGTCATTCTGAAACCGGTAATAAGCCGACCATTTATCCGAAAAACTGGTGTCGAGTTTAAAGATTTCCTGTTGGAAATTAGCGATATTTCTGGTCGGAAAACTCAATGTGTAGGGACTCGCCGGATTTACGGAATTCGGCAACGGCAGTTTGTTATAGATAAAATTTAGATATTGCTGAGAAAGCGGATTGATCGGTCTGACGCTGGAAATCGGCGTTCCGGCGGGAAGTTCCAGCGTGCAGGTCGTTCCCGTCGCCTGCAGACAGATATTGACCGGGAAAATTCCCTGCCGCAACTGCGCGTCGGGAACGGTCGAGTTCAGCGTCGGGTAGCGAATGTCCCGTCGAAACTCCTGCGAAAAGAAAAAGTATGTTCTTTTGTAGCGTCTAAACATTCCTTCATCGGGATCGCGTTCGCCGAAATTAAAGAAATAGACCGGACCGCCGACAGTCCAGCCGAAGTTGTTATAGCGAAACGGTCTGCGGAGAGCCTTCCCGTCCGAATCGCGTCCGGCGGCGGCGGTTTGATTTGTAAAATAATCATTGGCGTTAAGTTTTTCATTTCTGACGAATTCGAAAAATGTGCCGTGAAACTCGTCGGTGCCGCTCTTGGTTACGACGTTGACCTGCCCGCCGCCGCTTCTTCCCGATTCCGCCGGATAAAGCGATCTTAAAACTTTGAATTCGCCGATCGAATCAACGCTCGGATAAGCCTGAATGGTCAAATTAGAACCGCGGTCGGTAATATCCGCGCCGTCAACCGTAAAAGTGTTCTGACTGCTGCGCGCGCCGTTGACCGAAATTTGTATCGTATTCGCCTGACCGTCCGGGTTGACCGTTCCGACATAAACCTGATCGGACAGATTGCTCGACACGCCCGGCGCGAGCGTTACGAGCTGGACGAAATTTCGATTGTTGACGGGAAGTTCTACAACCTGCGTGCCGTTGATCACGGTCGCCGAAGTCGGCGTGGTCAGTTCGACCGAAACCGGATCGGCTTCGACCGTAACGACTTCGGCAATATCTCCGGCTTCCAAGGTAACATCAACCGTGCGGCGCGCGCCGACATCTACCTTGACATCGGTTTTAACGCTCTTTTTGAAATTTGCCGCTTCGACCGTTACCTCGTAAACGCTGGTCGCCAGATTCGGAACGGAAAATTCGCCGCCGTCATTCGTGGTCAACGATCGCACGATAATATTACCTTTGCTCGAATCTCTGATCGTTACCGTCGCGCCGGGAACAACCGCCCCGGCACTGTCGCGCACCGTTCCCACAATCGAGCCGGTAATTTCCTGCGCCGAAATCACACCGCTCAAACAAAGACAAAAAATTGCCGGTACAAAAATTTTGCCAAAAAAATAGCCGATTTTTTTCATTTTCTTTCTTCCTCGTTTCAGAATTTTTTAGAACTTCAAAGGTTACCACCTATTAGATTTATTTAAGTTTTTGGAAAAACGTTCAAATTTTCGTTATAGCTAAGAAAACAGTTTTCTATCAGAAATTTTCAAAAAACTGTTTATTTACGGTGAAATGTTACGGAAAAATGAACTGATTTAAGATTTATACCCTCAAAAATTTTATTTGTAAAGCAAATATCGTGCGCGACGTTTTGAAAATTCCGTTAAATCATTTTGCCATGATTTTTTTATCTCGTCGGGCGGCAATCCGCTTTTTATTTTTTCGAAAATATTTTGATTGACGAGCAGGCGGTTGTAGCGTTCGGTTTGCCACTCGTTCGGAAAAAGTTTCCGCAGAGCGGCGGCGATCTCGATGCCCGTTTCGACCGATTGAAATTCGGCGCGGTTGGTGATTACGATATTTATTCCGCCGAGATTTTCGTCTTTAAAAACCGACGCTTTCGGTGTAAACCGAATTGGTATAAATCGAACGCCTTTCAGATTTTTTTGATTCAAATAATCGGCTAATCTTCTGCCGTCGAGCCACGGCGCGCCGATAATTTCAAAAGGCGTGTCCGTGCCGCGTCCGACGCTCAAATTGGTTGTTTCGAGAAGTCCGATTCCCGGATAGAGCGTCGCCTGCGTCAGCGAACGCATATTCGGCGACGGATTGATCCACGTCTGGTTCGTCTCGTCAAACCACATCGAGCGCGACCAGTTTTCCATTTTGATAATTTTTAGATCCGCGCCGATCTTGCGTTCGTCGTTCATCATCATACCGAGTTCGCCGATCGTTAACCCGTAACGGACGGGAATCGTGTGTGCGGCGATAAACGAAAGTTTATCCTCGTCGGCGAGCGAACCTTCGACACTCACGCCGTTGATCGGATTCGGGCGATCAAGAACATAAACCGGAATTTTCGCTTTCGCGGCTTCTTCCAGAACGTTTCTTAAGGTTGCCGTGTAGGTGTAAAATCTTGCGCCGATGTCCTGGATGTCATAGACAATCGCATCGAGATTTTGCAGTTGTTCGGGTTTCGGTCGGCGCGTTTCGCCGTAGAGCGAATAGATCAGCAAGCCGGTTTTTTCGTCTTTCGTATCGGAAATTTTTTCCTGATCGAGTTCGCCGCGAATGCCGTGTTCGGGCGAAAAGAGAGCGGCTAATTTTACATTCTTCGCTTCATTTAAAACGTCAATCGTCGGTTTGCCATTTAAATTTCTGCCCGTTTGATTTGTAACCAAACCGACGCGCAAATTTTCCAATTCTTTGAAATTGTTTTTTTCTAAAACATCTATTCCATTAAGAACGATTGCGTTTTTCACTGACTGCTGACTGCTGACTGCCGACTGCTGACTTTTGAATTTTTCGATTTGCGGCGTAACTTGCGACCAGTAAATATTTTCTGCTTCGCGGAATTTTTCAACCGGTGTGTCTTCGACGGCTGACGCGGCGACGGTTGAAATTTTAGCGCGGACATCTAGGATGTCGCCTTTGCCGTCGGGGTGAACGCGGTTGGAAAGAAAAACGACGAATGTCTGCGAAACCGGATCAATCCAGATTCCCGTTCCCGTAAACCCCGTGTGTCCGAACGAGCCGAGCGGAAAAAGTTCGCCGCGATTGGTCGAAAACGTCGTGTTCATATCCCAGCCGAGTCCGCGCGTCGCGCCGGTTTCCGAAACGACAACGGGCGCGGTCATTCGCGCGACGGTCTGCGCCGACAAAATGCGTTTGCCGTCCAAACTGCCGCCATTCAAGATCATCTGACAATACCGCGCCAGATCGTCGGCGGTCGAAAAAAGTCCGGCGTGTCCGGCAACTCCGCCCATCCGAAAAGCCGTCGGATCGTGAACCTTTCCGCGCAAAATTTCATTGCCCGTTTTTTCATCGCCTTCAAATTTTGAGCCAAGATAACTGTTTTGCCCTTTAACATTTTCAGTCGGCGCAATTCTGGGAATTCTACCCCCAAGGACTAAAGTGGTTCTGGCTGAAAAGTCAGGTTTGGTTTCTTCAATCGAATCGAATGGAAAAAACAGTGTGTCATCGCTTTGTCTATATGATTGTAACCAACGAGACGCAAACACATGTAAAGACTCTCCAGTAACTTTTTCAACAATTTCGCCAAGCACGATGAAACCGATGTCCGAATAAACAAAGCGCGTTCCCGGCGGATGGCGGAGTTTTTCTCTTTTCAGCGCGTCGAGCATTCCTTCGCGCCCCGTCCATTTTTCGCCGAGATCGAAATCGGGACGAAAACCGCTCGTGTGCGTGAGAAGCTGGTGAACGGTTACGCGCCGGACATCTTTATCTTCGATTTCGGGAAAAAAATCACCGATCGTGTCGTTCAGACGAATTTTTCCGTCTTCGACCAATTTCATAACGGAAGTCGCCGTCGCCACGACTTTTGTCAGACTCGCCACATCAAAGATCGTGTCAATCGTCATCTTCTCCTGCGCGGGAACAAGCGAACGGTTGCCGAACGCTTTACGATAGACGATCTTTCCTCTGTGTCCGACGATGACGACCGCACCGGGCATTTTTTTATCGGCAATCGCTTTTTCGACCAGAGCGTCAATCTGATTCAATTTCTGCCCGTTCATGCCGACCGTCTGCGGCGCGATGACCGGAAGACTTTGGGCAAAACTTACACTGCAGAGAACACAGAGAACACTAAGGATTCTGAAAACGTAAATGCTGATTGCTGATTGCTGATTGCTTTGAATGAACTTTGAACTTTGAACTTTGAACTTTGAACTCATTTTTTCCCTTTCGCGCGAAACGCTTTTTCTCTTTCCTTAAAATTTTCTTTGCATAATTGGACGAACTCTTTCGCAATCGGCGAAAAATATCCGCCGCGCAGACGCGCCAAACCCAAATCCCATTTGATCTCCGCGCCTTCGATGAGCCACGCATTCAGTTTGCCTGCGCGGATTTCTTCCGAAACCGTTTTCGCTCCGGCGATGCCGACTCCCATTTTATTTTCGACCATTTTATTGATCGCTTCCTGCCGCGAAAGCTCCATCACGACGTTCGGTTTGACGTTCGCCATCTGAAAAAAATCATCAATCATCCGGCGCGTGTTGCCGCCTTGTTCACCTAAAATAAGTTGCTCGCCCGCGAGTGCCGCCGCGCTGATGACTTTTTGTTTGGCGAGCGGATGCGACGGATGCGAAATGGCGACGATCTCGTCGCTGAACAGCAGATCGGTTTGAATATTCGCGGCTTCGACGGGCAGAGAAACGAATGCGATGTCAATATCGCCGTGCATTATCTTATCCACCAGCGTTTGACTCGTCCCCGAACCGACCGTGATTTCCGCGTTCGGAAATTTGCGCCGGAGTTTTTCCAGAATCGAAGGAAGCTGGGCGGTCGTGAACAACGCCGAAGCCGAACCGATTCTCAATCGCCCGTATTCCGCGCCGGCGATCTCGGAAATCTCGGCGAGTGCCGTATCGTGTTCGCGCAAAATCCGTCGGGCGCGGTCGAGCAGGCGTTCGCCCGCTTCGGTCAAAATCACGCGGCGCGGCGTGCGCGTAAAAAGCGGAATGCCAACCTCGTCTTCAAGCTGGCGAATCTGCATCGAGATCGCCGCCTGCGTTACGTTGACGCGCCGCGCGCCTGCCGTAAAAGTCTTCGTTTCGGCAATTGCCAGAAACGCTTTTAATTGTCTGATTTCCATAAATGTTTGGTCTTTGGTTTTTGGTCTTTGGTTTATGGCTTTTTGATTTCTGGATTAACTTGAAATTTTCTATTTGAACTTGATTAAAGATAAAAAAAACTCTAATTACAGCTAACTAACAACCAAAGACCAAAAACCAAAGACCAAAAACCAATTATTATCAAATAATCTTATTGATTACATAAAATCCTTTGAATTTGATTATATGTCAAGCGGCGGTAGAATGTAATTAAAATTTTTCGTTCGAGGTATTAATGCCGCCCCTGAAGAACAGACGCCGTTCAAAACAAAAATCTCCAAATATTTTTCTCGGCGTTGACGGCGGCGGGACGAAGACGCAAGCCGTCATTCTGGACGAAAACCGCCAAATAGTCGGCGAGGGATTTTCCGACGCTTCCAATCCTCTACGCGTCGGTATCGAAACCGCTCTGGCGCATATTTTTTCGGCGGTCGAAGCGGCGTGCGATAACTGCAATCACAGCCGGAGCGACATCGCGGCGATCGTCTGCGGTCTTGCCGGAGTCCGCCGTGAAGATTTACGGCGGACGATACAAGGAAGAATTTCTCAAAATTACAGAATAAAATCGGTCGAGGTTACAACCGACGCGGAAATCGCGCTCTACGGCGTAAATTTCGGAAAAGCCGGTCTGGTATTGATTGCCGGAACGGGTTCGGTCTGTCTCGGAAAAAATGATCAGGGCAAAAAAGAAACCGCCGGCGGCTGGGGACCGCTCGCCGGAGACGAAGGCGGCGGCGCGGGCATTGCCCGCCGCGCTTTGCAGGCAATCGCTAAAGCGTCGGACGGGCGCGGAAAGCAGACGGTTTTGAGCGAATATGCCGTCGAATATTTTCGCGCCCTGTCGGCGGACGATCTGACCGTGGCGATCTATTCGCCGCAGATGGACAACGCGCGAATCGCCGGTTTCGCGCGGTTCGTCGTCAAAGCCGCGCAGAAAGATAATGACAAAATAGCGATTGAAATTCTAAACGAAGCCGGCTTTGAACTCGGTCTCGCCGCCAGCGCGGTCATCAATAAGCTGAAATTGAACCGGAAAAAATTTCCGGTCGGATGTGTCGGAAGCATTTTTAAGGCGGAACAATTTATTACCGAAACCTTGATGAATAAAATTCACAAAGCCGCGCCGAAGGCGTTTCTGACCGAACCTAAACTTTTTCCGGCACACGCCGCCGCCGAGATGGCTTTGAAATTATTCGAGAAAAACGGGAACAGAAAATAAAAAAAACGGCATCTTCGATAAAGTTGCCGTTTTCATTTTCTCACACTTTTGAAATCTAGTTTCTCCGGTTGTCGCGTTCGATCTTCAGATTATTTTTAACGCTGAAAACACCGGCGACCTGGTTTGCCAGAATATTTGCCAAATTTGAATCGCCTCTCGAAGCGACGTTGCCTTCGAGCGTTACGTTTCCGCGGTCAACGATGATTCTGACCGACGGATTGGTTCCGAGAAAATATCTGTAGAGACTTCCGCCGTTGTTTGAAAACGTTCGCAAAGTCCGGTAACGAATTGAGTCGTCAAAACGCGAAGGCGGCAGAATCTCTATCTGATTTACCACATTTCCCACGCCCTGAATTTTTTTCACGCTCCGTTCGGCATCTTTTTTATTTACGGCATTATTCACTTTGCCGTAAAGATACACCGTATTTCCGTCAACTTTATAAGAAATATGATCGAACACCCCGTAATACGGGAGTTTTATCAATTGTTTGAAAACTTTTTGCTCGATCTGTCCCGTTTTTTCAACGGACAATCCCTGGGCATTTACCCCGACAAACGAAAAAGCTAAAATCGCAATCAAAAGAGCAATATTATTTTTGATCAACTTCATCACTTTGTTTCTCCTTAAAATATAAAATCCAAGTATTATTGCTTGGGTTTTTATGAACGAAGTTATGATGAAAAATTGCGCTTTAAAGATGTAAGCTGTTGAAAATACGACTGTAAAGAAATGTAAATCACGGGAAACCGGTCTGCCTCAGACTCTCGTATAAAACGATTCCGACCGAGGTTGCGAGATTCAGGCTTCGGACATTTTCATTCGGCATCGGAATTGTCAGACAGCGTTCCCAATTCGCTGTTAAAAGCTCTTCGGGAAGCCCGCGCGTTTCGCGTCCGAAGACCAGACAATCGTTCGTTCTGTATTGCCAATCGGTGTAATTTCTTTCGGCTTTGGTCGTAAAATAAAGAAAACGAGAATCTGGCAGAGATTCGTATAAATCCTCTAAATCCAGGTGTCTGAAAATGTTCACCTCTTCCCAGTAGTCGAGTCCGGCGCGTTTGACCGCCTTTTCATCGAGCCGGAATCCGGTCGCACCGACAATGTGCAGATCGGTAAAAGTCGCCGCGCACAGCCGCGCGATATTTCCGGTGTTGGGCGGAATTTCCGGCTCAACCAGACAAACATGAATTCTGCTGTTTTTTTTCTCCATAAGTTATTCTGAAAAATTATAAATTGCTGACGAATTTCGTGGATATTCAACTTCCCTTTTTAGAATTTCAAAACATATTCGCAAAAACCTCAAATAAAACGAAAAAAATCCCCTCTCTGAAAACATTTTCCTTTGAAAACACTTGTATTTAGACAAAGATAATTGTATTATCACTTATCACAATTGAAACTTTTCTTTAATTTTTGCAATTCTTTGGCATTTTTATTGACATCACGAATGAATTCGTGTAAAAAAGTCAAAGGTTTTTTTGAAATATATTGACTTAGAGCGATACAAACAAGAGGAGAAATTATGAATAGAAAATGGATTAATCAAGTGGTTTCGTTATGCTTGACAATAGCGTTACTTGCCACTTACTCGATGACCGTGTCGGCGAAGACCGACCGTATAGCCGGAGAACTGACGATCTCTGGCAAACTTTCCAACGGCGCAACACCGGCTGTTATGGTAAATGGTGAAACGGCTCAAAACGGACGTTCGATCTTTTCTTCAAGCACCATTACCACCCCCGCAGACGCAAATGCGGTAATTAGTATTGCAAAACTCGGCAAAATCGAATTAGCTCCAAATACGAATTTAACGATTTCTTTTGACGAAGCCGGAATCACTGGAGATTTGACTGCCGGAAAGGTAACCGTTCTCGGAGCGACCGCCGACGTAAACATCAAAACTCCGAACGGACAAATCGCCAAACTCGGCGCGGGCGAATCCGCCACAGCCGGAAAGGCGCAGGACGATGATGACGATGACAATGACGGCGGCGCGGCATGGTGGCTGTATGCGCTGATCTTCGGCGGTGCCGTAGCGGGTGTCGTGATTGCGGCAACCACCGACAATAACAGAGCCGCGCTCGGCGGCGGGACGACGGTTGTCAGCCCGTTACGTTAACGCTGTTTTTGAAAACCTTTCTTGCTGTGTCGCATTTTTATCATATAGAATAGGGAAGGTTTATAACTCTTTTCAGGATTGATTATAGGAGGAAAATTATTCAAATGCTCGGCAAAAATTTAGTGCATAAATCAATAACATTGCTTACTGCCGTGGCGGTCTGGTGTGTTTTTTCAACAATCGGCGTGTTTGCTCAAAGCAGCGCGATGGGCGAAGTTTCCGTTTCCGGTCAGGTATCGGTCAACGGTCAAACCGCTGTTTCCAATTCGACTTTGGTCTCGGGAAGCACGATTGTTACGGGTTCAAATTCATCTGCCACAGTTAGCCTCGGTAAAAACGGTCGCGTCGAACTTCTTTCGGACACGACTTTAACATTAAAATTCACCGACAACAGCATTGTCGGAATGCTTTCCGCCGGTAAGGTTCGCGTTTCAAACGCTTCCGGTGTCGGAACGACCGTGACGACCAAAAACGCAACGGTTATTGCCGATACGGGTCAGGCAAATACTTTTACGGTTGATGTCGGCTGCGGAAATGACGAGAAATGTTCACAGACATTTGTGGAAACGATGACCGGGTTGGTTATGCTGAGAAGCGGAAATACCGATAAACAGGTTGCCGCCGGAACGGATGCCGTTGCCGGTAATCCTTCGCAAACCGGTTGTCAACCGTGCGCGCGTCCCGGTTCCGCTCCGCCCGTCGCCGTTGCCGGACCGTGGTGGCTGCTGCTTCTCGCCGGAGCCGCTGCCGGAGCCGCTATTCTTTTAGGCGGTCAGAACGAAACCGAAACGGGCGGCGGAGTTATCGTCGTCAGTCCGGTTCGTTAAGTTTTTTTCTTAACTTGGCAAAACCCGAGTTTTGCCCAATAATAAATTGCGGGTCATGTTTTCGTAACCTGACCCGCATAATTTTTGTTCATTTTGTGAATTATTTAACTAAGTAAATTTTTATAAGAGGTCTTTATATTAAATATGCATATTGCAGTTATCGGCACCGGTTATGTCGGATTAGTTACCGGTGCTTGTTTTGCGGAATTCGGGGTCGAAGTTACCTGTGTTGATGTCGTCGAAGAAAAAATAGAAAAATTAAATCAGGGAATAATCCCGATCTATGAACCCGGTTTGGACAAAATCGTTGAAAAAAACGCGAAAGCCGGACGCCTTCATTTTACAACCGATATAAAATCAGCCGTCGAACAAGCTCTCGTAGTCTTTTTAGCCGTCGGCACTCCGCCGAAAGAAGACGGTTCTCCCGATATGAGTTTTTATCAGCAGGCGGCAAAAGATGTTGCCGAAGCGATGAACGGCTATAAAGTTCTCGTTACCAAATCAACCGTTCCGGTCGGCACGGGCAAATGGCTTCGGGAATTCGTCGAGGAAAATCTGAAAACAAAAACGAATTTCGGCGTTGCTTCAAACCCGGAATTTTTGCGCGAAGGCGCGGCAATCGAAGATTTTATGCGCCCCGACCGCGTGGTCATCGGCAGCAATGAAGAAGATGCCATCGCCATTATGAAAGATTTGTATCGCCCGCTTTACCTGATCGAAACGCCGATCGTCATTACCTCGCTCGAAGCGGCGGAACTTATCAAATATGCGGCAAACGCATTTCTGGCGACCAAAATCACTTTTATCAACGAGATCGCCAATCTCTGCGATGCCATCGGCTGCGACGTTCACGATGTCGCCAAAGGTATGGGAATGGACAAACGCATCGGCAGTAAATTTCTGCACCCCGGTCCCGGTTACGGCGGTTCGTGTTTTCCGAAAGACACCCGCGCGTTTACCAAAGTCGGCGACAAATACGGCGTTGAAACATCGGTCGTGGACGCGGTCATCAGTGCCAATGACTTTCAGCGTCAGGCGATGATTCCGAAGATCGAAAAGCTCGTCGGCGAATTCGACGGAAAACAGATCGGCGTTCTCGGTCTTTCGTTTAAGCCGGAAACCGACGATATGCGCGAATCTCCGGCGATCGAGATCATCAAGGAAATGGAAAACCGCGGCGCACGGGTTCGCGCTTACGATCCGGTAGCGATGGACGAAGCCAAACATTGTCTTCCCGAATCGGTCGAATATGCGGCAAATGAATATGACGCCATCAAAGACGCGGACGCGCTGGTTATCGTAACCGAGTGGAATCAATTTCGCGCATTGGATATGGAAAAGGTTAAGAGTCTTCTTAAATCCCCGAAGGTCGCCGACTTGCGGAATATCTACGAACCCGAAGATATGCGCGAACTCGGTTTTGAATACATCGGCGTCGGAAGATAGTTTCAGTTGGCAGTAAGCAGTCGCAGTAGGCGGTTTTTATTTGCTCAAAATTTTCTACTGCCTACTACCTACTAAATTTATGGCAATCACAACAAAAGTTTTAGTAACCGGCGGCGCGGGATTTATCGGCTCGAATCTGGCGGACGAACTGATCCGGCAGGGCGCGAAAGTCAAGATCATTGACGATCTTTCGACCGGCTTTCGTGAAAATCTCGAAGAAATACGGGGCGATTTCGATTTTATCGAAGGCAATTTGAACGATCCTGATAAATTGCGAAACGCTGTAGAAAATGTCGAAATAATTTTTCATGAAGCCGCCCTGCCTTCTGTTTTTCGTTCGGTCGAAAATCCTTCGGCGACTCACGAAGCTTGCGTTAATGCGACTTTCAATCTTTTAAATGCGGCGAAAGAAAATAATGTCCGGCGGCTGGTTTACGCGGCATCGAGTTCCGCTTACGGCGATCAGCCGACTCTGCCAAAGGTTGAAACGATGCGTCCCGAACCGCTTTCTCCGTATGCGGGCGCGAAATTGATGGGCGAATATTATTGTCAGGTATTCAGTCGGGTTTACGGGTTGGAAACCTTTAGCCTGCGCTATTTTAATGTTTTTGGACCGCGCCAAAATCCTTCGTCAATGTATTCAGGCGTAATCTCGCGCTTTATTGACGCTCTGATGAAAAATGAAAAGCCGGTCATCTACGGCGACGGCGAACAGACCCGAGATTTTACATACATCGCCAACGTCGTTGATGCCAACATCAAAGCCGCGCAGACGGGCGAAGGCATTGGCGAAGTGATGAACGCGGCGAACGGCGAACGGATTTCTCTCAATAAACTGCTCGAAGTTCTAAAAAAAATCACCGGCAAGCCGGATGTTACAGCTGATTATCAGCCGGAGAGAAAAGGCGATGTCAAACACAGTCAAGCCGATAATGCGCGGGCGGTCAAATGTCTCGGATACGAAAAACTCGTCGGTCTTGAAGAAGGTTTGCAAAAGACCATCGAGTGGTGGAAAACGAGCCGGTTTGCCGAATAAACCTTTATGAAAAAAAGGATTCCTCATATTGCCGTGTGTCAAATTTTTGTGATATTTTATGAAGTGCGCCGAATAAGCGCGTTAGGAGTTGTAAAAATAACAGATTTAATGATGATAAAAAATTTACCGCAGACAGTTAAGACTTGAAATTTTGAGTTGTTGTTTGACTGTCTGCCGACAAAACGGAGGTTACGGAGATGGTCAAAACGAATACTAGAAATGTCGCCGGTGAAATTGATAAATTAAACGAAAACGAAACCCTTGCGGTTTTAGATTACATATCCGAACTTCTGTCCGCCCGCCTTCCAAAACCAAAAGATAATAATTCGATAAATGACGACCTGATTGTTTCTCTTCAGGATGCGTATGAGAATAAACGCGCCCGTCAGGTGTTCGAATGGGAAAACGTGCGTCGGCAAAACACGCGGCGAGCCGCTTGATGAATGAGACACGGAGACACGGGGACGCGGAAACGTGGAGATTGATTTTTCAACGCTCCGCCTTCTTCCGTTTATCTGTGTTTGTTTTTTTTGCGTTTTTCGTGTGTTTCGCGGACAATCTATCCGCACAAGATCTCGAAAATTTAGCCGAACAAATCCGCAGCGGCAATACCGAACAAAAACGCGAAGCTCTTTTTCGAATCCGTAATTTAGAAACCGAAAAAGCTTCACGAGCGGCAATTCCCGCGCTTCGTGATTCCGAAGAAATTGTCCGCGCGACCGCCGCTTTTTCCGTAGTGTTCTTACCGAAAGCTGAAGCCGCGCAAGTTCTTTTGCCGAACCTGCAAGACAAAGCGGAGATAGTCAGGCGCGAAACGGCTTACGCGCTCGGCAAAGCCGGCGATTCATCAGCCGTCAATTCCCTTCTGCAAACTCTCCGAACCGACAAAATTTTTGAAGTCCGCACGGCGGCGGCGGTCGCGCTCGGCGAGATCGGCGACGTTTCGGCGGTTGATGAATTAACTGAGATTTTGCAGAACAGACCGAAAGAGGAAGAAGAATTTTTGCGCCGCGCGGCGGCGCGTTCCATCGGTCAGATCGCGCAGATCATTCAAAAAAACGAAACGCAGGTTATTACACCCGAAAACTTTCTGCCTGATAGATATAAGGATTTGGAAAAACCGAAATATCTTTATCTCGAAAACGAATTTCCCGTTTTCACGCAAGCCGCCGCAGTTTTAAAAAATGTTCTGCAAAATAAAAAAGAATCGGATGACACGCGCCGCGAAGCTGCCTTTTCGCTCGGCGCGATCGGCAATGAATCCGCCGTTTCGATTCTGCAATCAAAATTAAACGACAAAGATTATTATCTCGCCGAAATCACCGAAGAAGCATTACGAAAAATCGAGTTTTTGCAAATATTAAGAAAAAATAAAATCGAGTAATTTGATGGAATAAATTTTATCTTTAACCGCATATTTGATTTAATAAAAGTATGCAGAAAGCTCAGACGCAAAAAACCGCCACGCAAGATTTAACCGCATCTTACAAATCCGTCCGCGCATACACCGAAAAACTTTGCGAGCCTCTGGAAATCGAGGATTATATTCCCCAGCCGATCGAAGACGTTTCGCCGCCGCGCTGGAATATCGCGCATACGACCTGGTTTTTCGAGGAAATGCTTCTGAAAAAATTCGCGCCCGATTACAAAATTTTTGACGAAAATTTCGGCTTTCTTTTTAACAGTTATTACAACACGGTCGGCGACCGCACTTTGCGCGATCATCGCGGCGATCTGTCGCGTCCGACCGTACGGGAAGTGTTTGAATATCGAAAATATGTTGACGAAAAGATGCTGGATTTTTTGAGCGGCGTTCTGAGTAGTGAAATAAAAGAACTTGTCATTCTCGGCTTGAATCATGAGCAACAGCACCAGGAACTTTTTCTGACCGATCTGAAATATACGTTTAGCTGTAATCCGCTCTACCCGGTTTATAAAAAAGATTTTGCATTGGTCGAAAAGGGCGAGATCAATGCATCCGAATCGGGCGAATTCGTCGAAATAAAAAAAGGAAATTATGAGATCGGATTTGCCGGAAACGGCTTTCATTTCGACAACGAACTCGGACGGCACACGGTTTTTCTCGATGATTTCGAGATCAGCAAAAACCCCGTAACGAACGGCGAGTTCATCGAATTTATCAAGGACGGCGGTTACGAAAATCACATTCTGTGGCACGCGGAAGGCTTGGATTGGGTAAAAAACTATGAAATTCACGCGCCGCTTTACTGGCAAAAACGTGACGGAGTTTGGATGAATTACACGCTTGCCGGTTTGAGAGAAGTGAAATTGAACGCGCCGGTTTGTCATATTTCGTTTTACGAAGCGTCCGCTTTTGCCGAATGGAAAAAAATGAGACTGCCGACCGAATTCGAGTGGGAAGCCGCTTCTGAAAAATTCGATTGGGGACTGCGCTGGGAATGGACGAACTCGGCTTATCTCGCGTATCCGAATTTCAAAAAACCGGCGGGCGCGGTCGGCGAATACAACGGCAAATTTATGATCAACCAGATGGTTTTGCGCGGCGCGTCGGTCGCCACGCCCGACGGGCACAGCCGCAAAACTTACCGTAATTTTTTTCACCCGCATCTGCGCTGGCAGTTTACGGGAATCAGACTGGCAAAATAGAACAAGGGGAAAACCGCAATGCAGAGCGCGAGCGAGCAAAAACAAAACACTTTCGCCGAAGACGTTTTAGAAGGTCTGTCGGCTGACCCGAAATATCTCTCATCGAAATATTTCTATGACGACGAAGGTTCGCGGCTGTTTCAGGAGATTATGAAACTGCCGGAATATTATCTGACCAGAAGCGAATTCGAGATTCTTTCAAATCAAACCGAAGAAATTTTCAATGCGTTTAATTCCGGGGAAACCGAATTCGATCTCATCGAACTCGGCGCGGGCGACGGTCTAAAAACCGCCGTTCTGGTCGAATATCTTCTAAAACAAAAATCCAATTTTCGTTTTATCCCGATTGATATTTCGTCGGAAGCGTTGAATTTTTTGACCGATAAATTTCACAAACAATTTCCCGATCTCGACATTCAACCTGAACAAGGCGATTATTTTAAGACGCTCAAAACTTTTTCCGAAAAATCAGACAAAAAGAAAATCATTCTGTTTTTAGGCTCGAATATCGGGAATTTCAGCGAAGAACAAGCACTCAGCTTTTTTAAAGACCTGCGGCGCGTGATGAACGAGCGCGATCTGCTTTTTATCGGTTTCGATCTGCATAAAAATCCGAAAACCATTTTAAATGCTTATGATGATTCTCTGGGCGTAACCGCAAAGTTTAATTTAAATCTTCTAAAACGCATCAACCGCGAACTCGATGCGGATTTCAATATCGAGGAATTTTCGCATTACGCGAGCTATCACCCGCTCGAACGCGCGGCGCGTTCATTTTTGATCAGCCAGAAGGATCAATCCGTCGCGATAAAATCGCTCGGCAGAACATTCGAGTTCAAAAAATGGGAGCCGATCTATATGGAAGTTTCGCAAAAATACGGCGTGAAAATGATCGAACGGCTTGCCGCCGAAAGCGGTTTTTCGGTTGCTGAAAACTTTTTTGACGAGAACAAATTTTACCTCGATTCGCTCTGGAAACCGGTCTGAAACAGTAGGCAGTGGCAGTAGGCGGTAGGCAGTAAAAAAATTCTCAAAATAAAATTTTTAATTTAAAAGAATGAATTTTACGATTCTGCGTTTTGAAACTATCGAATCAACCAACACCGAAGCGGTCAATCAGGCAAAACGCGGCGCGGACGAAGGGCTTTGCGTCATCGCCGACCGGCAAACCGCCGGACGCGGACGGCACGGGCGGACTTGGATTTCCGAAAAAGATGCCGGACTTTATTTCAGCATTGTTCTGCGCCCGAAGATCGAAACGAGATTTCTGCCTCTGATCACATTGACGACGGCGGTCGCCGTTTTTGAAACTCTTAAAAATCTTTACGCTTTAAAACCCGACATCAAATGGGCGAACGACATTCATATCAACGAAAAAAAAATCTGCGGAATTTTAGCGGAAATGACGGAAACCGCGAAAGGCAGAGCCGTCATCGTCGGCATCGGAATAAATTTAAAGTCTTCTAACTTCCCTGCCGAAATCGCCGACATTGCGACCTCGATCGAAACCGAAACCGGAAAAAAAGCCGACCGCGAAGAACTTTTAAATTCGCTGACTCATTTTCTCGAATACTTTTATGAAATTTTCCAAAGCGCGAACGGCGCGAAAAAAATTATCGAAGAATGGACGCGGCGTTCGTCATACGCTTTCGAAAAGGCAGTAAAAGTAAAACTCGAAAACGAAGTTGTTATTGGCACGACCGACGGTTTGGAGGAAACGGGCGCACTGCGCGTCAAAACCGGTTCGGGCGAATTAAAAGTAATTCAGGCGGGCGATGTCGAGAATTTGCGGCAAGCCGTCTGAATTTGATTTTATTT
This sequence comes from Pyrinomonadaceae bacterium, assembly GCA_041940425.1. GTDB lineage: Bacteria > Acidobacteriota > Blastocatellia > Pyrinomonadales > Pyrinomonadaceae > DATHTS01. The sequence goes on from JBGTSF010000002.1 coordinate 45,660, forward strand.
TAGTTTATAAAAGTGATAGTCTAACTTTGATTTAATTTTTTTATACAGCAATTTATGGAAAACGAATTTGATTTTGAAGAAGAAGATTTAGGGTTTGAGGACGATTACGATTTTGAAGGAGGCTTCGATTTCGACGATATTCAGCCGGTCGAAATACGCACGGTGATCTTATCGAAAAACAATATGATCGGGCTTTTATGTATGAAAACTTCGGACGAAGGCGGCGCGATCTGTCGTGTTGACCCGCGCGAAACCGCGCCGTCCGTGCAGATTTACGACGACGCGGAAAAGGCGCACGAATGGTTTACGAAAAGCCTTCAAACGACGAGAAAAAACGGCTGGCGCATAGTTTATGACGGTCTGCCGCTGGTCGGATAAATTTATTTTTAGACAATGAAAACAAAGGCGAAGAAGTTGTAAAATGCTTTTTCGCTTTTTTATTTTTAAATATGCTGCTCGCCATAGACATCGGCAATTCGACCGTTAAATTCGGCGTTTTCGATAATGAAAATCTGATCGAAAAATTTTCGATCCCGACCGTTCTCCATCAAACTGCCGATGAAATTTTGTCTTTTGTAAATCCGCATTTACCTGAAAATATTTCCGCCGTTATCGTTTCGTCGGTCGTACCGGAATTAAAAACCGCAATAGAAGATTTTTCAAAAAATCGTTTCGGCATTGCTCCCGTTTTTGTCGGACACGATTTCGATTTCGGTTTAAAAATAAACTACGATCCGCTGGAAAATCTCGGAATAGACCGTCTTATCGCGGCGTTTGCGGCAACAGAAAAATACGGCGCGCCCATCATCGTCTGCGATTTCGGAACGGCGACGACAATTGATGCGGTGAATTCAAAAAGCGAATTTCTAGGCGGCGTGATCGTCGCGGGAATGAATCTTTTAGTGGACGCGCTTTTCCAGAAAACTTCAAAGCTTCCGAAAGTCGAGATAAAAAAAGCGGAAAAAGTCATCGGCGGTTCGACCGTTGAAGCGATCAACGCGGGAATTTATTTTGGTTATCTTGGTCTGACTGACGGAATTTTAAAGCGAATGATCGAAGAATTAAACGAAAAACCGAAGGTGATCGCCACGGGCGGTTTGGCTTCGATCATATTTGAAGATTCGGAATTTATCGAGATTTACGACGAGAAATTAATGCTTGACGCCTTGCGATTGATCTATGAAAAGGTTAGCCGCGAATCGAAAATCTGACACGAAAAAATTTTCCCTCCTCTTTATTCGTGAGTTTTTTCCAAATTCGCGGCTAACTTTTTAGAGACCGCAGGCGACCTCTAAAACTTTTGTTGGTTTATTTCCCTGAATCTCAAAAACCGTCTGCTCCATACCTTCGTAATACGCGCTGACGGCGGCGATTTCCATTTTACCATCGCCGTTGAGATCCGCAACACCTGTAATTTCGTAGGTATTCGGCGGCGGAAGTTCTTCGTTTTTCGTGATAAATTCGCCCCAAACCAAAATATTCTGAACTTTTTTATTGACGATTTTTCTCATTAAAACGAACGAATAATCGCCAACCGTCTGACTTTCGAATTCTCCCTTTTTGTAGTATGTCGCTGAAAGAATGACTTCATCCGTACCGTCGCCCTCCAAATCAACTCTAAACGCCTTCGTAATTTTTACCGGACTTTTGGTGATTTTTTGAGTTTTCAGAAAATCGCCGACAATCTTTATATAATCTTTGCTCGTTACGGAAACTTCCTGCGGAATGCGCGGAACGGGATTCCATTTCGCGTTCGACCCGATGGCGACGCCCGTGTCCGATTCGAGATCGAATTCAAAACTCAGATAATCGTCGCCGCAGACATCTGATTGCTCGCCTTTTTTGCCGACGGTTACGCCGCCTTCTTCGACGCCTTTCAAACCGGCGATAACGAATTCGGTCTGGTCTTTGAGCGTCGGGATAACTTTTTCGGGCTTGACCCATTTGCCGTTTTCCGCGCCGCCGAGCAAAACGGCATAGCGCATACCGGCAAGCGGAACGATTTTCGTCTGCGCCGAAACGCTTGAGACAAAAAGCGCGGTAAAAAGAATCGTTAAAATCGTTTTCATAAATTTAGTCTTCGGGTTTGAAAAAGAAAAAGAAAAATCCGGCGGCGTGTTCCGCTTTTACGTCTTTCGCATAACCGATCGTCCGGCGAGATGAATTTTCTACCGCGCCGTTTGAATTGACGTAACCGATGGTCGAACGGCTCGCGTTCTCGACCGTCCCGCTCGAAGAAATGTAACCGATCGTCCGGCGGCTCGCGTCTTCGACCGTTCCGTTTTCTTTGATATAGCCGATCGTGCGGCGCGAACCGTCCTCAACCGCACCGTTTTCGTTAAAATATCCGAGCGTCCGGCGCGAAGCGTCTTCGACCGTTCCGCTCGATGAAATATAGCCGATCGTTTTGCGCGAAGCGTTTTCGATCGTCTGCGCGGCTACCGTAAAACTGAAAAAAAACAGGCTGAATGATAAAAACAGTATTTTTCTTTTCATAAATTATCGCCGTTTTTATGATGCGGACTTCGCTTTGCTTTTGCCTAAAAATGTATAAATAAAATAGATAATCAAACCGATTGCGGCTAAAATTATTATCCATTTTCCCTCTTTGCTGTAATCAACCTGCGTCAAAAGCCAGGCGGTCAAAAGCAAAGACAATATGACGGCGACAATGCCGAACGGGGCTTTGAATTTTGCTTCCGGGACATCTTTTCCTTTTCTTCTAAAAATCGGCAGCGAAGCGCAGGTCGTCGCATAAACCAGAAGCCGTGTGATCGTGGCAATGGTTAATGCCGAATAAAAAGAAGTCTGCAGCGTAAAGACGAAGATCAAGATCGAAGTCAGCAGAATCGAAACAAAAGGCGTTCGATATTTTTCGTGCGTTTTGCCGATAATTTGGGGCAATTCCTTTTGTTCCGCCATCGCAAACGGAATCCGCGAGGCGGCTAAAAATCCGCCGTTCAAGTTTCCCAGAACCGAAACGAGCGCGCCGACGGCAATAAAAGCCGCGCCGAAACCACCCAAAAATTTTCCTGCCGAGTCGGCAAGCGGTGTCTTAGACGCAGCGAGTTCGGGCAGAGTTCCGATGGCGACAATTTGAATAATGATAAACAGCGCGGCGCAAAAACCAAGCGCGGTAAAAAGCGCGAACGGCATGTTTTTTTGCGGGTCTTTCGTCTCGCCCGCCGGAATGACCGCCGCTTCAAAACCGACAAAAGCGTAGATCAAAATCAAAACGGCATCGGAAAATTTTCCGTATTCGGGAGCCGCGCCGAAACTGAAATTTGCCGGTTCGATAAAAAACATTCCGATTCCGGCAAAAATAAAAAGCGGAATGATTTTTCCGACGGTAAAAAAATTAGTCATAATCGCCGATTCGCGGACTCCGACAAAATTGACGATCGTGATGACGAGAACGACCAGACTGACGACTAAAACGCGCAGATAACCTTCGCCCGATGCGGGAAAAAAGAAAGCCAGATAAATAAGCAGAGCGTTGCAGTTGGTCGCAAAAGTCGTGATGCGGACGATCCAGTAAAGCCAGCCGACCTCGAAACCGACCACCGGACCGAAGGCTTCTTTCGCATAAAGATACATTCCGCCGGTCGAGGAAAACCGGCTGGAAACTTCGGCGAAACACAAAATGATAAAACCGACGATAATCGTGCAGGCGATAAACGCCAGCAGACTGTATGTGCCGATCAAACCGAAAACGCGGGCAGGCAAAATAAAAATTCCAGTGCCGATGATCGTATTGATGGCAATCGCCGTCAAATCCCAGCGGCTGATGCCGCGAACGAGTTTTTCTTCCGTCATATATTTTCAGAGATTTTCAGATTGGTGCTTTTCGTTTATACTCTGAATTAACACTTTCCGTAAAGCTAAAATTTTAATTTATGAAAAAAACTTCAATCTGTCTGGCAGGTTTTCTTGTGATGATTTTCGGTTTTTCCTTTTCACACGGACAGTCGAAACCTAATAAGAAAATAGTGCTGACAAACGATCGCATTTCAATCGAGCAAAGCGAACGTCTGCAAAATATTTTGCAGACGGCGGTTGACGAAACGCTCGAAAAATTCAAAGACAAAAATCTAATATCCGAAGAACTCGCCGCGACCGTGATGGATGTGCGCGATGCGAAAAATCTAAAAATGGCAGATTTTCGCGGCGAGGAAAAAATCTATCCGGCGAGCGTCGTCAAGATGTTTTATATGGTCGCGCTTTTCGATCTGGTCGAACGCGAAAAAGTAAGGATGTCGGCGGAACTCGAACGCGGGTTAAAGGAAATGATCGAAGTTTCGTCAAACGACGCGACGCATTATATTTTCGACGTGATAACCGGCACGAGCGGCGGCGCGGAACTTTCACCGAAAGAATTGGAAAAATACGCATACAAAAAAAATGCGGTCAACCGCTATTTCGCTTCCCTCGGTTATCAAAACATTAACGTCAATCAGAAAACTTACTGCGAAGACATTTTCGGGCGCGAACGGCAATTCTGGGACGGCGGAAAACAGCGAAATAAATTGACGACCAACGCGACGGCGAAACTGCTGGCGAACATCGCGCTCGGCTATGCCGTCTCGAAGGAAAAAAGCGCGTTGATGTTGGATTTGATGAAGCGCGACGCGTTTATTGAATCCGACGACAAGGACAATCAATCGGTCGGTTATACGGGAATCGCGCTCAAAAATCTCGGAATGAAAGACGCGCGGCTCTGGTCGAAAGCGGGCTGGACGAGCAATTCGCGCCACGATGCGGCGTATGTCGAAACGCCCGACGGCGCAAAATTCGTTTTGGTCGTTTTTACCGAAAAACACGCCAACGAGCGCGAAATTATTCCGGCGATTGCCGAAAAAGTTATAACAGGTTTGAGAATAAATAATTAATTTTATTGGAGAAAAAATAAACGTTATGAAAATCGTTGACAAAATTTACATTTTTATTTTAATCGTTTCGCTCTTTTCAATCGGCGTTTTCGCGCAAGGCTCGTATAAAAAACCGCCGAAGGAAATAATGGACATTTTGAATGCGCCGATTACGCCCGTAACTTCCGTATCCCCGGCGAAAGATAAGATCGCCCTGTTCGAACCGCTTCGCTATCCGCCGATTTCCGAATTGGCTGAACCGATGCTGCGGCTTGCGGGTCTCAGGATAAATCCGCGAACGACCGGACAGCATCGTCAATCTTATGCCGTCAAAGTAACGCTAAAAAATATTTCCGACGGGAAGGAAACTGCGGTCAATCTTCCGGCAGGCGCAAAAATCGTTTCCCCGACGTGGAGCGCGGACGGAAAATACATCGCGGCGGGAAATTTGACTCCGACGGGAACAGAGATTTGGATTATTGAAACCGCAACAGGTAAAGCGTCGAAGATAAATAACGCTTTTGTCAACACGACGCTCGGCGGTTTTGAATGGATGCCCGATCAAAAATCCCTGATTGCCACGCTCGTTCCGAAAAATCGCGGAACCGCGCCCGATTATATGAACGTCGTGCCGAACGAACCGAATATTCAGGAAACTGCCGGAAAAACCGGCGCGGTGCAAACTTTTCAGGACACTCTCAATTCACCGAACGACGAAAAACTTTTCGAATATTACACGTCTTCGCAAATCGCCGTTATCGGCGTTGACGGGAAAATCAAGGAGATCGGAAAACCCGGAATTTACAGCCAGGCGGAATCGTCGCCCGATGGAAATTACATTCTGACCTCGCGCATCAAACGCCCGTTTTCTTACCTTTTCCCGTATTTTCGTTTTCCCGCCGATGTCGAAATTTGGGACAAGGGCGGTAAAATGGTCAAAACCTTGGCGAACAACACCTTGCAGGACAACTTACCTGTGCAGGGCGTAACGGTCGAGCCGAGAAGTTTCGGCTGGATACCGACCGAACCTTCGACCGTAATGTGGGCGGTCGCGCTCGACGGCGGCGATCCGCGCAAAAAGGCGGACTTCCGCGATAAATTGATGAAACTTGCCGCGCCGTTTTCGTCCGAACCGGCGGAAGCCGTCAAAATCGAACAGCGTTATCAAGGCAGACTTTTCGGTGAAAATGCGGGAACGATGCTTTTCTATGATTACAACCGCGACACGCAGAAACGACGGCTTTATTTGATGGATTATAAAAATCCGTCGGAAAAACCGAAACTCGTTTCCGATTTGAACATCCGCGACCGCTACAACGACATCGGTCAGCCCGTAACGAAACAATTGCCGAACGGCAAAAGCGTGTTTATCCAGAACGGCGATTTCGTCTATCTGAGCGGACAGGGCGCGTCGCCCGAAGGCGACAGACCTTTTTTAGACAGATTAAATTTGCAGACTTTGAAAAAATACCGCATATTTCAAAGCAGTAACGATGAATATGAGCAATTTGTTACTTTGATAAATCCCGCTGACAGTGGAATAATCAGCATCATCACCAGAAGAGAAAGCCAAACCTCTCCACCTAATCTTTTTAGCCGCACTATAAATGTTCCGGTCGAAGCGCAAATTGAAGACGGAAAAAAAATGATTGAAACAACAGGAAATCCCAGAAATTCTTGGATTACAAATTTCACCGACCCGACACCGCAGCTTCGGGGAATCAAAAAACAACTCGTCAAATATAAACGAAGCGACGGCGTTGATCTTTCATTTACGCTTTATCTGCCGCCGGATTATAAGGAAGGAACGCGCCTGCCGACCGTCGTCTGGGCGTATCCGCTCGAATTTACTTCCGCCGATGTCGCCGGACAGGTTACGGGTTCGACCAATCGTTTTACGCAGATCGCCGGTTATTCGCATCTTTTCTTTTTGCTTCAAGGCTACGCCGTTCTCGATGACGCGACGATGCCGATTGTCGGCGATCCTCTGACGGTCAATGATACGTTTGTCAGACAGCTCGTTGATTCGGCGAAAGCCGCGATTGACAAAGGCGTGGAAATGGGTGTGGTTGACCCGGAACGAGTCGGCGTCGGCGGACACAGTTACGGCGCGTTTATGACGGCGAATCTGCTGGCGCATTCGGATCTGTTCCGCGCCGGAATCGCGCGTTCGGGCGCGTATAACCGCACGCTCACGCCGTTCGGTTTTCAATCGGAACGCCGGACTTTCTGGGAAGCGAAAGAGCTTTACCAAACCGTTTCGCCGTTCTTTTTTGCCGATAAAATTAACGAACCGATCCTTTTGATTCACGGCGAAGCCGACAACAATCAGGGAACTTACCCGATTCAGTCCGAGCGTCTCTTCGCCGCTCTGCGCGGCACGGGCGGCACGGCGCGGCTCGTTATGCTCCCGCTCGAATCGCACGGCTATGCGGCGCGTGATTCGATCGAACACGCGCTATATGAGCAGATAAACTGGTTTGACAAGTATGTCAAAAACGCAAAGCCGCGCGAAAAGCTGGCGACCGCGGATAAGTAATTTCGGTAACTACAGGCGGAAACGCGACCGTTAGGGAGCGTGTCTTTAGCATAGAAACACGCTCCCTAACGGTCGCGTTTCCTCTTCCGTTCTTATGAATGAAGATTTATCAAAATTTCATCAGCCGATTACAGAAATATTTTCAGAAATTGAAAATACAGAAAACTTATTTTTGTCAGCCGAACAGATCGAATTCTTTCATAAAAACGGTTATCTCGCGGGCATCAAGATTTTAAGCGATGAACAGATCGAAATTCTGCGCGGCGAGCTTTCCGAATTGATGAAACCCGTACAAGCGGAAAATCCGCTTTTTTACGAATATCATCTCAACGAATCCGGTGACGAAAACAAAATTCTATTTCACGCGCTCGGCGCGTGGCGCGTCTCACGGGCGTTTCACGATCTGCTTTTTCATCCGGCTTTTACCGTTCCGGCTTCGCAAATGTTAGGCGGCGCGGTTCGGTTCTGGCACGATCAGATTTTTGCGAAACCGGCAAAAGACGGCGGCGTTGTCGTGTGGCATCAGGATTATTCGTATTGGACGCGGACAAAGCCGATGGCGCATCTGACCTGCTGGATCGGTCTTGACGATTCTTCGCGCGAAAACGGCTGTGTGCATTACGTTCCGCGCTCGCACCGTTGGAATCTGCTGCCGAGAAAACATCTGGCAAAAGATATGAACGCGATTTTTGAAGTCTTAACGGAAGAACAAAAATGCGAATTCAAGCCCGTTGCCATCGAATTAAAAGCGGGCGAAGCGAGCTTTCATCATCCATTGATGATTCACGGCTCGTTTGAAAATTTTTCCGCGAAGCCGCGCCGCGCCGCCGTCCTCAACGTCTTCCGCGACGGTGTCGTGTCGGACAGCGACGAGCCTCTGCTCGAAGGCGTTCCTGTTGTTCCGAAAGATGAAAAAATCCAGGGACGTTTTTTTCCTTTGCTTCAAAACGCCCTGTTTGATTTACACTAACATCAGTTCGGGGAAAGAAAAGCAGCCGCAAAAAAGCGCAAAAATCACAACAGATATTTTGTGTTTTCGCTATTTTTTTGCGGCTGTTTCGCCTTGTTTCGAACTCAGGTTACTGCAAATTCTTTATTTCGATAAATCTGTCCCGACTCAATTCCGCGGCAACATAAGCGGTTTCGGGTTTCGATGGTAAACCTTCTTTTATCAATTTTTCGGCTTCGACGGCGGTTACCGGTTTTGAAAAAAGATAGCCCTGCCCGAAGTTACAGCCGAGTTCGCGCAATTGACCGAGTTGCTGACTTGTTTCGATGCCTTCGGCGACGGTTTCGATATTCAGGTTTTGCGCGAGCATCAGGATCGTCCGCACGATCTCGCCGCTTTTCGTATCCTGATCCATGGTGTTGATAAACGAGCGGTCAATCTTTAAACGGTCGAACGGGAAACGGTGCAGATAACTCAGACTGGAAAAGCCGGTTCCGAAATCGTCCGTGCTGAGCCGCACGCCGAGGTTTTGCAATTCGGAAAGCACGCGGAGAGCCGTTTCGCTGTGTTCCATAACGGTGCTTTCGGTAACTTCCAGTTTTAGATACTGCGGGTCGAGCGATGTTTTCTCCAAAACCTCTTTGACCTGCGCGATCAGCGACGGGTGCATCAATTGTTTTGCCGAAAGATTTACGCTGATTGAAAGCGGTTCGGTCGTTTGCAATTCCTGCCACTCTTTTAGCTGACGGCACGATTCTTCCAGAATCCATTTTCCCATCGGAATGATCAAACCGGTTTCTTCGGCAATGAAAATAAATTCGTTCGGAGAAATCATTCCTTTTTCGGGATGCTTCCAACGGATGAGCGATTCGAATTCGCGTATCTCACCCGTTTCGAGCGCGACTATCGGCTGGTAATGCGCCCGGAATTCGCCTCTTTCAATTGCCCTTCTCAAATCGGTTTCGACTTTTAACAGGTTAATGTTCCGCAAGTGCATATTACGGTCAAAGACTTCATACCGCGCTTTTCCGGTTTCCTTCGCCCGATACATCGCCGTGTCCGCATCGCGCAAATATTCTTCGGGTTTGCGGTGCACGTCGTCGGAGATGATGATGCCGATACTGGCTGAGGTAAAAACCTCGTAATTGTCGAGTTTGAACGGTTTTGAAAGTTTTTGCATTAGCCTCTCGGCAATCTGGAGCGCGTCGAGTTCATCCTTGATCGTCAGCAGAATCGTAAATTCGTCGCCGCCGAGACGCGCAATCACGTCGCTCGGACGAACGCAGGATTTGAGCCGTTCGGCGATTCCAACCAGCAGTTTGTCGCCGATGATATGTCCGAGACTGTCGTTGATTATCTTGAAGCGGTCAATATCGAGAAATAAAACGGCGAATCGAAAACGTTTTTCGAGTTCGGCGCGTTCGACCGCCAACGTCAACTGCTTCATAAAATGCGTGCGGTTCGGCAGATCGGTCAAAGCATCATACAGAGCGTTATACTGAAGCTGTTCTTCGGTGAGTTTCCGCTCGGTAATATCCCGGGCGATGCCCTGTACGCCGACCGGTTTTTCGTCCTTGAAGATCAAGCGGGAGCTGACTTCGAGAGTTACCCGCTTGCCGCTTTTTGCGATGATTTCCAGTTCGTATGAGGTTGGCGGACTTCCTACCAGCTTTTGGTGCATCATTTCCTGCGCCATCTTCAAGTATTCCGGCGCGACAACCTGTGAAATGTTCATCCGCAGAGCTTCTTCGCGCGTATATCCGGTGATTATCTCGCCCGCCCGGTTCAGGGATGTAAAATTTCCCTGCAAATCGTGCGTATAGATCAGATCATTGGCGTTCTCGAACAAATCCCGAAAACGCGCTTCGCTGTCGCGGACGGCTTCTTCGGCTTTTTTGCGTTCGGTAACGTCACGGATTACGCTCGTAAAAAATCTCTGATCTTCACGGACAAATTCGGCGAAGGAAAATTCGAGCGGAATCTCGTAACCTTCCTTATGCAGACCGGGATGTTCGACCGCTTTCCAGGAAATGTTTTTTTCTTCGGTCTGAATGTAGCGGGACATTCCCCCGAGATGCTTTTCACGCATCCGTTCGGGAATAATCATGGTTAAACTTTTGCCGAGCATCTCATCTGCCCGGTAGCCGAAAATTTTTTCGGCGGCGGCATTGACAAAGATGATTTTTCCATCGGCGTCAATCGTCAGAATGGCGTCCGAAGCGGTTTCGGCAACGGTGCGGAACTTTGCCTCACTCTCGCGCAAGGCTTCTTCCGTTCGTTTGCGTTCGGTAATATCGCGGGCGATTCCATGAACGGCGACCAGTTTGCCGTCATCGTATATGCCGCAACTGTTTACCTCAAGCGGAATATGCCGTCCGTCGCGGCTCAAGCCTCTCACTTCGTGAATCGAATTTTTAATTCCCGCGATTTTTTCAGCTAATTTCCCCTTGGATATTTCCAAATCTTCCGGCACGATCACCTGACTCAAATTCATTTTCAGAATTTCTTCGCGCTTGTATCCGAAGATTCTCTCAGCCGCATTATTGACCGAAAGATAATTTCCTTCGAGGTCGTGAATATAAACGATGTCGTTCGTGTTTTCAAACAAGTTTCGGTATCGCTCTTCGTTTTCCGAAAGGGATTTTTCGGCTTGTTTGCGTTCGGTGATGTCTATGATGATGCCCTGCCAGAAAACGACTTTGCCGTTTTCATCTTTATAAAAGCGTCCGCAGTCGTGAACCCAACGGATCGTGTTATCGGCGGCAACGATGCGGTATTCGTAATCCGTTTCGCGGTCGTCTCTTATCGCCGATTCGATCTCATTTAATACCCATTCGCGGTCTTCCGCGTGTAAGACCTTCACCCACATGTCGGGGTTTTTATGCCATGCGTCAAGCGGATAACCCAAATTTTCAAACGACGGACTGAGATAGATCGGCGAATACGGCGGTTCGGGCTGGACGGCGTAAAACATCACAGGCAGAGTTTCGACCAGATTGCGGTATCGCGCTTCGCTCTCCCGGTATTTTTGCAGAGTCTGCGAATGTTCGAGCGAATAGCGGATCGAGCGTTCGAGAAGCGGCGCTTCGAGTTCGCCTTTAACGAGATAGTCAGCCGCGCCCGCCTGCATCGCCTGCACGTCAATTTCCTTGTCCCCCTGCCCGGTCAAAAGAATTATCGGCGCGCGGCAGCCGCTCCCGATCGCTTCCCTTAACATTTCCAAACCGGTTTTTTCTCCGAGACGGTAGTCGAGCAGAAAAATATCGTGCCGGCAATCCTTCATTGCCGCCAGACCGTCCGCGTAGTTATCAATCCATTCGAGTTCGAACTGATTTTTTTTAAATTCATCGAAGACGTATCGAGTCAGTATATAATCTTCCTCGTCGTCGTCTATGAGTAAAACTTTGATGGGCAGTTCGTTCATAAAATTTTATGCTTCCTGCACTGGAAGTTCGACAATTTGAAACCAGTAATTTCCGAGCGTTTTAACGAGTTCGACCAAGGACTCGAATGTAACGGGCTTGACGACAAACGAATTTACGCCGAGATCGTAGGAACGAATAATGTCCTCTTCGGCTTTCGAAGTAGTCAAAACGACGACCGGGATGCTTCTCAGTTCCGGGTCGGCTTTGATCTCCTGCAGCGCTTCGAGACCGCTCTTGCGCGGCATATTCAAATCGAGCAGGATCATATTCGGACGGACGGCTTTTTTCGCATACTGTCCACGTTTATGCAGGTATTCCAGCAGTTCCTCGCCGTCCTCGACCGTATGGACGACGTTCAAAAGATGATTTTCTTCAAATGCCTCCTGCACGAGCAGACGGTCGTCCGCGTCGTCATCGGCAAGCAGAATCGTAATTGATCTAGGATCTAGTTTCATTCTCTTTTCTCTCCTCTTCAAATTGTTTAACGGGCAATGTTACGAAAAACTGAGAGCCTCTTCCGGGCTGGCTGGAAGCTGTGATGAGTCCGCCGTGACGTTCGACGATCTTCCGGCAAACCGCCAGCCCGATGCCCGAGCCTTCGTATTCGGTGCGACCGTGCAGACGCTGGAAAACGGTAAAAATGCGGTCGAGATATTTCTCATCAAAACCGATGCCGTTGTCCTCGATAACAATCTCGCAGGAATTGCCGCCGCCCGTGTGGACATGCTCGCCTTCGACGACAAAACTTCCGCCAGTCAGTTTATATTCTTTACTGTAAATTTTGATGAGCGGCTTTTCATCTTCGCGGTGAAATTTGAGAGCGTTTCCGATCAGATTTTGAAACAGCTGGCGCATCTGCAGCGGATCGGCGTCAATCTCCGGCAGATCGCCGATCTCGACGCGCCCGCCGGTTTGCTCGATCCTGATTTCGAGATCGGAAGCGACCTCTCCGGCGATCTTTTTCAGGTCAACGGGCTGAAACGGCTGGACTTTTGAGGAAACGCGCGAAAACGTGAGCAGATCGTTGATCAGATTCTGCATTCTGCCCGCCGCGTTCCGCATTCGATGAATGTAATCGCGTCCCTCATCGCTCAAAGCCTCGGCGCATTTTCTTTCCAGACGGTCGCCGAACGCCTGCACTTTGCGAAGCGGTTCTTGCAGATCGTGCGACGCGACGTAGGCGAAATCCTGGAGTTCGCGGTTGCTCTGGCGCAGACGTTCGTTCGATTTCTCGATCTCTTCGCGCGCTTTGACGATCTCGGTGATGTCTTTACCAACGCAGACGATTCCGCATTCGTTGTCGTTTTCGTCCTTGATGACGCACATCGAAAGCGAAATCGGAATGACCGAACCGTCTTTGCGGCGGCTGAGTTTTGTAATGTCCTGAACAAATCCATTTTTTCTTAAAATTTCGACGCCTTTTTCATTAAACGGTCGGTCAGCGAGAAGCATATTGACCGGCTGACCGATGAGTTCGACTTCCTCGTAACCGTTTAGTTTCAGCGTCGCCGGATTGACGCGGCTGATCGTCAGATCCATATCCACGACGACCACGAAATCCACCATCGAGTTCATAATGTTGTTGGTGAAATTATGCGCTTTGGTCAGTTCGGACTGCGAGATTTTTAGATCTTCGACCTTTTGTTTGTAAGAATTCATCAATTCTTCAAACTCCCGGTTGCTTTGTTCGAGCTGCGCCGCGTATTCGCGCAGTTTCCGCTCGTCCTCGATGCGTTTGGAAATGTCTTTGGCGACAATAACGGCGGCGGCGCGTTCGCCGCGCAGCAGCGACGACGAGATCGAAACCCTGAAAGTCTCACCGTTTTTGCGGACGAAATCTTTTTCGACCTCGACGAGTTTTCCCGTTTCGAGCATCCGTTTGAACTCCTCTTCGGAAAGAAATGTTTCCTTTTGCGTGAGGATTCTGACAGGCTGACCGAGCATTTCTTCTCGCTCGTAGCCGAACATATGCAGAGCCGCATCGTTTACTCTCTGGATAATGCCTTCGTCGTCAACCGTCAGGAGCATATCAGCCATCGAAACCAGAATATTTTCGACAAAATTTTTGGAAACGGCTAATTCGTTAGTGCTTTGCTCTAATTTTTCATTCGTTTCGCGGAGTTCTTCGATAGCCTTTTTGCGGTCGGTGATGTCGTGGATGACGCCGAACCATTTGACGCGCTCGCCTTTTTCGTTAAAGATCGGTCTGCCTTGATCCTTCCACCAGCGCATCTCCCCGCTTCGCGTGTAAACGCGATAGGCATAATCGCTTTCCTCTTTCGTCCCGTCATATATCTGCTTGTTTTCCTCCTTCATCATCAGCAGATCATCGGGATGCATCACGCGGTCGAGGATTTTCGGGTCGGCATAGATTTCTTCGAGCGAATAGCCGAGACATTCGAACGCCGGGCTGATGTATTCGAGTTCATAGACGGGGTCGAAATTCTCGATGTAAAACATCACCGACAGCGACTCGAACATTTCTTTGAAATTGACCGCTTTTTTCGATGCGGACGAATCATTCTGGCTTTCGATTTCCGCCGGATTTACCCGATTTATAAAATCGGGTTTGGTTAAATTTGCGGCTTGATATTCGAAATTTACGGTTGGCTGGTCGTTGGCTGGAATGGACATAATCTTGAGTCGTGTAAATAATAATTCCGGTCGCGTTTTTTTTCGTTTTGCTTATAAGTTACAAAATTTGGCAAATAAAAACCGACAATATTCGTCAATTTGACCGCACGGCGATTCAAACTGACGTTATTCGGATTGCTTCGGAAACAAGCATATTCAATAAATTCAGAGGTTTACGTGCTTTTTAGTTGTCGGAAGGCGATCGCCTTTCACGATGTTTTCGCATATTCCGTGCCAGAAATTTTATTTTTGAGCTGACGAATTTAGCCGACAACCGATAATTTTCCGGCGGCATCGCATGTCCCGTAGCAAAAGCTATAAATTTTATTTACAAGCATGGGAGGAGAGTATGGATCTTTTGAAAAAATTAGGTTTGGCGATTGGCGCATTCGCTTTTTTTCTAAGTCTGTCAGTCGCCGCGAGTTACGCCCAACCCGGAAAAGCGCGTTGGGAAGGCAACAACGGCAAACACAAAGGCTGGACGAAAGGAAAACGCAACGGCTGGAATCGCGGCAGAAAAACCGGCTGGAATAACGACGACCGTTATGACCGGCGTTATTCGCGCTATTCACGCGACAGACGCTACAATGATTATGACCGCTACGACCGTTACAATCGTTACGGCAGAATAACGCCGCGCGAAGCCCGCCGCCTGGCGCGCCAGCGGGCGAGAATTTATAACTCGCGCAACCGCTATTACCGCGACGGCTACATCAGCCCGAGCGAAAGAAGACGGCTTTACAGGCAAACGCAAAGATACCGCCGCAACGTCCGCCGCGACCGCCGCGATTGGTAACTAAAATAAAAAATACTTTCCCCGAAGAATTTCAAGGGAACGGATCTTAAAAAAGGTCTGTTCCCTTTCTTTTTCTCGCCAATTTTTCAAAAAAAAGTTAAACTATCTTTCAAACAAAACGCTTTCCCGAAAAAACTTATGAAAAAATTTACCGCTTTGCTTCTGCTTTTCGTTTCTTCTGTTTCGACTTTCGCGCAGACGATGCCGAAAGATGCCGACCCGAAAATCTGGGAACGCGCTCTGAAAATTCATAAAAAGGCGATTATCGTTGACGGTCACAACGATATTCCGTCGCCGCTGGTGGACGATGATTTCAATCTGGCGACGGATTCGGTCGGCAAATTTCACAAGGACGGCGACCCGTTTCATACCGATCTGAACCGCTTCAAAAAATCGGGCATCACGGGCGAATTTTTCTCGATCTATACGTCGGGAACCGATTATCAAAAAGGCGGCAAGATGCGGCGGGCGATGGATCTGATTGACGCGACAATGCGCGAGATCGAACGCCATCCGAACGATCTGATGTTCTGCACGACCGCGGCGCAGATCAGGCAGGCGAAAAAGCAAAACAAAGTCTGCGCTCTGATGGGCATCGAGGGCGGTTACGTAATCGAAAATTCGCTCTATGCGCTCAGAAATTTTTACCGTCTCGGCATACGCTATATGACCTTGACGCATAACGTCTCACACGATTGGGCGGACGCGCATCGCGGCGAAGTGAAACATAACGGTTTGTCGGATTTCGGAAAAGAAGTCGTCCGCGAAATGAACCGGCTCGGAATGCTGATAGACATCTCGCACGTTTCCGACAAAGTGATGCACGACGCGCTCGACATCACGACCGCGCCGGTCATCGCTTCGCATTCGTCGGCGCGCGGCGTGGCAAATCATACCAGAAATGTGCCGGACGACGTTTTAAAACGAGTCGCCAAAAACGGCGGCGTGATCATGATAAATTTTTACCCGTCGTTTCTTGACGAACGAACCAACCGCGAAGAAAACGAACGTGCCGCGCGTCTGAAACCGCAACTCGACGCGCTCAGGGAAAAATACAAAGACGACCGCCAAGCCTACAACGAAGCGGAAAGAAAACTTTTCGCCGAAAACCCGATCTATATCGCGCCCTACACTAGAATAGTTGACCACATTGACCACATCAAAAAAGTTGCGGGAATTGACATCGTCGGCATCGGCTCAGACTACGACGGAGTGCCGTTTCTGCCCGAACCGATGAACGGAATGGAAGACCTCGTGCTGGTAACTTACGAAATGCTCAAACGCGGTTACACTGAAACCGAGATCAAAAAAGTTTTGGGCGAAAATTTCCTCCGCGCCTTTGAACAAGCGGAAAAAGTCGCCAAAATAAATTCGAGAAAAATTAGCGCGGACGGGAGTTTAAGGAAATTCAAATAAATGCTCTTAAATGCAGAAGCCCGCGCGTTAGCAAGGGCGGAAAATTCTACGTTGAGGATTCCGCCCTTGCTAACGCGCGGGCTTCTGCAAATTTCTAATCAATCAAAAAACCCGTAAACGAAAACCGTTCGAGCGGCTCTTTCGGATTCATTTTCACGTCTTTTTTCGAAATATTCTTCGGATTATTTTTCTCGAATTTCTCGACCGCGACTTTATCAAAATAAAATTCCCCGTTTTCGCAGACGAAATTAAAACTCTTGCGGTAGTAATATTTCGAGCCGTATTCGACGGCGATCTCAAAACCGTTTTTCGTTTCGCCGAAACGGTCGAGCGAAAAATTCGCCGCGTCCGATTCATCCGGCATTTTCACGGTTCGGCGGATCGTGTTGCCTTCCGCCAAGATTATGTGTTCGGTGCCGAATTTATTTGCGATCAGAATATTAAAAGTTTTCCCGCCGCATTTCGGAGCAAGTTTTTTGACGACCTGTTTTTCCGAAATGCTGTTCGCAAGATCGCTGTTTGCCGTGAAGTTTCCGCCGCTCGAATTCGCGTCTTCCGAAACCGTTTTCGTCTGGCAGGAAATAAAAAACGCGCTCAGCAAAATTAACAGAAAAAGCCTCATACCGCATTTTAGAATAACAGTTTTGAAAAAATAAAATAATGGTGTATTTTAGATGCACTTAAAAATTTTTTAGGAGAAACTCTCAATGGAAGACAAACAATTCAATAAACTTTTCGATCTGATTACGCGCTGTGTAACAGGTATTCGTGAACTTCAAGACGGACAAAAGAAACTCGAAGAAGGACAAAAAGTGCTTCAAAAAGATATTGCCGAATTAAAGGGCGATGTTGCCGAGTTAAAAGAAGGACAACAACGGCTTGAAGAAGGTCAATCCCGGCTCGAAAAGGAACTGCAAACGACAAACAAAGCACTCGATACATTAGCCGGCGAATCCGTCCGCACAAAAGTCAGAGTTGATTTATTGGAACGGAAGTCACTTTTCAACAATAAATTTCAAGTTGCTTTTTGTTTAACCTAAATTCCCGAAAATCTTCCAAATGGTGTTTTATTTGTTTCCAAAAAACTGTTTTAATTTCTGTAATTCATGCTAATATGTGCTGAGGAATTCCGACCTTCAATATTATTATGAGCAAAATTTATCTGCCCAATTTGAAAAAGATAAAAATTAGAAATTTTTCTCTCTATCCCTATGGCTTAGATTTTGAATATGATTTTATTAATGGAGTAAATTTAATCATGGGTGGAAATGGGATGGGGAAAACCACTTTTGTAAACATAATAAAATATGCAATCATCGGACACTACAAAAAAGGTTTTGACTTCACTAGAACATACATGGGAAGAAAAATAGAAAAGCGACAAAGCTATTTCAAAGACTATTACAAAAACAGACAAGACAAAACAATAAATTTAAAAGAGAAGGCAGAAGTTTCTATTGAATTTAAACTAAATAATGATTATTTCACTGTAACTAGATGTTTGGAAGATGTAATTCTTAAATCGGTATTATTTAATAATTCTGAAATAAAAGGAAAAATAACAAATCAACAAAAATATGATTCTTTAAGCGAAGATGAAAATTCAAAATTTTTGTTTAATAAATATGAAGAACAAGTTAGTAAATCTTCTGGAATTTCGTTTGACGATTTAATTTTCTTTGTCAATGAAATTTTATACTTTGGTGAAGATCATAAAACAGTTTTATGGAATGACGAATTTCCCAATGTTCAAGAAGAATTATTTAACAAATACTTCAACGAACCACTTCTTGATCTCAAAAGACGTGAAGCTATCAGACAATCTAAATACTATGATAGTATGTCCAGACACAAATCAGAAGATATTAGGGCTATAACAAAAGTATTGAATGAAATTGAGAAAGATGATTCAGGAGAGACTAAGGAATCATTGAATGAACAAGTTCTTACTTTAAGAAGTTCTATA
The DNA here is from genome assembly GCA_041940425.1 of Pyrinomonadaceae bacterium. GTDB lineage: Bacteria > Acidobacteriota > Blastocatellia > Pyrinomonadales > Pyrinomonadaceae > DATHTS01. The sequence continues at coordinate 64,253 of JBGTSF010000002.1, forward strand.
GAAGATTTAGACATAAAAATTGAATCTAAACAAATTGAAAGAAAAAAAGTTGATGACAAAATCAGGCAACTAAATAATAGAATTAACAGTTATAGTCGAGAAGAAACAGAACTCGAAAAAAGAAAAAAAATTGCAGAACATAAAAAGCTCAGTGATAAATGGATGAATCTACACAAAAACTATGATTTGCATTTTCAAAGTCTAAAGATAAATGGAATCTGTCCAATGTGTAACCAAGAATTAGCAGATGAATTTATCCAGGGTAAAGTAGATAACGATAAAAATTGTTTTGTGTGTAGTCAAAAAATAATTCTATTAAATTCTAATGAAATTGAAAACGAGTACCGGATTTTGAGTAATCAACTCACTGAAAATTATGACAAAATTAATAACGCTCAAAAGAAAATAAATGAAGAAGAAAAAATAATTGAAAACCTAGATAAAGAATTCAGAAATTTGGTTTCACAAAAAAGACAGTTACAGTCCAAGTTGAGAAAATTGGAATATGATTCTCAAAATGATGATAATCCTGTTGGTGAACTGCAAGCATTTTACGATGAAATTGACAGACTACAAGAAGAAAAGAAAAACTTTCAAGAAAAAAGCAAATTAGAAAAAAACAAAGCTGAGAAAATTTATTCAAAAATCGAGAATCAAATTGCGGAAAATACTAGTAAATTTTCTGCAATATTTTCCGAATTTGCAGAGAGTTTTTTAGGAGTCAAATGCTCTTTGACATTCGATGATGCAGGTGATGATAAGAAAAGATTTTATCCCGTAATTGATGAAATTATAAGATATACAGAAGATGAATTATCAGAATCACAAAGATTTTTCGTTGACCATTCGTTTCGAATGAGTATATTGAAATTTTTCTATACGAAACCTACTTTTTATATTGTAGAAACCCCTAACAGCAGTTTAGATATTTCCTATGAAAAAAGAGCGGCAAAAGTTTTTACAAAATTTTTAGAAAAACCAAATGCTTTAATTATTACCACTAATTTGAACAATAGTGAATTTTTGACTCATTTATTAGAGTTATCAAATAACGTATCCGCAGTAGATTTACTTAAAATTGGTAAAAAATCACTTATTCAAAATAGTAGTGAATCAATGAAGATAATTTATGACAGAATTGAAAGTAAGATAAATGATGGAAGATAAAACAATAGAATTATTAAAAGCAAATTCAGATATTTTAACTTTGATTCATTTAGTAGATGAGATAGGTTGGAAGTCAATAAGAGAACAATCTATTCAGAGAATTTTGTATCTTTCAAAAGTTCTGTATTCTTTTGCAAATACTGATGGGTTAAATCCTTACAATGATTATCATTTCTCCGCCAGTATTTCAGGTCCTTATTCCGAATTAGTAAATAGCTCATTAATTAATCTGAAATCGAGAGAAATAATATCCGAGGATGAAGAAGGGAAAATTAAATTGATAGATGAGCAGTTTGAATATGAGTATGATGAAATTCAAGAAAGATGGTTAAAAACAATAATTTATATCTTAGGGCTATACGGCGAATCTAAAGTTTACGGTTTTACAATTAAAGACCCGGTGGTTAAAAATGCAATTGAAACTCAATCTGAGAAAGAATTAGATACATCTCCCGAAAATACCACAATTAAAGTTTTAAATGATTTTAAAAGTGCTTTTGAAGAAACACTAGACAGATCGACATTAGAAAGTATCAATAAAGAGGAATACTTAGAATTATATTTTGAATATGTTTTTAGCAAAATAATTGAGAGATAAAACACTTATGACTCCTAATTTTGACAATCTTGAATTTAAAACTCTTCTTAAAGATAAAGAAGTTCAAATCTACTTACGAACTAAAGAAGGAATTCAAGAAAGTGAAAACTTTAAAAAAATTCACCGGCTTCTAATTTCATTTAGGGAAGAAAATTCTATAAATGATTTTACTGCAATTATCATAAAAAAAGAGGACGTTGAAAGTATTGCTGATGATATAAACGACAAACTTTTTATAACGTTAAGATCTGATCGGGCAATTTCTAACAATCATCTGTTTGTAGATAAAGATTTTTCATTACTACATTGTGAACGAAAAGAAATTAAAGATAATAATGAGGCAAGACGATTATATTTAGAATTATCAAATGAATACTGCGTTTTTTTAATTACTCCAGATGATGTTCATTATTTCGTTGATGGTAACGATATTGGAAAAGCAATTTTTTTTACTTCCGATGCCCGAAAAAGCTACAATGAATTGAAAGATATAAGTAAAATTTGGGAAGTTTTTGAAGAGTATCGCTATCATTTGAAACTCCTTGACACATTTAGAAAATTTTTTGTAACAGTTAGCGCAAAAAAATCCCTGTTCGCACATTTAATACAAAATTCTAACCCTAAACTTTCAAGGAAACCAAACAATGACGAGGAAAAAGATTTTCTTGATAAACATATTCAGTTACTTAATAATAGTCCAGAGGATAATTTCAGAGAAGATTTAAGATATTTCCTTGAAAGCAGATTAAAAGCACAGCTACTCAGTAAAGAATATATAATGGAGAATTTCAGGAGACTAGATATATATATTCTTGATGATTTCGGAGAACTTTATCTAATAGAAGTAAAATGGGTGGGGCTAAGTATTCATCGTGAAGGTCAAAAACTTGGCACATCTTTTAGTGAAAAAGACATAAATCCAGATGCAATCGTTCAATGTGTAGATTATATTAAACAACTTGCAGAAGAAGGAAAAAACGTAAAAATAGGTTATTTAGCTGTTTTTGATGCCCGAGACGAAGATTTAACTGACACTGCGGAAGGATTTGATGAGGATATTATCGAAAGTATTAATGAAAAATATTTTCGACGTTATAGGAAAATCCCAGATTTTAGAGTTAAAAATTTGCAACCAAATTTAATTTAATAATAGCTTTGTGAAAATAATAGATTACACAAAAACATATTCCGAACTTGTAACCTTTGACCCCAATAAAAACACACAAATTCACAGGTGGTATCCGCTTGTTGAGGGTTTTTCATCGAATTTAGTAAAAGGAATTATAAACGAGCAAGAAACAAAGCCAGAAGTTTGCCTTGATCCTTTTGGAGGAGTTGGGACAACTGCTTTAACTTGTCAAGATTTGGGAATAGAGTGCATTTCAATTGAAGCAAACCCTTTTTTTTACGACGTTGCAAAAGTAAAACTAGGTGCTAAAAACTATTCCGTCAAAGAATTAGAAACCTTACTTTCCGATTTAGAAACGTCATTAAATAAAAAAAGAGGAAAAGTAAAGCATCCTAAATTGGAATCTAAAACTTTTTTTGAAGGTTCAGAACGGCTTAAATGGATTTTTAATAAGCCATCATCAAATGGGATTTTCGATATTGTTAATGAAATTGATAAACTTTGTGTAGATAATTTGGTTAAATATAAATCTCTTTTGAAAGTTTCTCTTGCAACGATATTGCCGGAAATCAGTAATGTATTTAGAAACGGAAAATGTTTATCTTACAAGAAGGGCTGGAAAGATAATAAATTTAGTAGAAAACAAGTTCATAACTTATTTATCAAACAGACAAAAGATACAATTTTAGCTGATTTAGAAAAGGCAACTTTTACAAGTGATGTAGATAATTCAAATGGCAATTTGCTTTTAGGAGACTCAAGAGCAGGCATAAATTCAAATGGACACAAAATTGATTTAGTTATTACATCGCCGCCGTACTTAAATTCTAGAGATTATACTGATATTTATAGGTTAGAATTATGGATGTTAGGTTATATTTCTAACTATGAAAGTGAGCGAGAATTAAGAAAGAAAGCTTTAACCTCTCATGTTCAGATACCACTTCCCCAAGTTGCTTATCCTGAGATTGAGGAGTTGAAAAATGCAATAGAGTATCTTGAAAGAAAAGACACTCAATTATGGAATAGAAATATCCCTAATATGGTCAGAGGTTATTTCAATGATATTCAAAACCTTTTAGCAGATTTGAAAGAAAAACTAAATAATAATGCAAGACTATTCATCAATGTTTCTAATTCGTCCTACGCGAATCACATTATTGAAGTTGATAAAATCATTGCTAAAGCCTCTGAACTTATCGGTTATGAATGCGAAGAAATAAGAATCGCAAGAAAAATAAAGACAAGCGGTCAGCAATTTAATTCTGTTGACCTAGAGAAAATGAGAGAAAGCTTAATTGTTTTAAAATTGAAAAACAATTAGCACTTCAAAAGCAAATCCTCAGGTTCAACATTGGAAATCATTTCAACCCCAGCATTTCCTTAACATATTTCGGCGCAGGCGAGCCGAATGAGAGCATCGCGTCGTGCATTTTCAGGAGGTCAACTTTGCCGTTCATTTTCGCTTCGTAGGCTTTTCTGATCTCGTTGACTTCGACTGAGCCGACGTAATAGGTGGAAAGTTGCGTTGAAGAAAGATTGGCGCGTTTCCATTTGCCGACGGCTTCGCCTTCTTCCTGAAAGCCTTCGTTCATCATAAAGTCAACGGCTTCGCGTTCGGTCATTCCTTCGGTGTGGATTTTCTGGTCAATGATGGCGTTGATGATGACGCGGAGTTTCATTTTCAGTTGCTGCATCTCGACCTCATCGCCGCCGTAACCGGCTTCCGCCATCAGTTGTTCGGAATAAACCGCCCAGCCTTCGGTAAACGTGCCGCTGCGGAAGATCGCGCGAACGAGCGTCGGGGCTTTGAATTTGTTCGAGTGCATTATTTGCAGATAATGCCCGGGCATCGCTTCGTGAACGGTCAGATTTTTGAGCATATAATCGTTGTATTCTTTGTAAAAAGATTCCTTCCGCGCCTCAGACCAATCCGCCGGGGTAGGCGAAATGGTGAAAAACGTCTCGTTTTTCTTTTCCAAAGGTCCGGCTGAATCGAAATAAGCGACCGCGCTTCCGCGAGCGAATTCGGGCATCTCAATGACTTTGACAGGTTCGGACGGAACTGTTACGAGTTTTTTGGCGCGGACGAATTCGGTCGCTTCTTCTAAATCTTTATTCGCCTGCGCGACGATGGTTTCATTGGTCGGACGGTCTTCGGCGAGTTTGTCGAGAACCATTTTGATAGTGGCTTTTTTAGCTGCCTCTGGGGTTGAATAAAGTTTGTCTCCTTTAATTTCATATTTTTTGTAAAGAACTTGCGCGATCTCAAACATCCTATCTTGCGTCGCTTTCAAATCTTTCATCGCGTTTTCCAAAATCTGTTCTTTCGTCAGATCCGACTGCAAGGAAAATTTGAGTTTCTTTCTAAATTTTTCATCGCCCAAACGAAATTCGCCCGTCGAACGAGGCAGAAGTTCTTTTTCGAGCCACACGCCGTAATCTTCCAACGCCTTGATTGCCGTTGCTTGCGCGGGCGCGAGTTCGTCTTTCATTCCGGCTTCGTTGATGAACATCTGCAAATCGCCTTTGATCAGATTTATCACACCTTTGTTTTGCTGAATCGCCGTTTCGGTGTGAACGCGCGGCGGATTTTTCAGATTAGTTTTTGCCGCCGCAACGACATTCGGAATTTGTTCGAGCCGCGATTTCGCGCTCATTAATCTATCTTTGAGCGGCGCGAAATCTCTGGAGATCAAACCGTTGATCGCGCTTCCAACATTATAAACAAGCGGATTCCATTCGTATTCTTTAAGTTCGTCAATCCGAAAAATCGCGGCTTCGAGATTATGCCGCAAAATGCGCGCGTCAACATTATTGACTTTCGTAAGTTTCGCAAAATCAATTTTGTTGAGTTCGTTCAGATATTTTTCCTGAAAAGCGCGTTCCTTTTTGATGCCTTCGAGCGAGTAGTCATTGAGTTGCCCGTCAAAACGGTGATCGCCGAGCGAGGTCGCGCGTTCGGGATTCATTTTTATCAATTCCGAAATATATTGATTCGCCAATTTTTCAAATTTTTGATCGGCGGTCTGTTTTGCCATAACGGTTTGTATAAAAAACGAACTGATGATAAATAAAGCGAAGATTTTTGTAAACATTTTGATTTTTCCTTTGAAACAGATTTTGTAAAGCAATTATGAATGATGTTTCAATCGGCTGTCCACTTTGCCTCAAAACATTAAAAGAATTAGAATTTTAGAAATTGTCCACAGATGGACACAGATAAACACAGATAAGAAACGATTTTTAAAATCAAAACCAATCCTGTAAATCATGTCCATCCTGTTTTAATTTTCTTGAAAAATCTGCGTTCATCTGTGTTCATCTGTGGACAATTTTTCCTGAATCTATGCTCAACGGTCAAAAAATCATCGTCGTCATGCCTGCTTACAACGCAGCGAAAACCTTAGCGCAAACGGTCGCTGAAATTCCGCGCGATATTGTTGACGAGATTCTTTTGGTTGACGATGCAAGCCGGGACGAAACCGTCGAACTGGCGCGTGAATTAAACATCACGGTTTTTCAGCACGAAAGAAATTACGGTTACGGGCGCAATCAGAAAACCTGTTACCGCGAGGCTTTGAAACACAATGCGGATATTGTTGTGATGGTTCATCCCGATTATCAATATTCGCCGAATCTGATCGTGCCAATGGCGGGAATGATCGCTTACGGCGAATATGACGTTGTAATGGGTTCGCGCATTTTGGGGAAAGGCGCATTGGAAGGCGGAATGCCGGTTTATAAATACATTGCTAACCGTTTTTTAACTCTGGCTCAGAATATTTTAATTAGCCAAAAACTCTCCGAATACCACACCGGCTTTCGCGCATTTCGCCGCGAAGTCATCGAAAATCTTCCGCTCGAAGAAAACTCCGACGATTTCGTTTTCGACAATCAGATGATCGCGCAAGCCGTCTATTTCGGCTACCGCGTCGGCGAGATAAGCTGTCCGACACGCTATTTTGAAGAAGCGTCCTCGATAAATTTTTCGCGTTCGGTAAAATACGGTTTCGGCGTGCTGGAAACTTCGATGAGATTTCGGCTTCACAAAATGAATTTTTACAAAAGCCGTCTGTTCCGCGCACGCGGTCAAAGGCTTTTGCCGACCTATTATCAGGAGATCGAGAGGGCGAAGGAAATAACGTAATACGTAACACGCTATACGCAATACGTTATTTTTAAGAAATAATTCCTCTTTTTTCGTATTACGTATCACGTATTACGTATCACATATTCATATTGAATTGCTTCTGCCTTTCGAGCCTTCTTTCATCTCGTAACGGTCGCGGTCGCGTTTTTCGATTTTTTCGACAATATCGAGCGGCTCGTTGTCTTCAAAATTTATGCCCATCGCGTGCGCGTTTTCTTCCGTGTCGGACTGGTCGGGCGTCGGGTTATGCCCGCCGACCGATTCCGCGCCCGAGTCGTTCGCGTCTTCCCATTCGGCATCAATGTCGCCGCCCGAATCAGCCGGCGATGTCGAATGATGTTCGCGCAGGCGTTCTTCGAGTTCGCGCGGAGCCTTCGGCGCGTGTTCGATCTCTTCGTTCATAAACTCTTCCAATTCCTCGTCCGGCACCGGCGCGTCGCCGTAATACTCCATATTTTTGCTTGGCATAAATTTTTCTCCTTGTTCTTGTAAAACTTGTTTTTATAAACTTAACATTTTACCGCTCAAATAAAAACCACCGACTGCGCCGAAGGAATCTCGAAACGCTTCCGGCAGCGCATATTTTTGCACATCAATTGATCGTCCATCCGCACCATATAATCGCGCGATTTTTCAAAACGGGCGCGGTCGTGTTCGTTCATATGACGCGGCGCGTTTTTCTTTTTCGTCCGCTTCATCCAGCGCACGTCGTATTCATTCCGCTCGCGGCAGTGCGGACACGAAAAACTCGCTTTTTTAGTTTCCTGCCGCTCGTCGAAAATATCTCTTTCCTGCATTTAAATCTCATTCCCTCCCTGCAAAATAAAAAATGCAGAATAATTATAACAATTTAAAAATCAGTATAGCGAACGATTAATGACCGGGCTCGATAAATTCAAAGTTTGAATAATAACGGCACTCGCTTAAGTTCGCTATACTGATTTTTATTATTCCGCCAATTCGCGCAAGTATTTGAACGAAAAAATTCCCGTGTCGTGTCCGTCGGAAAAATGAAAATTGAGCGCGTATCTGCCGACGATCGAAATATGCGAAAAAGTAAGTCCGTCGGGGATTTTTGCCTCGTCGAGAATCTTCTCGCCCGTCCATTCGTTAACACAGCCCGCGCAAGGGCATTTTCGCCGGAGCTGCGAAGCGTTGTATTTCGTTTCCGCCTCATCCGACCAGACGATCGAGATTTCCGAATCGGATTCTTCGATGATTTGCAAAGGTTCGACCATGAATTATTGTTCACCGGCAACGGCGGCGTTTTCCTGACTTTCCAAAAACCGCTCGATTTCCTCTGCCGCAACATCGTAATGCGAGGCGTGATAAACGGGCGTTTCATTTCTGATAACGATGGCTTGCGGCGATTCGTGACGAACGCCCGTCCGCGCGGCGACCTCGTTTGAAATTTCGCGCGAATGCTGAACGACGACCAGATAAACGTCCGCATCTATGCCCGAAACGATCTCGAAAACGCCCGCGCTGATCGGACACGTCAGGCTGTGTTTAAATAAAAAAACGGGCTGTTCGTTCGATTTTTCGAACAGCTCGTCTAACTCTTCCCTTGAACTTACCTTGATAAAATTCGCAATCATTAAGATTATCTTAATGACCGCTTTGGAGTTTTTGCAAATGCGGATTAAATCATAGGTGATTTTCAATTGATTGCTGTTACGCCGCAGACGCTTTAGTTGCCGTGCATAATCAGATTATAATTTTTCTATTTACCGAGCCGGAGTGTTCTTCCTCCGGCTCTAAATCAATTGACCGATCTTATTTCGGACGTTTCTGCTCCCACTCTTTTTTCACCGCTTCAAGATCACGAACAAATTGCTTGTTCTCAAAAAGAAATTTCACAAACTCAGCCGCCCAGATTCTGCTTGCTTCGGAATCGCTCGGATAATGCACGCCGAGAAGCTCGCGCGACCACGCAAATTCATGCGCCGCATTCATCAGATCATCACGGCGGTCAGGCGCGAGAAGCGAGATCAATTCGGCGTTGACGTAACTGTTGAATGAATGACCGCTCGGAAAAGAACCGTGCGGAGGCGGTTTGTCAACTTTCAGTTTCGGTTCGAGCGCGTATGGACGCGGACGGGCGTATTTTAGTTTGAACTCGACCATGTAGATCATCGAATCGTGAATCACCCTGCTCAAAAATTCGTTTGTCAACGGCAGATTTTCACGGTTATACCAACTGCCCAGATTCCGCCCGATATAAAACAGATTATCGCGGTTTTGATTAAAATTTTTGTCAGCCTTATTGATTATGGTCGGATTGTAATAAATGTCGGCTAACTTCAAACACCAGGCTAATTCTTCAGGCGTTCTGTTTTTTTGCAGTTCCAAAAGATAGTCGAGTTCTGCCCGCGTTCTTTTTGAACTGTTGGCAGGCACCGCATATTTTTGGAAAGCCGAAAGCGGTTTGGCGGCGTAATAAGTTTTGAAAAGTTTCCAGCTCATCAACGCTCCCCATTCCGAAAGCGGAAATGTTTGTGAATCCAAACTTTCCTGTCCGGCTTGCGGTTTTCCGTCAATTTGCGAAAGTTGGGCGTAATGTGCCGTATCAGGCTGACGAATGTTTTTTGATTCATCGGTTTCCGTTCCCCACATTTTGGAAACAGCCATAAAAATTATCATAAAAAATAAAACTGCCGCGTATTTTTTGAATTTATAATTTTCGTTTTTCATCTTCTTTCTCCCTTTTTTTATTAACAGCAGCTCGAACTGCCGTTTTCAGCCGCTTCGCAACAATTCCCTTCCGCCAGTTTGTCGGCGTAAACCGTGACGCTGTAAATTCCCGAACCCGAATTTTTAAATTCATTCAATTCGTCCGCGTCGAGATATTTCAAAAGCAATTCGTCCGGCAGTTCGATCAGCCGTTCTTTTTTGATCTGAATATTCTTGAAACCCGCCGCTTTGATAATTCCGAGATACGCGCCTTTTTCGCTCGCTCCGCTGACACAGCCCGCATACATCTCCGCCGCTTCCAAAATCGCTCCGGGCAGCGAACCGCTGTAAACGATGTCCGAAATGCTGAAATGTCCGCCGTTTTTCAAAACTCTGAAAACTTCGCCGAAGGCTTTTTCTTTGTTCGGCACGAGATTCATCACGCAGTTGCTGACGACTACATCCGCCGTCTCGTCGGCGATTCCCGTCATCTCTTCGATTTCGCCGAGCAGAAATTCGACATTCCGAAAACCCAGTTTCTGATTGTTTTGCAGTGCGCGAATGACCATTTCCGGCGTCATATCAAGACCGATGACTTTTCCCGTTTCCCCGACAATCCGCCGCGCGATAAACGCGTCGTTTCCCGCGCCCGAACCGAGGTCAATCACCGTGTCGCCAACTTTTATACCGGCGATCTCGGTCGGCAAACCGCACCCCAAAGATAAATCCGCCTCTTGTTGATAACCTTCGACATTGGAGTAGCTTTCGCTCATTGACGTATTGAATTCGTCGTTGACACAGCAAGCCGTATCACTGCAACAGCCCGCCGCCGTATTGCCTTTGGCGATTTCTCCGTATGATTTTTTAATTTCCGTTTTAATAATTTCCGTATTCATTTTTTTTCTCCCTTTGTTTTTTTCGGCAATTTTTGTTTGCCGCCTGTATGACTAGGCGATTGAAAAAAAGACGCAAAATTTTTCGTGGAAATCAGAACGCGATTAAAAATGTAACTCGCGAAAGCGGGTGTCAGAATAAAGTGCGTTAGCGCGGGGAAAATTATGCAAAACAATACTAAGCCCGTGAAAAGGGCGACAGGCAATGGAGCATCTGTCGCCCTTTTCACGGGCTTGTCGAATCTCGTTCACGCTAACCCCGCGCTAACGCACGGGGCTTTATTCTATTACCCGCTATCGCGGGCTTTGATCAAAAATTGTGTGTTGTTATTTAAAAATTAAATTCAGGCAGATTTTGAACAGCCGCAGCGTTTACTTTCCGCTTCGATCAGATTGCCGTAAACATCAATTTGATAGATACAGCAATCAAGTAAAAGCTCTTTCAATTTTTCTTTACCGCGCTGGACTCTGGATTTTGCTCCCGAATAAGAGATATTCAGTTTTTTCGCCAAATCCTTTTGTGAAATGTCCTGAAACTCGGTCAGGATCAACGCTTCTTTGTATTTTTCGGGAAGCTTGTTGACAAAGGGCTTTATGCAGCAATCCGCGATAGTTGAATTTAAAGATTCGGTTTCTTCTTCCGACAATGTTTCGGGAATGTCCTCGATAGTTTCCGTAAATTTTATTCTTCTGAAATGATCGTTGATCGCGTTTTTAACAATTCCGTAGAGATACTGGCGCAAATTATCGGCATGTTTTACGCGGTCGAAATTACGGATTATTTTGATAAAAACATCTTGCAGAATATCGTCCGTGTCGGCTTGATGCCGCACTTTTTTAAGGATAAAGCCGTTTAATTCTTTATGAAATTCAGTCCAAATATTTGTTACTTCCGCCGTCATATTGCAAACTCCCGGTTTGTTATTATTATTCCTCAAACCGTAAGACGCAAGAAATTTCAAAAAGACGCAATTTTTAATTCGCGTCGTCAATTTTAAACCGCTTCTCGATTTTAACCGTGTGAAAAAAGAGTCAAATTTATATAAAAAATAACACTGTTCGATATTATAGACCTTGATAAACATTCGGCGGCGGCGGCGCGTCGAAATTCCGGTTTTGCGGCGCGGGAAAAATTTTCCGGTAAGCGACGACGTTTCCGGCAATGATGATTGGGATTACGAAATAAACGCCGATACAAAGCGCGAGATAACCGAGAAGCGTCAGTCCTATATTAACCAGAATCAATCCCGTTACGCCGCCCAAGTTTCTCCAAACCGCCCGCCCGCTCGTTTTCATTGCCGCAATCGCTCCTAATCTGCGATCAACGATCAGCGGAAATGAAAACATTAAAAGCGTGTGAAAACAAACCATTACAAAAATAAATACCAGATCAATCGCCGCCGCTCCGATCAGCAAGCCCATCAATTCTTCCTCGCTGAGCTTCGATCCCATCACCGCCGCCATAATGAACGGCGCGTAAATAATCGCATAAACGACGAACATCGGAACGATAATAAAAAGCATGACGATCAAACCGGGCAGAAAAAAATCGAAGCCTTTCCAAAGCCCGTCGAAGGAAACCGGCTTGCCGTCAATCGCCTGCAGGTAGCAGTAAAATATTCCGCAGGTCATCGCGCCGAGCAGAATATAGAGGCTGAAACTGCCGATAATCACGCCGACGAAAAGCACGGCGAACAAAATCCAGTAATTGCTTTTAATTAATTCCCAGCCTTCTTTAACGCATTCGACCGGGCTGATAACTCCCGTTCTGATTTCCGTGTTGTTCATAAAGATCACTCCCGCGTGTAAATTTTTTCAAAATAATCGCTGACCATCCGGTCGCTCGAAAACTGCGGCGTGAGTGTTGCCAGAGCGTTTTTCATACGCTTGATCCACTCGTCAGGCAAACCGCTCTCGTCCTTTTTATAAAACGACGGAACGAGTTCGTTTTCCAAAACCTCGTAAAGCGATTCGGCGTCCTGAGCGTCCATCTCCTCTTCGCTTCCCTGGCTCAGATCGCCGATCGAAAAACCGTTTTCACCGTTAAAGCCTTCGATCCACCAGCCGTCGAGAATTGAAAAATTCAGCCCTCCGTTCATCGCCGATTTCTGCCCGCTTGTTCCCGAAGCCTCTAACGGTCGGCGCGGCACATTCATCCAGACGTCAACGCCCTGCACCAGATAACGCGCGACTTCCTGATCGTAATCTTCGATAAAAACGGCGCGGTTCTGCCAGTTCGAATCGTGATTGATGCTCATCAAATTCTGTAAAACGAGTTTGCCGTGCCTATCCTGCGGATGCGCTTTTCCGGCGAAAACGAACTGCACGGGTTTTTCGGAATCATCAACCAATTTCAGAAGCCTTTCGAGATCGGTCATCAAAAGATTCCAGCGTTTATAGGTCGCCACGCGGCGCGCGAAACCGATAGTCAAAATGTCGGGGTCGAGCAGTTTATTTGTGTCCTCGTGTTCGTTGATCGTATCGTGCAGACCGGTTTCTTTTGAAAATGTGCGCTGGCGGATAAAGGCGATGAGCAGTTGTTTCAGAGTGCGGTGCGTTTTCCAGATTTCCGCATCGGGAATTTTTTCGATCGCTTGTGTCCAAGCGCTTTGATCGCGCGTCAGTTCCGTCCAATTTTCGCCGATATGTTTTTCATAGAGCGTTTTTAGAACCGGCGCGATCCAGGTCGGCGCGTGAACGCCGTTGGTGATATGCGTGATCGGAACGTCTTCGGCTTCTGTTCCTTCGGGAAACATCTTTAACCACAATTTGCGGGAAACTTCGCCGTGTTTTTCGCTCACGCCGTTTGCCTTGCGCGTCATTTTGATCGCCAGCGGCGTCATCCCGAACCATTCTTTTTCGTCCGCTTCGCTGGCGCGACCGAGCGCGAAAAATTCCGCTTTGGAAATTTTCAGCGCATCAATAAATTTTTTATCAAAACACCCTTCGATCAGATCGGGCGCGAAAACATCGTTTCCGGCGTCAACCGGCGTATGCGTCGTAAAAACGCATTGCGAGCGGACAAAACTAACCGCGTCGGTAAAACTCAAACTTTCATTCGCTTCGAGAAATTCGCGGGCGAGTTCCAGAGTCAAAAAAGCCGAATGACCTTCATTGAGATGATAAACCGACGGCGCGATATTTAATTTACGAAGCAGCCGCACGCCGCCGATGCCCAAAATTTTTTCCTGCACGACGCGCGTTTCCGCATCGCCGCCGTAGAGATGCCCGGTGATGTAGCGGTCAATTTCGTCGTTTTGCGGAATATTCGTATCAAGCAGATAAAGCCGAATTCGCCCGACCCGTGCGAGCCACGCCTGCGCGTGAACTTCGCGTCCTCGAATGTGAACCGTGACCGTTACGCGGTCGCCGACCGCATCCGTCACGGGCGATAAAGCGAGTTCGGATTTGAACAAATCCTGATAGCGTTCTTCCTGCCAGCCGTCGTGCGCGATCTTCTGGCGAAAATAACCGTAGCGGTAAAAAAGCCCGACGGCGACGAGCGGCATGTTCAGATCGCTCGCGGATTTTAAATGATCGCCCGCTAAGATTCCCAAACCGCCCGAATAATTCGGCAAAGAATTGTGAACGCCGTATTCGGCGCAAAAATACGCGACCGGATTTTCCGGCGAAATCTTACCGACCGTTTTCGGCTCTTCGCTTAAATATTTCTCCTGCCGTTCTGCAAATCGTTTTACTTTGGCAACATAATCTTCGTCAGTTGATTTTTGCCAGAGCCGCAGACCGCGCATTTTCTGCAAAAGTTCGCGCGGATTCTGCTCGACCTTTTCCCAGAGCGTCGGCGAAAGATCACGGAACAGATCCGCGCCGCCGAGCGTCCAGGACCAGTAAAAATTTTCGGAAATCGTTTCTAAATCTTTAATTGTTTCCGGTAATTCGCGTCTGAATTTAAAATCGCTTCTAAAGTTTTGTTCGGTTTGTGGACTAAGTGCCGCTCTCATATCTTTATCCGTATCGGCTAAAATCTCCTGCATATATTTTTCGTTTTTTTGTAAAAGGTTTTTTCGGAAGGTTTTCGACAATATAAACTATCAATTCGCAAGTCGCAAATCTTTCCGCGATTTTATTTTTGTAAAACCCTAAAACTCCTGGTGTTTCAAAAACTTATCAGCGTCGGCTGCGGAGAAAAAAACCAGCCTGATCTGCTCGATAAAATCGTCTTTTTCAAGAAACCTTTTTATCGCGCGCGAAGAAACGCCTGCCGCTTCGTCTTTCGGAAAATAAAACGCGCCCGTCGAGATCGAAGGAAACGAAATCGTTTTCAAATTATTTTCAACCGCTAAACGCAAGGAATTTTTATAACAATCGGCAAGCAATTCGCCGTTTCTGCCTTCATTCATCCCGTAGATCGGACCGACCGTGTGAATGACAAACCGCGCCAAAAGATTTCCGCCTGAAGTGATAACGGCTTTGCCGGTCGGAAGTCCGTTCGGATAAAGATCAGCGCGAATCGCCTTACATTCTTCCAAAATCCGCCCGCCGCCTTTGCGGTGAATCGCGCCGTCCACACCGCCGCCGCCGAGCAAAGTCGAATTTGCCGCATTCACAATCGCGTCGGTCGTTTCTTCCGTTATATCGCCGACCGCGACGATGACTTTTCCGTCTAAAAATGAATTTTTCATAATGATAAATTCAAACAGGATGGACAGAATTTACAGGATTTGCTTTTTCTTTAATTTACGCCTAAGTAAAAGGTCAACACTTGAAATGTTCAAATAATTATTCTGCCTATCCTGTCCATCCAGTTTGAATTTCCCTACTGCAATGGCTCAACACGGATTTCATCAAAAATAAGTTGCCGTCTTAACACATCGGCGATCTGTTCGGCTTTTTGAAGTTTGAGCATTTTCGGCGACGAACGCAGAGAAATTTCAAATAAAAAATCGTCAATTCCCGCAATCTCCAGATCGGCGAGAGTAATTCCGCCCGCGACCTGTATCAGATCATAATCGTCAATGCGGAATTTCCCCGTCCGCTCGATGTAATCTTCCAGAAACGGCGCGGACAAAGCGCGTTTCGCTTCGTCCACGGTTTCGTAATCGCCCTCGGCGATCAAAACATATTCTGAGGCTTTTTCCATAACTTTTGAATTTTATAAAAAAATGCTGAAGCCCGCACGTCAGTAAGGGCGGAAAACGCTCAATTCAAATCCAATTTCAAAACATAATTCGTCCCCGTAGTTTCGCCGTATGGAAACGTGATTTCGCCAACCTTTTGAAAACCGTATTTCTGATAAAACCTCTGCGCCGCCAGGTTCTGTTCCCAAACGCCGAGCCAGACCGATTCGTAATTTTTCCTTCGCGCTTCGTCAAAACATCTCTGCATCAAAGCGTCGCCGACGCCTTTACCGCGCATTTTTTCCAGAATATAAACCCGCTGAATCTCGACCGTAATTTCGCCTTTTAAGCATTCCGCCGGAGCATTCTCGCGCAGTTTCGCATAACCGACCGCGCGCGCGTCAGCGTCGGCAATAAAAAACGTCGAATTTTTATCTTTTACTTCTTTTTCGATCTGTTCGATACCGAAACTTTCCAGAACATAATTTGCCAGATCGAGCGCGTCGTCCTGCTCGAAATACGCCTCGTAAAAAGTCGTGATCCCAAGCGCGCAGATAATTTTTATATCGGATAAGTCGGCTTTTCTGATTGAAATATTCATATGTTTTCTCAAATCCGCCTTACGATTTTCGTCCGGTTAAATATTGAAAAATAACGCTTTCGCCCGTAAATCGAAAGCTGTTTTAACCTGATGATTTTAATTTATTTTATTAAGAAACCGCTAACCGTTTTGTTTTCAATTGCCGTTTCATTTTGATTTATGTATATTATCAACAAGAACTTAAGGATACCCGTTTTGGATACCTCCAACGACAACCGACATCCGAAAGAGTTTCCGTTCAATAAAAATTTAAATCGAATTACCCTAAAAATGAAAAAACAAAAAACGCAATTCCTCCTTTTTGGAGTATTACTGTTGTCTTTTGCCGCGGCTGTTCTGTTCATTCCGTTTGGCACTGCCGCATCAAACGATAGAAATTCAAAAAATAAATTGTCCGCATCGGATTCGCCGTCTGAAAAACCGTCGAATTACGATGCGTTTCTGGATTCTCCCCGACGAGTCGAAACGGAGTTTTCCCAAAAAGGGAGGCAAACCGCTCTCGAACTTATCAATCAATTCGAACCGCGTCTCGGCGTTCCGACCTTCATCATGACTGGCGGAGCGCAAACGCAAAACGGCGCGAAAAATCTCAAACAAAATTTCTCCCCCGCAGAACTCGAAAACAAAGCAAAATTTCATATCGGCGAATATTCTGCGCAGTATCGCCTTTCGAAATCGGATCTGCTGTCGCTCGAAACGGCTTCGATCCACGACACCGGAAAAGGCGCGATCATTGTAAAATTCAAACAAAACATTGACGGCATCGAAGTTTTCCGCGACGAAATGAATGTTGTAATGAACCGCAATCTAGAACTCATCGCGCTTTCGGGCTACCTGACCGGAATTAGCGGCGGCGACGGCGCGTCAAACCGGTTTTTTTCAATTCAGCCGGAAGACGCAATTGCGGGCGCGGTCAAGGATTTGACCGGAAGTGATATTAACATCGCTTTTCTCAGCCGCACGGAAGATCACCGCAACGCTGAAAACGTCAAACCGCAAAACAAATACATCGTTTTTCAAGCCGGTGAACACGCCGCGGAAAATGTTTCGTTTTCGCCCGCGTCTCCCCTGCGCGTCAAGCAGGTCTTTTATCATCTGCCCGAAGGTTTTGTTCCGGCATATTACGTCGAAGCGAACGTCGTCAGCGGCGCGGACACTAAAACACCCGAAGACCTTTATTATTCATATGTCATCTCGGCTTCGGACGGACAGATCTTATTCAGAAACAATCTGTCGGCGGAACAGACTTTTACCTACAGAGCGTGGGCTGACGATCCGAATCTTATTCCCTTTGACGGACTGCAGGGCAACATTGCGACACCGCATCCGACGGGCGATCCCGACAATTACTCTCCGCCTTATGTGCCGCAAAGCCTGTTTACACTACAAAATTATCCGTTCAGCCAGATGGACCCGTGGCTTCCAGGCGGAGCAACCGAAACGACCGGCAATAATGTTGACGCTTACGCCGATCTGGTCGCGCCGGACGGCTATAATGTCGGGGATCTGAGACCGGGACTGACCGGACCGGACACCTTTGATTACAGTTTCGATCAGACCATGCCGCGCACGAATACCGATCAGAGAAATATGGCGATCATGCAGCTCTTTTACAACACGAATTTTCTGCACGACTGGTTTTATGATCCGGGTTTCAACGAACAGGCGGGCAACGCGCAGTTTGACAATTTCGGACGCGGCGGTCTCGGCGGCGACCGGATGCGAGCCGAAGCGCAGGATTATTCGGGCAGAAACAACGCCAATATGAGTACTCCGGCAGACGGCGCGTCGCCGCGGATGCAGATGTATCTTTTCGACGGCGTTGCCGATTCGTATCTGTTCGTCAACAGCCCGGCGGGCATTGCCGGACGAAAAGATGTCGGGATTGCGACCGGTTTCGGTCCGCAGGTTTTCGACGCAACGGGCGACATCGTCATCGCGCTCGATCCGGCGGACGGTTCCGGTCCTTCGACGACCGACGGCTGTTCCGCGCTGACCAATAGTGCGGAGATTGCCGGAAGAATCGCTTTGATTGACCGCGGCACCTGCGCCTTTACCATAAAGGTTCAAAACGCACAGAACGCCGGAGCGATCGGCGTGATCATCGCCGATAATCTGGCGGGCGCAGTCGCCAATATGGGCGGCACGGCAGGCGGAATCACGATTCCTTCACTGCGCATCACGCTCGCGGACGGCAACAGCATAAAAAGCGCGCTTGCCGGAAACACGGTCAACACCAGATTGTTTCGCGGAGCGAATCCGGGCGATCTTGACGGAACGCTCGATAATCAGATCGTCGCGCACGAATGGGGACATTACATTTCCAACCGCCTGATCGGAAATGCCAACGGTCTGGTCAATAATCAGGGACGCGGAATGGGCGAAGGCTGGGGCGATTTTCACGCGATGCTTTTGACTGTTCGTGAAGAAGACCGATTTCATCCTACTAACAATTTGTTCCAGGGCGTTTACGCGATGGCAGGCTACGCGACCGGACACGGACCGAACAACAGCTATTATTTCGGCATCCGCCGTCTGCCGTATTCGACCAATTTGAACAAAAACGCTCTGATGTTCCGACATATTTCGGACGGCGTTGCTCTGCCGAACAATGCGCCGATCCGTCCGGGCGGCGTCAATTCGCAAGTTCACAACACGGGCGAAGTCTGGGCGACGATGCTCTGGGAATGCTACGCCAGCCTTTTGAATGCCCATCCTTTTCAGGAAGCGCAGGACAGAATGAAATATTATCTGGTCGGCGGCTACAAGGCGACGCCGGTCAATCCGACCTTTGTCGAAGCGCGCAACGCCATTCTGAGCGTTGCCGCCGCCAATGATCCGGCTGATCTGCAGCGGCTTGCAAATGCGTTTGCCAAACGCGGTTTGGGCGTTCGCGCCGTCGCTCCCGACCGCAATTCGGCGAATAACGCGGGCGCGGTGGAAAGCAGCAACACGGGCGCGGATCTTGAATTCGTCAACGCGTCGCTCGACACCAACACCGGCGACAACGACCCGTATCTCGACAACGGCGAATTGGCGACGCTCAATTTCGTCATCAGAAACAGCGGTTTTCAATCGCTCTCCAATTCGACCGCGACGATTTCGTCCGACAATCCGCACGTTACATTCCCGGGCGGCTCGGTCGTCAATCTGCCGAATTCACAGCCGTTCGGCGCGAATATCAACGGCTCGGTTCAAGTCCTGGCGGGCGGTATGATAAATATCGAAACCGTTACTTTCACCATTTCGTTTAACGATCCCGCGATCACGCTTGGCGCGCCCGCGCCCGGAACTCTGTCGGTGAGACTGAACGCCGACGAGGTTCCGCAGTCAACCAATCACGATCAGGTTGAAACTGTCCAGACGCCCTGGACGCTCGGCGGCAATTCGATGCTCGATCCGACCGGTTCGGGCAAATGGAGAAGGATCAGACCGGCGGGCGGCTTGACCAACCAGCTCTGGTTCGGCGCGGATGTCGGCGTAGCTTCGGATCAATATCTGATCTCGCCCGATCTGGTCATCGGACCGGCGGGAATTTTGACGATTGATTTCGATCACAGTTACGGTTTTGAAACCGATGCCGGAGTAAATTATGACGGCGGCGTGATCGAGATGAGCGTGGACAATGGTCCCTGGACGGACATCGGCGGCGCGGTCTATAACGGCGTGATCAACGGCAACTATGCCGGAAATCTCAACCCGCTCGTCAATCGTCCGGCATTTGTCGGCAGCAGCGGCGGAATGATCCACACGACCATCACGACCAACGCCCTGACCGCATCGCTCGCGCCGGGTTCGAACGTCAAAGTGCGTTTCCGCGTCGGCTCGGACAACGCGGTCGGCGCAAACGGATGGCAGGTTGACAATATTGCCTTCGGCGGCATCACCAACTTCGTCTTCCCGACGATCGTCCCGCAGGGCATCGTGCTGGCGGCAAATGTCTCGGTTTCCGGTCGGGTGATGAGGAAAAACGGCGGCGCGATTGCCGGCGCGGTCGTAACGATCACCTTGCCTGACGGACAAACCCGCTCGGCGCGGACAAGTTCGTTCGGCTACTACCGTTTCGATTCATTGCCGGCAAATGAAAACTACATACTTTCGGCGGTCGCCAGAAATCAGGAATTCGCCCCGCGTCTTGTTACTCCGGGCGAAGATTTAACCGGCGTGGATTTCATCTCACTGAGATGATCCGCTGACTCATAAACGAAAAAGCCCGGCGGATTTCCGGGCTTTATCTCATAAAGAAAAGAGCTTTACCTGCTAAAAGTAAAAGCTCTTTTCTTTTTTATAAAAACAATGAATTTTTCGTCTTCCTTTAATTTTGATTTTCAGACATTTTATCGAACAAACCTATATAAATCTCCACACCCGAAAATAAAAACTGCTAAAATTTCATTTGTGAAAACAAAATACCGGCAATTTAAGAACGACGGTTTTCTGGTCGTCGAAAATTTCAATTCGGAAGAGGAATGCGACGCACTTATCAACCGCGCGGCGGAATTGACCAAAGGTTTCAATTATGATGGGCATCCGTCGGTTTTTCAGACCTCGGAACAGGAACGCACGAGCGATGAATATTTTTTAAATTCGGGCGACCGCATTTCGTTCTTTTTTGAAAAAGACGCATTTGATGAAAGCGGTCGGCTGGCAAAAGACATTTTTCATTCGCTCAACAAGATCGGTCACGCGCTTCACGATCTCGATCCGGTATTTAATAATTTTTCCCGTTCGCCGCAGATGAAACGTCTGGCTTCCGAACTCGCGCTCGACAGATCGGTCATCATCCAGAGCATGTATATCTTCAAACACGCCCGCATCGGCGGCGTGGTTGACGTTCATCAGGATTCCGCCTTTCTATACACACAGCCGCAGTCCTGCGTCGGTTTCTGGTTCGCGCTCGAAGACGCGACGCGCGAAAACGGCTGTCTCTGGGCAGAGCCGGGCGGACACCGAACCGCTCTGAGCTCGCGTTTCAAAAGAAAAAAAGACGGCGGGACGGAATTTGAAATTTTAGACGACACGCCTTTCGAAACCGAAAAAATGATCCCGCTCGAAGTAAAAAAAGGCGCGTGCATCGTCCTCGACGGACTGCTTCCGCATTACAGCCTGCCGAACACCAGCGGACACTCGCGTCAGGCATACACGATTCACACCATTGATCCCAAAGCTCATTACCCCGAACAAAACTGGCTCCGGCGGGATAAAAACGAACTGGCTACGATTTAAAGTATTTATGAATTTCCGGCTTTAACTCTGTTCGGTTTGAATAAATTGTAATAATTGTTGCTCACCGACAGCGAGCGATTGAATTGTCTGCCGCGTTCCCAGCGATTCTCGCTGGGCTATAATGTTCGTCGCCTTTGGCGACATCAACGCATAAATTTTCGACGAATTGCTAGAGCCAGCAATGCTAGCTGAACGGGAACGAATACCGTTTCTAACATAACGACAGCTACTGCCGCTGGACTTTCAGGCTCCAGCTTACGATTTTGTAGCGTTCCAACCTTTAAGCTGTAAATAACCGCTTCCCCGAAATTCAGATGTTTAGCTTTTTCATCTTTTATTATTTTTATTTCAGTTGTTCCTTGCGGTAAATTTTGCGAGACGGCACTTATCCTTACTAAATTTTCGGAAGATGAATCGTCTTTAAAGCTACAAATCGGCGTAGTGTAAAAAACAGCTGAAATCATTATAATTCCAAATAAAACAAACAACGCCCAACTCCAACTTTCGCCGTAGGAACTTGACCAACGATAAAGTCTGTATAAGAAATGCGAATTATGTTGCCGGAGATGTTCGGATAGTTTTTTTCGGGTTTCGGGGCGGAGATTCTTTTTCTTTAAAATTTCCCTGAAGTCATTCCACCAATCTTTTGAGTATTTTTTTTTATTAAGCCATTCCGTATCGAATGCCAGTTTTCGGAATTTTGAGGCGTATTCATAATCTCCGTTTGCTTCCGTATTTGCCGCGATTTGACGGTATGCAATTGACAGTAATTGATAACACGCCCTTTCTTTTCTGTCCTCAAGATGCCGCTTATGGACTATGAGCCGCTCTATTCGCTTGGTGAAAGCCGCCTTTTCTTTCTCATCTTTAGGATTGCTGACCTCTCTTCTGAGATTGTTAATTTCTTTTGATATGTTTTTTTCATCCTTACTTATACATTCTTTGAAAATTTCAAGTTCCCTTTCTGCGGATGAAATCTCCCAAGTTACGTCTTCAAAAACTATTTTGTGTGCATCAGCATCAACAAACCAACTCGGTCTTAATTTAATACTGCGAAAAGAAGTTCTTTCAGCTTCTCCATGACGGACGTATTGAAAATCGAAACCAGCCGATTGTTCTGGGAAATTTACATTTTCAAATGCAATACTGCCGTAAAACGATGCGTTTCTGAAATCTGCATATTTTTTAAATTCTGTGAGTCTGAAAAAAATTTCCGACTGGTCTTTAAATCTTGTTCCCCAAAAATCAGCCGTTTTGTTAAAGACGACATCATCAAACGACACTCTTGAGTTGAATTCGGAAAAACTAAAATCAACATCCATGAACTTAGTATAGCGAAAGTCGGCATCTTTCATGAATTTCGCGCTTTGGAAGGATACCGGAATGTTAAGGGATAAGTCTGCAAAATATAAATCGTTGGAGAAAACACATTCGCTAAAGTCTATTTTCAAATCGGAAATTTCTTTATTTTTAGGATCACGGCGTAATCTCTCAAAATAAGTTTTCCAATCTTCAAAATTTATAAGGTCGGGAAACCATATTGCGCTAAAATCGCAAATTCCTTTTTGTCTCAATGAATCAATGGCATTTTGAAACTCTTTACTTTTTCCATTTTTAGGATAGTGAAGAATGCAATAATGTTTACCGTTACTTTCATATTTTGCCGGCAGTTGATGACATACCTTTTTGCATATTTCCTCTCGTTTCTTATTATTTTCGAGATTTTCACTACAAAAGCATTTGGGTTGGCTGGACTCGTCAACTTTTTTATTCAATTTTATTTCTTTACTTTCCGGCTTTTTGTCATCTACCCTTTTATTCGCATCGGAGAGCGATCTATCTATTTGGTTTTCCATAACTATTTCTCCTCATTTACAGAAGCAGAACAAGCCTGCCCACGAGTATTAAAGTTATGAAGCAGAGAACTCTTTTGTGGAAGTTCAAGGCTTCGTGAAATATCTGCGTTGAATGATTCTCATGAAAAGAATAATTCCAGTAAAAAAGAAAAACCAAAATCCTTGTTGTATAAATGACGCAATATTGCAGAAAAACAGGAAATTTGTCAACAAAATATAGAAGTATGGTTAAAATTATTTCCTGAAGATTACCAATCTTCTCTGGCTTTTTATCCGAAATCGGTTTTAAATAACGTATGTAATTAAGGTAAATTTTTCCATTCTTCAACCGAAATTTTGCGTTTGATAATTTCTTCGACTTCGCAGAGCATCATTTTTAATTGCGGGACGGAAAATTCGGAGTTTGAGGGAATTGTCAGGCGGTTTTGCCCGTAAATCATAAACTGGTGTTTCGCGCCGGAATAAACGCCTTCGAAACCGAGAGCGCGAAGACGTTTGATAAAATCCTTTCTTTTACACGGATTCCAATTGCTCATATTTGGGATTTTCGTTTAGATCAATATCGTCTAAAACGGGCAGAGTATGTCCGAGTTTCAAACCGGTCAAAACCCAATCTTCCAAAACAGAACGCAATTCTTCTTCGCAATTTCTCAAGGTCGAGGCAAATGCCACCACGCCTTTGCAAGCCGGAATGCGCCCGAAAAACGTGCCGTCTTCGAGTTTGTCATATTCGGCTTGCGACAAGGCGCGTTTGATGTAATCGCTTAAAATAAACTGACCGACCATAGTTTTTTGATTATATCCTAATATTGCCGATTTTTTCAGGCTTTTTGTCCGAAGACGGTATTAAATTGTCTGCGGATTAACAGCGATAATTCCGATGTTTGAATAACGCGCGAAGTCCGAAGTGTTGAAAGTTAAAATATGCGTTACCCGATGAACGAGCATTGCCGCCGCGATTCGCGCGTCGTGAACCTGCACGCCGGAAACGCCGGATTGAATGACTACTTTTCGCCATTCTTTATGGACGTTTTCGTTATCGGGCAAAAGCGGAAAGATTTTTTCGACCAACCGCAAAGCGTGGTTCGCCTTTTGAACGGAAAAGCCGAAACCGTTGCGATTAGCGGGGCGCGTGAAGACATTCCAAAACTCGACGCAGGTCTGTGGGAGAATTCGGATTTCATCTCCGCCGTTTTTAAGTTTTCTGATCGCCGAAAGAACAACCGAATGCTGCGGGTCGGTGCGGACGGCAAAGCGCAGTAGAACATTTGTATCGGGGATGTAGATCATGGATGGTCTTCGTAAATTCCCTCACGGCTCATCGCGTAATCGGAAAGAGGCTTAGCGTCGGGCGGCATATTTTTTTCGACAAAATCGGCGAGTTCATCGGCTAGTTTTTCAAACTCATCGTCATCGAGTTTTTCATCGCCTCGAAGCATTTCCAATAGTTCGGCGGCGACATCTTCCGCTTTTTTTCCTTTTTGCGCGGCTTCTTCGCTTAACGATTGATAGACGGCTTCGGGAATTTCAATGGTTAAAGAATGGGTCATATTCATTTACCTCACAGACGCATTTTAACACAGAAATTAGATTCTGATATTGCCGATTTTTTCGGGCTTTTTATCCGAACTAGGTTTCAAATAAGGCGCGTCCGCCTGTTCGCGTTTTTCCTGAGAACCGGATGAATGCCAGTTCATCCATTCGCCGGGCGCGTCGAAGGTTTCGCCGCCGTGTTTGGTCAGGCGCGGGCGAATTCTGCACATCACGGGCGTGTTGATGCCGACGCCGGAGATGACGGCTTGACCTTTTGTTAAAGCGGGCAGTTCGGCGAGCATCGCGCGTCCCGCGCCTTCGACCGTTTGGGCGACGGTTTGCTGGTCAATCGGGTTGACGATCCGCATAATGATCTGCGTCATGCATTGCGAGAGAACGTCCTGGTCTAATTTGCCCGGTCTTTGCGTGATCAGACCGATGCCGACACCGAATTTTCTGCCTTCGCTCAGGATTTGTTTCAAGATGTTTGTCGAAACTACGCTCGCTCCGGCGGGCGCGAAGCGGTGCGCTTCTTCCAAAAGCGTGAACACGGGATAATTGATAAAGTCGCCGCGCTCTTTCGGCGTTTCGTTGCGCGTCATCATCATTCGCGCTTTGTTAGCGCGTCTGAGAAGCGTTCCGACGATGACCTGCTGTTCGTGCTGTTCGATGTCGGAAAGATCGAGGATCGTGCAGCGTCCGGGTTTGAAAAGCTCGTTGAGCTCGATATGTTCGTTTGCCGTAAAAATGGAATTCGGTTTGCCGAAACGCGAATCGAGCCGCCACAAAAGCCCGTCAATCGAAGAAACGTTGCCGCCGTCTTTTTTCTCGTCGCCGTATTTCTGCGCGTTCACCTCGTCACGCAGATCGTGATAAGCGTAAGCGTAATCGGCGCGCTTTTCCGCCTTCAGACGCTCGCTCAAACTCGTAAATGCCTGCGAGAGAAAATGCAGCATTTTGTCCGACGTGCCTTCGGGCAGAAGATATTTTACGTCCGCTTCGGTCAGAGTCGAAAAACGAACCTTGATCGTTTCCGGTCGGAAGATTTTCACTTCCGGTCGGTAGCCGTCCGTGCCGAAAAACTGTTCGTTGCCCATGATCGAATTCATCGTTTCGTATTCGCCGTGCGGGTCAACGATCAGAACGGCGGCGCGGTTGTATTTATTCATCAGTTCCTCGACGAAAACACCCGCCGTGTAAGATTTTCCCGAACCCGTGGACGCAAGAATAGCAAGATGAGTTGAAACGACATCTTTGACCGACAGCACGACCGGAACTTCGCCTTGTTCGCGCGTCAAAAGCGAGCCGATATGCGCCGAGCCGATTTCCTGATTTTGTTTCGGGCTGAGCATCTGCGCCAGAGTTTCGCTCGAAGCAAGAAAGATCGCGTCGCCCGGATTCGGCGGAATGCGCGGATTGACGAAATCCTTTAATGCTTTAGAAAAATAGCCGATCGTTTCGACCGTTATCTCATAAATTTCACAGCCGTCGCCGTCTAAACCAATTAGCGAAGAAACCAAAGATGGCGGCGTGTTCGGGTCGGACAAAAAAGCGTCGGGCAGATTGCGGACTAATTTACGCGACTTTATAGTGCCGATAATTTGCCGTTTCTCGTCGCCGACCTGCGTTTGGTAATAAACGAATTCGCCGATGCGCGTTTTATGGTTGTCTTTGGTGATAAAGAGATACTCGTGCGGCAATTCGCCCGGACCTTTGACTGTGCCTGTTAAGAAATCTGTTATCATATTGTCCTTTTAAGATTTGAGTAACGAACAAAATTATATCACGAATTTTCTTGCGTTCTTGGGAACAAAACAAGTTAAATAGTGTCTAAATTTCTACAAAATTATGCTGAAAAAATTATCTATAACTTTAGCGATAATGGCTTGTTTAGTAAATGAATTTACTAAAGGATTATATAACGGTTTCGCATACGGCGCGTCGAAAATATGCGATTTCAGTTATCCGACATTTAAAGTTGGAGAAATTACATACACAATGAGCCACGCAGACCCTTATTTTTACATTACTCAAAATCAATTATATTTAACTTATGCTCTAGTGATTTTTCTGATTGGAAAATCAATGGAAAGAGTTTGGTTTTCTCAAATGATCAGTTTTATACCATTGATATTATGTTTGTTCTTCTTCGGAAAAATAGAAGACATAAAAAATTTGGACATTAACAATCAGGAAAAATATATAGATTTAATACGAGATACGGTTAATTATGGTCGGACATTTTTTTTCCTCATTGTGGCATTAATTGTTTTGCAAATCGGTGTAACATCATCCTCAATATACAAAAAATATAAAGATTATCGCAGTAAAAAAACTTTCCAATAAATTTTTAATTAATGACAAAACAAATCGAAGAACTTGCCTATCACCAAACGCCGCTCGGCGAACTTACGCTGCGCCGCCGGATCGAACCGCTGTTGCAAAACCGCGAAGTTTTCGAGGTCAAGCTCGGCGACGAATACCTTATGTCGAGCCTTTTTACCGAAGGCGAGATACAGCTTTCCCGTCTCGGTTTGGCAAACCTAACGGGCGAACTCGATGTCGTGGTCGGCGGTCTCGGTTTGGGTTATACCGCGGCGGCGGCTCTGGAAAATAAATCGGTGAAATCGCTATTGGTGATTGATAAATTTCAGGAAGTTATTGACTGGCACAACAGCAAACTTGTTCCGCTCGGAGAAATTTTAGCGGAAGACGAAAGATGCGAACTGCGCGCCGGTGATTTTTTCGAGCTGGCGCGGACGGGTTTTGATGTGTTCGACAAATCGAGAAAATTCGATGCCGTTCTGCTCGACATTGACCATTCGCCGAAACATTTTCTCGATCAAAAGAATGAATCTTTTTACGGCGCGAAAGGTCTCAATGCGCTTCGGAAACAATTGAAAAACGGCGGCGTATTCGCGCTCTGGTCGAATGATCCGGCGGACGAGAAATTTACCGCGCATCTCGAAACCGTCTTTGAACGGGCGACGGCTCACAACGTCGAATTTCTAAATCCTTACACGAATTCCGTGTCGGTAAATTCGGTCTATGTCGCGCGAAATGAAATTTGAATAAAAGGAAAACGGTTTTCTCAAAACAAAATTCGAGAAAACCGTTTTTTACTCTTAACGGACAACTACCGGAATATCATTGCTTAATCCGAACCGAACAACTTTGTAAGAATTATTCACATTGTTGCGGATATACCAATAACCGTCGCGGTAAACGGCGATGTCGGTTTTGCCGTCGCCGTCGTAATCCGCCGCAACCGGCGTGTCGGTCGCAATTCCCCACGGCGTGATCTTTATCGTCTGGGCAAGCTGCTGATACCATCTGCCTTCCGATGCGCGATAGACGCTGAAGTCGGATTTGCCGTCGCCGTCGAAATCGCCCGTCAGAGGTTTATCTGACGCAACGCCGAACGGAACGAAGTTGAAATTTCCGCTCGTGTCCGAACTCTTTTTGATCCACCATCCGCCGTTGCGGTAGATGGCGAGATCGGTCAAACCGTCGCCGTCGTAATCAGCCGGAACGGGTTTGTCTCCGTTTAGACCGAACGCGGTCGCCGTGAAATTATTGTCGGACGAGCGCAGAACATACCAGACTCCGGTCGAAGGTCGCCAGACGGAAATGTCCGCCTTTTCGTCGCCGTCATAATCGCCGACGGTCGGAATGTCTTCGGGCAGACCGAATTGGAGAATCGTAACGTGCGTGTCCGAACTGCGTTTGATATACCACGTGCCGCCGCGATAGACCGCCTGATCGGTTCTGCCGTCGCCGTCGTAATCCGCCGCCTGCGGAATGTCGCCTTCTAAGCCGAATTGGACGGCGCGAAATCCCTGACACGAACAGTTCATATACCAAACGCCTTCGGACGGGCGATAGACAGCCACGTCTTCCTTGCCGTCGCCGTCAAAATCCGCATTCGCCGCCGCCGCCTGTCCGCCGCTCGTATAGCGGACGATCGCAAAATCCGCACTCGTCGCGGTCGTTACGCTTTCGCCGACCGCGATGATTTTCCCGTCCGGCTGGAGCGTCGCGCCGTATGCAATGTCGGTATTCGTTCCGAGTTCGGTCGAGATCGTGCCGCACGAACCGAACGTCGTGTCGAGCGCGCCGTTCGTGTTGTAACGAGCCAGAGCGAAATTACGGTTTGAACCGATATTTGTAAATCCGACACCGATGACTTTTTGGTCTGATTGCAGAAGCAATTTGTGAATTTGCTCTTCCTGAAGCGTCGGAAAATTTGTGTAGGCTTTGCCGTTCGCGCCGAACGTAGTGTCGAGCGTGCCGCTGTCGTTGTAGCGGGCGAGCGCGAAATCATTAGAACTGCCGTTCCGGGCAAATCCGCCGATGACGTATTTTTCCGAATTGCCGACTTGCTGAACAACGACCGAACGCGCCTGCGCATTGCCCGACATCTGCGTGATGACCTTGCCGCCGTTGCCGAAATTAGTGTCGAGATGACCGTCGGAGAAAAAACGCACGATGGCGAAGTCGTCGCGGAATCCGTTCGGTCCGAAATCGAAACGGCTCGAACCGGCGGCAACGATCTTCGCTTCGCTGTCAATGGCGATGCCGCGCAGAATATCGGTTACGCCGCCGACCGCAACGGATTTTACACCGCCGTCGCCGAACGTCGCGTCGAGTTGGCCGTTTGCCGTCAGACGGGCAACCGAAAATTTCGTGTTTGCCGTGCTGACATAACTTCCGACGATGATTCTTTCCAAGCCGCCGAGCGTCTGCATTTCCACATCAACGGCAATATCGCTCGAATCCGTAACCGAAAAAACCTTGATTCCCGCTGTGCCGAATGTCTGATCGCGCTGTCCGTCCGGCAGAAGCCGCACGACGCCGATGTCGGTGTAACCCGTCGTCAGCTGAACATAACCGACCACAACGATCCTACCGTCCGATTGCAGCGTAACGGCGTAGGCGACTTCGCTCATCGTGCCGATCGGCAGAACGACATTGCCGCTATTGCCGAAATTCGCATCGAGCGTGCCGTCCGAGTTATAACGCTGAATCAGAAAATCCCAGTTGCCGTCGGTCGGAGTCGTTCCGCCGACAACGACGATCTTGCCGTCCGGCTGGACGATCGCGTCCTGCGCTTTTTCCGCTCCGGTTACGGGCAAAACCGCTTTACCGCTCGTGCCGAACGTCCGGTCGAGATTGCCCGGCGCGGCGAAAATACCGGCGGCGAGCAAAAAGGTCAAAACAAAAGTTCCGAACAATGAAAATAATTTTTTAAGAGTTATTGATGAATACACAAAATTTTCCCTCCTGCCGAAAATCAAAATAAATTCTCCAAACCTAATACGCGCAGAATTTTTTCGATTAGTGTCAAAAGAAAAATAATTGCGGGAACATTTATCCGGTTTGCGGTGTCTAAAATGCCGACAAAATTTTGAGGAGGAAAACACGATGAATTTAAAATCGAATTTGAAATATATCTGGCTGGCGGTCGCTGTTTTTTCGCTGATTTCGGTAATTTTTTTGTGGTTCGGTTATGAATCGGAGAGGCTGGAATACGCGGTTTTCGGACTTAACGCGCTGATGTTTGTTTTGTCCGTTCCGCTCAGTTTATTTTTCGTTCCGGTCGCGGCGGCATCAAGTTATTATCTGGAAATAAACGCCCTCTCGACCGGAGGAATTTACCTCAATACGTTTTTCCTGTTCGTTCTCGGTTTTATGCAGTGGTTCTGGATTGCGCGATTTTGGATGCGGACGGATTCGCCGTTTCAGAAGCTCGATTTGATTAAAACCGGGAAGTGAGAACTAAGAAAAGATTTTTATGATCGTCAGTTCTCACTTTTCAGCTCTCATCTCTCACTTGTTTTCTTCGTCCATTTCCGCAAGTTTGTCTTCGATGTCGGCTAACTCCGTTCTCAGATTTTTCTCCATTCTGACGGCGACTTCGTGCTGCTCCATCTGAATCGCCTGTTCTTCCATATCATTGTCGAGTTCGATGCGTTCGTCTTCGTTGACCTCGCCCAATTCCTCAAGAATTTCGGCGCGGCGTTTTTCCAGTTCTTCTTTGCTTCGTTTTGGTTCTGCCATAAAATTTTTCTCCTCCGAATTTGTAAAATTTTTATTGATTATAACTTAAAATTTTTCCGCTTTGGAAAAAGTGAACGCCAAGTTATCATAAAACTAAAGATTTATGGGTGATAAAAACGTCTCGACAAAAAAGGGCGGAAAACAGTTTCGCGCCTTCACGAAAGCGGTTTTGAACGATCTGCAGGCTCTCGAAAAAATGCTTGCCGATGATTATTTCGAGGAAAATGTCCGGCGCATCGGTTCGGAACAGGAAATGTTTATCATTGATTCGTCGCTCAACGCCGCGCCGCTCGCGCTGGAAATTATCGAAGCGGCGAAAGATGAACGACTGACGACCGAACTCGGACTTTTCAATCTCGAAGCCAACACAGCGCCGCTCGATTTTACGGGCGATTGTTTCAAAAAAATGGAGCGCGAACTTGATGAGATTCTAAAACTCGTCAAAAAAACCGCGAAAAAATTCGATGCTGATGTCATTCTCGCCGGAATTTTGCCGACGCTCAAAGAATCAGATTATGTCGCCGAAAATCTCACGCCGCAGCCGCGCTATATCGAGATGAACCGCGTCCTGACCGAGCTGCACGGCAGAGACCGTTTTATACATATCAAAGGTCTGGACGAATTCCAACAGCGGCGGAGCAATACTTTTCTCGAATTTTCGAGCGTCAGTTTTCAGGTGCATTTGCAGGTCGGCATCAGCGAATTCGTCAAATTTTACAACTGGTCGCAGGCGATTGCCGCGCCGGTTCTCGCTTCCGCGGTCAATTCGCCTTTTCTGCTCGGGCATCGTCTCTGGCACGAAACGCGGATCGCGCTTTTCCAGCACGCGACCGACGCGCGTTCGCCTGCTCTGCAGGAACGCAATCAGATGCCGCGCGTTCATTTCGGCGATGACTGGGTAAAGGATTCGATTCTCGAAATGTTTCACGAAGACCTTGCGCGTTTTCGGTTTATTTTGACCAGAGAAACCGAAGAAGACGCGCTCGCCGAACTCGAAAAAGGAAACGTTCCCGGACTCGACGCGTGGCGGATGCACAACGGCACGATCTGGCGTTGGAATCGCGCCTGTTATGGAATTTTAAATAAAAAACCGAGTTTGCGGATCGAAGCGCGGTTTTTGCCCGCCGGTCCGACCGTCGCGGACGAGATCGCCAACTCCGCTTTTTTTCTCGGTCTGATGACTGCACTGCCCGAAGAATTCGGCGACGTAACGAAAAAAATGTCGTTTGACGACGCGAAAATGAATTTTTTCAACGCCGCGCAGAACGGTCTGAAAACGCAGATCCTCTGGTTCGGCGGAAAAAGTTTTCCGGCTAAAAAATTGATTCTCGACAAACTCTTGCCGCTCGCCGAAAAAGGTTTGAAAATGGCAAAGATCAATTCCGCCGATATCAAAAAATATCTCGGCATCGTCGAAGAGCGCGTGCGTAAAGATTGTTCGGGCGCGCAATGGATGCTCGATTCTTATGCCGCGATGGACGAAGCCGCCAAGCCGAATGTGCGGCTCAGGACGCTCGCCGCCGTGATGAAGGAGAATCAGGAAAAAGGCATTCCCGTTCATAAATGGCGGCTTGCCGAGATCGAAAAGAAAACCGATTGGATTGACAATTACAAAACGGTCGAGCAGTTTATGTCGAAAGATTTGTTCACCGTCCGCCCGGAAGATGTCATTGATCTGGCGGCAAGTCTGATGAATTGGAAATCAAAAAAACACATTCCGGTCGAAGACGACAAAGGCAATCTCGTCGGCATCATAACCTACCGCGATCTTCTGAAAATTTTCTCGACCGACATCGCCAAAAAGGAAAAAGAAGTTTTGGTCAGCAGTGTAATGACCAAAGACCTGATCACCGTAACGCCGAAAACGGCGACGCTCGACGCTTTGAAACTGATGCGCGAAAAGAATGTCGGATGCCTGCCCGTCGTCAAAAATAAAAAGCTCGTCGGGCTTTTGACCGCGCAGGATTTTTTGACGGTTTCGACGAAATTATTTGAGGAAAGATTGGAAAATTTGTAATATATTTCTGCTCTTTCCGAATTTACACAGTTCTAAAACCGAATCTATGAAAAAATTTACGGCACTTTTGTCTTTAATTTTGCTTATGACAAATTTTATTTCCGCTCAGGATATGAGCGCGACGATCAATAATTCGACCACAGCGGTTATGCCCAAAGTCATCGAATGGCGCAGGCATCTGCATCAATACCCGGAACTTTCCAACCGCGAATTTAAGACGGCGAAATACGTCGAGAATCATTTGCGAAGTTTAGGTTTGGAAGTCAAAACCGGCGTTGCCAAAACGGGCGTAGTGGGAATTTTGAAAGGCTCTCAGCCCGGTCCCGTCATCGGACTTCGCGCCGATATGGACGCGTTGCCTGTAACGGAAAGAGTAAATATTCCTTACGCCTCGAAAGAAAAATCGGAATACAACGGCGCGCAGGTCGGCGTGATGCACGCCTGTGGACACGACACGCATGTGGCGATGCTGATGGGCGCGGCGACCGTTCTCGCGGGAATGAAAGATAAAATAAAAGGCACGGTCGTATTTATTTTTCAGCCCGCCGAAGAAGGCGCGCCCGCCGGCGAAGAAGGCGGCGCGGAATTGATGGTCAAAGAAGGCGTGATGGATGCGCCGAAAATTGACGCGATCTTCGGAATTCATATCAATTCGCAAACTCCGGTCGGCACGATCAAATATAAACCCGGCGCGATCATGGCTTCGTCTGATTGGTTTACGATCAAGGTCAAAGGCAGGCAGACGCACGGCGCGTATCCGTGGAGCGGCGTTGATCCGATAGCGGTTTCCGCGCAGATCATCAACGGTTTGCAGATGATCGTTTCGCGCCAGTCGGAGCTTGTCAAATCGCCCGTCGTCATCACGGTCGGCAAAATCAATGCCGGTGTGCGCGAAAATATAATTCCCGAAGAAGCGGTAATGGCGGGAACGATCCGCGTTCTCGACGCGGAGATGCAGGATCGGGTACACGAAAAAATAAAACTGACGGCGGAAAAGATCGCCGAGAGTATGGGTGCAACCGTCGAGGTTTCGATCGAACGCAAAACGCCCGTAACATACAACACGCCGGAACTCGTCCGGCAAATGCTGCCGTCGCTGGAAAAAGCCGCCGGAAGCGGAAATGTTATCGAAGCCAACTGGGTAACAGGCGCGGAAGATTTCGCGTTTTACGGCGCGAAAGCACCTTCGTTTTTCTTTACGGTCGGCGGCATGCCCGCGAATAAAAAACCGTCGGAAGCCGCGCCGCATCACACGCCCGATTTTTTTATTGACGACTCGCGGCTCGATGTCGGCGTAAAAGCGTTTGCCAATTTGGTTTTTGATTACGCGAAATAAATAAGAAAAACGTTTTTCGGTTGGAGCGCAGGCAGCCCTGCCCGCGCTCCCGGTTCTGACTTTTTCCTTTCGATTGAAACCTTACTTTTCCCGCCCGCGTAGAATTATCGTCTTGACTGTTTTTCGGAATCGTTCAAATCCTTTTATTAAAAGAGCGATATTACAATTTTTCGTATGAATTCCGAATTTACGTCAGCGATTTCTTATTCAATAAACGAGGCATAATTATGAAAAAATTTCTGGCATTTTTGCTGATTTTATTCGTCTTTTCAAGCGTTCCCGCGACGGCTCAGACCAGATCGAAAAGCGGCAAAACTTCGGCGGCGGCAACCGCGCCGCGATTCGGCAACACGGACGGCATCACCGCCGAACAGATGAAGCGTCATTTGGAATTTATTGCGTCCGACGAACTCGAAGGACGCGACACGCCTTCGCGCGGGCTGGACATCGCGGCGATGTATATCGCTTCGCATCTCAAACAATGGGGTGTCAAACCGGCGGGCGATAATGGAACTTATTTTCAAAAATTCCCTTTAAGAATAAAAAGAGTTGACGCGAGCGAAACACGGCTTCAATTAAACAATCAGTCTTTCAAATACGGCGAAGATTTTTTGGCTTCGGTTATCAATACTAATGTTCCGGCAAGCAATATTGTTTACGCCGGACACGGCTGGGTCTTGAAATCGAAAAATATCAATCCGTATCAGGGCATTGACGTAAAAGACAAGATCGTCGTCGTCGTCAATAGTCTGCCGAAAGGCGTTACGTTTAACGATCTGCAGGGCAAACCGGGCGACGATTGGTTTTCGCCGCCGCTCTACGCGCAGGCGAACGGCGCGAAAGCGGTCATTGCCTTCGGCACTTTCAGTAATCTCGCCAACTGGAAAATGACACATTACGGACAAACCGAAAAAGGCGCGGTCGAGTTCGGAAAACAGCAGTCGCAAATTACGATTCCGACCATCACCGCGCATCCGCGTCTGATCGCTTCGCTTTTTATGGGCGAAAAAACGGGCGGCGCGAATGTTTACAACAAAGCCGTCATGCAGGATTTTGTCGAGCCTTTCGAACTGAATCCGAATAAAAAGATCAGCCTTAATATTTCGGTCAAAACCGAAAATACTCATTCGCAAAACGTCATCGGCATTTTGGAAGGAAGCGATCCGGTTTTGAAAAACGAATACGTCGCCATCGGCGCGCATTACGATCACGTCGGGATGAATCCCTTCTGGCTCGGCGAAGACAAGATCTGGAACGGCGCGGACGACGACGGTTCGGGAACGGTCGCGCTGATGGCGATGGCGGAAGCCTTTGCCAAAGGAGCGCAAAAACCGAAACGCTCGATCCTTTTCCTCTGGGTAGCGGGCGAAGAAAAAGGCTTGTGGGGAAGCGAATATTTTACCGACAATCCGACCGTGCCGATTAATTCAATTATTACGCAATTGAATATCGATATGATCGGACGCGCTCAAGCGGCGGGCGATGAAAATCATCCGCAAAACAAAAATTTACCGAAACCCGGCGAGGTTTTCGTTATCGGCTCGAAGCTGATGAGCAGTGAACTCGGTCAATTGAGCGAAGCGACGAACGACGCTTTTCTAAAGATGAATTTCAATTACAAATACGACGACCCGAAAGACCCGGAGCAATTTTTCTATCGTTCGGATCATTATAATTTTGCGAAAAAAGGCATCCCGATCATTTTTTATATGGACGGCAGTCACGCCGATTATCACCAGACTTCGGACTCGATAGAAAAGATTGATTTCCAGAATATGGAAAAGATTGCGCGGACGATCTTTGCGACCGCCTGGGAATTAGGGAATCGTCCGGCGCGACCGAAAGTTGAAAAACCGCTTTCGGCTGAAGTTACGGGAAACTAGCAAACGGAAGGTCGTGTTTTAAAAATTTCGGAAGTATTTCAGAATATGTGATAAAAAAAACGCTTCGGAATAGATGATAGATGAAAAGTGAAAGATATAAGATAAAAATAAAATCTATCCGTTATCATCTTTCATCTCTAATCTATTCCGAAGTTCAATTCAACCAAAACTTTTAGTTTGAAAATTCATAAAAATAGATAGAGGAAAAATGAAAAAAATTTTAACGGTAATGATTTTTACTTTGGTAATTTCGGCTTCAGCGTTCGCTCAAAAAGCCGACGATTCAAAAGACGCTTTGGCAGTAATTGATAAACTGTGGGAAGCAATGACCGCGCATAAACCTGTGGACATTGTTGCTCTTCACACGCCGGAAGCGCAATTGGTAGCGATCATGAAAAACAAAGAAGGAAAATCTGTTATCCGCACGATCAAGGCGGAAGATTTTTCCAAAAACTTCTCCGAAAAGAAAGCCGAGATTCTGGAAGATATGTATGCTCCGAAAGTCGAGATTTCGGGTGATTTCGCGCAGGTTTGGGGCAGATACGTCTTTTTCGTCAACGGCAAAATCTCGCATTGCGGCGTGAATGCTTTTCATCTGGTCAGAACAGACACGGGCTGGCGCATCGCCGGCGCGTCCTCGACGATGGAGCCGCAAGGCTGTACCGAACAGGAAAAAACGATGAAACCCGCGGCGGAGAAAAAAGAATGATCCGGCTTTAATAAAAAAAAATTGAAAGGAGGAAATTTGAATGACACGAAAAATAATTTTTACGGCTCTTTTGGTTTTTCTCGCCTCCTTCACGATTGCCGCTCAAAACACTGAAAATTCAGATGCGGCGGCAAAGCTCAAACAGGAAGCCAATGAATTTTATACTAAACAGGATTGGCAAAACTCGGCAGATGCGTATAAAAAAATCGTCGAGGCGGAAACGGCGAATGTCGGCGCGCGTTACCGGCTCGGCGTTTCGCTTTTAAATCTCGGCAAAACGGCAGAAGCGAAAACGCATCTCGAAAATGTTTTTAACGCTTCGCCGAATGCGGTTTTCGCGCTCGCACTGGCTCGCGTTTACGCTCGTTCGGGCGAAAAGGAAAAAACTTTCGAGATCATCGAAAAAAGCACGACCATAGGCGGCATCGCACCGGAAACCTTAAAAACGGAAAAAGATTTCGCCGCCTTTCAAAACGAACCGCGTTTCAAAGATTTGGTTCAAAAATCCGATCTGGCGGTCAATCCGTGCAAAGCGAAACCCGAATTTCGCCAATTCGATTTCTGGATCGGCGAATGGAACGTAAAAAATCCTCAGGGCTTGCCGGTCGGCACGAGCAGTATTCAATTAATTCTCGGCGAATGCATTATTTTCGAAAATTGGACATCGCCAGTTTCTTCGGGAAAAAGTTTCAACATCTACGACACGAACGACGGCAAATGGCATCAGACGTGGGTTTCCGACAAAGGAACTTTTACGCATTACACCGGCGAATTTTCGGACGGCAAACTCGTCTATGTCGCCGACACGATTTTTAACGGTCAGAAAGGAAAACTGCGAATGACGTTTACGAAATTAGCGAACGGCGATGTGCGTCAACACGGCGAAAGCTCGACGGACGACGGCAAAACATGGCAGACGCGATACGATCTGACGTATTCGCGGAAAAATTAAAAAAATATGAAAAAGAAAAAATGGATTCAAAAATGCGAGGTAGAGGAAAAGCATCTGCCGATTCCGACGCAGATAATTTCGACCGAAGAGTTTGCGCCGATTGACCAAACCGACGAGCAAGCACGGGTAGAACATAAATTGCTCGAAATTGCTTCCGAAAGCTCTAAAAAATTAGGTATTTCGCGCCGGAAATTCTTAGCGACATCGGGCGGAATGGCGGCGGCGTTTCTCGCTTTAAATTCGGTCTTTGGTAAATTTTTCGATGTTGACGAGAGCGAACTTTACGAGCCGTTTGCGACGGACGAAAAATTTCCGAAACCGCAATTTATTTTCGACATTCACACGCATCACGTCGCCGCGCCGAAAATTATCAAAGAGCTGCCTCTATTGATTTACCGGCGCGTCGGCGGCGATTGGGGCAACAAGGATTTGGTCGGCAAAGAGCATAAATGGGAAGACCTTTATCTGGCGAATTACATCAAGGAGATGTTTTTCGATTCGGATACTTCGATGGCGGTTATTACCGGATTGCCTGCCCGCGATGACGCGCAGAATGTTCTCACTCCTGGCGAGATCGTCGAATCGCGCACCGAGATCAACGGCTTGGCAAATTCGAAACGCATCCTCGCGCACGGGCTCTTTTCGCCCGATATGGGCAAATCCGATCTGGAAGCAATGCACAAGCAGTATGAAAAATTAAAGATCGAAGCATGGAAAGGCTATCCCGGTCAGCCATTGGCGGACGGCAGTGTCGGCTGGTGGATGGATGATGAAAAGGTCGCTTATCCGGCGTATGAATATTCCCGGAAAATCGGCATCAAAAACATCTGCGTTCACAAAGGTCTGCCGCTTCCCGGTTGGGAGATCGAGCATTCCAGCCCGAAAGATGTCGAAAAAGCGGCTAAGGATTTTCCCGATCTCAATTTTCTGATCTATCACGCCGGTTTCAAAGGCGTGCGCGACGCGATGCCCGCCGTGCAGGACGATTTTAAAACGCAAACGAACATTCCGTGGATCACCGATCTATGCGCGATGCAGAAGCGAAATCCGAAAATGAAAAACGTCTATATGGATCTCGGAACGACGTTCGGAATGACGGCGATCACACAGCCGAAGCTCTGCGCGTTTATGCTCGGTCAGATGATTCAGGCGTTCGGCGAAGACCGCGTTTTGTGGGGAACCGATTCGATCTGGTGGGGCAGTCCGCAATGGCAGATCGAAGCATTTCGCCGTTTGCAGATGCCGGATGATCTGATGAAGCGTTTTAAATTCAAACCTTTGACGGACAAAGTAAAAACGAAAATTCTGGGCTTGAATTCGGCGAAAGTTTACGGCATTGATCCGAAAGCGAAGTTGAAAGCGATCCCGTCGGATTATATGACAAAGCTCAAAGAAAAATATAAAGCCGAAGGCGCACAGCCTTCGAACACACAATACGGCTGGATTTTTGGTTAAAAAATGAAAAAGCAAATTCTAAATTTTTTTTCGATTTTCGCCGTGCTGTCTGTTCTTTTTTTTCAGGCAGACGGTCAGCACAAGCATACGGGCGAATATTCTCCGGCGGTTGATTTTGCGAAATTGCCCGCGCCGCCTCTCATGAAAGATATCGGTTCGAGCAATTTGAAGATCACGACCAAATCCGCAGAAGCGCAGAAATATTTTAATCAGGGCTTGAATCTGCTTCACGCTTTTTGGGATTTGGAAGCGTATCGCGCTTTTCGTGAAGCCGCTCGATTAGACGAAACCAGCGCGATGGCGTATTGGGGCATCTGGAACGCGCTCGCGCAGAATTCGCAGGAAATGGCAAATGAACGCACCGCCGCGCTGAAAAAAGCGGTCGAACTCGCGCCGACCGTTTCCGAACACGAACAATTTTATATTCGCGCGATTTCCCTTTTGGCGGAACAAGGAAAAGGTCGCGCGGCGTGGATTTCGGAAATGGAGGCGTTGATTGATAAATATCCGAATGATGTCGAGGCAAAACTTCTTCTCGCAAATTCGCTTTCCACGCCCGCGTCGAGTTATCTGCCCGACGGTCGCCCGCGTGAAGGAAAACTTTACGGTCAGGCAATCTTGAAAAACCTACTCGTTTCGCATCCCGATCACGTGGCGGTTCATCACTATTGGATTCACGCCGTCGAGAACGGACCGCGACCGGAGGAAGCCCTGCCGAGTTGCGAAAAGTTGGAGAAAATTGCGCCGAATTCCGGTCATCTCCTGCATATGCCGGGGCATATCTATTATCGTTTGGGGATGTATGAAAAGGCTCGCAAATCGTTTTTAGCTTCTTTGGAATTTGATTTGAAATATATGAAAGAGCAAAAAATTCATCCGATCAACAACTGGAATTACACGCATAATCTCGATTATCTGGTGGCGAATTCGGCAGAAGAAGGTCGCTACAATGAAGCCGCGAATTACGCGAAAATGCTCGCCGAAGTGCCGTCGGACGACGCGCGTCTGAAAGCAACCGGACTCGGTTATCTGCTCTACGGCGGCTACACGGCTCTGACTCGCCTGCAAATGCGTTTCGGTTTTTGGGACGAAGCGGCAAAAGATTTGCAGGTTTCAAATCAGACTCCGCAAACGCTTTCGGAAAAATATCAGGCAGGAATTTTGAGCTATCTGAAAGGAATGAATGCGGTCGAAAAATCGAACGCGGAAGACGCGAACAAACACGCGCAGGAACTTGAAAAAACAATCGCCGATCTCGCGGCGCAGAAAGTCCAGCAAGCGTCCGACTGGTATTTCGGTTATGCTTCGCGCGTTCTCGCCATTCATCTTTTGGATCTGCGCGGCTCTGTTTTGAGCGTCGAGGGCAACCACGACGAAGCCTTTAAATTATTAGACGAAGCGGTTGAAAAAGAAAAAAACTTGGGCTACTGGGAGCCGCCGCATTACACGCGCCCGGTTCTGGAAAGTCTCGGCGCGGCTTATTTGCGGGCGGGAAAATACGCCGAAGCCAGAGAGTCTTTCGAAAAAGTTTTAAAACTCAGACCAAACAGCGGTTTCGCCTTTCTGGGAATCGCCAGCGTCTATGCCAAAGCCGGAGACAAACCGAAAGCGGCGAAGTTTTACCGCAAGTTTTTAAATGTCTGGGAGAATGCGGATAAAAATCTGCCGCAAGTGCGGGAAGCCGAAAATCTGTTGCAATGATCTCTCATTTGAAGCTATGAAAAATAATTATGCCAGCACAAAAATTTTTAAAGAACTCGATTTGGCGGACTTGAAGCAGGCAATATTTAATTGCTTGAAGCCGTTGTTTATCGCTTTGATTTTTTTCACCGCCACAAAGGCAAAACCGTCCGAATGGAGCGTTGATATAATACCAAAACCACAGCGGTATGAAATCAAGATCAACCGTGACAATCCGCTTCTTGTTCACGTCAAAGCTAATTTGCTCGCCAAAGACACGCTTCAAATGAACACCAACTGCCCGAATTACGATTATCCCGAAGGCTGGGCGACCTTCGTCAAAAATCTCAAAATCACCCGTCAGGAAAACCCCGTCAACAGCAAATATGTTTCCAAATCGAAATGGTCGCTGGAAAAACAGCCGACAGCAGAAATGATGCAGGTCGAATATGATCTCGATCTTTCGTTTACCAAAGTGAAATGGGATGTCGGCAACGAGCAGGGCGGATATACGGATGAAAAGGCGGTGTATCTGGTTTCAAAATCGCTGTTTATTCACGGCGATTCCGGTGAAAATTTTACTGTCAAATTCGCTCTTCCGAACAATTGGAAGATATCGGTTCCCTGGACTCA
This sequence comes from Pyrinomonadaceae bacterium, assembly GCA_041940425.1. Lineage (GTDB taxonomy): Bacteria > Acidobacteriota > Blastocatellia > Pyrinomonadales > Pyrinomonadaceae > DATHTS01. The sequence goes on from JBGTSF010000002.1 coordinate 105,885, forward strand.
AACCAAACAGAAAAATGAGTTTTTTGTGCCGAATCTCGAATTACTACTCGAAAACTCGCTTGTTTACGGAAACTATTCTACTTCGTCATTAACTAAAAACGGATTCGTATTCGAGTTTGCACTGCTTGGCGAAGCCGCCAAATCTTCCGAAATTTTCGGTAAAACCTTTAATAAGATCGCCGCCGAATATCTGGAAATATTTCCCGACACGCCGCCGTCGAAATATCTCGTAACGATGTTTTACGCGAGTCAGGACGACGGCGAATCGTTTTATAACAGCAACGCCTTTACGCTCAGCAAGCCGCTCACGCCGGACGGAAGAATTATCTGGGCAAACCAGATGGCTCACGAACTTTTTCATTACTGGAACAGCGATCTGATAAAAGCCGAAAGCTACGAAGACCGGCAGTGGTTTTCCGAGGGCTTTGCCGAATATTATTCAAATTTGACGCTTCTCCGAACGGGCATCATTGACGAGCCGACTTTCCGAAGCAAAGCCGAAAAAATTCTCGGGCTTTATTTGAATTTCAAATGGCGAAACCCGGACATCACCTTAAAAGAAGCCGGAAAAAGTAAGGGCAGAAACCGCTTTGCCGTCTATAACGGCGGCTGGGCGGCGGCGCTTGCTTTGGATTTGTTAATAATCGAAAAAACGAACGGTCGCAAAAATCTCGATGATTTTATGCGGGCGATGTTCAAAAAATACAGGGAAACGCCGTATAAATACAGCGATCTGGTAGCGACGGCGAGCGAGGTAGCGGGCGAAGATATTTCGAGTTTTTTCAATACTTATGTGGATGGAAAAGAAACAGTTCCGGTTGAAAAAAATCTGAACAAGATCGGCTATAAAGTTTATGACGTGGTTTATGAGGCGGAAATGTATCTGGTCTTGCAGGAAAAAAGCGAACTGCGAAATTTATGGCTGCGGAATAAAATCTGAAAGTGAGTGATTCATTTTTAATATGAGGTTTTCGATGAAAAATATTCTATTCGTTTTAATTTTCGTTTTATCCGGTTTCATAACCGCGCAGGCGCAAACGGTCGCTTTTACAAATGTGAACGTCATTCCGATGGACAGAGAGCGTGTTCTCGAAAATCAAACCGTTCTGATAAAAAACGGTATCATCGCCGAAATCGGCAAAAAAGTAAAAATCCCCAAAGGTGCGACGGTCATTGACGGACGCGGCAAGTATCTGATTCCCGGTTTGATGGATATGCACACGCATCTCTTGTCGGACGGCGACGATTATCCCGATTCGATTGCCGAGGACGAGTTGAAGGTGATGGTCGCCAACGGCGTAACGACCGCGCGGTTTATGATCGGCACGCCGGAACTTTTGAATTTGCGAGCGAAATCCGCCAAAGGCGAGATCGTCGCGCCGACGATTTATGTCGCCAGCCCGCATCTGACGGGCAGAGAGCAAGGCAATAATTTCGTCGTCACAACCGAAGAACAAGCGCGTGAAGCCGTCCGCAAATCGAAAGCCGCCGGTTATGATTTTATAAAAATTACGACATTCATTGACGGAAACGTTTACGAAGCGGCGGTCGCGGAAGCGGCAAAGCAAAACATCCGCGTCGTCGGACACGCCGATTCGCGTTTTGTCGGTGTTGAACGCGCTCTGAAAGCGCGCCAGCAGATCGAGCATCTCGACGGTTATCTGGAAATGCTTTTGAAAGATGATTCGCCCATCAAAGTTTCGGTTTCCGACCTATACATTTACGACCCGAAAAATTGGGACAGCCTCGATTATGTTGACGAAAATAAAATCGCCGAATTGGCGAAACGCACGGTCGCGGCGAATCCGTTCGTCAATCCGACACAGCATTTTATGAAAGATGCTTTCGGTCTGCCGCGTTCGGAAGAATCAATCCGCGCTCAGCCCGACTTTAAATTTTACCCGCCCAAAGTGCAGGAACAATGGCTGAATTTTTACAAGCGCAACCGCTTTATCAATCAAGTCAGCTACGAAAAACGCGCCCGCTGGGTCGAGATTCGCAACAAGCTCATCAAAGCGATTTACGATGCCGGCGGAAAAATCATGGCGGGATCGGATTCGCCCGAATTTCTCTTTCTCTACGGTTTTTCACTGCACCGCGAACTCAAGGCTTTGCGCGACGCGGGACTTTCCAACTACGCCGCGCTCGAAGCCGGAACGAAAAATCCGTCAATGTTTTTCGGAACGCTCGAAAAGGTCGGAACGATCGAAAAAGGCAAACGCGCCGATCTGATTCTTTTGAACGCCAGTCCGCTCGCAGATATTTCCGCGACCGAAAACCGCGCGGGCGTGATGCTCAAAGGAAAATTTTACGCGCAGGAAGAATTGAACAAATGGCTCGACGAGATCGCTCCGCGCATTGCCGGGTCTTATATCGAAAAGAAATAGAATTATGAAAAAAGGCGTGTCAATTGTTTTGGTATTAACTGCATTATGTTTTGCAATTCAGAATGAAGCGCAAGCGCAGAACAATGACGCTCTGCGCGTTTTAAATTCCGCCCTCGACGCGCTCGGCGGCGAAGCGAGATTGAAATCTTTAAGCTCGATCTATATCCGCGCAAAAGGCGCCGAGCATCGTTCGGCAGACGCGCAGGGTTTTCATCCCGAAAAAGAAACTAACGCGCCGCACGAGGAAAAGCTCGCCGTCTTTTCTGACGGAAAACGGCTCGCCTACGAATACAAGACCGGACGGCACGACGGCACGACGCGCTGGCGCAGGATTTTCTTTACCGACACGCGCCGCGTAATGGCGGATTTTACAGCGAAATTTGCCGGCGCATCCCAGATCAGATTTCCCTCCATGGAGCGCGACCGCGCGGCGCGGCGAATTCCGCATATGATTCTGCTCGAAGTTTCGGCAAACCGCGAAAAAGTTAAATTTCTCGGAACACAAATTTTTGAAAACCGCGAACACGAAGTTCTTGCGGTCGAACTTCCGGCGGCAAAAACTCCTCTGCGGCTTTATTTCGATAAAAAAACAAATCTCTTGTCGAAATACGAATTTTCGGTTGATTTTCCCGCTTTGGGCGAAACGTCTGCCGAATATATATTTTCCGATTATCAAAAGCATTCCGATTTGAAATGGTTTCCAACAGATCACGCTATAAAAATAAACGGAAAAAATTGGCGGACGATGGCGATCGAAGAAGTTTCGGCAAATCCGTTTGAAGCCGAAAAAATGTTCGAGCTTCCGCCCGAACTCGAAGGTTTTATCACGCCCGCGGGAACGGTCAAAGAGATTGCTCCGGGAGTTTTTCTGGCTTACGGCATCGGCGGCTCATATCAGCCGCTGTTTATCGAATTCAAAGATTTTGTTCTGGCGGTCGAAGCTCCGGCGGCGCATCCTTTTCTCGAAGACACGCCGCTTGAATCATTGACCGACCCGGACGCGCTTGCGGAAGAATTCATCGCCAAAATAAAGGAAACAGTCAAAAACAAGCCGATAAAATATATTGTCCCGACGCATTATCACAGCGACCACGCGGGCGGACTGCGGGCGTTTGCCGGAGAAGGTGCGACCGTTCTGACCACTCCGGGCAACAAGAATTTTTTTGAAAAATTCGCGCCCGGTTTAAAAATCGAGATTTTCGATAAAAAGCGTGTTATTTCCGACGGCAAACGCTCGGTCGAACTGATCAATGCCGGAGCGAATCCGCACACGGAGGAAAATATCGTCGTTTATCTGCCGAAAGAAAAATACATCTATCAGGGCGACCTGTTTTACTATAACGGAGATATGACGTTTCCGCCGAAAGACCGTCTGACGATCATGCCGTTTTTTGCCGAATGGCTTGTGAAAAACAACCTTTCGCCCGCGCGGATTTACGGTTTTCACAGTACGACTTTCGCTACGATGGAACATATCGAGCAGATTCTGGAAATGAAGATTAAAACGAAAAAGTAAATATATGAAAACCATCTTTTTGACAGCAATTTTTACGATTTTCGGCTCTTCGCTTTTTGCTCAAACCGCAAAGAACGAAGACATCACAGTCGCATCGGAAATTCCCGACCGTCTCTTTGCGGCGATGAAAGCAAAAAGTTTCGAGGACATCAAAAATATTTTTACGCCCGAAGGACAGCTTGTCGCCATAGACAAACCGCGCGACGGCAAAGGCATTTCCAAAACGCGCATTTTTACCGCCGCGGCTTTTGCCAAAACGATCTCCGAAGCGAAGGGCGGCGAGTTTATCGAAAAAATGCCGGACAAAAAAGTTTTGCTCGACGGCGATCTGGCGGTCGTTACGGGACGCTACACTTTTTACGTCGGCGAAAAATTTTCGCATTGCGGTTTGAATACATTTAATTTGGTTAGAACCGCGGGCGGCTGGCTCATAGCCAACGCCGCTTCGACTCTGGAATTTCAATGCGAGCGCGATTTGAAAGCGGTCGAAGTTCCGCTCATCGAAGCCGATCCGAAAGATGTTGCTTCGATTGACGGTATCATCAAGGCGTTTTACGAAACGATCTCCGGCGGCAAAAACGTGCCGCGTCAATGGTCGCGCGACCGGACGCTCTACACGCCCGATATTCGATTTGTGGCGATGAGCGAACAAAACGGAAAAATCCGCGCGTCGGTGATGGATCACACAAATTATGTCAATAGCTCGAATGATTTTTTTGTCGCCGAAGGTTTTACCGAACGAGAGATCAACCGCGTCGTGCGGCGTTTCGGCAACATCGCGCATGTTTTCTCGACCTACGAATTTACGACCGAAGACAAAAAAATAAAAGGGCGCGGCGTCAACAGCATCGAGCTTTTCTGGGACGGCTCGCGCTGGTGGATTTCCGCCGTCGCATGGGACGAAGAACGCGCCGGAAATCCGATCCCGAAGGAATTTCTGCCCAAAAATACGAACTGAAAATTTAACTTATGAAAATTTATACGTTATCAATTTTATTTACCGCTTTTTCATTTGCACTGCTTTTTACAACCGATTCTGCGGCACAGAAATCCGCCGCCCGACCGGATAAGAATGTTCTAAAGCAAAAACTTCAGACCAATCTCGACGAATGGCACAAAAACGGGAAATTCGCGGGCGCGACGCTGGGCGTTTGTCTCGCGGACGGAAACTGTTTTTCACTGGCGACCGGCTTTTCCGATCTCGAAACGAAACGAAAAATGAAGCCGACGGATCTGATGCTGGCAGGCAGTGTCGGCAAAACTTACGCGGCGGCGGTCGCTTTGCAATTGGTTAAAGAAGGAAAAATAAACCTCGATGAAAGGATAGAAAAATATCTCGGACAGGAAAAATGGTTTTCGCGGCTGCCGAACGCGCACCAGATTACCGTTCGCCAACTGATGAATCACACGAGCGGGCTTGTCCGTTATGAATTCAAAGAGCAGTTTACAAAGGATTTGACCGCCAATCCCGACAAAGTTTGGCGACCGGAAGAACTTTTGTCATACCTGTTTGACACAAAAGCCAACTTTGAAGCTGGCAAAGGTTGGGATTACTCCGACACGAATTATATCGTTCTCGGAATGATAATCGAAAAAGTAACGGGCAAAAACTATTATGATTTGGCGAAAAGCCGACTATTGAAACCTCTGAAATTAAATAGAACCTTTCAGCAGGACAAACGCGAATTAAAAGGTTTGATCCAGGGTTATGCGGGCGCGAACAATCCGTTCGGCGGCAAAGACAGAGTTTTGGAAAACGGGAAATTTATCATCAACCCGCAATTTGAATGGACGGGCGGCGGAATGGTTTCCAATACGGAAGATTTGGCGCGCTGGGCGAAATTGATGTATGAAGGCAAAGCGTTTGACGCTTCGCTTCTGCCGGAAATGCTCGATGGCGTTTCCGCGCCGATGCTCGGAAAAGAAACAAAATACGGTTTGGGCGTAATTATTCGCCCGACGCGGCTGGGAACAACTTACGGACACAGCGGATTTTTTCCCGGCTATATGACCGATGTGATGTATTTTCCCGATAAGAGAATTTCTCTGGCGGTGCAGGTCAATTCGAGCGTTCCGCAAAATTTGGGAAAACCTCTCGGAAGAGTTTTGGTCGAGGCGGCTGAGATTATTTTTGCGGAACAAAATTAAAACAAGAGAATCAGTAATGAATTTTTTTTGATGTATGAGAAATACTCCTCTGCGTTCTCCTCGCTCTCTGCGTGAAAAAAATACTAATTCAAATTTTGGTAATAATATAGTTGACTCACCTATTGACAAAAAATCGGTTTTATTTTAACATCAACATCACACATTTTATAATATGTTTAAGAGGTGTTTGTTTGGTAGCGACCAGAGGCTTTATAAATCCCATTAAAAGGGCAGAACATTTCACAAAACACGGAAGCACATTTGGTTGTAGGAATGAAGCCGAATATGAGCGTCGAGCAATTGTGTTTTTTGCACGAATTGACTATAACATTTTATCTTCTCGCCGACCGCGAGAAAATGATATACTGTTTTACGACTTCAAAGCCAACGAATTTGGAGTTTTAACAGATACAGGTTTTATACGAACTTATTTTAAGCCAAATCCATCTAATCACAGATTACCACGCAATCTTGATTACTATTTTTCAGAGAGCGTGTCTATAAAGAAATGAAATATCAATGCCCTGTTTGTGGCTATCCAGATTTAGATGATGAGCCAGTCAACCACGAAATTTGCCGTTGCTGTGGAACTCAATTTGGTTATGATGATTATTTGCGCTCACACGAAGAACTGCGTAGGGAGTGGGTTGCCAATGGCGCAAACTGGTTTCTGGCAGGCTATGAACCGCAAGGCTGGGATCCTTACGACCAGCTTTACAACGCTTTTCTTGAAATAGAGGAAACATCAGGCACAAAAACCAACACCGCATCAAGCGTGTATCAGCAAGTTACATTCGAGGTTGTTAGGTATCCAGCCACAGGACTAAGGACTACAAATGTCATTTATGATTTAAGAGAGTTGTTAAATACAGACGCTATAACTGTTTAATTTTTATGATTCGTTTATTACTATTCGCGCCTTGTGAAAGGCTCTTATTTTCTGAACAGAATAGTCCAAGCAACACATCGCTCATTACGGTTTTAGAAAGTTTGAGCGTCAGAGGCGAGCCAACCGAAGAAATTCGACCTGACGCGGCACTTCCTAAAAAATGGCTCGCGGTTGCGTTATGGCATCGAACCCAAGAAGTGGAACAGCCGACAGTCTATCAATCTAAGTGCGAATTATATGCACCTGACGGTCAAATGTTAATGGGCGGTAATGTTGAATTTACAGTTTCAAACGAATTTATGAATTTTCGTAATACGGTTAATTTTCCGGTCATACCTATTGGGCAGTCAGGAATTTTTTCCTTGAAATTATTTTATAAACAATCAGACGCGGAAACTTGGGAACAGGCTGGGGATTTTCCATTACGAATACTCCACGAATTTGAGAGAGTTAATAATGATGAACACGAAGCAACAGTCGAAAACGCAGAAACCGTTACAACCGACGAACAAAACGAACCAGTTTGAAAGATTTAAGGAACTAACGAAAAAACTGGTTTCTGTTCCGAAAAGTCGTATTGATTCGGAAATGAAAAAAGAGGCGAAAGAAAAGTAGTCATTTTTTCTTTTTACCTCTTCTTGACAATTCTGTTTTGTCTTTAGATACTCGACGGGCAGTAGCCTATGAGTTGTTCATAGGTCAATCTTTTTCCTGAAATACCACTAAGCATTTTCAAGAATCTATCCTTATCTTTACCTTTACGCTCATTAAATCTGAAAACCTGTTCGTCAACATATTTATTCAGATGAAACGGCTCTACACTAACGTATGTTCCCTTGATTGATCGTTTGAGCAATGTCCAAAAGTTTTCGATGCCGTTGGTATGCACGTTATCGCGGACATATTCAATACTGTGGTTAATGACTTCGTGAACGTAGGCATCTTCAAGACCTTGATATGAACGCCATTCATCTGTGAAAAGATTTGCGCCTTGCTCTACGTTCTCTTTTATTTCACCGTGCAAAGTTTCGCGTGTCGTATCGGCTACGACTTTAGCGCGGACTTTACCTTTTCTTTCAAGCATTCCCATTACGGTTGCTTTGCCAACACTACCACGACCTTTAATCTTTTTTTCACGTCTTGATTTGTGCATATTTTTAGCAAGACCGCCGACAAAAGTTTCGTCGCATTCGACTTCACCGGTGAGTTTTTCAATACTACCCGCTTGCATTGCTATTCTGATTCTATGGAGCATAAACCAAGAACTCTTCTGTGTTACGCCGATTGCTCTGTGAATCTCGTATGATGAAACGCCGTTTTTGCAATTAGCGATTAACCAAATTGCAACTAACCATTTATCCAAACCAATCGGTGAATCTTCAAAGATTGTGCCGACCTTAACGGAAAACTGTTTTTTACAGTCTTTGCATTTCCAGATTTTACGAGTTGAAAGAAACGATGTTTTATCGCTTTCACATCGCGGACAAACTGCGATACCATCAGACCAACGAAGCGATGCAACAAAATTGATGCAAAGTAAATCGTCGGAAAAATACTGAATTGCTTCTTGCAAAGTGTTTGGCGTTAAGTCGTTTGCTTCGTTCATCATACGAAGTATTTTACCAAATTAACTTAGGTGAGTCAAGTATATTATTGCCCAAATTTTAATCTCACGCAGAGGGCGCGGAGAACGCGGAGTTTTGAAAATTATTTCAATCCACTTTTATAGATTCGGCTGTATTCGACATAATTGCGCCAGAATTTTTCCAAATCTTTTATCTCGTCCGCCGACAGTTCGCGTTTCACTTTCGCCGGACTTCCCATAACGAGAGAATTTTCGGGAATTTGCCTATTCGGCGTAACGAGCGAACCGGCGGCGACGAGCGAATTTCTGCCGATGCGCGCGCCGTCCAGTATCACGGAATTTATGCCGATCAAGCAGTTCGATTCGACATAACAGCCGTGCAGAGTTACGCGATGACCGACCGTGATTTCGTCTTCCAAAACTGTCGGATGAGTTCCCGAAGAAACGTGAATGACGCTCGCGTCCTGAATATTCACACGCTCGCCGATGCGAATAAAGTTGACATCGCCGCGCAAAATACTGCCATACCAAACGCTCGATTCCGCGCCGATCTCGACATCGCCGATGATGACGGCGTTTTCGGCGACAAAAACGCTGTCGTGAATTTTCGGCTCTTTGTCTTGAAAAATTTTTATCATCTGATTCAAACAGGATGGACAGATTCAAAACTGTAGTCAGAAGGCAGCGGCAGTAGGCAGTTTGAGTTATTTAGTGCCTACTGCCAACTTGTTTTGAACCTGTCCATCCTGTTAATTATTTCTCTGTTTATAAATCACGCCGTTTTTCATCACGAAAACCGCGTTTTCCATTCGCTTGATGTCCTGCAAAGGATCGCCCGAAACGGCAACGATGTCGGCGTATTTTCCGACCGCGAGCGAACCGATATTTTTTTCCAATCCGAGAAGTGTCGCGCCGTTCATCGTTCCGGCGACGATTACGTCCATCGGACGCATTCCGCCCCATTCGACCATCAACGTAAATTCGTGTCCGTTCGTGCCGTGCGGAATCACGCCCGCGTCCGTGCCGAGCGCGATTTTGACATTGTTGGCGACGGCGACTTTGATCGCGTTGCGCATCGCGGCGGCGGCTAACAAAGCTTTTTCACCGCGAAAGCCTCTTAAAATACCGTTTTTCGCCAAACGCTCGACCGTTTCGCCAGCCATCAAGGTCGGCACGAGATAAGTCCCCTTTTCCGCCATCAGCCGCGCGCCTTCTTCATCTAAAAAAGAGCCGTGTTCGATGGATGCGACACCGGCTCGCGCGGCTATCTTGATGCCTTCCGTGCCGTGCGCGTGCGCGGCGACCTTTCGTTCGAGTTTTTCGGCTTCCTCGACCATCGCTTTTAATTCTTCAAAAGTGTACTGCGTCGTGCCGACCGCGTCGCCCTCGGAGAGAACGCCGCCCGTCGCGCAGGTTTTTATCATATCCGCGCCGTATTTGATTTGATAACGCACGGCGGCGCGAACCTGTTCAACACCGTCGGCGATTCCGGTTTTAAAATCGCCGTCCGCCGCGCCGGGTTTAAAACCGTTGTCGTCGCAGTGCCCGCCTGTAATTCCTAAAGAATGTCCGGCGGTCAGCATTCGCGGTCCGGCGATCCAGCCTTCGTTGATCGCTTTTCTCACAGCCAGATCGTCAAAACCGTTCGCCCCGACATTTCGAATCGTCGTGAACCCGCTCATCAAAGTTTTTTCGGCATTGCCGACCGCGAGAATCGCGCCGAACGAATCGTAATCGCGGAAACGCGAATTTTCGCCCGCCGGATCGCCGAGCGTGCGCCCGATGATATGCGTGTGCGCGTCAATAAATCCGGGCAGTAAAGTTGCGTTACCGAGATCAATGACCTTCGCGCCCGAAGGGATTCTGACATTTCCGCCTGCGCCGACCGCCGTGATTTTGTTGTCGGAAACGACGATCACGCCGTTTTTGATCGGCTCCGCGCCCGTGCCGTCAATGATCTGCGCGGCTTTTAAGACGACAATTCCCTTGCCTTTTTGTTCTCCCGGCGCGCCGAGATTCTGCGAGTTGATGGTTTGAAAATGAAATACAAAAACAAGTATCGCGGACAGAAAAAATTTTATTTTCGACATTTTTTTTTTTACCTTCTGAATTTTGGATTGAAAAGACTTGTTGTGATTATAAGCGCGTTGAGAGATTAAAGACAATGATTCGAGGGTGAGCCGCCTCTGCGCTCCGGTCAAATTTCTCTTTCCAAACCAAACGTGGCAAACTGTTTTTATAAACTCAATACGAAAAAGGAAAATTTTTTATGGCGAAAAAACCGAGAATTCTGGCTTTCGCGGGAAGTCTGCGAAAAAATTCATACAATAAACGAGTCGTTAAAACGGCGGTCGAAGGCGCGAAAAATGCGGGCGCGGAAGTTACGTATGTTGATCTGAAAGATTATCCTCTGCCCGTTTATGACGCGGACGAACACGCCGAGCAAGGCTTTCCCGAAAATGCGAAAAAACTGCAAAAACTTTTAGGCGAACACGACGGATTTTTAATCGCTTCGCCGGAATATAACGGCTCAGTGCCGGGCGGTTTAAAAAATATGATTGACTGGACTTCGCGCAAATCCGACGAATACGGGATGATCGAAGTTTTCAAAGGCAAAGCGGCGGCAATTATGACGGCTTCGCCCGGCGCGTTCGGCGGTCTGCGCTGTCTCGCTCACCTGCGCGGCGTTTTGACGATTATGCTCGTCAATGTTCTGCCGTCGGAAATTGCCGTCGCGAAAGTCGGTTCGATGTTTGAAGGCGATGCGGATGAAATGACCGATGAAAAAATGAAAGGGATTTTAGAAGATTTAGGCGCGTCGCTCGTTGATATGCTCAGGAAAACGCACGGCGATATCGAGGTCGTCAAAGAAGCCGGACAATGAATTTAGATAAAAAAACAATTGACCGGCGAATGTAATAGCGAACGAATTTCGTGTAAGATTTTAAATGCTCTTGGGAAAATGATTTTACAGACATACGTTCCGAAGTTTCCGCTCTGCGATTTCGTTGATTGTTTTCTTTATCACGAAGGCTACAATCCGGCGCATACGGTTGACCGTTTTCTACCCGACGGGAATGTCGAGCTGATCATTGATCTCGACGACAAACCGAAATTTATCTACGACAACGAATCATTAAAAGAAATTCAAACCTGTCATCACGCCTGGGCTTCGGGCGTGAGAACAGAGCCGATTTCCATTTTTTCCGGCAAGGCTTCGGCGATGATCATCGTCTATTTCAAAAAAGGAATGGCTTACCCGTTTTTCCTTCTGCCGATGAACGAGATTTCCGATCGCGTCGTGGATGCCGATCTGCTCTGGGGAAAATCATTCGGTTTTCTGCGTGAAAAAATTTTGGAAACAAAAGACATAAATCGCAGATTTCAGATCGCCGAAGATTTTTTGATGAAAAATTTTTCGTCGAAATTAATAAAAAATCCGTGCGTGGAATACGCCGTCAGCGAAATTATCCGCCAGCCCGACCAGACAAATCTCGGCAGATTAAACGAAAAGATCGGCTATTCGCAAAAGCATTTTATCTCGATGTTCAAACGGCAGATCGGCATCACGCCGAAAAGCTATCTAAAGATCATACGTTTTCAAAAAGCCGTCGGCGAGATCGAAAGATTCGAAAAAATTGAATGGTCACAAATTTCACTGGATTGCGGATATTACGATCAGGCGCATTTTATCAACGATTTTAAAAGATTTTCCGGTTTTACGCCCGAAGAATATTTTAGACGGAAAAGCGATACGCTGAATTATGTTCCCATCGGGTAAAATGAAAATCGCAGCGTTCAGGAATAAACAGCCGGACATTTTTCATTAAATCAAAAAGCGATAATTCTGGAGAACCTTTGAAGATGACAAAAAGCATTTCCGCGATCTTTTTTATTTTTTCGATGACGATAGCCGTTTTTTCCCAGACAATGTCTTCGACCGAACAAGAATTTCAAAAGGCTTTGAAAATCGTGCAAGAAGCCGCCGGAAATCTGGGCGGAATCGAAACGCTGGAAAAAGCGAAAGGCGTTTCTTGGACGGGCGAAGGCGAATTCGATCTTTCGACGAGAATGCAGGGAATGAGTTACGAACGACCCGACATTGTTCCGCTTCGTGAACGATTCGCTTATGATCCCGCGACGGGAAAAGTCGCTTATGAAAATCAGACGAAAGTAAATCCCGATGCGGATGAAAAAATCCGTTATCTCTACAGCGGCGACGGTCGCCTGCGAATCGTCGAACTGCAAATGCGGCAGGTTTTTTGGGATACGAGCCCGACGGTCGAATCGCAGAGAATCCGCTACGCCCGCGCCGTTCCGCATTTTCTTTTGAACGAAGCGATCGAAAACCGGCAAAGTCTGCGTTATGCGGGCGGGGTGAAAATTGACGGTCAAACCTTTGACGCGGTTAATTACGCGATTGATTCGGGCGAAATTTTAACGCTTCTTTTCGGGCAAAAGGACGGAAATTTAAAAGGACTTGAATATTTGATTGACCATCCACTGCTCGGCGATACGACCGTTCGCTGGCTGTTCGGAGATTATAAAAAAATCGAAAATCTGGGCTTGTTTCCCGATTCTTACAAAGTTTTTCTCGGCGCACGGCATCTGAAAACCGTCCGTTTGAAAAACATTCAGACCAACGCCGAAAACGCCGAAATATTTTCGATTCCGAAAGACATAGAAGTTCCCGAACCGCCAAAGATCGAACCTTCCGCCGCCGCTTCGCCGCCAACGACTCCGCCGCTGCCGCGTGTGCGCGAGTTGGCTGAAGGCGTTTACCTGATCGTCAATGTTCGCGGCGGTTTTCACGTTCTCGCGGTCGAATTCAAAGATTTCGTAATGGTCGTTGACACACCCGCAGGCTATCACGAACTTCAGCAGATTCCCGCGCTCGATTGGGCGGGCGAAGCGAATTCTGATGCGGTCGGCGAGCGTCTGATGCAGGCAGTCAAAAAAACGATTCCCGGAAAGCCCGTCCGCTACGTCGTGCTGACGCATTATCACAGCGATCATACGGGCGGCATTCGCCCGTTTATCGAAGCGGGCGCGAAAATCGTCGCCAGTCCCGAAACGGTTGCGGTCATTCGCCGCGCTTTCGGCAGAAAATTTTCCATCGCTTCGAAAGACAACGAAACCTTTCCGAAAACCGCCGACTTTGAAACCGTCAAAGCTGAACAACTGATTTCGGACGGCGAACACGAAGCGAAAATCATCAATATCGGTAAAAATCCGCACGTCGAAGGAATGCTGGTCGTTTATCTTCCAAAGCAAAAAATTCTTTATCAATCGGATCTGTTCGAGCCGATCGGAATGAAAAACTTCCCGTCGCCCGCGCGCGTTCCGGTGATGAAATGGTTTGTCAGATGGCTCGACGATTCGGGATTAAAACCCGATAAAATTTACTCGATTCACGGCTCGGCAACCGTCACCGAAGAACATCTGGCAAAAATTCGTGAAATGAACAAACCGCAAACCGAAGACTAACCGCCGGTTTTACGGTTTTAGAATTCACCGCGAATTTCCGGGTAAATTTTTTCCAATACGGAGCGTTTTTAATTTCGTAAAATCGAAAACGCTATGGAAAATTTTTATATCACGTTTGACCGCCGGATGATGAATTTCGTTATCAAAGGAACTATGAAAAAAAATCTGGCTTTTATTTTCGCGCTTTCGGCTATTGTTTTTTCGCAAACCGTTTACGGACAAAAATCCGCGAAAACGGAAAATTACGTTATCGCCTACAATGTTCTGCAAGATCAGGAAAAAGACGATTACGAAGTTTATGCGATGAACATGGACGGCACGAACAAGAAAAATATCACCAATCACGCCGATGTCGCTTGGGTTTATCACGCATGGAAGGACAAGATATTTTTTATCAGCGACCGCGATGCGTGCAGACGCTGTTATTTTCTTTACGAAATGGACGCGGACGGCGGGAATCTGAGAAAGATTTTCGACGGCAGATTGAAAGACAGTTGGATGGGAACGAGAAAAGACGGGCGCGAGATAGTCGTCGCGCCGCGGCTCGAAAACGGGCAGAAATTTTACATTATTGATGTCGCCAGCGGGAAGATCGTCCGCGAGATCGCGCCTCAGCTCGCCTATATCAACGATCCGACCTTTTCGCCCGACGGCAGGAAAATCGTCTTTCGCGGCTCGACCGAAAAACGCACGAAAGAAAGCAAAACCTTTGACGAACTATTTATTATCAACGAGGACGGAACGAATTTAAAACAATTGACGACCTATCCGAAAGACGACAAAACCGCTTCGTGGTTTAGCTATCACGCCGGACCGCCGCGCTGGAACCGAAAAGAAAATTTCATCACTTATCAATCCAAACAAAACGGCAAAAGCGCGCTCTACGCCGTTACGCCCGACGGAAAAAAACATTGGAAACTGACCGGCAACAAACTAAACGAAGGCTGGCACGATTGGTCGCCCGACGGCAAATGGCTGGCGATCGAGATGTATGACGACAAACAAACCGAATTCGGAATTTATCTGATGAATTACGAAACCAAAGAAGTCAAAAAACTGACCGACCTGAAAGATTTTAAATTACAGCAGGCTCCGGTTTTTGTTTTGAAAAACAAGTAAATAAATTTCGTTCCAAAGTTGCGAATGTTTGCCGGAATACAACCGTCGGCGGACATTCGCGCTTCTAATTTTAAGAAAGTCATGTTTCTCTGTTGAGAAACATTTTTACGGGAGTAAATTTATGGAAAAATTGCTTTAACGCTTTTTAATTTATCGGAATGCTTATGAAGAACAAAATTATTTTGCTATTTTCTGTTTGTTTAATATTTCTGGTTTTTAACACCGGCGGCTATGCCTGTTCATGTCTTCCGCCTTCGAGTCCGGCGCAGGAACTCGACAAATCAACCGCCGTTTTTTCCGGCAAAGTCATTGAAATCAAAAAACACGAACAAAAAAAAGCGGCGGGCGAATACGATCCGTTCACCGCCGTCGAAGCGGTGTTTGAAGTAGAAAAGAGTTGGAAAGGCATAGATAAAAAACAAGTCAGCGTGTTTACGAGTTCGAATTCCGCGAGTTGCGGTTATAATTTCCAAAAAGGTCAAAGCTATCTAGTTTACGCCAACGCCGACGAACAGGAAAGACTTGTTACCGGCATCTGTTCGCGGACAAAAAATCTGAATGATGCCCGCGAGGATTTAAACGAACTCGGCGCGGGAAAAGCGGTAAAATCTAATTCATCCGGCAAAAGCGAAAAAGGTTTCATCACGGTTGATAAAGACACGCGCATTTTTTATGAAAAGATCGGCACGGGCAAACAGGCGGTCGTCATTCCACTGCATCTTTATCTCTTTGACGATTTCAAACATCTGGCAAAAAACCGAACTTTGATCTTTTACGATGTCAGAAACCGAGGGCAATCAGACCGCGTTGCCGACGAGAGCAAGATCACGATTCAGGAAGATGTCGAGGATTTGGAAAAACTGCGCCGGCATTTCGGGCTGAAAAAATTCTCTCTGATCGGAGAATCTTACGTCGGTTTGATGATCGTGATGTATGCGATGAAATATCCGCAAAATGTCGAAAGATTAATACAGATCGGCGCGGTTCCGCTCAAATTCGGGACGGAATATCCGAAAGAATTGACTGCCAACGACGAAACGCCCGTTCCCGATCCGGCGGAATCTGCCAGGATCGAAGAGCTTCGCAAACAGGGTTTTCACAAAACAAATCCGAAAGAATTTTGCGAAAAAGATTGGGCGTTATCCCAACAGATGCTGGTCGGAAAACCCGAACTTGCCGGAAAAGTAGCGAACGTCTGTCATCTGCCGAATGAATGGGCGGAAAGTCTCGACCGTCATTTTGAGACGCATTTCGTATCGGTGCAAAAACTCGACATACCGAGATCGGAAATCGCCAAAGTAAAAATTCCCGTCCTGACGATTCACGGCACAAAAGACCGCAACGCGCCATACGGCGCGGGCAGAGAATGGGCGAAAATTCTGCCGAACGCGCGGCTTTTAACCGTCAATGGCGCGGCGCATGTTCCGTGGATTGACGAACCCGAACTCGTCTTTTCGGCAATCGAAGAATTTCTTTCGGGAAAATTTCCGAAAACGGCAGAACAAATCAAATAATCAAAGTTCGGATAAAAAAATTACACTGCTCGAAAGATTCAAACTCTTTTGCCAGTGTAATTTTTTTGCGCGTTGAATTAGAATGTTTTTCAATTTTTTTGATTTACCCGCGAACGAATTTTTGCAGACAAATAAATATAAAAGGAAAACGGTTTAATTTTTATTGAAGTAAATCATAAAAAATATTATGTTTAGACAAAGCTTTTGCGATTTGTTTTTAAAATTAATTGGCATCCCCGAAAACCGAAATTAATTCAAAAATAAAACTAAATTAATTCACAAAGGATTGAAAAAACGTGAAACCAACCAATATCAATGACCCGGAATATTTCCACAAAGTAGTTGACTGCCAGTATGCCTGTCCGGCGCACACGCCCGTGCCGGAATATATTCGTCTGATCGCCGAGGGAAAATATACAGAAGCCTATATGATCAACTGGGATTCCAATGTTTTTCCGGGCATTTTGGGCAGAACGTGCGATAGACCGTGCGAACCGGCTTGCCGCCGAGGTCGGCTTGAAAATGAAAAGCCGGTGGCGATCTGCCGTCTCAAGCGTGTCGCGGCGGATTTTAGGGATGAAGTAAAACATCTGATGCCGCAAGCTCCATTTAAACCGAACGGGAAAAAAGTCGCCCTGATCGGCGCAGGTCCGGCTTCGCTGACGGTCGCGCGTGATCTCGCGCCTTTGGGCTACGAACTGCATCTTTACGACGAACAGAAAAAAGGCGGCGGTTTTATGGTCAGCCAGATTCCGGCGTTTCGTCTGCCGGAAAAGGTTCTGGACGAAGAGGTCAATTACATTCTCGATATGGGAATTCACACTTTTTTCAATACTTATGTTGATTCACTGAAAGAAATTTTAGAAAAAGATTACGACGCGGTTTTTATCGGCACGGGCGCGCCGCGCGGCAAGGATTTGCCGAAACTTCCCGGACGCTGGGACACAAAGGAAAATAAAAACATTCATATCGGGATAAATTGGCTCGCATCGGTCGCCTTTGAACACACGGCGCAGATCGGCAAAAAAGTTCTGGTCATCGGCGGCGGAAATACGGCGATGGATTGCTGTCGAACCTCTCGAAGATTAGGCGGCGAAGATGTCAAAGTCGTCGTGCGTTCGCCATTCGCCGATATGAAAGCGTCGCCGTGGGAAAAGGAAGACGCGATGCACGAGGACATTCCGATCTTTGATAATCACGTTCCGAAATCTTTTGTCGTTGAAAACGGCGTGCTGAAAGGAATGACGTTTGAAAAAGTCGAAGCCGTTTATGATGAAAACGGCAAACGCTCGCTCGTGCCGACCGGCGAAGCGGATGTTTTCTTTGAAGCCGACGATGTGATTTTGGCAATCGGTCAGGACAACGCTTTCCCGTGGATCGAGCGCGACATCGGCATCGAGTTCGGCGAATGGGATATGCCGGTCGTTGATAAAATTACATTTCAAACGACGCATCCGAAAGTTTTTATCGGCGGCGACGCGGCGTTCGGACCGGAAAATGTCATCACTGCCGTCGCGCACGGTCATCAGGCGGCGGTTTCGATTCACCGCGTCTGTCACGGGGAAGATGTCAACGACCGTCTGCCGCCTTTTGTAAACTTACACAGCGCGAAAATGGGCATTCACGAATGGAGTTACGATTCGGAAATCGCGCACGACCAGCGGTACGTCGTACCGCAAGCCGATAAATCAATCACTTTGAAAGACCGCAAAGTCGAGGTCGAACTCGGCTTCGGCGAACAAGCCGGATTCAAAGAAGCGCAGCGCTGTCTGAACTGCGACGTGCAGACCGTCTTTTCCGCGCCGAAATGCATCGAATGCGATGCCTGCGTTGATGTCTGCCCGACCTCTTGCATCACGTTCACGCACAACGAGGAAGACGAAATGAAACTGCGCGAAAAACTAAAAGTCCCGGCGATGAATCTGACGCAGGATTTATACGTCTCCGAAACTCTGCCGACGACAAGAGTAATGGTCAAAGACGAAGACGTTTGCCTCCACTGCGGTCTCTGCGCCGAACGCTGTCCGACCGCCGCCTGGGATATGCAGAAGTTTTTCTACAATGTAACGAAAACTTATTCGGGATGCGGGAAATAGGACAAATTAAATATGAGAAAAGTAAACCTAATAATTGTTTTCACGCTGATTCTTCCGTTGCTTGTAATTGCCCAAAACAGAAAAACAGACAGAGAAACTGACGGATTAAAAGGTTCGGTTAAATCTATTCTTACAGAAAGAGCAGACTTAAAGGAAAAATCCGGCAAATTAGTCGAATCCACGCGAAAACCGGAAGAAGCCATAACTTACGATACTGCCGGAAATCGTCTAACTTGGAAAACTTACGATTACTTAACGGGAACTTTGTTTGATTCGGTTATTTACAGCCGAATTGACGGAGATAAAGTTGCCCTTTACGAAAATATTGACAGTCCGAATAAAATTACTGCCGGCTCTCCGACAAAAAACAAAAATTCATCAACTCGTGATTCTCGTTACACGAACAAATTCAAATATAAATATGATGACAAAGGAAATGTATCGGAAGAAGCGTGGCATCAAAATGACGGCTCTTTGTGGATGCGATACGTTTATAAATTTAACGGAAATCAAATTGAAGAACTTGTTTATGCCGCTGATGGTTCGCTAAATCAAAAATATGTTTCGATTCTGGATGAAAAAGGAAATGAAGTAGAAATGCATTTTTATGATGTCAAAAGTGACAAAATAGAAGGAAAAGAAACCTACAAATATTTAGAATTTGATGCGGAAGGTAACTGGACGAAAAGAATTACATCCGAAGGAGATGCAGAAAATAAATTTAAAATGAAACCGCGAGAGATTATTTATCGCACATTGACTTATTTTTAGCCCGTGAAACGGGCAACAGCATAAAGCCCGGCGTGAAAACGCTGGGAACGAAACGTAATCAAACACTCAAAGCCCGTGAAAACGGGCGACAGCCGTTTGATAAATCGAATTATCGGCAATATCTAGAATGCCTGTATGTTAAAATTTCTCAGAGGTAAATTGTTATGACTTTAACTCTTGAATTAAAACCTGAAACCGAAGCAAAACTGAAAAGCAAAGCGTCGGCGCAAGGCTTTGAGGTTGCGGATTATGTTGAAAATTTGATTGAAAAAGATATTGATCCGCGAAAAACTTTGGATGAAATTTTCGCGCCTGTTCGCAAAGAATTTGAAGAATCTGGAATGACGGAAGATGAGTTTGACGAATTGATTTACCAAGCCCGCAGAGAAGTTTACGCCGAGAAAAAAGCTAAGGGAAACGGGACAATTTTATAAAATTATGAGTTTAACAATTACTTTAAAACCCGAAACAGAAACGAAATTGAAGAATCTGTCCAGTGCAAGAGGTTATGATGTTGATGAGTTCATCGAAAAGTTGATTGAAGACGAATCGAATAAACTGAGAACGATTGACGAAATTTTTGCGCCGTTTCGGAAAAATATCGAGGAAAGCGGTATTTCGGAAAAAGATTTGGATGAACTTTTTCTGAAAGCACGCAAAGAAGTTTACGCCGAAAAAAAGGCGAGGCTTAAATAGTGAAATTTGTTACCCGAATCAAAGCCGTCTTCGATTGCAATGTTTTTCTTCAAGCCGTCAGCAATGAAAAAAGTCCGGCGGCGGCTTGTTTCAGATTGGTTCAGCAAAAGGTCTTCCAACTTTTTGTCAGCGAAGAAACCTTGGCGGAGTTGGACGAAGTTTTGAGTCGTCCGTATATCAAAGAACATTTTGGGCTTTCCGATCAAGCAATTATCGAATTTATCAGCAATCTTCGGATTCTTGCAAAAGTTTTCAGCAAAGTCCCGCAAGTATTTTCGCTTCCGCGCGATATTGATGACGAACCGTATATAAATTTGGCAGTTGAAGCAGAAGCGGATTTTATAGTTACACGCGATAAAGATCTGATTGATTTGATGACGGGCTTTGATATGGACAGCAAACAGTTCAGACAAAAATTCCGCCCTTTAAAAATTGTTCAGCCATTGGAATTTTTAAAAATTGTTAGTGAAGAATTGAAAGAATCAACTGCTTTGAAACCTTAAAAAATTAGATGAGCGAAAATAAAACAAACGATTTTGTGATCAGATTTGCCAATGTCAACGGGACGGGTTCGGCGAGTGCGAACGCGCTTTTTACGAAAGCGGTTTTTCGGATGGGAATTCCCGTTACGCCGAAGAATATTTTTCCGTCGAATATTCAGGGCTTGCCGACGTGGTATGAAGTTCGAGTAAGCGAGAAAGGTTTTCTCGGTCGGCGCGAAGGCATTGATTTTATGGTCTGCGTAAATCCGCAGAGTATGAAAAAAGATATCGCGGACGTAAAAACGGGCGGTTATTTTCTTTACGATTCGACTAAGCCTCTGCATTCGGAATTTCGGCGCGACGATATAAATTTTATCGGCATTCCGCTGATGAAAATGTCGAACGAAAATTATTCGGACGCGCGTGTTCGCCAGCTTCTCAAAAATATCATTTACATCGGCGCGGTAGCGGCGTTTTTCGATATCGAATTCGACGTATTGGAAAATCTGATTCTCGAACAGTTCAAAGGCAAAACAAAATTAATCGAGCCGAATATCAAAGCGTTAAAGATGGGCGCGGATTATGTCAAAGAAAATTTCGATTATCCGTTGCCGATGCGCGTCGAACGGCGTAATTCCATCGGCGATTCGATCATGATTTCAGGCAATACGGCGTGTGCGCTCGGGGCGATCTATGCGGGTGCAACCGTCGCTGCCTGGTATCCGATCACGCCTTCGACCTCGGTTGTGGACGCTTTTTCCAAATACGCAGAAAAACTTCGGATTGACAAGGAAACGGGAAAGAAAAATTTCGCCATCGTGCAGGCGGAGGACGAACTCGCCGCGCTCGGAATGGTTTTAGGCGCGAGTTGGAACGGCGCAAGAGCTTTTACGGCAACGAGCGGTCCGGGCGTTTCTTTGATGAACGAATTCTTGGGACTCGCTTATTTCGCCGAAATTCCCACGGTTTTGATTGACGTGCAGAGAACCGGACCTTCGACCGGAATGCCGACGCGGACACAGCAGTCCGACATTCTCGAATGCGCTTACGCTTCGCACGGCGATACGAAGCACGTTCTGCTTTTTCCCGCTTCGCCGAAAGAATGTTTCGAGATGACGGCGGACGCTTTCGATCTGTCGGAACGACTGCAAACGCCCGTCATTTTGATGACCGATCTCGATCTCGGAATGAACGATCACATTTCGCCGCCGCTGAGTTGGGAAGACGGTCGCGTCTGCAATCGCGGAAAAGTTTATGACACGGCGATGCTCGAACAGATGACCGAAAGATACGGTCGCTATCTCGACCCCGAAAACGACGGCATTCCGTATCGCACGATTCCCGCCGCGCATCCGACCAAGGGCGCGTTCGTTACGCGCGGCAGTTCGCGCGACGAATACGCCGTTTACACCGAAGACAGCGCGGCTTACAAACAAAATGTTGACCGTCTGTTGCGAAAATGGAATACGGCAAAAGAACTCGTTCCCGCGCCGGAGTTTTATCAGGAAGAAAACGTTTCGGAAAACGGCGTGATATTTTTCGGCACTTCGACCTACGCGGCGGAAGAAGCCGTCAAATTATTAAATGATGAGGGAATTTCTTTGGACGCGATGCGCGTCCGCGCCTTTCCCTTCGGCGAAGCGTTTGCCGATTTTGTCCGCGCGCACAAAAAACTTTTCGTCATCGAACAAAACCGCGACGCTCAATTCAAAAGCCTGATGATGATCGAATTAAACGTCAATCCCGAAAAACTCGTTTCGGTTCTAAATTACGACGGAACACCGATCACGGGTGATTTTATTTTCGAGGAGATAAAAGCGAATTTATCGTAAATTGATTGAATTGAACATCGCAAATTGCGATAATAGAAAAGGTTTGAAAATTTGTGAGAATCATCAGCGAAAAACCGATCAAAGATTTTTGGGAAAAGCATAACGAAGCTGAAAATGTGATGAAAGATTGGATCAAGCGCGTCAGAGAAGCCGTGTGGAATAATTTTTCGGATGTCAGACAAACATTTAATCACGCCGACGTTTACAAAAGTTGTGTAATTTTCGATGTCGGAGGCAACAAATATCGCATCATTGCCAAGATCAAATACGAGTGGAAAATGGTTTATATTCGCTTTGTTCTGACACATTTTGAGTATGACCAAAAGAAATGGCAATCT
>JBGTSF010000003.1:0-128405 GCA_041940425.1 Pyrinomonadaceae bacterium
CGGCGGAGTTTTCGAAATTCCTTTTGTTTTCGGTTCGACCTCTTCGCGCTCCATCTGCGTGTAGCTGATAACGTGAACGCTCACGCTGCCTTCGAGCAGTTCTCTAAAAGCCGCGTTTCGCGCGCTTCGCTCATTTACCGAATCCGTGCCGTCGGTAATTAAAACGAGATGCTGATTTTCGACCTTTGATTTCCGCAGAAAATCATTCGCTAATTCGAGCGCGTCAACAAACGCCGAACGCCTGCCGAAATTCAAGCCGGTTTTCAAAATTTCTCTGAGTTGCGCTTTATTGGAAGTCCATTCGGCGAGAATTTTCGCTTTGTCGTTGTATTCGATGATCGCTACGGAATCTTCCGCTCTCAAATTTTCGATCAGACCGAGCGCGGTATTTCTGGTTTGATTGATGCTTTTCGCCATCCGCATCTCACCGCCCGTGTCGAGAACAATCAGAACATTCGCCGGAATCCGCCGGATGCTGTCCGCCTGGTGCAGAATATCGTCTTCATTGATAACGAGGTCTTCCGCTTTGACATCCGGCGCGAATTTTCCCGCGCTGTTTACGGCGGAAACATTCAGCTTGATCTCTTCCGTAAAAATTCTTTCCTCATCGTCCTTCGGCGGCGGATTCTGCGCGAAAGCCGCGAAAGCCAGAGCGAATATAAAAAATACCGGAAACGCGAATTTAGTTCTCATCATAAAAACCTCGGTCTTTGAATTATTTTTATGATGCGGTAAATGCTGATTGATATGCTTTACGAAATTAAGTTTTGTTTAATAAATCATATTTAAAGCCTAGACAAGTTTTTCTTTTTCTTTTAGTTTCCGCCAAACCAAATTTACTATTCCGTCAACCGTGCGAAATTCTTCCTGCAAATTTTCCGGCAGCAATTTGATTTGAAATTCTTCTTCGAGGCTCAACACGATCTCGACATCAGCCAAAGAATCGTGCTGCCAGAAGAAATTCAGATTTTTCGTGAAATCGTCTTCGGCGGAAAGCCGCGAAAGATCGGCTTCGAGTTCTCTTTCCAAAATCTGCCGAACTTTCCGAACGACAAAAAACGGAACGCCTTTTTGTTCAAAATATTTCTCGTAAAAATCTCTTTCGTTTAATTCCTGCCGTCCGTCGAAAACTTCTTCGATTGTGCGGTCGCGTTTTCTGATGTCCCGGATTGCAAACGGCAATATCGCTAAGACAAAAAGAACCGCAATTCCGAAACAAATCAAAAACTGTTCCATAGAAATTTATAAATTCCACGCGACCTGACTCTTAAGGCGCATCATTGATTTTTCCTTTCCGAGCGTTTCAAAAACCGCGATCATCGAAGGTCCGACCGCCAAGCCTGTGAGCAATGCTCTCGCGCCGTTCATTATTACGCCGAGTTTTGTTCCCTTTTCTTCGGCGAATTCGGAAACCGTTTCATAAAGCGGATCGTGTGTCCAGTCTTCGAGCGATTCGAGACGGTCGGCAAGTTCGAGAAGCCACACTTTTAAATCAGGATGTTTTTTTAAATTTTTATCAATCGCCGTCTGATCGAAATCGTAATCTTCCGAAAAATATGCGCGTCCCTGCGTCGAAAAATCTTTTAAGGTAAAAAATCTTTCGCGGATCAGATCAATCGTTTTTTCAAACCATTCTCTGTCTTCGTCTTCGTATTCCTCGCGCCAGAGCTTTGCCGCTTTCATTTCCGTTTTGACATACGGCAGTAAATCTTCGAGCGGCATCGTGCGGATGTATTCGGCATTCATCCAGATCGCCTTGTCGTCCGTCCAGCGTTTCGGATTATTCGCGTCGAAATTAAACGTCGCGTTCGATTGATGAATCCGTTCGAGCGAAAATTTTTCGATGAGTTGTTCAAGCGTGTAAATTTCCTGCTCCTCGCCCGCCGACCAGCCGAGCAGTGCGAGAAAATTGCGAAACGCTTCGGGCAAAAATCCGGCATCGCGGTAAGTCGTCATCGAAACGATCTCGCCGTGAATTCTTTTACTCAGTTTCTTCCCGCCCGGAGCTAAAATTAAAGGCAGATGCGCGAAACGCGGCGGCGTTTTTCCCAAGGCTTCGTAAATTAGAATCTGTTTATGCGTATTGGTTAAATGATCCTGACCGCGAATCACGTCGGTGATTTCCATTTCGATGTCATCGCAAACAACCGCCAGATTGTAAAGCGGATGACCATCGGAACGAAGTAAAACCAAATCTTCGGTTTCGTTGTAATCGCGTTCGTTGAGTCCGTAAACCGCGTCTTCAAAACTCGTTTTTCCCGATTCGGGAACTTTCAGACGAATCGCAAAAGGCTCGCCGGCTTCGGCGCGTTTGTCCGATTCTTCTTTTGAAAGATTTCTATATTCATTGTCGCGCAGATTTTTTACGCCTTGATTTGCCCGCGCTTTGTCGGCAATCGCCTGTTTAATATTTTTGTCGCCCGTTTGTTCTTTCGGCGTAAAATCGCGATACGCTTTTTCTTCTTCCAAAAGTCGCAAAGCAACGGCACGATGCTTGTCGGCGTTATTCGATTGAAAAACGATCTCTTCATCGGGCGCGAAACCGAGCCATTGCAAACCGTCGAGAATTGATCTTAAAGATTCTTCGGTCGAACGCTGTTGATCGGTGTCTTCGACGCGCAGAAGAAATTTTCCGCCGACATTTCGGGCGTATAAATAGTTGAAAAGCGCGGTTCTTGCCGAACCGATGTGCAGATAACCCGTCGGGCTTGGTGCAAAACGAACTCTTGTTGTCATACAAAAATTTTCACGCAAAGACGCAGAGAGCGCAAAGCGTGATTTGAAAAATTTGAGCTAAAAACACGAAAAGCTATCAAACCGATAATTTGATAGCCGAAAACAAATCCGAAATCGTAAATCCGAAATCTAAAATCGAATGGCGGAGATGACAGGATTCGAACCTGTGGAGGGCGATTAACCCTCAACGATTTAGCAAACCGCCGCTTTCAGCCACTCAGCCACATCTCCGTTTGCTCTTTTGCTCTTTCCGTAAAAAAAGCAAGTTTCATTCTAGCAACGAGGCGGATTTTGTCAAGTTTCTTTCGCCCTGACTGCGTAATTTTCGTTTAAATTAATGATTTCACTCTGACAACCGATGCCCTTTCCGAAGCATCACAGTATGCAAACTTTGCCTGTTTAGGGCTTGACACAATTGATTTTTGTTAAGAAAATACCAAACGTGCGCTTATTGTCTTTGTTCGCCGTTGGTTTTTTAAAAATTAGCACTCCGAAATGATTGCTCCCGTTGTTTATTTGGAGGCTGTTTGGTTCAAATGATTTCTTCTTTTATTTCAAAAAACAATATCTTAAAACCTTTGCTTGTCGCGCTGATTGCTGTTTTTGCGTTTTCACTAACAGCCGCGCCCGAAGCGAAGGCGGAAGTCATCGTCAACCAAAAAGGAAAGCTCGGCGTTGTTAAAGGCGTCGTCCGCGATCAGGCAGGCAAACCGATCGCCAATGCTTTTGTCGCCATTTTTCACGTCGGCACGTCGAAGATTTTAAAACAGGTGCGCTCGGCGGCGGACGGAAGTTTTCTGGCGAAAGTCATTCCCGGAACTTATACGATTCTCGCGGTCGCGCAGGGCTACAATCCGCAAACGCTGGCTACCGTTCAAATAAATCCGGCGGCTGAACTTGTTTACGGCTTTAAGCTCGAACGCGCCGGAAGCGGAAATACTCTGCCCGAAAAAGCGTCCGACCGCAAAAGCACTAAGTGGCGCATCCGCACGGCGAATTCGCGCCGTTCGATCTATCAAAATACCGAAGGCGAAACTCCGGTTGACGAAACCGTAACGGCTGAAATTACGGAAGACGCTGAAGAAGAAGACGAACAATCAAACCGGCGCGGGCAAACGGTGATCGAAACATATTTTGCCGGTTCGGAAAACGGAAATTTTGCCGGATTCAATTTTGCAACGCTTCTGCCGATCAATGAAAAAACGGAAGTCGTTTTCGCCGGACAAACCGGAATCGGCAGAAACGCGCCGACGAGATTTGAAGCGAATCTGAAATTCCGCCCGAACGACAAACACGAATTGCGCTTGAACACGGCATTTGCCAATGTCGGTAAGGTCGAAATAAACGACACCGAAGAAACGCTCGGACAGGTTTCCGTGCAAGCTCTCGATGCGTGGCGCGTCCGTGAAGGAATCGTTCTCGTTTATGGAGTTGACTATTCGCGCTTTATCGGCGCGGGCGACGATTTTTCCGTGAGTCCGCGCTTCGGTTTTCTCTTTAACCTAGATTCCAAAACCCGTCTGAGTTCGGCTTTTACGGCGCAGACCGAAGAACAAAGCTGGCAGAAGGTCATCGAACTCGAAGACACGCAGGTCGTTTTCCGCGAGCCGACCGCCGTTCAGGATTTTGTCGTCGAACAGGAAACGCCGGTCATGAGAAAATCAAGCCGTCTCGAATTCGGCATCGAGCGCGTTTTGAGCAACAGATCGAATATCGAAGCGAACGTCTTTTTCGATACGGTCAGCGGTCGCGGTATCGGGTTGGTCAATCTTCCGCTCGATTCTTTAAGCCCGAACGTTTTCGACGATTTTGTCGCCAATCAGCAAGGCAGAGCGCGGGGATTGAGAGTCGTCTATAACCGCCGCATCAACGGAACTTTCAGCACGGCGGCGGGTTACGCACTCGGAAATGGGCAGAAACTTTCCGAAAAAGCCATTACCAATCCGGCTGAAATTTTTGAAGCCGATTTCTTCCAGACGTTTTTCGGACAAGTTACGGCTGATTTCAATACCGGAACAAACGTCAAAACGCTTTTCAGATTCTCGCCGCAAGCGACCGTTTTTGCGATTGACCCGTTTCAGGGACGTTTGGCAATTTATGATCCGAGTTTGAGCGTTCTGGTAACGCAGGCACTGCCGAATCTCGGGCTTCCGATTCGCGCCGAAGCGGTCGTGGATGCTCGAAATATTTTAGATATTCAAACCGGCGTGAGCGGCGAAGAAGGCAGTCTGAAACTTTCTTCGGGACGCCGAATCTTGCGAGGCGGAATTTCCGTCAGATTCTAGATATTTTAATAATCTTGGAAGTAGCCGCAGGTAAACGCGGATACATGCAGAACAAATGATCTGTGTTTATCTCGCGAAAATCTGCGGTTATTTTTTTCCAAATTCTCGGATAAATTGCGGAATTTGTAAATAAAATACTGTATTTATCGGACTTTCTGCTAAACTGTGTATAGTGTTTCGCGTATTCCAACAGTTGAAAAACGCGATGGAAACTTGGAACAAATATTGCCTAGAAATTTTTTGGTGAAGTATGCCTTCTGACAGATGAAAGGAAAAGTGCTGACAAGTTGGAGCTTGATCTGGCTTCTGGCGACGATTTTATTAGTCGCCGGCGGCGCGCTTAATCTTTCACAGAGGGCTTATCACAAACTGCCGCCGACCGACGGCGTGGTTTGGGTGCAGAAACAAGACGGCGGTATTTACGCCGAACGAGTTGAAAAAGGTTTAGCCGCCTCGCGTGCCGGAATTTCCGTCGGCGACCGGCTGCTCGGCATCGGTTTCGACGGGCAGAAGAAAATAGATGAAATTACATCGCCCGCCGACGTTCAAATGTATCTCGAAACGGCGGGCGTTGACGGCAACCTGACCTACTGGTTTCAACGTCCTTCATATACATTTTCAAACAATTTCTATTTTGCCGACCTGACGAAGATTGATACGCTTCCGCGATGGTCGGCTTCGATCGTTTTTCTGACCTTGGTCGGAATCGTCTGGCTCGGCGTCGGGATTTTCGTTCTCTTTAAACAAGGCAGCCACGCGCCGTTCGTCCTGCATTTTGCGACCGTCTGTTTAGCCGCGTTCGTTTTTCACGTTTACAAACCGCTCGGTTTGGGCGAAGATTTCGATCTCGCGGTTTCGCTTCTCGACGATATGGCGTTTGCCTTTTTCGTGCCGCTTTTTCTGCATTTCTGCATCCGTTATCCGGTCAGAAGCGAGGTTTTCGACGAGTCGCCCTGGAAAACTTTCGCGCTGTATGTTCCGGCAGCGATCATTTCAACCGGATTAATAGTTTTTTCCGTATTGCCTCAACTTTTTATTGAGTCTGCAATTTCCAATTTTCTCGTCGGATTGATAGACAGATTCGATCTTTTCAAGCTTTTTTACTTCGCCAATCTTTATCATTTTATCGGCGGTATTTCGGCAGGCGCGGTATTTCTTATATGGCGGTTTCTTAAAAATAAAAAACATCCGCTTATCCGCCAGCGTCTGAAATGGGCAATGTGGGGAACTATCTCCGCCGTTCTGCCGATTCTCGCGTTTCAGATCGCCGGAAGATTTGTTTCCATTCCGAACGATAGTTGGACGAACGGTTTAACGATTTTGCCGCTTGCTTTGATTCCGCTCAGTTTCGGTCATTCGGTCGTCCGTTATCGTTTAATGGACGTTGATGTCGTCGTCCGCCGCGCATTGGTTTACGCGATGACGACGCTGGCGATTGCGATGATGATCGGCGCGGTCGCGCTCGGTCTGGTTTTTCTTGCAGTCGGCAATAATCTTTCGACACCGGAAATAACGCTTCGCGCTCTGATCGCTATCGTCGCGATGGCGGGCATCGTTCTTTTGAGCGAACCTTTGAAAAAATTCCTGCAGGAAAAAGCCGACCGCTATTTTTACGGCGAACGTTATGACCTCAGGCGCGGGCTGCTCGATTTCGGCAGAACGCTTTCGGCGACGACCGCGCTCGAACCTTTGCTCAACGCTCTGACCGAAAGACTGCGGCAGGTTCTCGATGTCGAAAAAGTCGCCGTCTTTATCGAAGACGAAAACGCGTGCGGGCAATACAAGATCGCCAAATCAATCGGGCTGAACGGCTACCACGTCCCGTCTGATTTCCGCCAGATGATTCGTGAAAAATCGGCGCAGAAGGGCGGCATCGTCCGCGCCGACGAACTCGAACTGCTCGAAGTCGAAAACACGAACGGCAACGGCTTCCGGCGGCAGGAACTTCATTATTTTGTGCCGTGCGTCGCGCGCGGAAAAATGGTCGCCGTCATCGGTTTGGGACGCGCTTCGGACGGCTCGCTACTTTCAAGCGAAGATTTGGATATTCTGCAGACGGTCGCCGGTTATGTCGCCGTCGCCGTTGAAAATTCCCTGCTTTATCAGGAACAGGAAAAACGCGCCGCCGAACTCGCGCTGCTCAAAGAATTCAACGAATCAATCGTCGAATCGGTCAATGTCGGTCTGCTCGCGGTTGACGAAAGCGGGCGCATTACGCGCTGTAATTCGACCTTTGAAGATATGCTCGAACTGCCGCGCGAAGAAGCGGTCGGGAAACTCGTCGAAGAAGTTTTCGACGAAGCCTTTGCGATCAATCTGGAAAATATTTTAGGAAAATCGCGCTGGCATTTAACGGAAGTCCGCAACGCCTATAAGCTCTATACGACGAGTTACAACGGCACGCCTCTGATCCTGAATGTCGCCGTCGCGCCGCTTCGTTCGGTTTCGGAAAATCAGACGGGCGCGATTGTCGTTCTGGAAAATGTTTCGTCGCGCGTCAAACTCGAAGAAACTCTCCAGCAGAGCGAAAAACTTTCCTCGATCGGTCTGCTCGCCGCCGGTGTCGCGCACGAGGTCAACACGCCGCTGACGGGAGTTTCGAGCTATACGCAGATGCTTCTCGGAATGGTTCCCGAAACCGACCCGAAACACGAACTTCTGCAAAAGATGCACAAGCAGACCGAACGCGCTTCGAACATCGTCGGCAATCTGCTGAATTTTTCGCGCACCGGAAACGCGGCTGATTTTATCGAAATTGACATCAACAAACTGCTCAACGACACGCTCCAAC
The DNA here is from genome assembly GCA_041940425.1 of Pyrinomonadaceae bacterium. Classification (GTDB taxonomy): domain Bacteria; phylum Acidobacteriota; class Blastocatellia; order Pyrinomonadales; family Pyrinomonadaceae; genus DATHTS01. Next base: position 7,813 of record JBGTSF010000003.1, read on the forward strand.
TGCTCGAACCGCAGATGAGAAAATCGCAGATCGAAGTCGTCAAAAACTACTCTGCCGTTCCGCCGCATATTTTCGGAAATCCCGGAAAATTACAGCAGGTTTTCACGAATCTGATTCTCAACGCCCGCGACGCGATGCTCGGCGGCGGCACGATCACTCTTTCGACCAATTCCGATGACGAGCAGGTCAGCATCGAAGTTTCCGACACGGGCGAAGGCATCTCGCCGGAAAATCTGAATAAGATTTACGACCCGTTTTTCACGACCAAAGGCGTCGGAAGCGGCACCGGACTCGGACTCGCAGTTTCCTACGGCATCGTACAGGAACACGCCGGAAGCATCGAAGCGGCGAGCGAGATCGGCGAAGGCACAACTTTCCGCCTCGTTTTTCCCGTCGCTCACAAACAAAGACAACGCGCCGTCAGTTAAAATTTTTATTTTCAAATAGCCGCAAAAAAGCACAAAAAAAACGAAGAGAATAATTTTTTAATTGCTCTTTTGTAAATTTTTGTTTTTTTTGCGGCTATTTATCTTCCGCATTTGTTAAATTCAAACTGATGCGAAAATATGATGCGGTAATCATCGGCGGAGGCGCGGCTGGTCTTTTTTGCGCCATCGAAGCAGGAAAACGCGGGCGAAAAGTTTTAGTTATCGAACATAACAATCAGGTCGGCAGAAAGATTCTAATCTCCGGCGGCGGTCGCTGTAATTTTACAAACAAAAGCGTCCGACCGGAAAATTTTATTTCCCGGAATCCGCATTTCTGCAAATCCGCTCTGGCGCGCTACACGCCGCAGGATTTTATCGAACTCGTCAAAAAACACCGGATCGAGTATTACGAAAAAAAACTCGGACAGCTTTTCTGCCGCGAAAGCTCGCGCCTCATCGTCGAGATGCTTCTCAAGGAATGCGAAAAAGCGAAAGCGGAAATCCGCGCGAATTGTTCTGTAAAAAATGTCGTCAAAAACAATCTTTTCGAGATCGAAACGAATCAGGGAAATTTTATTGCCGAAAATCTCGTCATCGCATCGGGCGGACTTTCTTTTCCGAAGATCGGCGCGAGCGGCTTCGGCTATCAGATCGCCAAACAGTTCGGTTTGAAACTGACCGAAACGCGCCCGTCGCTCGTGCCGCTCGTTTTTTCAAACGGTCAGCAGTTTTCAAAACTCGCGGGCATTTCGATTGATTCGAGCGTTCAGACGGGAAAAACGTCGTTTCGGGAAAATATCTTGTTCACGCACCGCGGTTTGAGCGGTCCGGCGATTTTGCAGGTTTCAAATTACTGGCAAAAGGAAAAGCCGGTCAAGATAGATTTGATTCCCGAATTTAACGCGGAAGAAATTTTCGAACAAAACCGAACCGGCAAACAAAATCTCGATAATTTTTTAAGCAAATTTCTGCCCGCTCGTTTTGCCGAAATTTTTATTTCCCGAAATTTTACAAACAAACCGCTCAATCAATTAAGCAAAAAGGAAATCGCGCAAATTTCTCAAAAATTGAGCGATTGGCAGGTGCGTTTTGACGAAACCGAAGGCTGGCATAAGGCGGAAGTTACGCTCGGCGGCGTTGACACGGATGAACTTTCGTCGCAGACGATGGAATCGAACAAAGTTTCGAGACTCTTTTTTATCGGCGAAGTCGTGGACGTAACGGGTTGGCTCGGCGGCTACAATTTCCAATGGGCTTGGTCGTCCGCATTCGCCGCCGGAAATGCGATTTAAAATTAAGCGGGGGAAACGTCTCCCACACCGTCTCCCCCTTTCATTCGTGCCGGTGACAGGGCGCCACCTAAACACGAACTCTGTTATAAATTAGCGAGGGAAACGTCTCCCACACCGTCTCCCTCTTTCATTCATGCCGGTAACAGGGCGTCACCAAACATGAACTCCTTTAAAAACTTTCAATGTCCTAATTTTTACTTTCTCTTTTAGGAATTTCAAATCAGCTATCCAAAATAACTGTTGAACAATTGTGTAAAATATGCCACAATTGTGGAATGATGTCAAGCAGAAAATTAAAAAAATTTGAAAAAAAAGATTTCGTTGAAAGATTTGCCGAAGTTTGCGGCACTTCCGAAGCGTCCGAAATCGCCCGTTTGTTAGACATCTCCTATCAAGCCGCCCGGAATTATCTCGACAGCGACCGCTTGCCCGACACCGGTATTCTTTTGGTCATTGCCGAAAAAACCCCGTATTCGCTCCACTGGCTCTTAACCGGGCGCGGCGAAAAATTTGCCGACAATGCGGAAAATACGGAAGAGCAATTGTTTTTCGGCAAAGTGCGCGAAGCCGCCAAAGAAGGCTGTCTGTTGGCTATGCAGGAATCCGTCAGCGAAAACTCCGAAACCGCCGCGCCGAAAACTGTAACTCTGGATAATTCAAAAGTGCGAAGCGAAAAAACCAGGGAAGACCTGTCGTCGCCGAGTCTTTCGGAAGAGTAACATACTTATTATTAGAAAATGACTGCTTACCCGATTTCAAAAACGGGTGAGTTTAGTGAGTTTTCGATAGTTTTATTCGCCTTTTGCCAAAGCTTCGGCTTTCCCTTCATTCAATTTTAAAAAATTCTCGTAAAAATCTTCGAAAATTTATCTGAACGCCGAAATGTCCATTCCGTAGCGGTCTTTGACGTAATCTTCCTGCGCCTGATTCAGATTTCGCAGATTTTCCAAACGCCTTTGCGATTTTTTGATGTGCGTTTTGGTCCGCTCTGCCATCTGCTTTAAAAGATTTCTGCCCTCGCGCATTTCGGCTTCGACCTTTTCGCGCAGAACGAAAAGTTCCGATAACTCGGCTTTTAATTTTTCTTCGCGCAGTTCCTTCAGGCGGTTTTTGATCTGCCAAATTTGGCGAATCGCCCGCACGAGTTCGTCGCCGACGGAATCGCCGCGCACGAGGTCGGGCGAATCGCGGAAATCTTCGACGAGTTTGTTCAGTTTATTTTGATCGCCCGCCGAATACGCTTCATTTAATTTCGCCATCAGCTCGTGGCGTTTTTCTTTTTCCTCTTTGTCGAGTGCAAGATCGGGATGAATGATCCGCGCCAGATTGTGATACGCCTTTTTCGCTTCAACGGTCGGTCGCCATTTCTGCGTGCAGCCGTCCGCATTTTCGGCATCGGCGGCGGATTCTTCGGCGCGTTTTCGTAATTCTTCGGCGCGTTTTTTGATTTCTTCGTCATCCGGCACGAGCTTGACTTCCTCTTCGGCGATTTGCGCTTCGATCTCATCGAGTTCGGCGTAAAAACGCGCGACTTCCATTTTGTAATTCGCTTCAAACTGTTCTAGTTCGGCGCGCAGATCGGTCATTTCCTCTTCACGGCTCGCAAGGCGGTCTTTTAAACGGTCGAGAACTTTTTTCTTTTTGCTGAGTTCAATTTCTTCGGGCGATAAAGCGTTCATAAATTTTGTTTCTTGAAAATGTCTTGAATTTCCGCGACAAAATAGTATAGTAAAAATGAAACGAAAATTCGAGATTTGATCACGATTGACCAGCAGATATTGAGCGGCACACCCGTTTTCAAAGGAACTCGCGTGCCGATTCAATCTTTATTCCGGCATCTTAAAAGCGGTGTTACGATTAATGAATTTCTCGAAGATTTTCCGTCCGTCAAACGCGAACAGGTCATTCAACTTTTGGAAATTTCAAATAAAAAGGCGAAAGTTTGAACGATTCAAACTTTCGCCTTTTTCCGGTGATAGTTTCGACACGCGAAACTTAAATTTTGGCTTTATCAGCCCTCGAATTCAGAGAATTTGCTGATCGCCATCTCCTCGGCTGATTTGATCGCCGAAAGATTTTTCGATTCGATCTCGCTAAGCTCGTCGTCCTTAAAATCGGGATTCGGCTGATACCAGGGTTGTGATTCAAAGTATTTTTGCAATTCGGCATCTTTGAAAATGCGCCCGCGGCGGGCGAAAATCTCGTTTCGCAAAATCCGCAAATCTTCCGTGAAAAGTCCGCTCAGAGCGTCTTCCGTCAAAAGTTCGGTCGAAAGACTTTCACGGAGTTTCGCTTCACGCGCGAGAATCAGATTGACGTTTTGCTGTTCGATCTCGCTGAGTTTTAATTTCGATTGGTCTTTCAGAGGCTTATACCAATCGCGCCATTCGAAATACTGGCGAACGCCGGGCGTTTCAAATTTGCGTCCGCGCCGCGCCCAAATCTCGTTGCGAATCATCCTGAGTTCCATCATCGAAAGCCCGTCTAAAAGATCGTCGGTCAGCGCGACCGCCTGAAATTTGTCCATATCGCCGATGGCGATTGCCGTGTTGCGACCTTTGCTTTTTTCATTCAAAAGAGTTTCGATGTTTTTTCTTTCGATTTCATTCAAAACAGCCGGTGAATAATTCGGATTAGCTTTATACCAGTAACGCTCGTCGAAATATTTCTGAAGCCATTTTTCATCCGCGAAAGTCTTGCCGTGAATCGCTTCGATCTCGGCGATCAGAACGCGAAGTTCCGCCGACGAATAACTGCCCAGATTGTCTTCCGTGATCAATTTGTTCTGCCACAGACGCATATCGCCGGGCTGAATCGCCGGATGACGTTCGGCTTCGGCAAGCCGGATCAGATCGAGATTTTCGCGTTCGATCTTGGTCAAAACCGAATTGGAAAAATTCTCCTTCGGTTTATACCATGCTTGTTTTTCGAGATAATCCTGAATCGGACGCTCTTTGAAAACGCGCCCGTTTTTTCCGAAAACAACGCCTCTAAGAAGTTCAAGTTCGCTGACCACGCCGTAATCTTTCAGATCGTCGGTGTCCAATTTGTTCAGTTGCGCTTTGGTCAATCTCTTGTTCTTGAAATCGAAATTTTGCCAGTTTTGTTTTGCAAACCTGCTCCAACGCTCTTTTCGCGCTTTTTCATATTCGCCGTCCTGCGCGAAGACGAAGGCTGAAAACATAAGCAAAATGAACATCAAAAAAGTTTTTCGTAATTTTCCGTTTTTCATAATCTATTCAACCTCGATAATTTCAAAATCGTTTGTAATTTTGGCGGTCGGTCGGACGGTCGCGGCGACCGAGCAATATTTCGTATCGGAAAGCGCGACCGCATCAGCAACCGCCTTTTCCGAAACGCTACGCCCATATACGATATGGTGAATGTGAAACGCCGTAAAACGGCGCGGATATTCGTCGCGCCGCGTCCCCGTAATTTCGACTTTGTAATCGGTAATATCCTGCCGTTTTTTTTCCAGAATCGAAACGACATCAACCGCCGTGCAAGCCGCGACCGACATCAGAAGAAGTTCGAGCGGCGACGGCGCGCTTTTTCTATCGCCTTTGCCGTCAATCGCTTGCGCGTGTCCGCTCGGCGAAGTAGCGATAAAAAATTCGTCTCCGGCATATTGAATCGTTGCCCTATAATCGTTGTTTGTCATTGAAATTTTCTCCGTTTTGAACGCTCTTTATGAATTTTCTTGCCGAATTTTAGCACAGTTATTTTACAGACGAAGCTGTCTGACAACCATTGGCATATAAAATGCTTCAAAATGAGCGGCGAAGTTTCTCGCCCTTTGGTTTCGATTATTTCAGGAGAAAAAGAATGAATAGATTAAAAAACGTTTTTTCGTTTTACGTGATTTTCGGTTTTATCATCGCCGGATTTTTGGTGACAACGGCAAACGCTCAACTTTACCGCAATGAGCGCGAAATACGCGACATCGTGCGAACGCTCAATTCAAAAATTGACGATTTTCAGATGAATCTTTCCGACGAATACAGACGCGGTTCGTCAAACCGCGATGACCGCCGCGAGTTGGAAGATCAAATGCGGATTTTTGAATTCAAAGTGCGTGATTTCGAAGTCAATTTCGACCGCCGGCGCGAAAACGCCGACGATGTGATCGCCGTTCTCGACGAAGCGAAAAAAGCGGACGATATTGTCAAGCGGATGAATTTCAGCGAAAGAACCGACGAATTCTGGACTGATGTCCGTTATCAATTAGACCGGCTTGCCGCGAATTACAATGTTTCCTTTGATTGGAGAAACGGCACATCGCGCACATCTTCGAATAATCGCTATCCGACCGGAAATAATCGAAATCAGAGAAATACTCCGCCTGTCATAAATCGAAATTCAAACAGTTACGGTTTGACCGGAACTTATCAACTCGACGAATCGCGCAGTGAAAACGCGAGCGACATCGCCGAACGGGCGATTGACCGAAACGACATCAACAATCAATCGAATCGTCAGGATTTGGAAGACAAATTGGAATCGCCCGAACAATTGGCGATTGACATTCGCGGAAATCAGGTAACGCTCGCGTCCTCAAAATCTTCGCCCGTTTTATTGACGGCGAACGGTCAGGATCAGGTGGAAAATATTAATGGCAGAACGGTTCGGCTTCGCGCGACACTGCGCGGCGATGAACTCGTCATTGCCAGCAGAGGCGGCGAAACCGATTACACGATCACTTTTACTCCGATTGACAACGGGCGCGGTCTGAAAGTTACGCGCCGCATCACGACCGACTATCTGCGTCAGACGGTTTTTGCCGAAAGCGTCTATGACAAGACCGATTCGGTCGCGCGGCTCGGCATTGACACCGGAAATTATTCCGACGATGACGAAACGTATTCGAGCAACGATCCGAACGATTATCCGGGCGCGAATAATTCCGGCAATAATCCGCGTGTAAATTATCCGCGCACGGGCGAATATATCGTGCCGAACGGGACGATCATCACGGCGATTTTGGATAACCGGATCAACACGAAAGCGTCGCAAAACAATGACCGGTTCACGATGACCGTCCAATCGCCGAACGAATTTCGCGGCGCGGTGATCGAAGGTCATCTTTCGGGCATTGACCGTTCGGGCAAAGTTTCCGGTCGCTCGGAAGTTACATTCAATTTCGACCGCATTCGTTTGAGAAACGGAAAAGTTTACGATTTCGCGGGCTTCCTGCAATCCATCACCGATCAGGACGGCAAGCAGATCAGAGTCGGCACGGAAGGCGATGCGAAGAGCGACAGCCAGACGAAAGAAACCGTTAAACGCGGCGGCATCGGCGCAGGGATAGGCGCAATTATCGGCGCGATCGCGGGCGGCGCGAAAGGCGCGGTTCTCGGCGCGATCATCGGCGGGGGCGCGGGCGCGGGTTCGGTAATCTTAACCGGCAAAGAAGACCTCGAACTCCAACAAGGCTCGACCATTACCATTCAGGCTTCTTCGCCGATCAGATAAAAAATATAAATTTATACTCACAAAAATATCCGGCTCGAAAATTTTTCGGTCGGATATTTTTTTTGTTAGTGTTTTTAGGGAAATGCTGAAATTGATTTTCATAAATTGCCAATAGCTTCAGCTAGTGGATGAGTTTGAAAATTGACAAGCGGCTTTAGCCAAACTTCTTAAATTAAAATTTCCTTTCGGCATTAGCCGCAATTTACGCTAAAGCGATAAAGATTTGGATTTTTTCAATAGTTTGGCTAAAGCCTTATTTCATACTTTTCGCTGTCCACTAGCTGAAGCTAGTGGCAATTGATAATGCGTTTGTTTAGAACATTTTTTTAATCCAAAATCATAATCTTGCCTTCGCCCGTAACGACCGTTTCGCCTGCCTGATTCGTGCAGACGGTTTCGATCGTAACAATCGGCTTATCTTCGCGGATGTCCTTGACGGTCGCCGTCGCCGTTACCGTGTCGTCAATAAAAACAGGCGCGACAAAACGCATCGTCTGCGATAGATAGACGACTCTTCTTTCCTTGAATTCATAGCCGAGAACCGCCGAGATGAGCGCGCCGGAGATCATCCCGTGCGCGATGCGTTTTTTAAAGCGCGTCCGGGCGGCGAATTCTTCGTCCAGATGTATCGGGTTGAAATCGCCGGAAAGCTCGGCAAAAGCGCGAACGACTTCATCAGTTATTTTTTTCGATGTCGAGAATTTATCTCCGATCTTTATGTCCATTTTCGTAATTGATTTGTCCGTCAAACTTTTCGATAATTTTTTACAGGAATTTTTTCAAAAGAGGTTTCAGAATTTGAATATACCAAAACTTCCCGAAGAGATCGAAAACTACCGCGACAAAAAATGGCGGCGCGAGGAAACTTTAAAGGTCGAAAACGCATTGCAGATCGAAGCGATGGTCGAAGACCTCGGATTTTGTCTGGCGTTGACCGACGTGCGGACGAATCTGCCGAGCGTTTATATTGCGGTCTGCGGTCGGCGCGACGCGCACGCGCCGAAAAATGTGCAGAAGGATTATGAGATGAGTCTGGCGTGGACGCTCAAGGACGAAGTGATGATGCGCGGGCGAGTTTATTATTCAAAACTCTGCAAAGGTCGCGCGATGTTCGTCGCGCCGCGCCTGATTCCCTATTTTAACGCGATCTGGGGCGTTCCGAAATCACGAGAGCAAAGCGCGTTGTCGGGCAGTGCGAATAAAATCCTCAAAGTTTTGCGAAAAGAGTGGGAAATGGGAACGTCGGACTTAAAACAGGAAGCGGAGATTACGACGCGCCCGCGTCTGAACAAAGCTCTCGACAAGCTCCAGCGCACGATGAAAGTCATCCCTTCGGAAGTCGTGTATCAGCCGCGTTTCACATACATCTGGACGCTCGCCGAAGCGCGTTTTCCAAAAGAGTTATCAATCAAAATTCCGCGTGCAGAGGCGATCAAGAAACTCGCCGAAAACTTTTTGCGGATCTGCGGCACGACCGCTCGCGGTGAATTTGCCAGAGCCTTCGGCTTGACGCGCAAAGAAGCGGGAAAAGCGAATCATCAATTGGTTGACGAAGGTTTTGCGGAACGATTGGCAACAGGAATTTATCGAGTAAGATAGATTTTTCACCACAAAGGCACAAAGAACACAAAATTTTTTTGAGGTAAGTTTTATGGAATTTAAAGGTGCAATTCCTGACAGAGTAAATTTTCTTGCTAACAGAGTTGTTAATGCTTCAATTAAAGTTCATAAAAATCTAGGTCCGGGTTTACTCGAAAGCGTCTATGAAACTTGTTTGTATTACGAATTAAACAAAGAAGGTCTGGAAGTTGAAAAGCAAGTCAGATTGCCGATTGTTTATGACGGCATCAAACTCGATGCAGATTTAAGACTTGATATTTGGGTAGAAAAAAGTTTGATTGTCGAGATAAAATCAGTCGAAGTGCTTTTGCCTGTTCATCAAGCACAACTTTTAACTTACCTAAAATTAACAAACAATCGGCTCGGTTTGCTGATAAATTTCAATGTCGTTTTACTCAAACAAGGTATCAAAAGGATCGCTCTTTAGCTTTTTACCACAAAGACACAAAGGACACAAAGTTTTAAAAATTTCTTTGTGTCCTTTGTGCCTTTGTGGTGAATTCCCTTTTAATATCTCATTAATTCCTGAATAGCCTTCTCGACATCTTCGATCTGCGGCAGGATAAAGTCTTCGACCTGCGGAGCATACGCAACAAACGTATCGGTCGCGCCGACACGACGAACTGGCGCGTCCAAATACTCAAACAATTCGTCGGAGATCCGCGCGGCGATTTCCGCGCCGTAGCCGTAAGAGATCGGGTCTTCGTGCGCGACGACGACGCGCGAGGTCTTTTTGACCGATTCGGCGATGCGTTCCCAATCGTATGGCACGAGCGTGCGAAGATCAATCAATTCGACCGACACGCCTTCTTTTTCCAGACGTTTGGCGGCTTCGAAACTTCTCTGCACGAGTGCGCCGTAGGTAACGATCGTGACGTCAGTTCCCTCGCGGACGACTTTCGCTTTGCCGAACGGGATCATAAATTCCGAAGACGGATACTGCGATTTGTTGTAAATCTGCCGGTAGAGGTGCTTATGCTCTAAAAACAAAACCGGATCGTCACAGCGGATCGAAGTTCTAAGAAGCCCGTTCGCGTCGAGCGCGTTTGACGGGTAAGCAATTAAAAGTCCGGGCGTGTGCGAGAAAAGCGTCGTGCCGGACTGCGAGTGATAGACCGCGCCGCCTTTCAGATAGCCGCCGACCGGAACGCGCATGACCATCGGGCAGGTCGTGTCGCCGTCCGAACGCCAGCGCGTCAGCGCGACCTCGTTGCGAATCTGCATCATCGCCGGGAAAATGTAATCGAAAAACTGGATTTCGACGACCGGCTTTAAATTTCTGATCGCCATTCCGACCGCGCGACCGACGATATTGGCTTCGGCGAGCGGAGAATTAAAGACACGCGCCGAACCGAATTTTCTCTGGAGATTGGCGGTTACTTTAAACACGCCGCCTTTGCCTTTGACGCGCTCCAAGTATTCCTCGCGTGAAGCGTCCGCCACGTCTTCGCCGAAAATAACGATGCGCTCGTCGCGTTCCATTTCCTCGTGCAGACAGCGGTTGATCAGATCAACCATCGTTCCCGCATTGCCGGAAAGCTCCGCGCCTTCTTCGGTGTCGAACTCTTTCGATGTCGGGTCAACATCGGGCGAAAAGACATTTCTGAGCGCGGATTCGGGCGCGGGTTGCGGCGTTTCGATGGCGATGTCCGCCGCTTCGCTGACTTCTTTGTCAACTTCTTTTCTGAGCGTTTCCAAATCTTCCGAAGAGATAATTCCCTCGGTCATCAAAAATTCGGCAAAGGTTTTGATCGGGTCAATTTTCGCGTCCGCTTCGCGCTCTTCTTCGGGACGATAGAGTTTTTCGTCGTCGGAAAGCGAGTGCGAATACGGGCGAATCACTTTTCCGTGAACGAACGCCGGACCTTTTCTCTTTCTGCAATAATCAACCGCGCGTTTGAATGTTTCGTAAGATTCGATCGGATTCGTGCCGTCGCATTTTTGGATGTAAAGATTCGGAAAACCTTCGACCAATTTGGAAATATCGCCGCCCGCCGTGCCGACTTCGACCGGAACGCTGATGGCGTAGCCGTTGTCCTCGACGCAGAAAATAACGGGCAGTTTCAGATTGCAAGCCGTGTTGAGAGCTTCCCACCATTCGCCCTCGCTCGTCGTGCCGTCGCCGACCGACATATAGACGACCTCATCGCCTTTGAAACCCGTAACGTCGTCCTGCAATTCTTTGATCAAAGACGCGCGATACGAAGCCTCAGCCGCGCCGACCGAATGCAGTGCCTGTGTTCCTGTGCAGGAAGATTGCGACGGAACATTCAAATCTTTATGTCCCCAGTGCGAAGGCATCTGCCGACCGTGCGAGTTCGGGTCTTTTTCCGCGCCGACCGCCGACCAGAGCATTTCCTGCGCCGTCATTCCAAGTCCGAGCATCAGAGCGCGGTCGCGGTAATACGGGAAAAACCAATCATACGCGGGCTTCATCGCCTGCGCCGCGCCGACCAAAAGGGCTTCGTGTCCCGCGCCGGAAATCTGAAAGAAAATCTTGTTCTGACCTTTAAGCTGAATTTCCTTGTCGTCAATTCTGCGCGACATATACATCGTGCGATACATCTCGACAAGAGTTTCGGGACTTAAACCGGCGTAATCTTTCGACGCTTTTTTCGCCGCCGTTTTAGCGGATTTATTATTGCCCGCGCCCGTAGATTTCGCCGCTTTCGCCGTCGAAGATTTCGCCGGTTTTATCGCGGTCTTTTTTGCTTCCTTGGCGACCGCTTCGCCGGATTTGATGGCGGTGGATTTCGCTTCAAAACCGTCGGCTTCGGTGCGTTTCGCTTTTTCGACTATTTTTGAAGGCGTTTTTTTATTATTGCTTTTGTTATTTTTCGCCGTATTTCCGGCTTTCTTCGTTGCTGTTGCCATTTTTATTATTTCCTGTTTGATATTTATTTCAGATAAATTGCAAACATATAATTTATCAAAGATATGATTTATGGGCAATTTGAGCGTATTCGGGATTAAATCAGTATAGCGAACGGTAGTGAGCAGTTTTAACTTTTTACTTGTTTAATAATGAACGGTGTTCGCTACCGCTCACTATACTGATTCGAACATATTTTGTCCTGCCCGAAAGCGTTCGTTATACTGAATTTAATTATGAAAGCAATCTGGAACGGACAAACCATCGCCGAATCTAACAACACCGTAGTCGTCGAAGGAAACCATTATTTTCCCACCGATTCTATAAAAAAAGAATTTTTCGCCCCGTCGGAAACGCACACCGTCTGCGGCTGGAAAGGCACGGCGAGTTATTACGACATAATTGTAAACGGCGAAACGAACAAAGACGCGGCGTGGTTTTACCCGGAAGCGAAAGACGAAGCGAAAAACATCGAAAATTATGTCGCCTTCTGGAAAGGCGTGGAAGTAACCGAATAATTAGGCAATTGATCGCGTAGCGATTTTATGAATTTAGCCGTGCGTTTTAACGCACGGACAACAACGATTACAATTCATGTCGCGTCAGCGACAATTGAATAATTCGCCGACATTTCGCCCGTCGCTGACGCGACGCAGACATGATAATTTCATTTCCGTGCGTTAAAACGCACGGCTAAATTCACATAACCGCTAACGCGGTAAAAACAAAAAATCTTCGATCAAACAATTTACTCGATCAATCTGAATTCCCTCGGCACGAATTCCAAAACCATTAGCTCGCCGCCGTTTTCTTTGTAGGTGGCGACGACGAACATTTCGGTTTTCGGTTTGCCGCATTCGATGCGCATTCCGGCGGTGTTGCGGCTGAAGCTGATGAGCATGATGCCGTCGAACGAAGGCTTTGATAATTTCAGATTTTGATTTTCGCTTTCGATCTCGAAGGTGATCTTTTCGGCGCAGTCAATTTCCTTCAAAGAGCCGACGAATCTTTTCTCGTTTTCGCGCGGTTTTCTGAGCGAACGGTTCAGAGCGCGGTTCAGAATCTCGGCGGGCGGCAGGAGATTTTCTTCGGCAAAATCCACATTCTCCAAGCCGTATTTTTTCTTGAGTTCGGCGATTTCCTTTTCTCTCTGCCGGATGGATTCGAGCGCGGAGATAAAACTTTTGACGCGCTCGCAGAAATCTTTTTCAACGCAGTTCGCGCCGAGGCGTTCGGCGGTTTTCAGCGCGTTCGGAAAATCTTTTTTCCGCAGAAGAATCTGCGCGAGATTATATTCGAGCCGGAAATTCTGCGGCTGGATTTTGAGAGCTGTCTGCAAATAAATTACCGTTTCGTCCAGTTCGTCATCGTTTGCCAGAGAGATCAGCGCGAGCATTCGATACGCTTCGATGAGCCGCGGATTTTGCGCGATAGCCGACTTTAAAAGCTCGCGTATCTTCCGCGCGTCCGCTTTCGGAATGCCGCTCACATAACCGTCGTCAGCGACATTTTCTCTGAACAAAACGTCGGCAAGAAAAAACCGCGCCGCGTAATCCGCACCGTCGAGCGCGACCGCTTTTTCAAAATAAACAGCCGAATCGCTCCGCTTTCCCTGCCGCAAAAAAACTTTGCCGAGCAGTAGATTCGCCCGTGCCGATTTTTCATCGAGCGCGAGCGATCTTTGTAAAATCTCCACCGCCGCGCCGTATCTCTGCGACTGCAAAAGCAGGTCGCCGAGATATTCGAGCCAGACGGATTCATTGATCCGTTCGGTTTCAAACCGCGTTTCAAACGCGATTTTTTCGTCGAATCTGACGATCTTCGATTTGAAAGATTTATTCGCCGCGTAATTTTCGAGTTCTCTGCCGGTTTCGGAAACTTGCGTCTTAAAGGCTTCGGCAAAAGCCGCGTCGGGCGTTTTCCCGGCGGCGTTGAGCGCGATGAATTTTTTGGCGCGGTCGGTTATCGCGTCGGCATTTTTCTGCATCAGGTAATGCACCAGAAGCCACGACTGCGCGTAAAAAAGATTTTTCGTTTCCGCGTCCATCTTTGAAAGCGATTCGTATTCGACGGCGAAAAGTTTTTCGAGCGGAAGCAATCTGTATTTTCGCAAAAACCGCCGGTGATTTTCGTGTTCCTCGCCGAAGATCGCTTCGCGTTCGTTTTTCATCCGAAAAGTTTGAAAATATTCGGCAAGCCCTTCGTTGAGCCAGACGGGCAGAGCGGTCGTTTGAAAATTATTTTTTATCAGGAAATGAAAATATTCGTGATAGCTCGTGCCGGAAGTTTTTCGCCCGTCGCCCTGCGCGGTAAAGGCGATAAAACTCGCTTCGTCGCTCGACTGAAAAAATCCGGTAACGAGTTTGTCCGCGCGACCGTCTTCGCCGAACGGCTTAAAGGGCGCGAAACTTTCCGCGTCTTTGAAGATCAGAACGGTCGGCGCGGCGGGCGCGTCAACATTGATCCGCGGAAAAGCGCGGCGCACGGCTTCTCTGAACCGTTCGAGCCGGAAGGCTTCCTCGCGGACTCTCTCTTCGCTTGCCGCGCCGACCAGATGAAAATTTTTCGTGCGGACGACGACGAATCCGTCTCCGGCAAATGCGAAAATATTTGCCGACAGCACGGCGAGAAGAAATGTAAAAATCTTAAAACAACACGATTTTTTCATTTATAAAACAGGAGAAATCCAAAATTTTTTTGTCCGATCTTTTCGGGTATTACGATTATAAACCATTTACTATTCGACTTTAAAAATTTACGATAAGTTTAAGATGAACGAACAGACTTTTTCAGCTCTCGGCTACGACGATCTTTTGATGCTCCTGACGCGCTACGCCAACACGCCGATGGGACGCGAACGCATCGCATCGCTCGCGCCGCGCGATAATCTTTTCGAACTCGAAAAAGATTTACGGGCGATTGCCGAAACTTTTGAATTAAACGAAAAACAAATCTCGTGGCGATTTTCCGAACTCGACGACCCGTCAGACGCGGTGGCAATTCTAAGAATAAAAAACGCGACATTAGAACCGACCGTCATGCTCGAACTCGTGCGGCTTTGCAATCAGGCACTTTTCGCTCGTTCGGCGATCCAGCCGGAAAAAGAATCTGCGCCTACTTTGTGGCAGACGGTCGAAATTTTGCCGCCGACTCTTTTGGAAACGATCAACCGCATCAACAAAAAACTTCTTCCGAGCGGCGAGATTGACGATTCGGCTTCGCCGGAACTCGCACGTTTGAGACGGGAAATAAACGCGCATCGCGGGCGATTGCAAAAATCTCTGGAAAGTCTGATGAGAAACGCGGGCGACGCGATTCAGGACCAGATCGTCACTCAAAGAAACGAGCGTTTCGTCGTTCCCGTCAAAGCGGATTTTCGCGGCAAAGTGGCGGGCGTGGCGCACGGTTTTTCGTCAAGCGGCGCAACCGTTTTCATCGAACCGCTCGAAGCCATCGAAGCAAACAACGAACTGCAATCATTAAAAGGCAAGGAAGAGCGAGAAGTCGCGCGGATTTTATTTTCGCTGACCGAAGATTTGCGCGAGCAATTACCCGCAATTGAAACCGCGGTCGAAGCGGTTGCCGAACTGGATTTCATCAAAGCGAAAGTGGAATTCGCCCGCTCATTCAAAGCGGTCGTCCCCACAATTTCCGAAGATGAAACGCTGGATTTGATCGAAGCGCGTCATCCTTTGCTGGAAGAAAGTTTGAGAAGAGGGACGAGGGACGAGGGACGAGGGACAAGTAAAGCGGAAGAAAATTATCCACAGATAAACACAGATGAACACGGATTAAAAACCAAAGACCGTTTTGATGAAATCGTTCCCGTAAGTTTTAAATTAACAAAAGAAAATCCCGTGATGATAATTTCCGGCGCGAATGCAGGCGGGAAAACGGTTGTCTTAAAAACTGCCGGACTGCTTTCCTTGATGGCGGTTTCCGGTTTGCCCGTTCCCGCAAAAGATGCGCGGATTCCGTTTTACCGTTCGGTGCTGGCGGACATCGGCGACCATCAATCACTCTCGGCAAATCTTTCGACGTTTTCGTCGCACATCTCGAATATCGCCGCGATGATGTGCGAATGCAGGTCGCCCGCGCTCGTTCTTCTGGATGAAGTCGGCACGGGAACAGACCCGGACGAAGGCTCGGCACTCGGGGTGGCGATAGTTGATTATTTCAGAAAAAACTGCGGCGCGCAGGTCATCGCTTCGACGCATTACCGCGGGCTTAAAATCTATGCCGCAAATGACGAAAACGTCATCAATGCGTCGGTCGAATTCGACGAAAAAACTCTCCAGCCGACATATCGTTTGCTCGTTGGACTCGCTGGCGCGTCGAGCGGTATCGAGATCGCGCGGCGATTCGGAATCCGCGACGACGTGATCGAAACTGCCAGACAAAACTTGGATATTTCGGCGCAGGAAGCGGAAAATTATCTGCACAAATTGCAGTTTGAAACGCGCCAAGCCGAAGATTTGAGAATCGCGCTTGAAGAAGAGCGAGAAGCGACGGCGATGAAATTCGCTTCACTCGAAGTCGAAGCGAGCAGAAAGGAAAAAGCACGGCAGAAGGAATTTGAAAACGAACTAGCCGAAACCATCAAAAGTTTCGAACGCCAATCAAAAGCCTTTATCGAAAAGATCGAGGACAAAGCCTTAAAAGCCAAACTCGAAAAAGAACGCGCCGCGCGAAAAGCGGAACTCAACCGCGCCGTAATATCAAAGGTCGGCGGTCAGCAGTCAGCATTCGGCAATCAGCCAAAAACCAAAGACCAAAAACCAAAGACCGAAAACCGTCCCGTTGAAATCGGCGACAAAGTTCTGACGAGTTTCGGCAATGTCGGCACGGTCGAAAAAATTGACAAGGAAACGGCGGAAGTCTCGGTCGGCGCGATGCGTCTGCGCGAAAAGTTGAAAAATCTGAAAGCCGTCGCCGAACAGGATACCGGAAAAGCGCAGACGCTCGGCGAGCAGTTGCAAAAACAGGCGAAAAGTTCCAACTTGCGGCTCGACACCGAAGATATGAATTCCGAATTAAATCTCATCGGCAAAACCACAGCCGAAGCCGAATACGAGATTGACAAATTTTTGGACGAAGCGTATTTGCAAAGCCTTCCGCGCGTGCGGATCATCCACGGCTTCGGCACGGGCGCGCTGAAAAATTTCGTCCATCATTTCCTCAAAGGTCATCCGCACGTTTCAAAGTTCGGCTTCGCTCCGCAAGATCAAGGCGGAAACGGTGCTACAATAGCAGAACTAAAATAAATCACAGGAGATAAAAATGAAAACCTTTATTTTGAAAATTTTATTTGTCTTTTTAATTATCTCTGTAATTTCTCAGACGGGTTTTTCACAAGAAACGGACTCGCCGCAAGATGAAACTTCCGAACAAAAAACCGAAGCGAGATTGATAGACAAGTTTGGATTATTAGAGTGTGAAGATATTTGGTCAAGACAGGACGCTTTTTTTGTCGAACTTCAAAATTATCCCGCTGCGGTCGGTTATGCGGTGATTTACGGAAAGAAAAACGCAACACGGCAAAACTTGGCGCGGGAGAAATTAATAAAAGGAATTATCGAACTTAAAAAATTTTCCGAAGACCGCTTGATCGTCGTCAGAGGAAAAGAAAGCGACGAACCGCACACGGAATTTTGGTTAGTTCCGCCGGGCGCGGATAAACCGGATTTTGACGAAGCGAAATGGGATTTAACTTTTTCAACAACTCAAAAGCCGTTCATTCATTATGCGTCAGAATGGGATGTTCTTTGTCCTTACGGCGGCATTATGGAAATTTATTCGGAATACTTAACGGAAAATCCGAAGGCTCGCGCCAATATCGTCATTCATGCAAAATCGAAGGCGGAATTTCAGAAACAAAAAGCAGAGTTTTCAGATGAACTGACCGAAAAATATAAAATCTCGCCAAAGCGAATCAGATACTTTTTTGTTAAAAGAAAATCCGATTCCGAAAGCTACGAACTCTGGCTTCTTCCTTAAAATTAAAAAAATTGACACAAAAGATTATTAAGCGCAAAATTTTACTATGAACGAAACTGTCGAACTAACTCTGCCGAAATCGCTCGACATCAATGATTTTGAGATAAAGATGATCGTCGCTTCAAAACTTTATGAACTCGGCAAACTTTCCGCCGGACAGGCGGCGGAAGTCGCGGGCGTTTCCAAGAGAACTTTTCTCGAACTTCTCGGCAAATACAATGTTTCGGTTTTCGGTTATGACGAGAAAGAACTCGAAGAAGATTTGCAGAACTTATGAGCGAAGAAACCATCGTTGCCGATGCGAGTTGTCCGATCGCCCTCGAAAACATCGGCGAATTGAATTTACTGCAAAAACTTTACAGCGAGATTTTTATTACTGAAGAAGTCAGAACGGAATTCGGACTCGATTTACCGGATTGGATAAAAGTCAAATAAAACTCAGCAAAACGCCCTCGAACTGATTCTCGATAAAGGCGAAGCGAGTTCGATTTCACTGGCGTTGGAAAATGCCGGTTCGCTTTTGATAATTGACGAAAAGAAAGGTCGCCGCATCGCGCAGGAATTGGGCGTGAAAATCATCGGAACGCTTGGCGTTATTTTGTCGGCGAAGAAAAAAGGACTGATTGATTCGGTCGAAGATTTTTTAGAAAAACTCGAAACAGCCGGCTTTTACATCTCTCAAAACTTAAAAACAAAAATTCTCAATTCTGATACGGCAGTTTGATCTCCACGATCAAACCGCCGTCTTTTGCGTTCTCCGCTTTTATTTTTCCCTTGTGTGCGTGAACGGCTTGTTCGGCGATGGCTAAGCCCAGACCGACTCCGCCGGATTTTCTTTCTCTGGCTTCGGCGACGCGGTGAAACGGCGTGAAGAGTTTTTCGAGTTCGTCTTCGGGAACGCCCGTGCCGTTGTCGCGGATTTTGATGACGGTTTCGCCTTCCGCGCCGTTGACCGAAACTTCGACCGTTTCTTTCGTGTAGCGGACGGCGTTTCTCAAAACATTTTCGACCGCGCTTCTCAAGAGATTTTCATTGCCGAAAATTTTCGTGTCGGAATTTTGAACGATCTCGACTTTTTTGTTTTGACTCTGCGCTTCAAAATCCGCGTCGGCGACGACTTTTTCAACCAGTTTGCCGATACTCAAATCGTGTTTTTCAATCTCTTCGGATTGGCTTTCGAGTTTTGAAAGAGTCAAAATCTGCCCGATCATCTCGTTGAGCTGTCTGCCTTCGCGTTCGATGCGGTCGAGCAGACCGCCGGTATCGCCGCTCGATTTCGCTTTGGCTAGTTCCAAAGCGACATTCAGACGCGCGAGCGGCGAGCGAAGTTCATGCGAAACGTCGCGCGTCAGGCGTTTTTGCGAATTGATGAGATTTTCGATTCTCTCCGCCATCTCGTCGAAATCTCTGGCGAGCGCGGCGAGTTCGTCGTGACGATTCCCGACCTTATCGCCGACGCGCGTATGCAGATCACCGGCGGCTAATTTTTGCGTCGCCGCGCGGAGTTTGCTGATCGGCGACGAAAGATAACGCGCCAGCGCGTAACAGCCCAGACCGGCGGTAAAAATCACGGCTAAAATTTGCAGGATGCGGTTTCTCGCTTCGGTCAAAAACGGCGTGCGCTGAGGTCGGCGGTATTCGATGACGTAAAAATATGTCTGACCGTTTCTAAGCAGAATTTTCTTTCCGGCAATCGTCTGTTCCGGCAGACGGTTAAATTCGATCTCATCGCCGTTATATGCGCGGTTGAGCATTTCCGTTCCTTCCGCGGAAAGCCGCGTTCCGGCGATCTGCCGGCGGTTTTGATCGAAAATTCCGAGCGCGATCACCCGTTCGGCACTCGCCACGCGATTCAGATATTCATTCAAACCGGCTTGACCTTCGTTTTCGTAAATCTGCACCGCCGTCTGCGAATTGATATTGACGGCTTCGCCGATAAATGTCTGCCACTGCCGCGTCAGAGGTTCGCTCTGCGTTGACCAATTGACAAACGTCAAAACGCCGACCACCAGCGCGATCGAAAGCCAGAACCAGAGAAAAATTTTAAGAAATAAGCTCATATCTTTTTAGTGCTAAGTGCTGAGTGCTGAGTGCTAAGTTTTTTTGGCGTTCATTATTGTCTCGACTGTTGAGCGGAGTTTGCTCAAGATTTTTGAAAGTTCTATACAGTCGTTTTTTAGTTCTATAAATTTTTCGTTCTTGATGTAGCCGACATCGTAAGAAATATAAAGTTGCGAACGCACTTCGCCGCACGAACTTTTACCGACATTTAGAAAATAATGAAATTCTTTTTGGTTGAATCTTTCAAAACCTTCGGCAATATTCGACATTATCGAAACACTCGCTCGTCTGATCTGATCGCGCAATCCGTAGTCTCTGGCAAATTCGCCTTGATTCGTAATCTCATAGATTTTCTTCGTCAAAACTCTAGCCTTCTGCCAAGCAATTAAATCTTCAAATTTTTCAATTTTCATTTTTCTTTTCTCCAAAATAAATTGATTTTCCAGATCATAATAACTTAGCACTCAGCACTTAGCACTTAGCACTTCAAATAACTGTATATATGTATCCGACCGACCGGATCGTCTTGATGCGGTCGTTGTCCAATTTTTTCCGCAGATTGCTGATGTGCATATCCAGACTGCGGTCGTAGGGCGAAATATCTCTGTCCAAAACCGTCCGGCTCAAATCTTCTTTTTTGATGACCGTTCCGGCTTCGCGCAAAAGCGCGGCGAGCAGATCGAATTCGACCGATGTCAGATTTAAATCTTCGCCCGCGCGCGTTGCCGAACGCGCCGCCGTCTGGAGTTCTACATCGTCAACCGCGAGTTTTTCGTTCTCGCCTTTTTTGCTCTCTTCCGTTTGTTCGACGCGGCGTAAGATAGCGCGGATTCGGGCGACGAGTTCGCGCGGGTTAAAAGGCTTCGGCAGATAATCGTCCGCGCCGATTTCTAAGCCCACTATGCGCTCCATATCGTCGCCGCGCGCGGTCAGCATCAAAACCGGAACGGCGGAAGTTTTCCGAAGTTCGCGCAAAACGTCGAAGCCGTTCATTTTCGGAAGCATTACGTCGAGCGTTACGAGATCGAAATCGTTTTCTAACGCTTTTTCGAGTCCGCTCTCGCCGTCGTGCGTCTCCTCGGTTTCAAAACCTTCGACCGCAAGATATTCGCTCACCAGTTCGCAAAGCTCTTCGTCGTCGTCAATGATTAAAATTCTGCTCATAATTTTTTTGTTCAACCGCGAAAGAAGCGGGAAGTCGCGGAAAAGAAATTTTAATTGTCCACAGATAAACACAGATTATTATTTGATTTTTTTAAACTGAATTAATTTTTAAATCTTCTTTTATCTGTGTTCATCTGTGCTTATCTGTGGACAATTTTTCTTAAAACCTTTCCGCGAATTTAGCGGGAAAAATTTCCCTGTCTCGTGAACAACCGCCTTGCTCGTTTCTTCTGATGCTTATTTGTAACCGATTTTACCGCAAAAATCCCGTTAAAACGGCGAGTTTTACATTTCTTTACATTTCCTCACGAAGAACTTACGTTCGGGCGGCTTTGAAATTCGTCTAAGTATCTGAACGACGGAAAATCAACCGTCAAGAAATCTTATATAAAAATTTTTGGGAGAAAAAATGAAGAAATTAACAGCAGCAATTTTATCTATCGTTTTAGTCGCCATGGGCGCGATGTTTATTTTCGCACAGGACGGCGCGGCGCAAAAAGACGGCAAACGCGGCAAGCGCGGTCACTTCGGTAAAATGAAACGCGGCGGCGGAATGGGAATGATGTTTCGCGGTCTCGATCTGACCGACGAGCAGAAAGCGCAAATGAAAGCGATTCGCCAGGCAAGCCGCGAGACGATGAAACCGATCCGTGAACAGATGAAAGCCAATCGTCAAAAACTGCAAACGCTTTCCGAAAGCGGCACCTTCGACGAAGCGCAGGTGCAGGCAATCGCCGCCCAGCAAGGCGCGCTTTCCGCTCAGATGATCGTTGAAAAAGAACGCGTAAAATCACAGATTTTTAATCTTTTAACGCCGGAACAAAAAGCGAAAGCGGCTGAAATGAAAGCGCAGTTCCAGCAAAAGCGGCAGGAGCGGATGCAGAAACGGCAGGAACGGCGCAACGCTAAAAAAGCGCAAACAGAAAGTTCCACAAACTAATCTCTCACTATCACGCCAAACAACCTACCTGAGACAAAAAGGCTTCGTTCAAAATTGAACGAAGCCTTTCTGCTTTCGTAAAAAAAACTTTTTGCCAGCCAACCGCGTATTGACATTTCTTATCTAACGGTTTAATAAGTTATACAAAATGCCGACTAATCTAACTCAAATCGAAGATGTCGAACGCGGAAAAACCATTCTGCGCGTCGAAGGTGAAATGATGGAAGCGGACGCGCTTCTGCTCGAAAAGATCGCGCTCGGACTGCGCGAGGAAAGCGGGAAAAACTTAACGCTCGATCTTGCCGATCTGGATTTTCTCGACAGCGACAGCGCGCCGATCCTGAAAAGAATGCAGACCGAACACGGCTTCGAGATCGAAGGCATAGAATTTTTCGTTCAAACCGTCGTCAGCGAAACCGAAAACAGAATCGTTTAATCATTCCGAAAAATTTTTATTCCCGCACCAATTTCTCTTAAAACCTCAAAGATATTAAAATTCTTTTCGATAAAAATTTAACTGTCGGGTCAATTTACAAAATGAAAGCTGAAGAAATTGCCGAATTTTTAGACGGAAAGCTTTTCGGAGATGCGGAAGTCGAGATTTTGCGCGTCGCCGGGTTGGAAACGGCGCGGGAAAATGAGATCGCTTTTGTCGAGCAGACGGAAAATCTGAGCGAAACAAATGCTTCCGTTTTGCTCGTTCCCGAAAATTTCGACGCGGAAATTTCCTGTTCGATTATCAAAGTCAAAAATCCGAAACTCGCTTTTGCGCTCATTGCGGAAAAACTTTATCCGCACGATTGGAAACACCAATGGAATGAAACCGCTTATATACATAAAAGTTCCGATGTTCGAGCGGATTTGATCGGCGCGTTCGTCAGTATCGGCGAAAACTCTTATATCGGCGAAATGTCTGAAATTCACGACGGCGTTAGGATCGGCAAGAATGTAACTATCCGTAAAGGTTCGATAATTTATCCGAACTGTGTGATTTATGACAATGTGGAAGTCGGTTATGACTGCGTAATCCACGCCGGAGCAATTATCGGCGCGGACGGTTTCGGCTATGTGCGCGACGGCGAGCGAGGTTATGTAAAATTTCCGCAGATCGGAACGGTTGTGATCGAAGACAACGTCGAGATCGGCGCGAACACCTGTATTGACCGCGGGGCGCTCGGCGAAACGCGAATCGGCGAAGGAACGAAAATTGACAATCTCGTCCAGATCGCGCACAACGTCCGAATAGGCAAGCGCGTCGTCATCGCCGCGCAGACCGGCATTTCCGGCTCGACCGTTATCGAAGATGATTGCGTCATCGGCGGGCAGGTCGGAATGGGCGATCACGCGCGAGTTCTGAGCGGCGCGGTCATCGGTTCGCAAGCCGGAGTTTTGCCGGGAAAAATCGTCCGCGAAGGCGTTTGGTGGGGAACACCCGTTCAGCCGCTCGACGAATACAAACGCCAGAACGCGATGGTCAAAGGTCTCGGACGTTTGCGCGAAGAAGTCAAAGAGTTGAAAAAACGGCTTGCCGGACAAAATAAAAACAACGAATAGAAATTTCTTTGTGATAAAATCTGCCTGTTTAGTCCGATGATCTATCGTCTGTTAGCCGATTTTATTTTGATCGTTCATCTCTGCTTTATACTTTTTGCAATTTTCGGCGGACTGCTCGTTTTGCGTTACCGCTCTGTTTGGAAACTTCATCTGCCCGCGTTGGTCTGGGGATTTCTCGTGCAGTATTTTATCTGGATTTGTCCGCTGACGAGCTGGGAAATTTATTTTCGCAATCTCGGCGGCGAAGCCGGATACGACGGCGGTTTTATCGAGCATTACGT
Source organism: Pyrinomonadaceae bacterium (assembly GCA_041940425.1). Taxonomy (GTDB): domain Bacteria; phylum Acidobacteriota; class Blastocatellia; order Pyrinomonadales; family Pyrinomonadaceae; genus DATHTS01. The sequence goes on from JBGTSF010000003.1 coordinate 31,494, forward strand.
TTCGGCTGTGGTCTATCCCGGTTTTATCTCGCCGAACACACATCTGCTTTTGGCAATTCTACTCGTCGCTTTTAATCTGCTTGTTTATTCATACGTCATCCGGCGCGTTTACCGTTATTCTTAAATTTTTTAATTTCAAAACCGGGTGATACGATTAAACCAAACAAACTCAAGGAGGGAAAATGAAGATCACAAAATATATTCATTCGTGTCTTGTCATCGAAAAAGGCGCAGACCGGCTGCTTTTCGATCCCGGACTTTTTACATTTGCCGAAGGTCTTGTCAAACCTTCGCAGTTTGAAAATATCCGAGCCGTCATCATCACGCACAAACATCCCGATCATATTGACGCCGCTTCGCTCAAAGAAATTTTAGAAGAAAATAAATCGGCGGTCGTTCTGGCAAATTCCGATATTGCAAAGACTTTAGCCGAAAAAGACATCGAAGCGGAAGTTTTTGAAGCGGGCGAAAGAGCGGTCGGAGGCTTTTCGATCGAAGCGCTGGACGCACCGCATGAAAAGATTCTGGCGGACGAACTGCCGCAAAACACGGCGTATGTCATTGACGGCAGAGTTCTGCATCCGGGCGATTCTTACAGCAAAAATCTTTTCGAGCGAAGCGGAACGGCGGTTCTCTGCCTGCCGACCATGGCGCCGTGGGCGACCGAATTGAGAACTTACGATTTCGCCGTCGGGATGTCGCCCGAATACGTCGTGCCGATTCACGACGGCTACGCCAAAGGTTTCTTTCTCGAATCGCGTTATCAGAATTATAAAAATTATTTCGAGAAGAAAAACATCGAATTTCAATGGATGAGCGAGGCGGGTGATTTTTTTGAACTCCAGGTCAGTAGGCAGCGGCACTAGGCAGTTGGCAGTCGAAAAGATGATTTTATCTTTCTACTTTGTTTTTAGTCATGCAAACTGCCTACCGCCTAGTGCCGCTGCCTACTTTTTCCCTTTCCGTCTAAATCACTTATAATCTAAGACTATATGGCTGGACAGGTTTCTCGCAGGCTTTCAAATTCGTTTGAAGGCGCGCTGGCAGGCGGCGGCGATCCCGCAACTTCACCGCTTTACGTTTTCGGACCCTTTTTAAAACTAATCGTCATCGCGGGGGTCGCGCAGGTTACATTCGGCGCGTCCGTCTGGCTGGTCGTTCTGACGGTCGTGATGGTTTCGGCGATGTATCGCCAGGTGATGATCTGGGTCACGGACGGAAGCGGCGGCTCAGGGCTTTCGGAAGAAGAATTCGGCGGCTGGGCGGTCAAAATAAACGGCGGCATCACGGTCATCGAATACACGCTCACGTTTCTGGTCAGCATGGCGGCGCTCGTGACATTTGTCGCCGACCGCGCGACCGAGTTCGGATTTCCGCTTAATCAGACGATCTTCGGCATTCAATACCGCACATTTCTGGCAATCGTTCTGACGGTTTTTACGGGCTGGCTGGTCAACCGCGGTCCGAAAATGGCGGCGCGCACGTTTGGTCCGGCGACGGCAGGCGTTTTGATCCTGCTCTGGGTGATGATCTTTGCGACGATCTTTCGGTTCGGTTTTAATCTGCCCGATTTTGATCTGCAAGCCTTTTCGCTCGCGCCTGTGATTTATACAAACGAAGCGGGCGAAGCCGTTTCGTCCTCGTATTTTCAACTGACGCTGGGCGGCTACGCACGGATTCTGGCTTTGATGACGGGCATCGAGATCTTCGCCAATCTCGTCGCCGCATACGAGGGCAAACGCGCCGAACGCAGCCGCAAGGCTTTTGGAAGTTTGATAATCATTATGGGAACGACTTCTTTGACGATGCTCATCGTCGGTCCCGCCATTTTTCAATTATCAAATCCGCTCGACCCGCACGTTTCCGTCTTTACGCAGACGATGGACAGACTGCTTCCGGCATGGGCGTCATATCTGGGAACGATCATCGGCATCGCCGTTCTGCTCTCGGCATCAGCCGCCGCCGCGCAGGGCATTCAGAATCTCGCGCTCGGTCTGCGCTACCGGCATTATGTTGCCGCCGTTCTCGGACAGCGCAACCGATATGATGTCGCCGACCGTCCGGTCTGGCTGATGGTCGCCGTGATGGCGGTCGTTTTTCTCGCCTTCGGAACTCACGAGGAAACGTATCTCGCGCTGTATGCGGCGGGCGTCTTTATTCTACTCAGTATGACGGGCTGGGCGGCTTCGAAACGCATTTTGCGCGAACTGCGTCTGAACGCTTCGACCGGCAAATTTTTCGTTTTGATCGGCACGGGCATCGCCGCGCTTCTGACTTCCGTGGCGACGCTCATCATTTTTGAAGAACGATTTTTCGAAGGCGCGTGGATCTATTTTCTGCTTGTTCCCGCCCTCTATTTCGTTTTTACATATTACCGCAACCGGCTCGGACCGCCGCCTTCGGTCGAAGAGCGGCTCGGCTCGGTTTTATCGGAACAAAAACGGTATTTTCCGCCCGCCCTGCAGGAAAGCATCTCGGACGAAGCGGCGTTCAAGAAAATAATCGTGCCGCTCGACGGTTCGGCGGTCGCCGAACAGGTTCTGGCGGCGGCGCGCGCTTTCGCCCGTTCTTACGAAGCCGAACTCGACATCATCGCGGTTGACGAGGGCGACAATAAAACGCAAGCCGATCTGAACGAATATCTGGAACTGGTCAGCGGTTTGATCCAGGCGGACGGCTTAAACGCCGGATGTTATATCCGCAAAGGAAAAGCGGATGAAGAGATTGACAATTTCGCCGCCGAACGAAATGCCGATCTTATCATTATGAGTACGCGCGGAAAATTCGAGGTCGGACAGCTCATCACGGCAAGCACGGCGCAGAAAGTCGTCGAAAGAGTTTCGATTCCGCTTCTGCTGATTCGCCCGACCGACAGCTGGCGCAGCCGCCGCTCGAAATTCAAACGCGTCCTGGTCGCGCTCGACGGCTCGGAAGCGGCGGAAGAAGTTTTGCCGTTTATCCGCGCCTTCGCCAACCGTTTCGGCAGTAAAGTTCTGCTTCTTTCCGTGCCGGAAGGCTCGGAATCGGAAAGCTACCGCGAAACGGTCGAACGGTATCTCGAAGATGTCGCCGACGCTCTGCGCGAAGAAGGCTATGACATCGTCACGCTCGTCACGGGTTCGGGTCCGGCGCGGACGATTCTCGACATCAGCGAAGAGGAAAAGGTTGACCTGATCATGATGGCTTCGCACGGTCGCGGCGGTCTCGAACGCGCCGGGCATATCGCCATCGGCAGCGTCGCCGAACGCATCGTCCAGAAAACGCCGTGTCCGGTTTTTCTCGTCCCTCTGAGAAAAAGAAACGGCGGAGCAAAAGCTCTTGAAAATGTTGAAAGGTCAGAACCGCCTGCGGCAGCGGGCGGGTAAACGCAGCAGTTTGATTCTGACTCCGAAAACGCTAAACTTAATCCATTCGCCGCCGCAAACGGTTCTGACCTGTTGAGGAATAAATTTATGAAAAAAGTAAGCATTCATTATTGCAAAGTCTGAGGGTCGTATCGCCCGCGAGCCGCCCGTGCGGCGGCTGAGATCGAAAAGCAACTCGGCATCAAACCCGCTCTGATCGAAGGCAAACGTGGCGAATTCACCGTCCGCGTCGGCGATGAAACGGTCGCGCAGAAAGGATGGATAATGTTCCCGTCCGACGAAAAAATCGTCGAAAGCGTCCGGCAGGCACTGGAATAAAATTTTGGAAATGAACGCCGCCGAACTGGAAAAATTCAGCGAATTATACGAAAGAATCGCGCGTCTGAAAGCCGTCAAATGCCGTCTGGCGCACGAACGAATCCTGTATGACAAGGAAACGAATCTTCCGATTCCCGAAGACTTGCCCGACGAAATCAGCTATCAAAACATCGGTTTCTGTCCGCGCGAAATTCGTGCCGAGAGAATCGCCTGCGGTCATACGATGGCGCGTTATCTTTTAGTAAATGCGCTCACGCTTCTCGAATCGAACGGCGTTGAAACGAAAAATCTGCGGGACGATCTGGATGAAGCGACCAATAATATTCACCGTCTCGACCACGAAAAAGGCTTTGCCGAAAAGCGTCTCGCGCAATTAATGGAAAAAAAGTATTCCGAACCCGATAACGATCTAAACGGAGAAATCGAACAGGCAAAAAACGCGATCAAGGATGTTGAAAATCTGCACAGCGTTTACGCCGAAAAAATCGGCAGTGTGCGCGATTCGATAATTTCCGAGATGCGGAGCTTTGCGCAAAAACTATAAAAATTAAAAAAAATATATTATTGAGTAGAAAATAATTCTCTAAAAACTCTGTGAAATTAGAATTTTACAGAGAAACAAACCGTGTTTTCGCTTTTTCAATAGTTTTTGTGCAAAGCCGTTCAACAACACATTCGTGGACATACGCGAATGCTCCGTTGGCTTCAACGGAACTTGCGTTGTTATCCACCGAAGTCGCGTTGATGTCCACGAGGCTCGTGGACACCGAACTATCGGGTTAAGACATTAGCCCTCTATTTGATAAGTTGTTATTTTAATTGAATTTAATGAGCTATTTCCCGCAAAATCGCCTGCGCCGCCCTGACGGACGCGCCGCCGTGTCCCAGTTTATCCGAAACTGCGCGCAGTTCCGCTCTCATCTTTTCGTTATGTTCCGTTTCGAGCAGGCGGAACAATTCCGCGCTCAAAATGTCGGGTGTGAAATCGTCCTGGATAAATTCTTTTACGAGGCGGCGTTCGGCGATCAGATTGACCAGCCCGAAATGCTCGACCGAGATCATCGGACGAAAAATTTTGTAATTCAGCCGCGAAGATTTATAGACGATGGCGAACGGCGTTCCGATGATCGCGGTTTCCAAGGTCGCCGTGCCGCTTGTTACCGCCGCCGCGTCCGAAGCGTTCAGCGCGTCGAGCGTTTCGCCCGTGATGACGAAAAGCTTGTCGGGCAGTTTCGGATTTTCGGTTTTCGCTTGTTCCAACGCCTTTTCAATATCGGAAAGATGCCGCTTTGAACCAAGCGCGGCGATGAATTGTATTTCGGGCTTTTTTTCAGCCATCAGCGAAACGGTTTCGAGCATCGGCGGAAATATCCTTAGAATCTCTTTATGACGGCTCCCGGGCAGTAAAGAAACTACCGGTTTTGAATCATCCAAGCCGTGTTTTTTGCAAAATTCTTCGCGCGTCAGATGCGCTTTGATTTCCCGCGCCAGAGGACTTCCGACATATTCCGCCCGTGAAAATCCGCGCCGTTCATACCACTCTTTTTCAAACGGCAGAATCGTCAAAAGCAGATCAACATCGCGCCGGATCGCCCGCAGGCGATAACCGCGCCACGCCCAGATTTGCGGCGAGACGTAATAAATTATTTTATGTCCGCGTTTTTTGAGAGATTTGGCAAGTTTGAGATTGAAATCGGGAAAATCTATCAAAATTACGGCATCGGGCTTTCGTTTTTCAGCCGCGCGTTTTAACTTTCGAAAAGTTTTTAAAAACATCGGCAGAGCGCGTCCGATCTCCAGAAGCCCGACGATTGACAAATGATCGGATTTGACAACCGCTTCGACTCCCGCTTCGCGCATTTTTTCGCCCGCCGCGCCGAAAAATTCAAAACTTTTTTCGGGCGCGAGTTCCTTGATCGCCCTGACCAGTTTGGCGGCGTGAGCGTCGCCCGAGGCTTCGCCCGCGACGAGCATTATTTTTAAATTTTCTCCTGTTAAGTCAACCATTTCGGCGCGCGGCGGCATCAAACAAATCGTTTTTCTTTCAAAAAACGGATTTACTGACAATTCGCTTGCTTGCAACACGCCGCAAATACACTTACAATTCAATGTTTTGCGCTGGTGTTTACAGCAATTTTATTATTACAACTCTATTCGGAGGATTTTGTGAAGTTTCGTTTTACGGTTTTTTTAACAATTATTTTTATTCTCAGCAGTTTCGCGGCTGTTTCGGCGCAGGTTGATTCGGCTATCGCGCAGATCACCTCATCGGCAACACACGAAAGTTTTGTCGGCGGTATGAGCGGCGACGGTCGCTTTGTAGTTTTCGAATCGCGAGGCAATCACGCTACCGAAAATCCGCGCAACGCGGACGCCAATCTTGAAGTTTTTCTTTTCGATTACGCCCAGCGGCGCATTTTTCAAATCACCGACACGAGAAGTCTTCTGATTGACACGACAATGGCTCCGAACACGAGCAGTAACATAAAAGTGGCGGTCGTCAACACGCGCCCCGTCATCAGCAACGACGGGAAATGGCTCGCATTCGGTTCGAACGCGACCTGCAATTTTCCGGGAACGATGACGATCCCGGCAATTACGAACGGCGGAAATCCGGGGAACTTTAATCCGAATACTTTAGCCGCCTGCACCGTCGGAACGGGACAGAATGCGATGAACAATCTTCCGAATGACGGCAATACCGAAATGTGGTTTTACCGCATACCGGATGTCGCTCCGGCTGACCTTTCGCTCGGTTTGGAGATTCCCCTGACCGATCTGAGCGCGGGAACTTTCGTCCAGGCGACGAACACGCTTCCGAGCCGTCCGGCGGTTGCCGGAACGACGACCACCGCGCCGATCATCGCCGACGACAACCGCAACCCGGCGATCAATGACGACGGCGGTTACGTCGCTTTTATGTCGAATCGTGACCTCGAACCGTGTCTGACAACGCCGACCAGCACCTGCGGAAACGCTTCGCCCGATTTTAACAACGACGAGATTTTTCTATCTATCCTGACCGGAACGAGTCCGAATTTTACCGTTACCAACAAGCAGATCACCGCCACGCCGAAAGGCTCGATCCAGCAGCCGAGTACAAACGACAACCCGGTAATTTCGGGAAACGGTCTGCGCGTAGCTTTTATCTCGACGGCTAATAATCCGGTGGTCGGAATGACCGGCGGCAATAATACCGATAACAGTGAAGAAATTTTTTACACGGACATCGTTGCCGGAATGGGAACGACCGTTAATCCGCGGCAGGTAACGCAGACGACCCCGGCGACTGCCGGAACTATCGTCAATATCTTCAGCTACGGCGAAAGAATGAGCCGCGACGGGCGGTATATCGCTTTCGATTCGTTCGCCGATCTGGAAGCCGCCAACAGTCCGGTTCAAACATCCTTCGCGCTCTATCTTTACGACACCACGGCGATGACCAACGCCTTTACCAAAATCGGACCGCGCAGTGATGCCGATTCGGCGGCTTCGGGCGGCGATCTCCGGCATTTCCCGACTTTTACCGATTACAACGGATTGGCACCGGAAACATTGGTTTTGGAAACCCGCCTGAATATAACCCCGATGGGAACGATCCCGGCAAACGCGAATGACGGCTTGAATCCGAATCCGACGCGACCGGCGCAGATTTACTCGTATCCGATAGTTTTGGGAGCAGGCGAACCCCAGATTTTTACGCGGCTCACCAAACTGCCGACTCCGTTTTCGGTTTTAGCGGTTATTCAGCCCGTAACGAGCGATTCGCTGAGGCGCATTTCGTTTAATATGTCGCGGACGGAACCCGGCACGGGCAATTTCGATCTGTTAGCCGAAGCCTTTTATCTTTTGACACCGTTTCAAACCCAGCAGACAGCCGCCGGATTGAATTTCGCAACGGGCGCGAGCCGCATTCCGGTCGTCCCGTCGCCCGTTCCGACGCCTTCACCGACCGCCACCCCGACGGCAACGCCGACTCCGACACCGAGTCCGAGTCCGAGCGCGTCACCGACACCGACGGTAACGCCGACTCCGCAGACACCTCCGGCGGTGCAGGGCGTTTCTCCGGGAATGCTGGCAATCGTAGATTTCACGACCGGATTCAATCAGCCCGTCGCCGCGCAGACGGCAGTCGGCTCACTGCAGAGAAGATTTACTCTGCCGATCGAACTCGGCGGCGTAACGATGACGATCAACGGTGCCGCCTGCGGTCTGAAAATGGTCAGCCGCCGGCAGGTCATTTTCGTCGTTCCTCCGGCAATCGAGCCGAGTAATACGCCGTATGATGTCGTGATAAACAACAACGGCGTGGTCATTCGAGGCACGATCGTGATCGTTCCGGCGCGCCCCGATGTCTTTACGTTTAACGAAGTGCCGGGACCGGGCGGACGGGCGCGTATTTTCAACGCGACGAACCGCGTCCTGACCCGCGAACCGTTTAACGTTACGACGCTCCGGTATCGCGGCGGGCGGCGCGTGCCGACGGTGGCGCGGCTGTATCTGACGGGTGTCGAACCCGTGCCGGGCTTTGCTTTTGCTTATAACATCCGTATCAACGGTGTTTCGGTCCCGCCGGCAAATGTTTCCCAGGCGGTTTTGCGCGAACCGGGCGTCTATTCGATTGACATAACGCTTCCGCCGGAACTCGATATGGCGGGCGAGGTCCCGATAATCGTGCAGGTGATAACCGGCGGCATGACATACAGCGCAAGGCTTGACGACACCGCGCCGGTGTTTAGAATACTCTGACGAAGCGGTTAAATTTTCAAAATAAAAAAGGCGAATATTTAATTCGCCTTTTTTATTTGAATTTTCCAAAACCCGCATTCTTGCGAAAGATTCGGCTATATATTATCCTTAAACGGAAGCTAAAATTTCTGAACCGGCGGAAGTTTCTCCAAAATTTCTTAAAAATCAACCGTCTTTCGTCGTTTCATTTCCATTAGAAAATTTTATCTATCCTATTATTAAAAACCGTTTTTAAGGAGTATTTATAAAAATTTATGGCAGCAAAAGACGTTAATACGAAAAAAATTGCGCCCAAAGTGTGGCGCGACGGCGAATTTATTGACTGGAACGACGCGCGGATTCATGTCATGGCGCACGTCGTCAATTACGGGACGAGCGTGTTCGAAGGCATCCGCTGTTACAAAACGGCGAAAGGTTCGGCGATCTTCCGCCTGACCGAGCATATGCAGCGACTGGTCAATTCCGCCAAAGTTTATCGTATGGAAACCGACTTCGGGCGCGAGGATTTCTGCAAAGCGGCGGTCGAACTCGTCCGCGACAGCGGCTTGGAAGCCTGTTATCTGCGACCGCTGATTTTTAGAAATCTCGACGAATCGAATCCCGCGTTCGGCGTGAATCCTTTTCCGAACCCGATAACCTGCGTCATCGGCGCGTGGGAATGGGGCAAATATCTCGGCGAAGAGGCTCTGGAAAACGGCATTGACGTCTGCGTTTCGAGCTGGACGCGCATCACGTCGAACAGTATGCCGACGATGGCAAAGGCGGGCGCGAATTATATGAACTCGCAGCTCATCAAAATGGAAGCCCTTCTGAGCGGCTATTCGGAAGGCATCGCGCTCGACGACCGGGGAATGGTTTCCGAAGGTTCGGGCGAAAATCTGTTCGTCGTCAATAACGGCAAGCTCATCACGCCGCCGCTCGGCGCATCTATTCTGCCCGGCATCACGCGCGATTCGGTCATCCAGATCGCCGGAGAACTCGGCATCGAGGTCGTCGAAACGACGATCCAGCGCGCCGCTCTGTATCTGGCGGACGAACTCTTTTTCACCGGCACGGCGGCAGAGATCACGCCGATCCGTTCGGTTGACAAGATCACCGTCGGCAAAGGCAAACGCGGCGAGATCACCGCTAAATTGCAGGAAGAATTTTTCAAGATCATCAACGCCGAACGCCCCGCGCCGAACGACGCGCCGTGGCTGACGTTTATCAATGAGGAAGAAAAAAAAACAGTAACGGCATAGCTAATCCCGAAGCCGAAAAAACTTTGACTTTTCAGTAAAAACAAGTAAAACTCGCATCAAAGCAAAAAATTGGTGCGGGTTTTATTTTACGAGGTTAGAAAATGAAAAAAATAATTTTACTCACTGCAACTTTAATACTTCTTTCAATAAATATATTTTCACAAAGTCAAGACACGATAAAAGTCGGTGTTTTTGTTGATTTATCGGGACAGACATTTTCTTTTGGAGAAGCGACGAAAAGCGGTATCGAATTAGCGGCGGAAGAAATAAATGAGGCGGGCGGAATAAACGGCAGAAAGATCGAATTGATTTTCAAAGACGACGAAGGCAGACCCGAAAAAGCCAAACAAGCGGTCGAAGAATTGATTACAAAAGACAAAGTTCACGTCGTTCTCGGCGATGTCGCTTCGATCAACAGCCTAGCCGCCGCTCCGGTCGCGCAGATGGCGAAAATCCCGATGCTCACGCCGTCTTCAACCAACCGGAAATTAACGGAAGTCGGTGATTATATTTTCCGCGCCTGTTTCATTGATCCGCTGCAAGGCGCGGCGATGGCGAAATTCGCTTTTTATCAACTGAATCTGAGAAGAGTTGCGATTTTCGGCGATGTCCAATCCGATTACAGCAAAGGGCTTGCGGAAAATTTTAAAAAAACATTTACCTTGATCGGCGGCAAGATCGTCAACGAACAGGCTTACGTTCAAACCGACCAGAGTTATATGGCGCAGTTAAAAGCGATAAAAAAATCGAAACCCGACGCGCTCTATCTGCCCGGTTATTACGGGCAGACGGCGATCATCGCTAAAGAGGCGCGCGAACTGAAAATGAATATTCCGCTTCTCGGCGGCGACGGCTGGGATTCTCCCGCGCTCTGGCAAATCGGCGGCGAGGCTCTGAAAAATTCATACATTACGAATCATTTCACGCCCGTCAATCCTTCGCGCACGGTTCGTGATTTCGGTATAAAATATGAAAACAAATTCGCCGCACAACCGGATACTCTCGCGGCTTTGGGTTACGATTCCGTTTATCTTTTGGCTGACGCGCTGAAAAGAGCGAAAACGACCGACGGCGCGAAACTGCGCGACGCGCTTCGGCAAACCGTAAATTTTTACGGCGTAACCGGAAAGATTTCTCATTTCGACGAATCGCGCAACCCGGTAAAACCCGTCATCATTTTGAAGCTCGCACCGCAAAACCGGGACTTTGTTTATTACTCGACGATCGAGCCGTAAGTTTTCTTGATGCAGGCTAAAAAATTCATTCTGGAAATCACGGTTTTCATCTGCGGCGCGGTCGTGATGATCTACGAAATAACCGGCTCGCGGCTCGTCGCGCCGTATATCGGAACTTCCACATACGTCTGGACGAGTCTGATCGGCGTAATTCTCGCGGCTTTGAGTCTCGGCTACTGGCTCGGCGGAAAAACTGCGGACAAAAAGCCCGACATCAAAATCTTAGCGTCGGTGATTTTTCTCGCGGGCGGCGCAATCGGCGTAACGATCTTTTTCAAAGATTTGATTCTTTCCGTCATCGGCGCGAGTCCGATGATTCTTGAAATAAAATCCGTTCTCGCCGCGCTTCTTCTTTTCGCACCGGCAAGCGTTCTCTTAGGTTTTGTCACGCCTTACGCGGTCAAGCTGAAAATGTCCGACTTGGCGGACGCGGGAAAAACCGTCGGCAGACTTTACGCGCTTTCGACGGTCGGAAGCATTCTGGGAACATTTCTCGCCGGATTTTTTCTCATTCCGTTTGTCGGCTCAACGCGAACGCTTTACGTCATTGCCGCCGCTCTGATCTTTCTTTCGATCCTGCTCGCGCCGTTTGCCTTGAGCAGAACGAATCTGACGCTTCTTGTTCTGTTCGTTTTCGGCATCGCGTTTAACGAATTCAAAAATTATTATCTCGCCGCGACCGCGGATTTTCACGAGATTGACACCGAATACAGCACGGCGCGCATCATCACGACCGAAGAGGAAAAAACGGGCAGAAAGATCCGCAATCTGACGATTGACCCGAATGTTATACAGTCGCGTATGTATCTCGATTCCGACGAACTGCTGAGCGAATACCTGAAGTATTACCACCTCGTCCGCCATTTCCGTCCCGGTTTTCAAACCGCGCTGATGATCGGCGGCGCGGGCTATTCATTCCCGAAAGATTTTTTGAAAACCTATCCGCACGCCGAAATCGAAGTCGTCGAGATTGACCCGCAGATGACCGCAATCGCCAAAAAATATTTCCGCCTCGAAGAAAATCCGCGATTAAAGATCACTCATCAGGACGGGCGGATTTTTTTAAATCAAGCCGCATCGGAAAAATACGACGCGGTTATGATGGACGCCTTCGGCTCGCTTTTCTCCGTCCCGTTCCAACTGACGACCGTCGAAGCGGTCAATGAAATTCACCGCGTTTTAAAGCCGGACGGCGTGGTCATCTTCAATCTCGGCGGCGCGCTTCAAGGCACGGCGAGCCGTTTCCTGCAAGCCGAACTCGCCGTTTACCGCAAAATTTTCCCGCAGGTTCTCGTTTTCAAAGTAAATTCCGAAAAAGACGATGCGGAAATTCAGAATATAATCATCGTCGCCTCAAAAAGCGAAAGTCCGCTTTCTTTTGAAACTCAAGACGCGGAAATCTCGCGCCTTCTCTCAACCGTTTACCGGCAGGCAATTCCCGCCGGTGAGCCGATCCTGACCGACGAACTCGCGCCCGTCGAATACTACAATTCCTTCGCCCAAACCCGCCGCTAAATTTTTTTCAAAAAAATTTAAAAAAATTCCGTGAGATTTCCGCATTTTTTGTCATTACGTATTGAAAGACGAATTTTTGAAATGACAATTACCGATTTTTCGAAGCCTTGCGCGTTCTAAAACCGGATGTCGAACAAATTTCAAAAATGCTTTGAGCGAGGCAAAAAAAACTCTTGCTATTTTTCAAAAACAGGAGTATATTGCCAATCATTCAAGCAGTTCGATAAGTCTTTCATAGCCGGTTTCCGGTCTGTAAATCAGCTCGGGCAAAACCGTTTGCAATAACCTTTTCGGCTTGAAATCCCGACGGAACTCTCGTGAATTTTCCCGAAGTTCTCCCGATTTCAAAAGCCCGCGATATTCGCAATAAATAATTTCTAAAATTCACTCAAAAAATTGGAGGCATAATGTCAAATATTAAATTTTTTCCAAAAGCCGTTACAGTGTTTCTGGTCGTTTCGATCTTCTTTACCGCCTGCGATGTTCCCGACATTTCCAAATTCACGGAACAATCCTCGGAAATGACGCGCGGAATCCGGCAAGGTGTTAAAGATACAGGAAATTTACTGGAAACAGCCGCTAATAACGAAGATTTGTTTCTTTCCGAAACGAGAACTGCATTTGCCCAACACAGCAAGAATTATGATACGGCGATGAAGCCGACGCTCGAAACGCTCGACGCGCTCGATGCTTATCTCGAATCGTTGAACGCTCTCGCGCAGGCTAATAAAAAAAGCGCGGAAAACTCAAAAGCCGTTGTCGGAGCAGTAAACAATCTCGTAACTTCCGCTTCAAAACTCGTCGTTTTTCCGCCGACTGCCGCTGACGGCGCGATTCCCGAATCGGCTATCCAGATTGCTACCGGATTACTTGCCGTTGCCGAGCAGTTCAGAACCGCCAAGAGCTTTAAAGATAGAGTAAACAAAGCAGCAGAAATCGTCGAAGGTAGATACGAAAACGACAGGAAACTCTGTACCGACAATACACGTGTAAAAATTGAAGAAATCGGACAACAACTATTTATTACTCTTGAGAATATTCAAAACACCGAAAGATACAGCAATAAAGAAAAGGAGATTCTCAAAAAAAGCGCGCTTATAAACGCTGACAGAGATGCTTACAAATACGGTTGCGGAGTAATTGATCTACTCAAATTTACGATGAAAAATTTGCAAATGATCAATACCGAAGTATCAGAACTGATGCAGCTAAATTTTCGTGAAAATAACAGGACGACATTCAATTTATACACAGGCATAAATGAAAACAACAGCCGCATACAAAGAGAAATCACATTTATTTTGAAACACAAGAATCTCATATCTCAAATAAAACAAGACGAGTTTAGACTTTTAAGAGCTAGTGGTAACGCTGCCAACAATCTGAAAAAGCAGATCCGTGAGAACAAGCACCTCGTCAAATTTAATCTTGATTCCATATTTATTATTGACGGTGGAATCAAAGACAGGTTGATTAAAAAGATTACCGAGTGCGATTCAACCGATAATGAACAATGCAAAGGAATGAAAGAATTTATAAATTGCACAAGATGTCTTTCAAATCGGCGGAATCTCGATTCTATCATTGACAACATAGACCCGGCAGAAAAGTTTCATAAAGGAAACGATCTTATCGAACCGATTTTGGATGAGAGAGCGATCGAATTATTCAATCAGAATGAAGCATATCTTTCCGAACGGGATCGGATAAAGCCAGATTACGACAAGGTCAAAAGCGAACTTGACGAGATGAAAGCAAGCCAGAAAAAACTGGATAAACTTTTACGTTCAAGCATTGACGCGCTTGGCACTTGGACGACGACGCACGCTAATCTTCGCGTCGCAGTTAATACCGATAAGCCATTGTCGGTTGCCGCCCTGACAGCCAAAGTTAAAGAAATATGGGCGATTCTCGAACCAAAAGAAACGGAATAATTTATCAATACCGGAGGAAAAAAAATGCCAAATCTTAATGAATTAGAACAAGAAGTAAATAACTTAAAAACGACGAGCTCGCCGTTTGCCTACTTCGAAGCATATGACCATCTGATCGAAGTGCTTCAGAATTCAACAAATGGGGACAAATCGAAGCTACAGGCTATTCTGAAAACTTTTCGTAATAGGCTCTTAGATATTGACTTACTTCATTTTGAAGACATCAGGGAGAACGCGAAAGCACTGCACGAAGCGTTAGCCGCACTGAGCGTCGGACAAATTATCCAAAAGATAAATGAAAGAAACCAGGCGTTAAGAGATTTAAAAACCAGACTACAGCATGAAATTAATAAGGGAAATGCCCAGGCAAATGTTCTCCAGCGAATAAAAAACGCTGTCGAACAGGGGACGGTTGTCATTGATGAAATCAATAATTTGGTAACACAGCTTAACGGGAGCAATAACGGGTTAAAGGATGATCTTGAGGCTTTGCTTAAACATGTGGGGAATATCAGCAACGCTTTTATGCCGGATGAAAATAACGCTTAGTTTATATCTGAAATAGGTAAAAAGATGTTCAGCTTAGGAGTCGGGAATTTGTTTGGCGGAGTTGGAAGTTTGATTCGGGGAGTTTCCATAGTTTCAGGAGGAGTCGAGAGATTGCCTGAGGGAGTCTAAAAAGTTTCCGGAGGAGTTGAAAAGATTTCTGGAGGAGTTGAAAACATTTCTGGAGGAGTTGAAAGTTTTGTTGGAGGAGTTGGAAATGCTTCCGGGGGAGTCGGCAACTTCGCTGGAGGATTTGGGAAAAAGATTGGAGGAGCGGAGACTTTCAACTCCTCCGGTTAAATACGTTCACAATATAATTTCAAATAAATAATGGAGGAAAATTTTTATGCCTGATGCTGATTGGTATCCGACCACGAACGAAGGTGAGCGCGCTTTGTATGAAAATCTTGAGGCGAAGATTGACGGGTATGCGGCGAAGTATGCGTTTTTGGATGCGGCGCGGCTGGCGGCGGTGCATTTGATGTGCCGGACGTTTTTGGAATGTTATGACAAGACGGCGCAGAACCGGGCGACGGCGAAGCAGATGTCGCAGTGGTTTGACAATATCGTGCGGTCGAAGCAGGAAAATGAGCCGGTGCCGCCCGCGCCGGTTTTTCAGGCTTGGGCGATTCCCGCCGGGGCGTTGGTCGGCATTGAAAGGCAGTGCCGGAGGTTTGCCGCGCTGTTCAAGGAACAGGACGAATACGACGAGGCGGACGGGCTTGATCTGATGATCGCGCGGGCGGCGGGCGAGGCTCCGGCAATCGAAAATGCGGTGCCGGATTTGAAGATTTCCGATCAGCCGGACGGCTCGCTCGATTTCGAATGGCAGAAGGCGGGCTTCGATATGCTCGAACTGCAATGGCGCAAAGCGGGCGACGCGCTCTGGCAGGCGGCGGACAAAAGCACCGAGAAAATTATCAATTTCACGCCGCCCGATCTCGAACCCGGCAAGCCGGAAAAATTCGAATTCCGCGCGATTTATCTGATCAAGAACAAGCGCGTCGGGCAATGGTCGCCCGTTTATACGCGGACGGTCGGGTAACGGGCGAAGATTTGCCGTGTTCCGTTTTTTTCGACTTTTGAAAAGATAAAACACAGAAAATATCCCGGTATCGAAAAAAAAGAGGCAAACGGTAAATAAAGGAGCGGTCAACTTCTCTGACGGATTGAAATTCAAACCGGATTTTTACCAAAAAAAAAGGAGAAAAATATGCCAGAAAAGTTCAACTACCAACAAATTCAGGGAGTCAAAGGTAACTCCTTCGTGTCGTCCGAGTTTATCGAAGAAGTCGAAAAAATGTCGAAACGGCTTGAGACAAAACCGCAATACCTGCTGGCGGCGATGAGTTTTGAAACGGGCGGAACATTCGACCCGGCGAAACGCAACGGGATCGGCGCGACCGGGCTGATCCAATTTATCAGACCGACGGCGAAAAATCTCGGAACGAGCGTCGAGGAATTGGCGAAAATGACCTCGGTCGAACAGCTCAAATACGTCGAAAAATATTTAAAGCCTTTTAAGGGCAAACTGGCTTCGCTCGAAGCGGTTTATACGTCCATTCTTTCCGGTTCGCCGAAAAAACCCGATGACGTGCTTTTCAAAATCGGAACGTTAGCCTACAAGCTGAACCCGCTCGACTGGAACAAGGACGGGAAAATAACCGCCCGCGAGGCGACGACGATCGTCGGGGCGCGGCTGTTCGGCGGCATCAAACGCGTGCAGGAAAAACTACTCGAACTCGGTTTCGTGCCGGAAAACCTGCAGGGCGGTTTTGTTGACGGGCGGTGGGGCGAAGACACTTCGACGGTGCTGGCAAAATTTCAAAGAGCCGAAGGCTTGAACGACACCGGTTTGATGGACGAGGAAACGGGCAAAGCGTTGTTTCCCGACGCGGAAAAGCCCGCCGACTCGCTTGTTTTGAAAAAAGGCGAAAGCGGGGACGATGTAAAGAAACTGCAGGATTCGATGGTCGCGCTCGGCTATATGACGATGGAGAAGATCGGCGGCGGATACGGAAAATACGGACCGCAGACCGCCGGCGCGGTCAAAGCTTTTCAGAAACATCTGGGACTTGACGAAACCGGCGAATTCGGAGACGCGGAACGGTCGGCGGTCAAAACGGTTTTATCGGGAATCAGCCGGGGAAGCTCGGCGGTCGGGCTGGTCAAAGCTCTGCAAAACCGGCTGGTCGCGCTGAGTTATATGACGCAAATTCAAGTGGATTCCGGCTTCGGCACATTCGGACCGCAAACCGAAGCGGCGGTTAAAAAATTCCAGAAGGAAAATCTCCTGCAGGAAAGCGGAGTCGTCGAAGCGGTAACCTTCAAACTGCTGTTCAACGAAGCCGAATCCGGCGCGGTGAGCGACAACGACGTTTTTACGGCGACGTCCGGCAAACATTACGATGTCGCCAAAGATATTCTGATGACCCGGAAATTGGAAAAGAAACTGGCTGAAGTAGCGAAAATCTATTTCGAAGAGAAAGGAACAAAACTCTTTATTACGAGCGGCTACCGCCCGCCCGAACGTCAGGCACCGGCAATTTACAACAATATTATCCGAAAAGGCGAAGTTAGGGTTCGCAATACATACAAAAACAAGGTCGCCATTGACCAAATTCTGGCGGCGTACCGCGCTAACAAAAACGCTCCGCAAAAAGCGATTGACGCGATCAGGGAAACGATCGAAAAGCAGGTCAAGCGCGGCGTTTACATTTCCAACCATCTGCTCAGCAACGCGATTGACATCCGGGTCACGGCGAATTTTAAGATCCTGGGCAAAGCCGCCGCGCGGGTCGGCGGGCGCGTCATCACCGAAGGCGACCATTTTCATATGGAATTGCCGTGATAAATACCGGATTTTCCGGTTCGGCGATAGTAAAGCATTTGACCAAAAACCGGGCAAAGCATTTTGCGTCCGCGTCCGGTCGGATTTAACGGGTTCGTTCCCTTTCAGGTCTGACCGGTCGCGTAATAGCCGCTTCTGCCCGAAAAACAACCAATTCGAAAAGGAGAAAGTTATATGCCGCAACTAATTTTCGGCGGAATATTAGCCGCCATTTTACTCGGATTCTATATCTGGTCAATCGCCGACGGCGTAGCGATCGCTACGCGGTGCGCTCCCGGCGCGGATTGCAGCGACCAGTATTCGGCGAATATGGCGTTTTTGCTGAATTCTCTGGGCGGGCTGATCTCGGCGACGGTCGTCGGCGTGCTGGGCGCGACCGCAACCGGGGAATTTCCGGGCAGAAGATCGTTCGCAGAAAATCTGACCGGAACTTTTCAGACGGTCGCCGCTTTTATGCCGTCAATTTACATTCTCGTCTGGATCATCAGCGGGGTGATCGTCGTCATCTACGGTTTTATTCTCCACCCGGATACGGTCGAACCGATGAGCGCGCAGGCGAAGGTCTGGCTCGGCACGGCGGTCGCTTCCGTTTATGCTTACTTCGGAATCAAACCGAACGGCTAACCGCGGCACAATTACCGCAAGCCCTGCCCGAACTGTTCCGTTCCGAATGCGCCGATGCCGTTCAAACGAAAGCTGAAAACAAAGCGGTTTTCGTTGCGGATGCCGACGTTGAAAGTGTAGAACTGCGCGGCGACGGCGCAGCAGTCGTAGGCGTAGCCGAGCGTAAAGAGCGAGCTGATGAGCGGCGAGGAATTTTTGGCGCGGTTGTTCTGGAAATCGAAAAACAGAGACGTGCCGCCGTAAAGACCGCGGTCGCGGTTGCCCAGGAAGACGGACGGACTCCACTGCGAACCGCGCAGAGTTCCCGCCTCTTTGCCGTTCGGATCGGCGTATTGTTGTAAGGACGGAATCAAAGTTACGGCGCGGGTGTAGTAAAACGTCTGGAAAATTTTCAAAAGTTTCGTGTCATAGCCGACCGTCGCCGAAATCGCCCGCAGACCGTCGCCCTGCACGCCGACATCCATTCTCGAATTGAAAAAGACGGTTTTCTGCGGTCGGTAGGTCGCGTCAATGTTTAGCGGCGAAAATCTTCGCGGAACGCCGCCGAATGTATAAAATGAAAGCGCGGTGATCGGCTGAATCTGGTTGCGCCTGCCCGGAATGAGCGCGCCGCCGAACGTTTCGTCAAAGAAATATTTCCCTCTGACCGTTAATGTAAAAAGCTCATACGGCTGGACGGAAAGCGAGTCTTTTTTATCGTCAGCGTTTTCATTCCCGTCATTGCTTGCCTGTTC
Organism: Pyrinomonadaceae bacterium; assembly: GCA_041940425.1. Lineage (GTDB taxonomy): Bacteria > Acidobacteriota > Blastocatellia > Pyrinomonadales > Pyrinomonadaceae > DATHTS01. Next base: position 50,606 of record JBGTSF010000003.1, read on the forward strand.
GCGCAATTTTTCCTGCGCTTCTTTTGTTACGGCTTCCGTGTAGCGGCGCGTGTAGATGCGGTTCGTTACGCCGTATTCGATCTCGTTGGTATCGGTTACGGTGTCGGCATAATCGAAGCGAATGATGCGGTGAAAATTGTTCACGCCCTTGATATAGCGGTAAGTCAGAAAAGGCTCGATGACGTGGCGGAATTTAAAAGCGTCGTTTTTCCCGTAAAAATTTCTGGCAAAGGCGACCGGACGCACGTCGAATTGGAATTCGCCGTATTTGCGTATGACATCGCGCCCGACGACGCGGCGCATATCGTTGAAGGAATTCGAATAATACGTAACACGCGCTCCGGCGGTTGCCGTGAATGTAAAATACTTTGTTTCGAGCGGCACGGAAATCTGCGGGTGAATGTCGAAACGCTGTCCGAGCGCGGGCGAAAGAACAGGATCGCTTCCCGTCTGGCGGCGATAAAGGTCAACGTCCTCGACCGCCTCGCGCCGCGAAACGCCTTCGAGACTCGTCTTAAAAGAAAAATACGCATCCTTCCAGAACCGGAGCGGACTGGGGCGTTTGTCGAAATTGATGCTCGGCAGATTTCTCGTTTTGATCTGCACATTCGGGATCGAGATTTCCTGCGACCGCGCCAGAACATTGAGCGTGTAGTTATTCCAGTTTTTATTGACAAAGACCTGCGACACCTCGATCGGCGAAATGATCTGCTGGATGCCGTCGGAAAAAACCTGCCGGAAAGCAAGACTCGAAGTGATGCGGACATCGGCAACCGCCGTAAAACCGTTCGAAAAATAATGAACGCCGTCGGCGTAAACGAGCGAGCCGCCCTGATCGGGATTTTCCGCGCTCGCACCGCCGCCGAGGATGCGGTCTTTGACGGCGTAAAAACCGAAATTGAAATACGAGCGCGAATTGGCGCGCGAACGAAAATCCAAACCGTAACCGATGCCGCGCCCCGTATAGACATCGCCGCGAAACGTTACGTCCGCTGATTTGCCGAGCGTTTTATAATACGCGGTCGAGATGCGGAAACCTTTGTCCTCGGAAAAACCGAAAGTCGGCGTTAAGAAACCCGATTGGCGGTCGCGCCGTTCGATAGGAATCGAAAGATACGGGAAAGCGATGACCGGAACGTCCTTGATGCGGAATTTCGGTCTTTTTAATTTCACCTTGTCGTTCGGTCGGATCGTCGCTTCGTCCGCCGTAAAGCTCCATTTCGGCACGTTCTCATCGCAGGCGGTAAATTTGCCGTTCGTCACCGTGATCTCATTTACGCCGGTTCGTTCAACTTTGTCCGCCGTAAAATACAAAACCGTGCCGTCGTTGGTCTGATTCGTAAAGCCGGTCGAGTCTTCGAACGAGCCGAGTTTCGTCCGGTAATTCCAAACGCCGCGCACGCCTGTTATTCTCTGGTCTTCGCCCTGATCGAAAACGACGCTTCCCTCGGCGATGATCGTGTTCGTCGCTTCATAAATAACGATCTTGTCGGCTTGCAGACGATAGATGCCGTAGCGCACGTCAACATTTCCCTCGTAGGTGTTGACGCGCTTTCCCTCTTCGCCCTCGACCGTCTGGCGTTCGGAATAGACGACGATCTCGTCATCGCCGCCTTCGGGCTGATAGCCGGAATCCTGCCGCTTCGGCGCGCGGATGTCGCGTTCGGGCGAAACGGGATTGACGTTCGGCGTGTCGGTGATCGGATTGGCGATCTTTTTGTCAACCGGATTCGTCTCCTGCGCTTTTACCGTCAAGACGATTGAAAGCAGAAGAAAAATTAAAGCTGTCGAAATTTTATGAAGGCGCATTGAAATAAAAAACTTATCGAAAAATGCTACCACGAAACGCGGGGGATAATAAAGGGATGAGGGATGAGGGATGAGGGATGAATTATTTGCTTTTCAGTCTTTGCATTTTCATATCAGCTTTAAAACATTTCTTCACAACGGAAAGATTCACGAAAATAGTTCGATTTATCTTAAACTCGTCCCTCGTCCCTCATCCCTCATCCCTTCACTCCTCATTCTTCATCCTTTATACTTTTGGGGAAAGTTATGAATCAACAAAATGTTCTGGTCGTCGAAGATGAAGAATTGATGCGCTCGATTTTGCGGCAGCTGCTCGAAGACGAGGGCTATAAGGTTTTTACCGCTTCGAGTGCGGAAACCGCGCTCGAAATTTTTCCGACCTTGGAGATTGCCGTCTGCCTGACGGATATAAAAATGACCGGAATGGACGGGCTGGAACTGCTCGATCAGATCAAAGCGATTGACGCGGACGCGCTCGTCATAATTATGACGGCGTATTCGTCCGTAGATTCGGCGATCGCCGCTTTGAGAAAAGGCGCATACGATTACATCACAAAACCTTTCGTCAACGAAGACCTTCTGCAGACGGTCAAAAACGCGATTCGGACAAAAGAACTTTTTTCCGAAAATCGTCAACTCAAACGCGAGATTGACCGTCAATATTCTTTTTCAGAAATTATTGGAACGAGTGAAGCACTGCAAAATATTTTCCGTCTGATTGAAAAGGTCGCGGACACGAATGTTTCGGTTTTGATTCAGGGCGAATCGGGAACGGGCAAGGAATTAATTGCGAGGGCAATTCATTTTAACAGCAGCCGCGCCGGAAAACCTTTTCTCGCCGTCAACTGCGGCGCGCTTCCCGAATCGCTTCTCGAATCGGAACTTTTCGGTCATACGAAAGGCGCGTTCACCGACGCGAAAACCGACAAAAAAGGACTTTTCCGTTCAGCCGAAGGCGGCACGATCTTTCTCGACGAAATCGGCGAGATGCCGCTATCGCTACAGGTAAAATTATTACGCGCTTTGCAGGAACACGAAGTAACGCCGGTCGGCGCGAGCGTTCCCGTCAAATTCGACGTGCGGATCATTGCCGCGACGAATAAAAACTTGGAAAAAGAAGTTGCGGAAAATAATTTCCGCGAAGATTTGTTCTATCGGCTCAATGTCGTCGAAGTAAATCTTCCGCCGCTCAGAGAACGCCGCGAAGACATTCCCCTGCTCGCCAAACATTTTTCCGCGAAAGCCGCCCGCGAGCAAAAGCAAAGTGAAAAGCAGATCGCCAGAGAAGCGATGTCCGCGCTCGTCGGCTACAACTGGCAAGGCAACGTCCGCGAACTGCAAAACGCCATCGAACGCGCTTTTATTTTGAGCAATGACGAAATTGATGTCGAAAGCCTGCCGCCGAAAGTAAAAACGAATTCGGAAAACGCCTTTGAAATGCGCGACCCGGAAGGCTTGCGCCCGACGCTCGAAGAAATGGAACGCCGCTATATTCTGGAAATCCTGAAAGCGGCAAACGACGACAAAACACAGGCGGCGCAGATTTTGGGAATTGACCTTTCGACGCTTTACCGGAAATTAAAACGATACGAGGAAATGTAAATTTTTCGTGCTAAAATAAAAAAGTTATGAGTGCGGTTTTAAAAACGAAAAAGCGAGAAGAAATTTATTACCCCGAATCGGACGGAAAACCTATGGCTGAAACGGACATTCACCGAAACCAAATGAATTATCTTATTGAAAGTCTAAAGTTGTTTTTCAAAGACCAAAAAGATATTTACGTTTCAGGTAATATAATGTTTTACTACGAGCAAGGTAACCCTTATAAATCTTTTTCACCCGACGTGATGATTTGTTTTGATGTTTCGCCAAGTGATCGGCGCGTTTATAAGCTTTGGGAAGAAAATCAGTTTCCGCAAGTCATTTTCGAGATTTCATCGCGGGCGACATGGGGCGAAGATTTAAATAAAAAATGGTTTTTGTATCAAAAATTCGGTGTCAGGGAATATTATATTTTCGATCCCGAATACGATTACCTGCCCGAACCGCTCATCGCTTACCGTCTGAAAAAAGGCGAACTCCGGCAGGTCAAAGTAAAAAACAATCGCATTTTCAGCGAAGAACTCGGCTTGGAAGTTGTTGACACGGGCGAAGGTTTGCGGCTTTACGATCCGCAAACGAAGGAATTTTTGAAAACATTGGAAGAAGCGTCCGAAGAAATCAATCGTTTGCGTGAAGAAATAAAAAAATTGAAGCAGAAATAATCTACCTCGCAAAAAGTTCCAGAACAAAATAATCCGTTTCCGCAATGCGCGTTAAAGTTCCGTGGTCATAAGGCGTTTGCGCAAAATCGTTCGGCGCGTAAACGATTCCTTTGACGCTCTCGTCGCCCGATTCCTGACTTTTGGCGACGAGTTCGGGCGGAAACCAGTTTTCTACGCTGACGGAAGTTTCGGTCGCCGGTCTGTAATTTGCGGCTTGCTCGACGATCTTTTGCGCGTCGGCGGATTTGAATTTTAGAACGGCGATCAGTTTCGGCGCGGTTTCGCCGTGGTTGGCGTTCGGAACTTTCGCGGCTTCTTCGATTCTCCACAACGCTTCTTCGGTTTCGTATGGAATTTTAATATGCCGGCTGAGTTCTTCCGCGTCATCCTGCGCCTGGCTCTGATTTTTGCCGATGCTCTCGATCTTCGCGTTTTGATTATTCGCGTCCACGGTTTGCAGATTGGCATTCGTGTTGTCGTAAACTTTGCAGGCGGCGAAAAAAAACGCGCTTACGAGAAGGGCGCAGAAAAGTTTGACTGAGGAGGTTTTCATCAATGTTGATTTTAATAGAGTTGTAACATCAATTGCAAAGACGACCGCGAAAGTGAAAAAGCGGAAAAGTGAAAAAGTTTTTCCATGTTAATAATTTTATGAGTTAAAATCTAACCGAAAAACTTTTTTACTTTTTTTACTTTTTCACTTTTTTACTTTGACTATGAATCTTCTGCGCCGCATCCGCGCTTTCGTCATCCGTGATTTTCAGCTCGCGCTTTCCTACCGCGTCGAGTTTTTTATCCGCCTGCTGTGGATTCTCGGCATTGTTACGACGTTTTATTTTATCTCGCGGATTTTCGCTTCGAATTTTGTCAGCGCGCAGTATGAACAGTGGCAAAATCCGCTCGTCGCTTGGCTGACGGGAATGGCGATGCTCAATTATTTTATGGTCGGGTTTTCCGCGCTCGCCAACGCCATCCGGCAGGAACAGATGCAGGGAACTCTCGAAAGCGTTCTCTTAACGCCGATCAATGTGCCGACCGTCATCGTTTCGAGTTCGGCGTGGTCGTATGTCGAAGCGACGTTTAATTCTTTTCTCTATCTCTTTTTCGGCTGGCTTTTTTTTAACGTCGAGTATAAGGGAAATTTTCTGCTCGCGCTTCTTTTTCTGGTTTTGACGACTTTGTGTTTAGCCTGTCTCGGAATTTTATCGGCGAGTTTTGCGATGGTTTTCAAACGCGGCGATCCGTTTGCGATTCTTTTAGGCGCGGGGACGGCTCTGTTTTCGGGCGTGTTTTTCCCGAAGGAAATGCTCCAGGAATCGTTAGGACAAACCGGCGGAAAGATCGTTGCCGCGATCAATCCCTCGACGCACGGACTCGACGGCATCCGAAGCGTTCTGATTCAGGGAAAATCTTTTGCCGAAGTGCAAACGCCGCTGATAATTCTGCTCGGATTTTTAGCTGTTCTGCTTCCCTTTTCGCTCTGGATTTTTTCACGCGCCGTAAGACGCGCCAAACGCGAAGGCAGTTTGATTCAATACTAAAGAAGGAAATTATCCACAGATAAACACAGATTCACACAGATAAAAACTGATTTTCAAAAATTAAAATTCGATTTTAAAATCGGAAAACATCCGTGTCCATCTGTGTTTATCTGTGGACAAAAATTCTTTTTCTTACTTTCTCAAAACGCGCAAAACTTCCGCGACGCTCCACGCCTGCGCGAAACAGCCGCGCGGCTTAAAAGGCGCGTCCGCGTCGAAGATTTCCGAGATTTGTCCAATTCCGGCTTCCGACAGATGCGCTTCGAAACCGCTTAAAATTTCGGCGATCTTCGCTTCGGTTTCTTCCGCGTTTTCCGAGAATTTTCTGAGCGCGTCAACGTATCCGCCGATCAGCCAAGCCCAAACCGTGCCTTGATGGTAAGATGAATCGCGTTCATACGGCGAGCCGATGTATATCGGGCGATACCGCTCGTCGTTCGGCGCAAGCGAACGCAGACCGACGGGCGTGAGCAATTCGGTTTCGATCTTTTCGATAACCTTACGCGCCTTTTCTCTATCATCCAAAATCGCGTGATGCAGGCTGACGGCGAAAATCTGATTCGGTCTGACCGAGCCGTCGCGCTTGCCGTTAATGACGACATCGAACAGGCATTGTTCGGCTTCGTTCCAGAATGTCTGATTAAAATGCTCCCTGGCGATTTCCGCCATCTGCGCGTATCTTTTTTCGTCTTCCGTATCGCCGAACCGGCGGGCAAAATCTTCCATCACGCGCAGGGCGTTATACCAGAGAGCCTGTATCTCGACCGGCTTTCCGATGCGCGGCGTGAAAACCTCGTCGCCGTATTTCGCGTCCATCCACGTTAATTGCACGCCTTCTTCGCCCGCGTAGAGAAGCCCGTCCGTGTCAACGTGAATGTTGTAGCGCGTGCCGCGCAGATGACAGAAAATTATGTCGGCGAGTTTGGCGTAAAGCTCGTTTTGGACGAAATCGAAATCTCCGGTTTTTTCCGCGTAAGCGCGAATCGCCTCGAAATACCAGAGCGTCGCGTCAACCGTGTTGTATTCGGTTTCGTCGCCTACATCGGGAAAACGATTCGGGAGCATTCCTTCGGAAATATGATTTGAAAATTCCAGAATAATTTCCCGCGCAATTTCCGCGCGATTCGTCGAAAGCGTCAAACCGGGAAGCGCGATCATCGTGTCGCGTCCCCAATCGGAAAACCACGGATAACCCGCAATAACGGTTTTCCCTTTGCCGCGCCGAACGATATATTGGTCGGCGGCGAGAACTAAATTTTTGTGAAAATCAGTTTCCGCTTCCGCAATCTTTATCAAATTTTCCCGCCGCTCGATTTCGGCTTTTTCAAACTTTTGCGCGTTTAAAACATCGCGTTTTTCGGTCGAAACGATCACGGTCGCCGCGTCCGACAGATCGAATTTCAGAGCGAACGGCTGAAACAGATTTTCGCGGAAATCGAAACCGCGTTCCTGTTCGACGGCGTATTCGAAATCACGATACCAAAAGCCCGTTTCCTCAAAAACCTGCGCGTTATGAGAAAAGAAAAGTTCGGGCATTTCGGGCAGAGGTTTAACCGAAATCGTCTTGCCGGAAACTTGAAAACCGGCGGAAAAATTTTCCGTTTCCTGCCGCAAATGATGATAATCGCGGAAGGCAAGAAGCGGTTTTATTACGATTTGCGATTTGCGATTTGCGATTTGCGATTTATCTTTTATGCTCCACTGACATACGACGGTGTTTTCGCCGTAAACCATGAAAATTTTCTTTTCGATCTCGATTCCTTCGACTTCAAAAATCCAGACGGGAAACGGGTCGAGACGAAAATTTTTTAAATACTTAAAACCTTCGGGATGAATTTTGTCCGGGTATTGATTGGCGGAAAGTTCGAACGCTTTACCGTCGATCAAAAGAGTTTCTTCAAACTTTGAAAGCAAAACGAGCCGACCGAGCGGCGGTTTGGTCGCGGCGGTCAAAAGCGCGTGATAGCGGCGCGTGTTCGCGCCCGAAACGGTCGAAGACGCAAAACCGCCGATGCCGTTGGTTTCGAGCCATTCCCGCGTCGAAGCGGTTTCAAAATTTGCGCAGATTTCAGAATCGAATTTTATCATTGAAAAAATTAAGCGAGTTTTAACAATAAATACTCTATCCTAAATTCCCGTTCGCCGCGATTTTTATTCCGTTTTTAAATTTCAAAAAAATATTGATTTTAATTTCATTTTCCATTAAATTATCTTCATCTCGATAAACACTATGTAAATCAAAGCTATGAAAATATATAAACTCCTTCTTGTCGCTCTTTATTTTTTAACGATTTTCTCGTTATCTACCAGCTACTTTTTCGCGCAAACAAAGAAAATTCCGAAAAGTAAAAAGAAAACTGCGGGCAGTATGGTAAAACCCGCAGCTACTGGCGGTGGATTTGGCGGCGGTTTTGTCGAAGTTGTTGGCGAAACCAAAAGAGAACCTTATTTAGGTTTAGAGCCCTGCGCGAAAGAAACGCCCGAACAGATTTCGGAACTCGAAAACGCGGCAGATGTAAATTCTCAAGTTCAAATTCTGACAAAACGAACCGGCGAAAAAGACGAATGGATTCGCGCTTGCGCGGTTTATCGTTTGGGCGAATTCAAGGAAAACGCGAAAGACGCGCTTCCCGTTATTATCAAACTTCTTCGTGATGAACAAAACAATTCAGTTTGGACACATGTCGAAGACGCACTCTGGAAAATTCCGCCGAATCCTAATATTCCACTCCAGCAAAGAATCGAATTTTTAAAAAGCATTGATGTCTATACACGGATTTACGGCGTTTATTCTCTCGGTTATTTCAAACTGATTCCGAAAACGCATCAGGCTGAAGACACGCTTAAAGCTCTTATCGAAGCCGCCAAAGATGATGACACGACTGTCGCCTGGTTGGCTGTAATGGGAATCAGACAATTAGGTTTTTACGGTATAAATACTTCGGATGCAATTCCGGTTTTGTCTGAACTTATCAAAGGAAACAAACTAAATCCGATCCATCCGGTTCGCGCCATCGTCCCGATGGGCGAGAATGCGATGCCCGCGGTTCCGCTTTTATTCGACATACTTTACAATCCGAAAAAATACGCCGGAGATAAGGATGAAGATAACGCTCGTTCATACGGTCTCTATTTAACGACCGCCATCGCGCTCGGACAAATCGGCAAGCCTTTAATTCCGTTTTTGGAAAAGGAAATCGAAAAAGAGCCGTTTGCGATTCTCCAAGTTTTAGGAAATATACAAGGCGACGAAGTGATTCCGATTTTATATAAAGCGATAAAAAATCCTAATCCCGAAGTTCGTAAGAAAGCCTTGGAATCACTGCCGAATTTTACTTCAAAAGGCGCGTTGGAAGCTATTCCGATACTGCTTCCGCTTTTCGATGACAAAAATAAATATGTAGCCCAAGCTGCTATGAACAAAGTCGGCAATATCGGAAAATACACGAAAGACAAAACACCGGAACTGAAAAACCTAATAGATAAAAAAGTGATTCCGGCTTTAATGCAAAAATTCAATAACGAAGAAATATCTTGTTACGCAGTGCTGAATACCGCCGACTTGGGAGATGCAGCGGAGAAGGCGATTCCCGCGCTGGTTAGAATTTTAAAGAGAAAAACAAGAAATTACTGCGCCGAGGTAGCTTTGTATAAAATAGGAGAAAAAGGCAGAAAATTTCTGACGAAAGAACAATTAGAATACCAGAAAAAAAATGAGGAATCCGACAAGAAATTATTTAATCCTAATTACAACAACGCCAAACCGATCAAACCGAAAACGGAAGATTCTCAAAAGACTGAAAAAGAAGATTCATAAATTGAAAAAGGCGAGAATATATTCTCGCCTTTTTCAATTATCTTTTTACAAAATTCTAACTTATCAAACCTTCGACGATTCCCTTTTCATAAATAATGAAAACGCCGACCGCGATGCTGACAAATCCGGCGACCGATTGAAGCGCGTAGTTCAGACGATTGAAATTTTTCGCCGTCAGGTGAAACGGCAGACCGACGAGAAAGCTCATCAGGATCATTCCGCCGATCGAACCTGCTCCGAAAACGATGATGTAAAGCAGACCGACGGCGCGCGATTCGATGGTCGGGATGATGGCGAGCATCAGCCCCGCGCTTCCCGCCAGACCGTGAATCATCCCGACAAAGAGCGAGCGCGGGCTGAGTTTGAATCCGTGATGCGTGTCCGCTCCGTCCTTTTTTCCCTGCTCGTGAATATGCGGATGCGCGTGTTCGCGTCCGCCGTGTTCGTGCGTGTGAAAATGCAGATAACCGCCGCGCAGAATTTTTCTCAGAACATTTAGCCCGAGCAGAACAAGCATAATCCCGACCGCGAATTCGAGAATTCTTTCCGCCCGTTCGCTGATCTGAAAATTTAAAAGCAGAACGAAAATGCCCGCAATAAAAAGCGAGATCGTATGTCCCAAACCCCAAAGCCCGCCGACGAGCGCGGAACTGCCGATGCTTTTGCGTTCAGAAACGATGGTCGAGACCGCCGCCAGATGATCGGCTTCGGTCGCGTGTTTGAGACCGATCAGAAAACCGAAACCCAAAATTCCGAATGTTCCGACGGTCGAAAATAAAAATAAAATTTCGCTCATCAATTTATCGTAAAATACTTTTTAGATAATAAAGTATTTTTCGATAAATCACACGAAGCGATGTGTTAAAAAAGGCGGAATTTGTTCATAAATTCCGCCTTTCGATTTTTATATGAAAATAATCTACCGAAGCGGCTGACCGTCGGCATCGAGTTTGACGATTTCGCCGAAACCGAGTTCTCCGATTCCGCTTTCGATCTTGCTCAGATCGCCGACGACGAGCCAGACGATCTCGTCGGGACGGACGAATTTCTTTCCGGCATCGGCTAACTGCGCCTCGGTCAGATTGCGAATACTCGCGCCGTATTTCGCCCAGTAATCGTCGGGCAGATTAAAGTTGACGAGATCGATCGCCGCGCCTTCGAGCGATGAGAGGGTTTCGAATCTTCCCGGCAGGCGCGAGGTCATATTCCGCATGATGCTCTCGAATTCTTCGCCCGAAACGGGACGCGCTCCGGCGACATCGCGGATTTCTTTGATGACTTCCATCATTGATTCTTTCGTCTTGTCGGTCTGCACCGGCGCGACGACGAGAAACGTGCGCTGACCGCGCGAATCACGAAGCTGTCCCGCCGTACCGTAACTCCAGTGTTTATCGAGCCGCAGATTTCGGTTGAGTCTGGAGGTCGCCATTCCGCCGAAATTCTGGAAAAGCGGTTCGGCGGCGAGGTCTTCCGGTTGACCGCTCGGCTCGCTCAGATGCGCGGCGACGATGGTTGACTGCGGCGCGCCGGGTTTGTCAATCAGGTAGATTTTTCTGCCCGGAGTTTTCGCAACGGTCGCTAAGTTTTTCTTCGGCGCAGTTCCCGTCTGCCAATTTGAAAATGCGGTTTCGAGCATCGGCAAAACTTTGGCAAGCGTCGTATCGCCCGTTACGATGACGGTCGCGCTTCCCGGTTTGAACCAATCGGAATGCCACCGCATCAAATCTTCGCGCGTGATGCTCTCGACCGTTTTTTCCGTTCCCGAAGCGGGCGTGCCGTAGGCGTGATTCGCGCCGTAAATGATCGCGGGCAGAATGCGCTGGGCGAGCGCGTTCGGGTTGGCTTTTTCCTGTCCGATTTGCGCAATTCTTCTTTGTTTCTGAATCGAAAATTGATCCGCCGGAAACGACGGATTTAAAACGACATCCGACATAATATTAAGCGATTTCTGCAAATTTTCCGCCGTTGACTGCAAGCGGACGAACGACATATCAAGCGAGCTGCCGGTAAAAAGCCGTGCGCCGAGCAAGTCGAGTTCGTCAACGATCTGAAAAGCGTTGCGCGTTTTCGTGCCTTCGTCCATCAAGTCCAGAGCGAGCGTGGCAAGTCCGGCTTTTGCCGCCGAGTCCGAAGCGTATCCGGCATCAACGGCGAGCGCGACATTAACGATCGGCGCGGAATGGCGTTCGAGCAAAATGACGTTCAGACCGTTCTTCAATTTCGCGCGTTGGATTTCGGGAAATTTTATTTCCGGCGGATTTCCGAGCGACGGCAAAATTTTGCGGTTGACATCGGTTTTTCCGGCTGAAAGTTTGTCAAACGGTTTGACGAGCATCGTATAGTGATTGGCTTTGAGCCATTTGTTCGCGGTCGTTCTAACTTCCGCAGGCGTGGCGGTCGCCATCCATTCGAGCTGTTGGAGATAAAAATCGGGCGAGCCGCCGTAAGTTTCGCTTTCGGCTAAAATGTCCGAGCGTCCGCCGAAACCGCCGAGCCGTTCCGCGCCGCGCAGAAACGATGCGAGATTGCGGTTTTGCGCGCGTTTTAGTTCTTCGTCCGTAAATCCTTTTTCCAGCATTTCATTGATGACGGCATCCATTTCGCGTTCGACCGCCGCCGGATCAACGCCGGGTTTGACGGTAACGTTGACGAGAAAAAGACTGGCGAGTTCGCGGTCAAGAGTCGTGGCGGAAACGTCGGTCGCCAATTCCTTTTCATAAACCAGGCGGCGGTCGAGCCGCGCCGATTTCGAGCCGGAAAGCACGTCGGCAAAAAGTGCGAGATGCTGTAATTCTTTTTCCTTCCAGACGGGCGCGTGATAGGCGCGGTAAATCCGTGTCTGCGGAACGCGATCCTGCATCTCGTCGCGCACATTGCGGTCGAGCGTCGGAATCCATTTTTCCGTGCGCGGTAGAGGCGGTCCGGGCGGAATGCCGTTGAAATATTTTTTGACGAGTTCGAGAGCGCGTTCCGGCGTGATGTCTCCGGCAAGCGAAATGACGGCATTATTCGGTCCGTAATATGTCCGATACCATTCTTTAATATCGTCCAAACTCGCCGCGTTCAGATCTTCCATCGAACCGATGGTTGACCACGAATACGGATGTTCATACGGGTAAAGTTTCCCGACGATCTCGCCGAACACGCGACCGTATGGCGCGTTTTCGCCCTGCCGTTTTTCGTTCTGCACAACGCCGCGCTCGCGTTCGAGCATTTCCTTTGAAATATTTCCGGCAAGAAATCCCATCCGGTCGGCTTCCAGATAAAGCGTGCGTTCGAGCGCGGAAACGGGAACGTCCTCGAAAAAATTCGTCCGGTCAACATTGGTCGTCCCGTTGCGGTTGTTCGCGCCGAGATCGTCCATCGCTTCGCGGAAACCGAACGGGTAATTTTCCGAACCGTTAAAAAAGAAATGTTCAAAGAGATGGGCAAACCCGGTGCGCCCGCGTTTTTCATTGCGCGAACCGACGTGATACCACATATTCACGCCGACAATCGGAACCGAGTGATCTTCGTGAACCAGCAGAGTCAAGCCGTTATCAAGCACGAATTTTTTGAAATTTACCGCATAGCGCGAACGGTCGAATTTCGCCGTCGTCTGCGCCGAAACATTCGGCAGATACATTTGAAAAATAAATGCAAGGAGCAAAATAAAAGATAAGAGAAATCGTCGTTTCATAAAATAAACCTCTGATATTTGGATTTGGATTTGTAAAACTCGTTGATTTTTTTTACGTTTCGATATTCGTATAGTTTCAATTTTATGATTGGAGCGCAAGCATCCCTGCTTGCCAGCGTTTGAAAAACGCTAACGGCGTATAAATATAATTCAGCTTGTTTCTAACTAAACATTTTTGCGAACGCTTTCAGCGTCCGTGCAAGCAGGGATGCTTGCGCTCTGATCAATGCGTAAAATTCCGCGTTTTGTTATTGTATTTATTGAGCATTTATTCGATTATATAAATTTTTATTTGAGCAGTTTTATGAATCCTGAAAATATCAGAAATTTTTCGATCATCGCCCATATTGACCACGGCAAATCTACGCTTGCCGACCGCATTTTGCAATTAACCGGCGCGGTTGCCGACCGCGAGATGGAAGATCAGCTTCTCGACAATATGGATTTGGAACGCGAGCGCGGCATCACGATCAAAGCGCACGCCGTTCGTCTGGACTACAAAGCGAAGGACGGCAAAGATTATGTTTTGAATTTAATTGATACGCCCGGTCACGTTGATTTTTCTTATGAAGTTTCGCGCTCGCTTTCAGCGTGCGAAGGCGCGTTACTCGTCGTTGACGCATCGCAGGGCGTTGAAGCGCAAACGCTCGCCAACACATATCTCGCCATCGAAAACGATCTCGAACTGATTCCGGTTTTAAATAAAATTGACCTGCCGAGCGCGGAACCCGAACGCATCAAAGAACAGATCGAAAACATTATCGGTTTGGACACGACGCATACCGTTCTCGCGTCGGCAAAAACCGGCGTCGGCATTCAGGATATCTTGGAAGAAATCATCAAAGACGTTCCGCCGCCGACGGGCGACAAAGACGCGCCTTTAAAAGCTCTGATTTTCGATAGTTGGTATGATTCGTATCGCGGCGTGATCGTCCTGTTCCGCGTCATCGAAGGCACGATCAAAAAAGGAACGAAGATAAAATTTTTCAACACGGGACGCGAATATCTGGTCGAAACGCTCGGCGTCAACCGTCCGCGCCCGACACCGATCAATGAATTAAGCGTTGGCGAAGTCGGTTTTCTCACGGCTTCGATCAAAACCGTCGCCGACGTGCAGATCGGCGACACGATCACCGAAGCGGCGCGTCCGACCGAAAAGCCTTTTCCCGGTTTTCAGGAAGTCAAACCGATGGTTTTCGCAGGGCTTTACCCGACCGATTCGGCGCAGTATGAAGACCTGCGCGACGCGATGGATAAATTGCGTTTGAACGACGCTTCGTTTTTCTATGAGCCGGAATCCTCGACCGCGCTCGGTTTCGGTTTCCGCTGCGGCTTTCTCGGACTTCTCCATATGGAAATCATTCAGGAGCGTCTGGAACGCGAATTCGATTTGGATTTGATTACGACCGCGCCGGGCGTGCGCTACCGCGTGACGACGACCAAAGGCGAGGTACTGGAAGTTGACAGCCCGTCGAAAATGCCGGATACGGGCAAGATTGACAAGATCGAAGAGCCGTTCATCGAAGCGACGATCCTGACCAGCGACGCATATCTCGGCGGCATTCTTCCGCTCTTGGACGAAAAGCGCGGCATCCAGAAAAAGTTTGAATATGTTACCGACTCGCGCGTGATGCTCGTCTATGAACTGCCGCTCAATGAGATCGTTCTCGATTTTTATGACCGTCTGAAATCGGTTTCACGCGGTTATGCTTCCTTGGATTATCACTTTTCGGATTACAAGGAAAGCAATCTCGTCAAACTCGACCTGCTCGTTTCGGGCGAGCCGGTTGACGCGCTTTCACTCGTTCTGCACCGCACCACGGCTGATTCCAAAGGCAAACAGATCGCCGCCAAAATGAAAGAACTCATCCCGCGCCAGATGTTCGAAGTCCCGATCCAGGCGGCAATCGGCAGTAAAATAATCGCCCGCGAAACCGTCAAAGCGATGGGCAAAAACGTTACCGCCAAATGCTACGGCGGCGATATTTCCCGCAAAAGAAAACTGCTCGAAAAACAAAAAGAAGGCAAAAAACGAATGAAAAAAGTCGGCAGAGTAGAGATTCCGCAAGAAGCGTTTTTGGCAGTTTTGAAAGTTAGTGAAAGTAAATAAATGGAAGTTGATAATGAAACAAAATCTTTTGAAGATGATTTAGATATTATTCTTCCGCCTTGGATTGCTTTTCCAGATATTCATCCTTTCGATATGTATTGGAGAATGGGGCGTGGTGAAGAATATTTGGAAAACTTTTTCAAATTCTATGAAAGGCTGCCTGACCAAGAAGCTTTCCGAGCAAAATTTCCTGCTGAAAACGATTGGGAAGGATTTTACGACGATTGAAATCAATTTACGAATAAATTCCGCAGGAAGCGTTTCTGGCGGTTTTGAAGGTTAGTGAAAGTAAGTAATTACTCGTTTAATCTCCTATAAAAAAATCTTGCATTAATTTTCAAAAGAGCTATAAGATGAATTTATGAAAATATTTTCTATACTCTCTTTTGTTATACTCACTTCGATTTTTGTTTTGTTTGCTATTACCTGCTTCACCGGCAAATTTGACGACGCATCGGCAGCATCGAATACAAACGAAGATGGAATTTATGACTGCGCGTTAACTCTTGCGCATAAATCTACTGATCCAGACGATAAAGCCGACTCTTTAGCGATACTCGCCGGTTTATACATAAAAGCCGGAGACAAACAAACGGCTCGACAACTGCTCGCCGAATCATTGGACACCGCTAAAACGATTGAACATCCGCTCGACAAAGCCGGAGCGATCTGGCGTGTTTCCGAAGTCGGGGAAGTTGAAAATCTGGAAGAAGCGTTGTTAATCGCGCGAACAATAAAAACCCGCGTGTCAGGGTATGAAGATCGTAGTTGGGCATATCGTGAAATAGCCGAAAATTTTACGAGATTGGGAAGAAATGACAGGGCTAAGCTTGTTTTGGACGAAGCTATCTTGTATTTATCAACCCTAAAATATGAAGACAGCGAGCAAAAGGAACTTGACTTGTCATTTATAGGACAGCTTTATGCGCAGGCGGGATTTTGTGACGAGGCTTTGCGATTATCAAACGGATTTAAAAATAAAGCGCGAATCGGTGAAATCAAACGCGAATCAGCCGTTTGCTTTGCCGGAAATGACCAGCCGAAAACAGCTTTTGCAACAGCAAACAGTATCGAAGTCTATAATCAAATGAAAGTCGAAGCGTTGTTTAAGATGAGAGATGTTTTCATTAAATCCAGCGATGAAGTATCGTCTGATAGAGCCTTGAGACAGGCTGTTGAGACCGTCAATCAAAAAGACTGGTCTTATTTTGATGAAGACCAATCCAATGCGCATATTATTATCGCCGAGATATATCGAAATCAGGGTGAGAATGAAAAATCGCTGAAGATTTTAGAAAAAGCGGAGGCTTTTGCCGCTTCGATAGATAAACCGAGTTGGAAAGAACTTACGACGGCGAACGTAGCAGTCGGTTTTGCAAAAGCTCGATTTTTTGAGAAAGCAGTTTCTCTGGCTATTTCTGCAAGAAGTTCAAAAAGTTTAACCGAAATCGCCCGACTGATGTTTAAAGCAGGTGACAGAACCGGCGCGGAAACAACTCTCGATCAGGCTTTAAGTCTCCCTTACCCAACGCCCGATTCTTTGGTTGAAATTGCCGAAGTATATGCGGCTAACGGTTACAATCGGGAAGCCATGAATATTATTGAACGCCTCGACAAGCCATTCCCGTATCCTCACTCGACCAATGAGGAATCATATTACAAATCGCTCGTCTCAACGTTTCTAAAATTAAAGAATTACGCGTCGGCTTTGGAAAACGCCTCAAAGATACCGGATTTACAAAGCAGAGTTGTGGCAATAGCCGGTATCGAAGATGAGATGTATAAAACAAATGCTGTTGCCGATAACAACACTCAAAAGATACTTTCTCGGATAGGTTGTAAAGCAAAATAAAACCGATAAGCAAAAAACGAATGAAAAAAGTCGGGTGCGTGCGTGTTCCGCAGGAAGCGTTTTTGGCGGTTTTGGAGGTTAGTGAAAGTAAATAAACAAGAAACTGAAATAAAAAATCTTGAGCAAAATAGCTGAAATGTGAGAAAATTTTGAAAACCTTTGGAAAAATCTCGCTAAAATAAAGCTATGGAAGTAACAATAAATTTACCCGAAGATGTCGCGCAGAGTTTTCTCGCGGGCGGCGACAGCATCGAGCGCGAAGTTTTGGAAGCGACCGCCGTTGAAGGTTATCGGGAAGGCAAACTTTCGCAGGCGCAGGTTCGCCGGATGCTCGGTTTTGCGAACGATATGGAAACGGACGCATTTCTTAAAGCGCGTAATGTTCCGCTCGATTATTCGATTGAAGATTTGGAACAAGACCGTCGCACGCTCGACAAACTTTTCTCAAAATGATCGTCATCGCCGACACTTCTCCGCTCAATTATCTTATTCTCATCGGCGAGGAAAATTTACTTCCGAAACTTTTCGGTCGCGTTATTATTCCGAATGCGGTTTTTGACGAACTCCAAAATGCAGGCGCGTCCGCCGAAGTTCAAGATTTTGCAAATAATCTTCCCGAATGGATCGAAGTCAGAAAAACCGCTTTGACCGCTGCCCCGTCGCTTGACCATTTAGATGCGGGCGAAAGAGACGCGATTCTTTTGGCTCAAGAACTTTCGGCTGATTTGCTTTTGGTTGATGACAAACAAGCGCGGCAAACGGCGTTTGATCTCGGCATTAATATCACTGGAACTGTCGGCATTTTGGATAGAGCGGCGCGGGAAAATATGATCGATCTGAAAACGGTAATCAAAAAATTACAGAAAACGAGTTTTCGCATCGCCGACGATGTGGTTCAAAAAATTATTGAAGAAAATAAAAAAACGGATAAAATGGATTAAAAATCATTTTCAGTTGAAATACTGAAAGAAATGTTTCCGTAATTTTACGAAAATCAGGTGAGGCAAATATGAAAAAGTTTTTCGCTTTTCTGTTTTTTATCTCGACACTGTGCGGTTTCGCCTTCGCGCAGAGTTCCGTTCCCGAAATCGAGATTGCCAGAGAAATCAAACTTCTCAGATCAACCGTGTCGGATGTTAAAGCGATCATGGCGGAATTTGACCGTGATGAAGACGACGATGAGGAAGACGAATATTATGTTCGGACGTTTCGCTCCGATAAGGTGACAGTCAAAGTTTCTTTTTCGACGGGCGATTGTTCGGAAGAAGCGGGAATTGAAAATCAGCCCGAATGGAATGTTCCCAAAATGACGGTGACGAAAGTCGTGATTACCTTCGACGAAGATCCGAAACTAAAGGATTTGGGATTAAATCCGGCGAGTTTTAAGAAAAAGTTGGAAGACGAGGAAATTGAAGATTCCGAACAATATATATATTACGACGAAAATGCCGGAATCATCATCCAGACGGATGAAGGCGAAGTCGAAAAGATAATTCTCCATCCGCCGAGAAAACAGATCGGGTATTTATGCAGTAATGAAAACAATGAAGAAATTCTTTCGGGAGAAACGGGTTTTGTTGATGCGATTGTTAAAAAAGACACTTACTGCATTCTCAGAAATCTTCCGTCAAATGTTACAAATTTGGAATTGCGGGCAAACGGGATTTTCGGCTGTCAAGACGAAAAATGTCTCGATGCGAAAAAAGAAATACGGGTAATTACGACGGCAGTCGATACCGAAGCTGATACTTTGGTTTACCACTACACGGTTACCGGCGGCAAAATTAACGGAACCGGCGCAAATGTCATCTGGGATTTAATGGGAGTTCAACCAGGGATTTACGGGATTAATGTCGGGACAGATGACGGCGTAGGAGTTGTCGGTCAAACACAATCACGAAAGATTTTAGTCAAGGAAAACTCTTACGAATTTTTACCGCCTGCAAAAATCAAGGAATTAACTTTGGACAAGACCGAACTGATCGCCGCGTGTCCCGTAGGAAGATTAAAAAGAGTAGCTTGTCCGCAGGGCAGTTGCAGAGTTTCGGTTACAAGTGTTGCCGATGGTCAAAACTTAATTTACAAATATAAAACCTTCAGCGGCGAAATCATCGGAAGCGGCGACAAAGTTGTTTGGGATTTAGCCAATCTCAAACCCGGAGAATACGAAATCGAAGTTTCGGCAAGCGATGACGGAATGATTTTCGGAGAACCGAAAACGGCGGCGGTCGTAATCAAAGAAAATCTTTCCTGCACCTTGCCGAAAAAATAGATTGCTCTCACTAATTTGGAGTATTTGATTAATATGTGCCGAAACATCAAACCGTTATACAATTTCGCGCCGCCCGCGACCGATGAGGAAATCCGCGCGGCGGCGGTTCAGTTTGTGAGGAAGATCGGCGGGTTTAATAAACCGTCCGCCGTTAACCGGGCGGCGTTTGACGCGGCGGTCGAAGAAATAACAGCGGCTTCTAAAAATTTGCTTTCAAATCTCAAAACGAACGCGCCGCCGAAAGACCGCGCGGCGGAACGCGAAAAAGCGAGGGAAAGAAACCGTCAGAGATTCGGAATAAAGTAAATATTTTGATCGTCTCAAATCTGCTTTCATTTTCAGATAAAAAACCAATTTCCCGCGAAATTTCACACAAGTGTCTTTTTTATCTGCCAATAAGCACTGTTTTATGTGTTAGAAACTGAAGTTGCGAAAAAACTTTCATTTGTTTTTCGCAGCCATATAATAGCATCGTAATCGAAGTCTCTGTCATTATCGTGTTAGCGATTTTATGAATTTTGCCGTGCGTTTCATCAATCGTCGCTGACGCGACGCGATGCGTATCGTCAACGAACCGTGCGTTGAAACGCACGGCTAAATTCAACAAGTCGCTCACGCGACAAAATATTAAAAATTTTCATTTGGAGCAATTGTTTGCAATAATTTTAATATTTAAAAACCCGAATACTCTGAGGCAAGGATAAAAGAGCAATGTCCTGATGCCTTTTTTCAACGGGCAAAATCTGACACGGTTTATTTGAAATCAAATCATCTGAAAATAAGGGGGAATAAAATGCGGCGATTTTTATTTTTGGCTCTGACGTTCGTTTTTACCGGCGGCGTAATTGATGTTATAGCTCAAACCTGCGATGTAACGTGGCGCAGGGCGGACAATCCGCGTGTGATAAGCGGCGCGGTGACGATTCCGGCAGGGCAGACCGTCTGTGTCGAATCGGGCGTGCAGGTCGAATTTGCGGCGGACGGCGAATTGATCCTCAACGGTCGTTTGACGGGAGCGGGAACGGCTGACCAGCGGATAACATTTACAGCGCAGAACACTTCGCCAAACAGAATTTTCGATTTCGGCGGAACGCTCGATATGAGTTTTGCGGATTTCGGCGCGTTGGTTTTCTTAAATCGCGGAACATTTTACTGCCGCGATTGCCGGTTTAAAAAATTCGGGATGATCGGCGACGGTTCGGGACTTTTTCCTTCGTTTCTCTCGCTCGAACGCGCCGAGTTTGATTCCAATGAACCGAAAAAAAACGACAATGCGAGCATTTATCTGAAAGGCGCGACCGTAGTTTTGCGCGACATTACATTTCGCAATAGCGCGTGGACGGACATTCAAAATTCCTATCTCTTTGTTGACAACATCACCTCGCAGGACAGCGCGTATGAAGGGCTGAAATTTGCGAGCAATTTTATTCAAGATATATATCTGAATAATCTGACCGTCACGAATTCCACGGGCGCGGGACTTTTTTTGTCGGAAGGCGATTTCGAGATCGGCGATAACGTCGTGATTCAAAATGCCGAATATCCGGTCGAGGGCAACGCCGGAATTCTTCCCGGAAGCCGGCTTCCGGGAAGCGGCAACCGTAATAATTACGTCAATATCATCAATTATATCGGCGGTCGAACCTTTTCGCCGCTCGCCATTCCTTATGTAACAAGCAATATCAGCGGTCAGGAAATTCTTCCCGGCACGGTTATCAAAATGCGCCCGGATTCTTTTTTTATCGCCAGTTCGACAACGCGGATTTTGGGTTTGCCCGGCAATCCGGTTACGATCGAACCGTTCGATCCGGCGCGTAAATGGTATTCCGGTCAATTAACCGCGCCCGGCAATCGAATGGAATATGTGATTTTGGACGGAAGCCAAGCCGGAATCGTTGATGCCGATACAACTTCGCAGATTTTTTATATTGATAATTCGATAATCCGCAATCACGACCGCGCCATCGAAGGACAGAGTTTTTCATTCGCCTTTTTGCAGGGCAATCTTTTTACGAATAACGGCTTGGCAATAGAAGCCGATAGCTCGATCCGAGCGTCGGGCAAGAAGAATCCGAATCTTTTTGAAAACAACGCCGTTGCGATGACCGCAGAATTTAATACGAACCCGGACGCGCGTTATAACTGGTGGAATTCGCCGACCGGACCGACCGCGCCGAACAATCCGGGCGGAACGGGCGAGATAATTGACGGCATCGCGCAGATAGATTTTTTCAGAACCGTCCGACCGGACACGAGCGATCATCCGCCGGTCGTCCGCATTTTGCGTCAGCCGTTTCGCGCCGCCAGAGGTTATTATCAAAATGTTTTTGAAGCGGGAAACAAAGTAATTCTGAACTGGAAAGCGTCGGACGACCGCAAGATCGTCAAACAGAAAATCCTTTTTTCGAGAAAAACCAACGGGCGCGATAATCTTTCGCTCATCGCCGACAATCTTCCCGCAGATCAGAATTCGTTTGAACTGACTGTTCCGAACGTCGGATTTCAGACTTCCACAGGCAGTGACACTTTTATCCGCGTCGCCGCCTTTGACGATAAAGGTCAGGAAGGCTGGGACGAATGGCAGGTGCGCGTGCCTTCGGAAGAAGAAACCGGAAATCTGCAAATTACTTCCAACGTCGCCGGACAGACATTCTACGGCGGCGAACCGCTATCCGTAACATGGATGGTTACAAGCCCGTTTGTAACCAACAGCTATACCGCATATTTATTTCTCGACAACGATCAGAAAACCGTGTTTCTCGGCAACGGCAACGGCGGCGGAACATTTGCCGTGCCGCGCCTGCCGCGCGTTTCGACCGATTCGGCGCGGCTCGCCGTTTCCGTTTCCAGCACGACCAATCGCCAGAAATGGTTTTACAGCCAACCGTTCTCGATTCGTCCCGACCCGCGTTTTGCCGATGCCGCGCCGCAGGTCTCTTTAACTTCTCCATCCGACAATCAGCAGTTTCCGGCGGGCGGAATCGTGCCGCTTTCGTGGACGGCTTCCGACGATAATCCTCTGCGGCGGTTCGATATTTTAGCGTCACTAAACGGCGGCAGAACGTGGCAGCCGGTTGCCGAAAATCTTCCGGGCGATACGCGAAGTTATAACTGGAAACTTCCGCCGAACAGCAGTGCGAACAACAATGTTCAGATTCGCGTAGTCGCTGTTGATCTGCGCTTTCAAAATTCTTCGGCGACCCGTTCGATAATTTTAAACGGGCAAAATTCCGCACCAACTGTTCAAATCACATTGCCCGCTAACAACGGTTCGGTCGTATCGGATAAAGTCGCGTTTCTGACGGCAAACGCCGAAGATTCGGACGGAAGGATCGAGCGGGTCGAGTTTTACCGGACGACGAATTACACCGGCACGCCGGTCAGAGAAATTATCGCGTCGGATGCCAATCCGCCGTTTCAAGTCGCGTGGCTGCCTTTCGAGTCGGGAACGCAAACGCTCATCGCCCGCGCTTACGACGATAAAAACGCCGTTACCGAATCCGCGCCAGTTACGGTCAATGTTACGCCAAATACTCCGGCTCCGCTGCCAATAACCATACCCGAACTCGACGCGCCGGAAGACGGGCAGAATTTTCCCGCCGGTTCGGACATCACGCTTCGCGCCGCGCCGGGTGTCGGCGGTCGCACGATTGTCAGAATGGAATTTTATAACGGCACGGAATTGATCGGCTCGGACACGACCGCGCCGTATGAGATCGTCTGGAACGATGTGCCGGAAGGAATCTACACGATCTTCGCCAAAAAGATCGCCAACAACGGCGCGGACGCGGCTTCAAAGCCCGCCGATATTGCCGTCGGCAATTCTCAAATCGCCCGCCGGACGATGTTCGATTTCGACGGCGACGGCAAAGCCGATCCTTCGGTTTTCCGACCTTCGGAAGGCATCTGGTATTTACTGCAAAGCTCGCAGGGATTTTCCGGCTCGAATTGGGGAACTTCGACCGATAAAATAATGCCCGCCGATTATGACGGCGACGGCAAAACTGACATCGCCGTTTTCCGCAAATCCGAAAACAGCACCTGGTATATCTTGAACAGTCAAAGCAACACGGTCAGCGTCGCTCAATGGGGCGCAAGCAATTTGGAACAGGCGATTCTTTACGACACGCCTGTTCCGGCGGATTACGACGGCGACGGAAAAGCCGATCTCGCGGTCTGGCGATTGACCGATAATTTCGGAGAACCGGCGAAGTTTTTGATCCTGCAAAGTTCGGATAATTCCACCCGTTTTCAGCAATGGGGAAATCACGAGGATCGTCCCGTCCCGGCGGATTATGACGGCGACGGAAAAACCGATCTCGCCGTTTATCGCGGCGGCACTTGGTATATTTTGAAAAGTTCCGACAATTCGTGGTATGCCGTCCAATTCGGCTTGGATCAGGACAAAACCGTTCCGGCGGATTACGACGGTGACGGGAAAGCCGACATCGCCGTCTATCGGGACGGCGTGTGGTAT
This sequence comes from Pyrinomonadaceae bacterium, assembly GCA_041940425.1. GTDB lineage: Bacteria > Acidobacteriota > Blastocatellia > Pyrinomonadales > Pyrinomonadaceae > DATHTS01. The sequence continues at coordinate 74,427 of JBGTSF010000003.1, forward strand.
ATCGAGCAAAGCCGCGACGGATTGTTGATATTTCAATTCGGTCTGGCAGACGACAAACCGACACCGGCGGACTATGACGGCGACGGCAAGGCGGACATCGCCGTTTTCCGCGACGGCATCTGGTATCTGCAACAAAGCCTGAACGGAATTCTTATTTTCCAATTCGGTTTGTCCGATGATTTTCCGATTCCGTCTGCATATATTTCTCAATAGCAGAAAAAAAATGCGTTGATAATTTTATCAACGCATTTTTTTTATAGAAACATTTTTCTTATTTTCCGAGTCTTTCTTCAGCCAGATTTCGGATTTTCATTTCGCCGTCTTCGTCAATTTCCTCGGTTTCCCTTTGCCATGCTTCGACTTCTTCAAGCGGGCGACCGAGCGCGAGCGCGAGCTGCGAATTGCTGCCCTCGAAAACTTCGTTTCGAAGTTTAATTAAAAGTTTCATCGTATCCGTTTGTTCTTTTGCGGTTTGCTGCTTGCTCATAACTTCCTCCTTGATAAAAAATTTGTGATTTAAATCATACGCTTTTGAAAAATCTTTGCAAAATTTCTAGCTCAATTTTTCCTGTAATTTTCTCAAAGCGATGTAGGCTTGCCTGTAATTAGGTTGTTCTTTTAGCGCGAGACCGTAATGCCTTGCGGCTTCTAGAAATTTCCCCCGTTTTTCGTAAACCGTAGCGAGATTAAAATGCGGATAAGCGCGCGCTTCGTAGCGCGGCGCGTCAATCGCTTTTTTGAACCAGCGAACGCAGTCGTAGAAATTTCCCTTGGCGATTAGATAACTGCCGATGTCGTTATACGGATTTCCGAAATCCGCGTCAACCGAGATCGCCGAAAGACATTCGGTAATGGCGAGATCGTATTCGCCCTGAAAACTATATGTCCAGCCTAAGAATGTGTAGGCTTCGGCGGTCGGAAAAGTTTCGATGGATTTTTTATAAAGCCGGATTGCTTCGTCGAAATTTTTCGACATTTGCGCTTCATAGGCTTCGTTGAAAAGTTCGACGGCTTCGCGTTTGGCAGGATTTTTTATTTCTTGATCGGAAAACACTTTCTTTAGAGTTGGCTGAGTTGACTGGAGTTGACTGGAAGTTGACTGAGTTGGAAAAAATATTTTCTTTAACTCAGTCAACTCGGTCAACTCCAGTCAACTTCCAGTCAACTTATCTTGACTATTCTTCCTTCGAGAACCGGCGCAATTGTCTGATTCGTCGCATTCTTTATCGCCTTTTCGAAAACGTCCGAATCTTTCGGCGCGTCTTCAGCTTTGGTTAAAATCTTCGCGTCTTTGAACATCGTGTAGCCGTCGCCGCCGCGTGTTACCAGAAAATCAGAAGTCGCTAATGTATAAACGGCTTCGTCCATCAAACGCTTGCCGCCGACGAAAACTTCCGTCACGCGACTGCCGACCGGTTTGGTCGTGTCGAACGAAAATTTGATTCCCGAAACCTGCGGAAATCTGCCCGGTTCGTTGTCTTCGTCCGCCGCGCTTCGCGCCACGCCGTGTTCGAGAATTTCTTTTAGGAGTTTGCCGGTAACTTCGACCTTCACGATCGGATTGTTGAACGGCAGCATCGAAAGCACGTCGCGTTTCGTCAGAATGCCCGGATTATACATCAGGTCGGCGCGGATCGAACCGCCGTTGACAAAACCGATGTCGGCATCAACCGCGTTGCGGTATGCGTCGGCGATGAAATTTCCGATGTTGGTTTCTTTCGTGCGATTTGATAATGAAAGCGCGTCGAGTTCGGTTGCGGTGCGCCCGACGGGTTCGGCGAGTTTTTGCAGAAGGTCTTTGTATTTTTCAAACACGGGCGCGAATTCCGGCGCGTCTTTGATCTCGTCCGTGACGGGAATGATTTCCCAATCAATGCTCAAAAGTTTTTTCGTTTTCGAGTCGAAATTGAGATTGAATTTTCCGAGTTCGCGCGCGTCCGCCGTTACTTTGAAAATCGGCGTGCCGTTTGCGCTCGACTGCAAAAGCGTATGTTCGTGTCCGCCCAAAATCAGATCGAAATCGGCACAGCCCGCCAGCTTTTTGTCCTGCGCCATAAAAAGATGCGACAAACCGACAACGGCATTCGCGCCCGCCGCGCGCATTTTAGGGACGAGTTCTTTCGCCGTTTCGCAATAATCCGTAACTTTCAGAAAAGCCTCCATCGAAGATGTTTCTTTTGTTTCCGGCAAAATCAAACCGATAAAACCGACTTTTACGCCGCCGATCTCCCTGATGACGAACGGCGGCGTGTCGGCGAAGATTTTGTTCGAGCGCGTGTCAATAATATTCGCGCCGAGCCATTGAAATTTCGATTCCTTGACGCGGTCGAGCAGTTCGCCGGTTTTGATGTCGAACTCGTGATTGCCGAACACCGAATAATCGAGTCCGAGCACGTTCCAAGCGTCAATCATCTGCGCTCCCTTGTAAGTTCGCGTCTCGACCGAAGGCGAAAGCGTATCGCCGCCGAGCGTGAAAATCACGTTCGGATTTTCTTTTAAGGTTTCTTTTTTGAGCGTCAGAAGCCGCGCCAGCCCGCCGCGCTTTCCGCCTTCGACGGGCATAAATTGATAAACGTCGTTGACGTGAAGAATGGTTACGCGGGTTTCCTGCGCGGAAATCGCGATTGAAAAAAAGCAAAGAAATAAAAGAGCAATGATGGAATTTTTACGCACGATGAATTCTCCTTCGATAAAAGTTATTTTAGTTTAATTTGTAATTGAGTATTTTCGTTTGATTTGAATTATAGAAATTTTTTCGATTTAATTCAAAAAATTTTGCTTTAAATTAAATCTATACAGTTAAGCAAGCGGTCTTTGACCGCGTTATTATATAGAAATTACATTCGCGGTCAGAGACCGCTTGCTTAACTGTGATATTTTTCTAATTTTACAATGCTTCGAGATGCGTCCGCGCTTCCCAGAGTTCGGGCATAAATTTTTTGTCCAGAGTTTTTCTTAAGTAACCGACACCTTCCGAACCGCCCGTGCCGCGTTTCATTCCGAGCATTCGTTCGACCATCAAAACGTGATGATAACGCCAGAGCGAGATGTTTTCGTCGTGTTCGATGAGAAGGTCCTGCATCACGAAAAGCTCCGGGTATTTTTCGGGATGCGTCAAAATTTCGACTATCGAAGCGATCTTTTCTTCATGCGTTCCGGTTTTCAGATCGTTTCTCGAAAGCAGATTCCAGAATTCGTCCGCCAAAGTCGGTTCGTTAAATCTTTCCGTCAATCTTTCATACGCGAATTCGTCCGTTTGAAAAGCCTTTAAAATTCTCTCGTCCTTCGCGCCGGAAACAAATTCGAGTTCGCGGAACTGCATTGATTGAAAACCGCTCGCCGGATTCAGTTTATCGCGGAATTCGAGAAAACCGATCTGCGCCATTGTTTCTAGAATATGGATCTGCGAAACGATGACTCTCTCGATTGCCGTTACCGCTTTTAAGGAATGATTGGCGCGGAACATTCGTCCTTCTTTGAGCCATTGGATGGTCGCGTCCACCTCGTGCAGGATTTGTTTGAACCAGAGTTCGTATGTCTGGTGAATGATGATAAACAGCAGTTCGTCGTGGCTGACGGGATCAGAGAGAGTTTCCTGCAGTTCGATCAATTCGGGAACTTTGAGATATTTGTTGTATGAAAGCGGCGCGCCTTTTCCGTATTCAAAAGACATAGTATTTTTCCAATTCGAAGCACTTCTATCTTGATTTATCCTGAAAACATTGTCAATTTATAACTTTTTTTCAAATTATTTAACAAATTGTTAACAAAGCTATTGACAGACGGCGCGGATTCGGATAAATTTTCCTACATTCCGTCTGGAACAACCCCGATAAAAATTTAATTAAAAATCTTGCGGTTTAAGATTCTCAATTTGTTTTGGAAATGAGTTTACAAGTGTTTGTTTGTGATTATTCGGTGAGAAAGTTTTCGGCTTTTTCATAGTCTAGTCGTGTTTTTTTTCCAGCCGGTTTTTCTAACAAAAAATGCTAACGGCTGCTTTAACCAAATAATAATTTACTGAAGTTTGTAGGAGGAAATTAGAAAAAATGTCAAAAATTACCGGTAAGGTCAAATGGTTTAATAACGCCAAGGGTTACGGATTTATCGAACAGCCCGGCGAACAGGATATCTTCGTGCATTACAGCGCGATCGGCGGCGACGGCTACAAGACCTTGATTCAAGGTCAGGAAGTCGAGTTTGAAGTGACGAACGGACCGAAGGGACCACAGGCGGAAAACGTGCTGAAAGTCTGAAATTAAATCTACTTGACCGCTTCCGGTTTTTTTCAAAATTGCCGGACAGCGTTTTTTTAACAAATAAAAAAGCGGCTTCTTTTTACAAGAGCCGTTTTTTTGTGTTAAAAAATAGCCGCAAAAAAACGCAAAAGTTCAAAAAATATTTCAGAAATTTTTGTATCTTTTGCGCCTTTTTGCTGCTGATTCTTTTTGAGAATTTATCAAATCATATCTTCGCCTTTGGCTTTCAGATTTCTGCGCCAGAGTTCGCGGTAGGCGGTGTATTGATTGACCAGCGTGTTGAATTGATAACGCTGCGCGTAAGTCAGATTGCGGTCGTCGGCGATGCGTTTGATCGCCGCTTCGACGCGCCCGCGCGCTTCGTGCGGCGGGCGTTTCGTGCCGCCGTTAAAATAGATGCCGAATTCGATCTTCAGCCGCCGGATGTCTTCTTCGAGCTTGACGATCTTCTGTTCGATCTCCGCCGATTTCTCGCCTTTCGTGACGCTGTAGCGGTTTAATTTGTTTTCTAAAATTGCCATCTGTTTTTATTTGCTTCCCCGTTTAAAAGTAAATTTTTAAAGCCCGAACAATTCCCTTTTTCCGGCAATAATCAGTTAAAATAAGTTTATGGCGGATAAAGAATTGGAATCAGGGGGCGTTTTGCGTTTCTTGCCTTCGATCAACGAACTGCTAAACACGGAAACGGCGAAAAAAATCGAACCGGAAACGGGCGCGAACCGTTTGACCGAAACGGCGCGGACGGCGGTCGAAACTCTGCGCCGTGAAATTATCAAAAACGATTCGAAAGAAGATTTTTCGCGCGATGATTTATTAAAAAAAGCCGAAAGATTTCTCAAAAAAATTTTCCGCACCGAACAAAGAAAAAAACTCCGGCGCGTCATCAATGCGACGGGCGTGATAATTCATACAAACCTCGGACGTGCCCCGCTTTCCGAAAATGTTGTAAAAGCGATTTCGGAAAACGCTTCGCGCTACTGCAATCTCGAATACGATCTCGAAACCGGAAAACGCGGACGGCGCGGCGCGGCGGCGGAAAAACTGCTGGCGGAAATCACCGGCGCGGAAAGCGCATTAATTGTAAACAACTGCGCCGCGGCGTGCATTCTCGTTCTGACCGCTTTGTGTAAAAACGGCGAGGCAATCGTTTCGCGCGGCGAACTCGTCGAGATCGGCGGCGATTTCCGCATTCCCGATGTGATGGCGGAATCCGGTGCGATTCTAAAAGAAGTCGGCGCGACCAACCGCACGAAAATTTCCGATTACGAAAAAGCGATTTCCGAAAACACAAAATTGATCGTCAAAGTTCATCCGTCGAATTATAGAATTATCGGTTTTACAGAAACCCCGGCGATTGCCGAATTGGCTGAATTGTCTCATCAAAATAATATTTTGTTTTACGAAGACGCCGGTTCGGGCGCACTTTTGGATTTATCGAAATACGGCTTACAGGATGAACCGCTCATCAGCCGTTCGATCTCGGACGGCGCGGATGTCGTAACCTTCAGCGGCGATAAACTTTTGGGCGCGATTCAGGCGGGCTTGATCGTCGGGAAAAAAAACGTGGTCGAAACTCTGAGAAAACATCCGCTTTACCGCGCTCTCCGCGCGAGCAAAATCACTTACGCAATTTTGGAATCTGTTTTGGAAGAATTTCAAAAGGAAAAAGCGTTTGAAAAAATTCCCGTTTTGCGAATGCTTTCGATGACAGAAGATGAAATCTCAAAGCGCACTAAAAAATTTGTCAGAAAAATAAAAAACGATGATTTAAAAATCGAAATCATTGCGGGAAAATCCGTCATCGGCGGCGGCTCCGCGCCCGATGTTCAACCGCCGACAAGTTTGATCTCGATCACGCACGAAAGTTTTCCGGCAAACAAAATCGAACAAATTTTGCGCCAAATGAATCCGCCCGTTATCGGCAGAATTCTGGAAGATAAATTTTTGCTCGATCTGCGGACGGTTTTTGAAGACGAAGAAGCGGAATTGCTGGAAATTTTGAACAAAGTCGGAACGCCATCGAGCGGTAGCGACCTGCTTTCGTATATTTAAGCAGGTCGCTACTGCTCGATGGCGTTCCGACTTATAGTTACCTTCTCACTGCCGTGTATTCGATGCGGCGGTTTTTGGCGCGTGATTCGTCGTTGGTGTTCGGCACTTTCGGTTTGTCTTTGCCGTAGCCTTTCGCCTGTATTCTTTCAGTGCTGACACCGAATCTGATGAGCGCGTCTTTAACGGCATTAGCACGATTTTCGGAAAGTTTCTGATTGCTCGCTTCCGAGCCGATATCGTCGGTATGTCCGCCGACTTCGATGACGACCGACGGCGGAAGTTTTTTGATGTATCCGGCGGCTTTTTGCAGAAAATCCAATCTCTGCGGCGGAATCTCGAAACTTCCGCTCTTGAAATTGATGATCTGCATACTCAGAGCCTTTAACAATTCATCAATCGAAGGCGGATCGGACAGATTTTCGAGAGCCTGCACCGCGCATCGTTCCGATTTTTCCACATCGCCGCTTTTTATATCGGCGCAGTCATCGGTCGGTTTAAGAAAAGTGCAGTCGGCGATTTTCTCGGCGGTCGTTCCGTCCTGACCGATAATTTCTATCGGTTTGCAGTTGTAATTCGGATGTCTGATCTCGATCTTTTTCGTTTCGCCCGATCTCAGAGCCGGAAGTTTTACCGAACCGTCTTCGCTCGAAACGCCCCACGGACTGCCGTCAATAAAAATATCACTGCCGACCGGAACGCCTTTTAAAACAAGTTCAAAACCTTTCTTATTGAGGAAAAAATAATACGTTGCAATCAGAACGACGACGGCGAACAAAAACATCATAAACAGACCGCCGCCGACAAAAACCCAGGTCGGAATGCCGCCTTTTTTTTCTTCTTTTTCTTTCGCGGCTTCCTGTGCCGGAGTCGGCGGAATGTTTTGATATTTCGCGCGTTCGGCTTCCGGGAGACGAATCAGAGGCGTGGTCAGTTCGTAACTTCCGCTTTTTTCCCGGCTCGGAGTTTCTTTAAAATCTTCCGGCTTCGAGCCGAAATCCGACGGCAGATTGATATTCGCCTGCGTCATCGCCCAATCGTCCGAACCGGAATTTTTCAGCTGGTTCGACGGCAGGTAGGTTTTGTCAAAATCCGGCTTGTCATTCTTGCCTTCCGGCGGAATGTTGTAATTAGCGACCGTTTTTCCCCAATCGTCCGACGGCGGCTGGGGCGCGTAGCCGTGATTGGTTTTCTCCCAATCCGCCGGATCGCCGCTCTTGTCTTTCGGCAAATCTATGTTCGGTCTGGTTTCCGAAAAATCATCGGGCGGCGGCTGTTTCGGATTTTTTTCGCTGTCTGACACTTTTTCTAAAAAAACTCCTTTTGCTTTAGATTATACCGTAAAACGCTTCGATTCGCGTTTACAACCTAAAACTTTAGATGAACGATGTCAAGAAAGTAGGCAGTCGCCAGCGGCAGTTGCAGTTGCAGTTATGATTTCTTTTGTAAAATTAATCGTTTGATCTGTTTACTAAAAACCGGCGGAAATAATTTAGTGTTACTGCAACTGCCTACTGCCGCTGCCTACTTAATATTCGGCGGTTGAAATTTTTTCGTACGGACGCTGATGCCTTCGTCGCCGATGAGAAACAGGCGGCGCGAGTCGTAATAAGAAGTGTTGGTTGGAAAATACGAAAGCAGGTAACGGTTTTTGCGAAGCTCGTCGCAGATAAATTTGGCGGCTTCCTGGGCTTCGTCGAGCGAAAAAACTTTTCCGCCCGTGCCTTCCGTGATGTCGTTGATGACTTTTTTCGCCTTCGGCTGATTGCGGCGGTACGCGCCGCCCGTGCGGTCGGGGATTTGCAGAGCGTAAACCGTGATGTCTTCGTTTTGCAGTTTTGCCAGAACCTTGTCGAATTCCTTGCGGCTTCCCCTGTCCAAACCGTCGCTGATCAGAACGATCGCGGTTTTCCGCGTTCCCGGCATCAGCGGCATCAGAACCTGATCTACGGTCGCGTCAACCGCGTCGAAAATAAACGGATTTCCCTGTTTGCGAAAGGTCGAGAGCGATGTTTCGATCTTTTTCGCGTCGTCCGTCCATTCCTGTATGATCTCCGGTTTTTCGTCAAAAGCGAGAACGAAAAGCTGGTCGCCGTCGAAAATTTCGTAGGCGAATTCCATCACGGCTTTGTGCATTTTTTCGACATCCGTGCGGAGCGTCTGCGAATTGTCAACCAGAATGGCGATGCGCGACGGCGACGGATCGTAGCTGAAATTTTTTATTTTCTGCTCGATGCCGTTTTCATACAGATAGAGATTTTCGATCTTGATCGGTTCTTCTTTGCCGTCCGTCCGCCACGCCGTAACGTTTAAAATCATCCCGTCGAGATTTCCCGTCCGCCGGTTGCTGTATCCCGACTGCGCGGATACGAACGCGGAACAAAGCAGTAAAATTAAACCAACGGGCAAAATCTTTTCGAGCGTTTTTCTCATAAATCTTTAATCTGTTTTGGAAACTGTTTTCGTATCTTTCGTTTCCTTTGATGCAGATTCGGTCTTTGCGGTTGAATCGGCGGAAGAACTTTTTTCGCTCTTGTCGCTCTTTTCCGCTTTCGCGTCTTTGCCGCCGCTCGATTTTTTCGAGTAGTCGGTTACATACCAGCCTTCGCCTTTGAATTGAAAGCCGGACAGCGACAATTGTTTTTCGAGCTGTCCGCCGCAATTTTCGCAGGTCTTTAACGGCTCATCGGAAACCTTCTGCATTTTTTCGATATGCGCTCCGCACCCGGAGCATTTGTATTCATAGATCGGCATAAATTTTTTATCAAATAAATTCTTAAAAATAATTTTCTAATTTTGTTTACAGTAAAAAATATAAAACTTTTCCCGCAATTTTCTCAAGGCGTGATTTTATAAGGCGAGGTCTTTTAACAAAACTCCGACCGCATAGGCGAGAACGGCGGCGAGCGAGCCGACGGCAAAAGTTTCAAGTCCCGACCGAAGCCACGAAGAAGTTGACCAGCGGCTTTTGACCGAACCGATGAGAAAAAATGTGATGCCGGTAAAAACCGAAGAAATAAGAAAAGCTTTATTGACGGAAAAAAGATACGGCACGAGCGGAATCAAACCGCAAATGCAGAAAGCCGCAAACGTGCTGAACGCAGCTTTCCACGGCGAACGGATTTCCGCCGGAAGACCGTATTCTTCGGTCAGCATCGTCTGCACCCAGCGGTCTTTGTCGGCGGTTATCAGCTCGACCGCTTTTTCGAGTTCTTCGCCTTCAAAACCTTTATCTTTGTAAATCTGCCGGATCTCTTCGCGCTCGCCTTCGGGATGAATTTTGATATGGCGGTATTCGATTTCCTTGAGCCGTTTGTAATCGTCAATCTCGGCTCGCGTTCCGAGATAATTGCTCGCCGCCATCGAAAAACCGTCGGCGATCAGATTGGCAAAACCGAGAATCAAAACAATGAGCGGCGAAAGCTGCGCGCCCGCTACGCCCGACACGATAGCAAACGTCGTTACTGCGCCGTCAATCCCTCCGTAAATCCAATCGCGGATGTAATTATGCCTGACGGACGAAAGCCGCGCCTGAATCGCTTCGACGGAATGTTCGTGTTCAAGCATAAAAAGTTCAAGGTTCAAGGTTCAAAGTTCAAGGTTATTTTTAAAAACTTTGAACCTTGAACCTTGAACTCGATTACGGTCTGACGACTTCGACCGAGCAGTGCGCCCGTGTAACGACAGCCGACGAGACACTGCCGAGAAGATACTTCGAAACGAAACTGTCAAACCGCGCCGCGCCGACAAAGATGCAGTCCGCGCTCCATTTTTCGGCTTCTTCGACGAGAATCTGTTTCGGACTTCCTTCGCGCACGACGAGCGTTGCGGAAAGATTTTCCGAGTTTAATTTTTCGACAATCTTCGCGCCCGTCTGCTCGATCTTTTCCGTTTCGATCTCCAAAGAATTTCGAATAAACGCCGTATCCTGAACGATGACGACGCGCGCTTCGGTTCCCGTTTTCCAGTTTCTTGCCGAAACCTTTTTAACCGTTTCGTCCGCGCCGTTCGAGCCGTCGTAACCGACGATGATCCGGGTCGGCGCGGCATCCGTCTCGACTTTTCCGCGGGCGACGCGCACCGAACATTTCGCTTCCGTAACGACCTTTTGCGAAACACTGCCGAGCAGAACCCGGTCCAAACCGGATTTTCCCTGCGCTCCGACGACGATCAGATTAGCGCCGATTTTTTCCGCTTTCGCCAGAATCTCCCAAGCCGCCGAACCGTATGTCGCGCCCGAAGAAACGCTCCAGCCGGGAAACATCCGGCTCAATCTTTCCGCCGCTTTTTCCGCCCCGGCTTTTGCCTGATTCAGGATTTCCAGATTTTCATCGTATCTTTTTTGCAGAGATTCGGTCATAAAATCCGGCTCTTCGTCCGCCTCATCGGGCGGCAGCCAGACTTCGGCGACGCTGTAAACAAGAGCCTCGACCGTTTCCGCCGCAAGTCCCGCGTTATTCAAATCATCAAGCGCGGCTTCGGCGCAATGCGAACCGTCGTAAGCAATCAAAATTTTGAAATTTTCGCTCATAATTATTTTCCGTTTTATTTGGATTTATTATCTCTATCTTCGGCAAGTTAAACAAATTCCGTAAAAGAAAAAGCGTTCTCTTCGACTCGAAAAGAACGCTTTTTCGCAAAAAGATTGATTCTCGGTTTACGGTGTATTTGCCGTATCGCCCGACGGCGCGGTCTCGCCGCCCGTTACTTTGAAGGGAATATACTGCGTTTCGGCGAGTTTGACATCGTTGGCGTTAAAGGCTTCGACCTTTAGATTATATTCGCCGTCGGTCAGAGGCTTGTCGGCTTTAAAACTCGTCGCTTCCGTCTGCTCGTTGACATACGGCGCGGTCACTGCCGGATTTTTCGAATACATACCGAATTTGTAATACGCCGCGTCGGGGTAAGCGTCCCATTTGATCTCGAAATCTTTCGCGTCCACCTTGCCGTTCGGTTTCGGATTCTGAACTTTCAAATCCGCTTTATAAAGATTCGTTTTCGGCGCGAAAAATGTCTTGTCGGGTTCGATCTTGTATTTCGCCGCCGTGATGCCGAACCGGCTCGAAGCGAAAACGCTCATATTCGTATTGAAAACCCTGACGAGCAATGCGTCATAAACTTTCGGCTCAACGCCTTTGATCAGATACTCGCCGTTTTCGTCGGTTTTCGTTTTATACTGCTGACCGGAACAACCGGAAAACGAATTGAATTTTTCGCAGAGCTTGACCTCGACATTTGCCGCCGGTTTTTCGTTAAACAGCGCAACGCCCTGCACATTGGCTTTCCCGGCTTCGGGTTTTTCCTTTTCCGTTCCGGTTTCCGACGGGACAAAACCGTCTTCGGTCAACTGCGTTTCCGTTGCCGTGTTCGACTTTTTGTTTACCGGATCGGCACTCGTATTGGTTGAAAGATTGATCGCCGTTTCGTCGTCTTTCTGGTTACAGCCCAAAACCATCACTGAGAAAATTAGACCGACGATAAAAAGATTTTTCATATTCGATTATTTGCTCCTCATTTTTATTTTTTAAAAACTTTTCTTCGCAGAACGCGCCGTTCGGAAGATTTTTGCAGAGATTCGTTTTATTTTCAAATGAATTATTCAACTGGTTCCGGCGTAAACTTTCAAGTTTGAATTGAAGCCCGTGAAACGGGCAACAGCATAAAGCCTCGTGCGTCAGCGCGAGGTGAGCGCAAGCAAAATTTGACAAGCCCGTGAAACGGGCGACAGTTTACAAAATTCTATCGCCCGTTTCACGGGCTTAAACTTCTATTTTTATTCTTATTCCGCGCTGACGCACGAGGCTTTATGCTGACACCTGCTATCGCAGGTTAAAAGTAAAACCGCATAAGACGCGAAGAAAATCGTTTGATGTTTTCCCCTCTTTCCCGTTTAGACTTTACTTTTGTTTTTGTGATAATCTTAGCAATCTCAAACCACTCGAAAAGGAATTTTTTAACAGAGAAATGATAGATGAATTTGCTTTCGACAATACGGAAGAACGCCGCCGAACGCGGCAAAACGGCGGCGCGGGCTGGATCGAAGTCATTGTCGGCTCGATGTTTTCAGGAAAAAGCGAAGAGTTAATTCGCCGTCTCCGCCGCGCCCAGATCGCGCGGCAAAAAGTGCAGGTTTTCAAACCGAAAATTGACGACCGTTACTCCATTGAACAGATCGCGTCGCATTCGGGAATGACGCACGTTTCAAAACCCGTGATGACCGCCGCCGAACTGCTCCAGCAGATGGAAGACGACACGCAGGTCGTCGGCATTGACGAAGGACAATTTTTCGATATGGCGATCGTCGAAACCGTCAACGATTTGGCGAACAGCGGAAAGCGCGTCATCGTCGCCGGGTTAGACCAGGATTATCTCGGCAGACCGTTCGAGCCGATGCCCCAACTGCTTTCCATCGCCGAATTTATCACCAAAACACACGCTATCTGCGTCAAATGCGGCTCGACCGCCAATTATTCACAGCGCACAAGCGAGTCAACCGAACGAGTCGAAGTCGGCGCGAGCGATAAATACGAAGCGCGCTGCCGAAAATGCTTCGTCCCGCATTCGGACGCGCCGACCGCTTTGGATTAATAATTCCTTTTATAAAAGCTCAACAAATCTCTGCGAACTTTGCGATCTCTGCGTGAAATTTTCTCACGCAGAGGGCGCGGAGATCGCAGAGTAAAAACTGGAAAACCAAACTGTAATTTCCTCAAATTGATTTTCCAATATCGTTCGACAGGCATACAATAGCTTTTATGAGCGAACTCGATTTTAATGCCTGGACTTGTCCTCTGCCGCTGCGTGATTATCCGAAGATTGTTCTCGGACACGGCGGCGGCGGGAAACTTTCCAACGAACTCGTCGAAAATCTTTTTCTGCCCGCTTTTCAAAACGAAACGCTCGACAAACTGAGCGATTCGGCGCAATTGGATATTGCCGGACTTTTAAATGACGGCGGGCGCATCGCTTATTCGACCGATTCGTTTGTCGTTCAGCCGCTTTTTTTTCGCGGCGGAAATATCGGGAATCTCGCCGTCAACGGAACGGTCAACGATGTCGCAATGTCGGGCGCAAAACCGTTTTTTCTGAGTTGCGGTTTTATCATCGAAGAAGGTTTTGAAGTCGAAAAACTCGGACTGATCGCCGACACGATGGGTGAAGCGGCGCGAAAGGCAAATGTCAGAATCGTCACGGGCGACACGAAGGTCGTTGACAAAGGCAAAGGCGACGGTGTTTTTATCAACACTTCGGGCATCGGCATCGTGCCGAAAGATGTCAATATCGCGCCGCATCTGGCACAACCCGGCGATGTCGTCATTGTTTCCGGCGAGATCGGTCTGCACGGCATTGCGATTATGAGCCAGCGCGAGGGTTTGGATTTTGAGGCGATAGTCGAATCGGACTGCGCCAACCTGAATTTTCTTGTCGAAGAAATGCTCGCCGTAACAAAAGAAATCCGCGTTCTGCGCGACCCGACGCGCGGCGGAATCGCTTCGAGTTTGAACGAAATTGCCAAACTTTCCGGTGTCGGCGTTGTTCTGCACGACAGCAAAGTTCCCGTTCCGAATACAGTTCGTTCGGCGTGCGAAGTTTTAGGACTCGATCCGTTTTATGTCGCCAATGAAGGAAAACTTCTGGCAATCGCCGCGCGGGAAAAAGCCGACGAATTAGTCGAAGCTATGCAAAAAAATGAGTTCGGACAAAGGGCAACGATCATCGGCGAAATTGTCGAAGAACACAAAGGAATGGTCGTTTCAAAAACCACATTCGGCGCGACGCGCGTCGTTGATATGCAGTTGGGCGAACAACTGCCGCGAATTTGTTAGTTGTAATTTAAGACTGCCGCTTTTGTTTGCTTTAGCCAAATACAGCATAAAGTTTATAATGACTTTCCAAAAAAAAATCGAGAGTAAATAAAATTTTGCCGGATAAAAGCGAAAAAATTCTAATCGTTGACGACGACCGTTTTGTCAGGCTGACGCTTTCGGAAGCGGCGCGTTCGTGGAATTACGCGCCGCTCGAAGCGGAAACGGTCGCCGAAGGAAAAAAAGTTTTTGCGGCGGAAGAGCCAAGTATCGTTCTGCTCGACATTGATCTGCCGGATGGTTCGGGACTCGATGTTTTAAATGAGATCAAAGAACAAAACCCGGAAGCGATCGTCATAATGATTACCGGAAACGTCAGCGTGCCGAACACGATTGCCGCGCTGCGCGGCGGAGCGCACGATTTTATCGGCAAACCCGTCCGGCTCGAAGAACTGCGCGTAACGCTCAGAAACGCTTCGGAAACGCGCGATTTAAGACGGGAAGTAAAACAGACAAGACGCGAACGCGCAATTAAATTCGGTTTCGACCAGATCATCGGCGAATCGAAAAGCATTCAAAAAGCAAAACAGCTTGCCGGACGGGTTGCCGCATCGGACATCAACGCCGTGCTTTTGCAGGGCGAAACCGGAACGGGCAAAGACCTTTTCGCCCGCGCGATCCATCACGCTTCCGACAGAAGAAACGCGCCTTATCTGGCGATCAACTGCGCCGCGCTTCCGGCAAATCTGATCGAATCCGAGCTTTTCGGCTACGAAAAAGGCGCGTTCACCGATGCAAAAAAGAGAAAAGAAGGCTTGTTTGAACAGGCGCACGGCGGCACGATTTTTTTGGACGAGATCGGCGAGATGGAACTCGCCCTGCAGTCGAAACTGCTGCGGGTTCTGGAAGAAAACACATTTCGCAGAGTCGGCGGACTCAAGGACATTCCGCTCGATGCGCGAATCGTTGCCGCTTCGAACAAAAACCTGAAAGAAGAAGGCGAAGCGGGCAATTTCCGGCTCGATCTTTTTTATCGCCTGTCGGTGATTCAGATTGACATCCCGCCGCTCAGAGAAAGAGAAAACGACATTTTACTGCTTGCCGGTCATTACATCGAAAATGCCAATCAAAAACGGCGAGAAACAAAATTAAAGGGCTTGTCGAAAGAAACGGAAAAGATTTTTTTAAGTTATGAATGGACGGGAAACGTCCGCGAATTGCGAAATGTGATCGAACGCGCTTCGATTTTGGAAGACGGCGAATTCGTAACGACCTCCCATCTGCCCGCCGACCTATTAGGCGAAAATTTTTCCGCTGAAAAATCGCATAATGGAAATATTGTTTTGCCGCCCGACGGCATCGCGCTCGCAGATGCCGAAGCGGAACTCGCGCGGCAGGCGGTCGAAAGAACGGGCGGAAATCTCACGCAAGCGGCGCGGCTTTTGCACATCTCTCGTGATCAGCTGCGCTACAAACTGAAAAAATCAGGCGATTACGACAAATTGAATTCCGATGAAAACAGATGAAAAAATTACAAGCACAAAGACCGAGCTTTCAAAAGAACTAGCCGATTTGAAATTCGCGCTCGATCAATCGGCGATCGTCGCTTTTACCGATCAGACGGGAAAAATTACATACGTCAACGACAAATTCTGCGAAATTTCCAAATACCCGCGCGAAGAGCTTCTCGGACAAGACCACCGCATCATCAATTCCGGTTACCATCCGAAAGAATTCATCCGCGAACTCTGGCGAACGATCGCCAATGGAAAAGTCTGGCGCGGCGAACTAAAAAACAGAGCGAAGGACGGCTCGATCTACTGGGTTGATACGACGATCGTGCCGTTTCTAAATGAGAGCGGAAAGCCGTATCAATACGTCGCCATCCGCTACGACATCACCGAGAAAAAACAAACGGAAGAGCATCTTCTCAGAGCGCAGAGAATGGAATCAATCGGGACTCTGGCGGGCGGCATCGCGCATGATTTCAACAATATTTTGTCGCCGATTCTGATGGCAGTTGACATGCTCGCGCTCGATGCGCGGGACGAGGAAACGACACGCTGGCTCGATATTATCCGCGAAAACGGCGAACGCGGCGCGGAACTCGTCAAACAAGTTTTGACCTTTGCGCGCGGAATGGCAGGCGAACAGATCAGCATTCAGCTAAAACACATCATCAAAGATTCGGTCAAAATCCTGTCGCAGACTCTGCCGAAATCAATCGTTTTAAAGTATGAGATCGAACCGGAACTCGCGCTCATTACCGCCGATCCGACGCAGATCCATCAGGTTTTGGCGAATCTGGCGATCAACGCCCGCGACGCGATGCCGTCGGGCGGCGAGTTGACCATCACTGCCAAAAACATTCACCTTAACGAACATTACGCGCAGATCAATATTGACGCAAAAAAGGGCGATTACGTTATTCTGACGGTCGCCGACACCGGAACGGGAATCGCGCCGGAAATTCAAAAACGAATGTTCGACCCGTTTTTTACAACCAAGGAATTCGGTCAGGGAACGGGCTTGGGGCTGGCGACGGCGCAAACGATCGTCAAAAGCCACGGCGGCTTTATAAACGTTTACAGCGAAGAAGGACAGGGAACTAAATTTTCCGTCTATCTTCCGGCGGCAAAAAGCGAACGGGAAACGGCAATGATCGTTCCCGCCTCGGACTTTCCGCGCGGCGCGGGCGAAACGATCCTGGTCGTTGACGACGAAGAAAATATCCGCACGATCACGCGCGCGACACTCGAAAAATTCGGCTACAGGGTTTTGACGGCGACCGACGGCGCGGACGCGCTTGCGGTCTTCGCGCAGCATCAGACGGAAATTGACCTCATCTTAACCGACGTGATGATGCCCGTTCTGGACGGCGCGGGCTTTGTCAGAGCGTTGAGAAAGATCGCCCCCGAAATAAAAATCGCGGCGATGAGCGGTCTGATGAATCAGGCGCAGACCGGCGAATTGAAAAATCTGAACGTCGAGAAGTTTTTAACCAAGCCGCTGACGACGGAAATTTTGCTGAAAACCCTGGCGGAAATTTTAAAGACCAAAGCCCGCGCGTAAGCAACGGCGTAAACGCTTAAATCAATATCTATGAACGAACAAAATTCACCTAAACAGATCGTCAAATGCCCGCACTGCGGCGCGAATAACCGAGTTGCGGTAAATTCCCGAAAACAAGCCGTGTGCGGTCGCTGTAAAAATCCTCTGCCCGCGTTTTCTTCAATGCCCGTTCACCTCACGGACGCGAATTTTTCGGAAACGGTCGAAAAATCCTCTCTTCCCGTTTTGATTGATTTCTGGGCGGCGTGGTGCGGACCATGCCGGCTGATCGCGCCCGTAATTGATGAACTGGCAAAGGAGCTTGCGGGAAAGGCGGTGATCGGGAAACTCAATGTTGACGAAAATCAGATGACGGCGGCGCGTTTCGGAGTGCAGAGCATTCCGACGCTTCTCATCGTCAAAAACGGGCGCGAAGCCGAACGCATCGTCGGCGTCCAGCCGAAAGACGCGATCATAAGCAGGCTCAAATCGCATCTTTAAGGAGAGAAGCAATCCGAGCCGGTTGCCCGACTTGCTTCTCTCTTTTTCACGCACTAAAAATTCATTGCGCGTGAACGGGGGCTGTCGTCGGAGAGACCTTTGCTTCCTTTACCTTCGCCGGAACCGCTTCGGCTTTTTCTTCTTTGATCTTTACGGGCGCGTTATGCCCGACCGTTGACGGCAAAACGTTCATCATTCCGATAAACACCATTCCGAAAGTGAGAAAGCCGAAAACTACCGCGCTGACCGGAGTAAGATTTCCGGTTAGAAAGAACAAAACCGCGGCGGCTATGCCGAAAGCCCAAAGCATTACGTAAAGTTTTACCAACATTTTTATTTGTCTCCTGTGTCAAATTCTTTTTGGTTCGAAGCTCTCGAACGCTTCTGTCTAACTTTTTCGCAACGCTCGTTCCATTGTTGAACTCCTGTATTTATTGAAGTTTATAAATGCCAAGCGCGGATTTTTCCGCGAAGTCGTGAGGTATTTGCGAATATTTCCGCATACCGCGGCGAACGATTTAAATGAAAAGCCGAGTTTAATTGCCGGATTGTGTTTTGGAACATTCCTTGCACCTGTGTGAGTCGGACATTCTGGAGGATAAAAAAAATGACAACAGTAATTCACGAAGAAATTTGGAAACAGTTTTTTGACGAACTGAGCCGCGCAAAACTCGATTGGGAAACGACCATAAGAGTTTTATCGGACGAACTCGGCGCGCAGATATTGTGCGCGGGACTGCCGCTCGCCGGTTTGACTTTTGACGAAGCTGACGATGTGAGAAAGATCGAAGTGATCGTCGGAAGCGGAACGGAAAGCCATCAAACGCATAACATCTTTAACCCGAAGTTTGTCGCATTTGAAGACATCGAAGGAAGATCGGAATCAATGCTCGACATCGAAGACGCGGACGGAGCGAAAACACTGGTCAAATTCACACAGTCTTTGCCAGCCGTCGTGAGATATTCCGAAATTGAAACGCTTTCGACCGTTTCGCAGACTAGTAATCTTTAAAGGGAATTTTTATGAATGCAAATCTAAATCGGGTAGCGGTTATCGGCTGCGGAAATGTCGGCGCGACCGCCGCGTATTCGCTCCTGATGAGCGGCGTGGTCGAAGAAATAGTTCTGATTGACAAAGACCGCGACAAACTGCTCGGCGAAGCAATGGATCTTCAGCACGCAGTTCCGCTCGCGCATCCGGTTCGAATCAAGGAAGGCGGTTACGAAGACGCGGCAAAAGCAGAGATCGTCGTCATCGCCGCCGGAGTCGGAACGAAACCGGGCGAAACGCGGCTCGAACTGCTCGGCAGAAATATCGAGGTCGTCCGCGAAATCGTCGGCGAGTTGAAGCGCGTTAATTTTGACGGAATTATTCTGATGACGACCAATCCGGTTGACATTCTCGCGCAGTCCGCGCAGAAAGAATCCGGCTTGCCGCCGAACAAGGTTATCGGTTCGGGGACGGTTTTGGACACAGCTCGCCTGCGTTCGATGCTGAGTAAAGAACTGAATATCGAAAGCCGTTCGATTCACGCCTACGTGATCGGCGAACACGGGCAGACGGAAGTGGCGACGTGGCACGCGGCGCGGGTCGGAGGCGCGCCGCTCGTTGATTTTTGTCAGACGGCTTGTCCCGATTTTGACGAGATGCTCAAAAATGTGAAAAACGCCGCGCCGGAAATCGTCCGGCATAAAGGTTATACATCTTTCGCTATCGCCGCTTGTGTCAATCGCATCTGCCAAGCCGTCTTGCGCGACGAACGCTCGATTCTGCCGGTTTCCGCGCTGACCGGAGGGCAATATGGAATTTCCGGTATTTATCTGAGCCTGCCGTGCGTCGTCGGAAAAAACGGTGTCGAAAAGATAATCGAAATGCCTCTGAGCGATGCAGAAAATGCGGACTTGCTCGCATCGGCTAAAATGTTAAAAGAAACTTATAGCGAATTAGAAAGCGCGGAAAACTCTGCCGCCGCTAAAATTTTTTAAAGGAGAAAAATGATGAAAATATTGATCGCCGCCGACGGTTCGGATTACAGCCGCAAGGCAATCGAAGAATGCTGCCGGCTGTTCGGCAGAAAGGAGAATTTAGAAATAAAGATCATTACGGTTTATGAAAATACTTACCCGCTGATGGGCGAACCGTTCGCGCTTTCCGGCGATTACTATCAGCAAGTTGAAGCGCAAAGCAAAGCCCAAGCCGAAAAAATCGTTACGGAAAGTGCGGAAATCATCCGCGAAAAAATACCCGGCGCGGTCGTTTCGGACGAAATTTTGAAAGGCGTTCCCGAACGCGAGATCGTCGAGACGGCGCAAAAGTTCCAGCCCGATCTGGTCGTCGTCGGATCGCACGGGCGCGGCTTTTGGGGACGTTTGACGCTCGGATCGGTGTCGGACGCGGTGCTTCATCACGCGCCGTGTTCGGTCATGGTCGTCCGCGCAAATGATGACAAATAACTTTAATACGAAAAATATAATTTCGATATTTTTACGCGCTCTTTCCGTTTGGCTCGTCATTATCTGTGCGGAGACACTGCATGGCACGGCGAGAACCCTGTTTCTCGAACCGTTTTTCGGCGATTTCCGCGCTCGGCAAATCGCCGTGTTTTCCGGTGCTTTTATTATTATGACAATTGCTTTTTTGTTTGTTCGGTGGCTCAGAACGGAAAATAATTTTCAGCTTCTTTTAATTGGATTTTTCTGGCTCGTTTTAACGCTTTTATTTGAAATTTCGCTCGGTCGCTTTGTGTTGAACCTGAGTTGGGAACGCGTCTTTTCGGATTATAATTTGTTAGAAGGCGGATTGCTCGGATTCGGCTTGCTGACACTGCTTTTTTCTCCTTTAATCGCTTTTTATTTTCGCTATAATTCACCGCATAAAAGGATAAATTCAGCCGATGTCTTTTAGACTCAAAATTTACCCTAAATTATAGAAAATTAAACTACTTTTTTATTGCTTTACATTATAAAAAATGCTATTCTAAAGGCAACTTGTTTCATAGATGAAACATCAAAAGAAACAAGAAAAGGAGGAGTGTAATTATGACTGATACATTATTCGAAACGAAGGAAATGGAAACGATTCAGACGAAAAAAGATATGATCTTGACTTTGTTTGAAAACGGCACGACCGAGATCGAAGCCATCGCGGCGATTTCGGGCGCGAAACCGAGTTATGTCGGCTCCGTCCTGCAAAAAGAAGGTTTGATTGACAACTATTTCGATCTGTACACTTCGACCAATTATCCGATGAATATTTATTCGAAACATTTTCGCGGCAAATTGGGATTTAAGGACGTAGAAACCGCCCGCAACGGCGTCCGCAGTCTTGAAAGAGCATACAGCTATTTCGATAAGATTCAAGACCGCGCCGGACAGCACCACGCTTTGGAGATGGGCTTGATGATGCTCAACCGCGCGCGCTGGACGGGCAAGCTCGAAGAAGCCGAAATCTACCGCCGCTGGCTGGTCAGCAAACTGAGCCAGCCGCTTGCCGACAACGTCGTTTCGCTCGAAGCGAAAAAACAGGAAAAATCGGAAGAGCCGGCGGATGCCGTTTCGCAGAACGAATTGAAACTGGCGGCTTAAATTACGATAAGCCCGCATTTTTTTAACCGGAGTGTTTCATACTTGAAACACTCTTTCTTTCATTGTAAAATAGAGCCTATAAAATCAAACAAAAAGGAAGAAATTATGCCATTAGAATTAGTCGAAAGTCCCGTCCGCGAAAACACTTTGACCATCGGAGAGGCAACCATCGAAGATGTGCAGACCGAACCGTCTCTGCGCCCGAAATCTCTGGACGAATATATCGGTCAGCAAAAGATCGTCAACAATTTAAAGATATTTTTAAAAGCCGCGCTCAGACGCGCCGAAGCACTCGATCACTGTCTGTTTTTCGGTCCGCCGGGACTCGGAAAAACTTCGCTTGCAAATATCATCGCCAACGAACTCGGCGCGAATCTGAAAACCGTCCACGCGCCGTCGGTCGAAAAAGGCGGCGATCTGGCGGCGATTTTGACGAACTTGGAAGAAGGCGATGTGCTTTTTACTTTGGTCGGTGCGACGACGCGAGCCGGTCTGATTTCCGCACCTCTGCGCGGACGTTTCGGCATCGTCAATCATCTGGATTTTTACCCGCGCAAGGATTTGGAAATCATCGCGCACCGTTCGGCGGAAATTTTGAATATCGAGATTGACGCAAACGGCGCGAGCGAAATTGCGCGGCGCGGACGCGGAACGCCGCGAATTACGAATCGTCTGCTTCGCCGTGTTCGTGATTATGCGGAAATTTTGGGTGACGGAAAAATAACGGGCGCGATGGCGCAGAAGGCTCTGGATGAAATGGAAGTTGACCGTTTCGGTCTGGACGAAGTTGACAGAAAACTTCTGCTTTCGATCATCGAAAAATTTGACGGCGGTCCCGTAGGCATCGGCACAATTGCCGCTTCGATCAGCGAAGACCGCGAATCAATCGAAGAAGTCATCGAACCTTACTTGATTCAAACCGGATTTTTAAATCGCACGCCGCGCGGGCGCGTCGTCACTGCCTCTGCTTATGAGCATTTCGGTTTCGAACCGCCGCAGGTTGATCAGGCAGTTGCGCTGGCAAGCTAGTCCAGTAAGCAGTAGGCAGCAGCAGTAGGCAGTTTTTTATTAGATAGTAGTATTCAAGTTTCTTACAAAAAAAACTTAACTGCTTACTGCCTACTGCTGCTGCCTACTGCCTACTTACTTTGCCGCCGGTTTCGGTGCCGCCATATTCGCTTCGATATTTAAGACGATCTTGACATCATCCGAAATCGTCGGTACGCCGTTCGGCAGATTGTTGCCGAAATTTACGCCGAAATCTTTGCGGTTGAGCGTCGTTTCGGCGACCGCGCCCATTCTTGTTCCGCCGCGCTGGTCTTTTATAAATCCGGCGATCGTTACGGGAAACGAAACCTGTTTCGTTACGCCCTTCATCGTCAGGTCGCCCGTTACCATTAAGTTTTTGCCTTTCTTTTCGACCTTCGTGCTTTTGAAGGTCATTTCGGGAAATTTTTCGACCTCGAAAAAATCAACCGAACGCAGATGTTTATCGCGCCCGTCGTGTCCGGTGTCAACGCTTTCCACTTTGGCGGTAAACTCGACCGAAGATTTCGTAACATCCTTCATATCGTAATTGATCGCGCCGGTAAAATCGCGGAAATAGCCGGGAACATCAACGAGTCCCATATGTTTGACGCGAAAGCCGATCGAGCTGTGCGCCTTGTCGAAATTATATGTTCCGCCCGCCGCGTCGGATTTCAAATTCGAGTTGGAAAACTTTTCGATCAGATTCAAATTTTCGGCATTCGAATTCGCATTAAAAAATAAAAAAGCGGAAAACGCCGTCAGCACGGCAATTGTCAGAAAAACTTTTGACTTCATAAACTTGCTCCTTTCAGTAACATAAATTAAATCGAAATGGAATAAATTAACGACTTATCGGTTATTATAATAAAAATTATGTCATTGGACGCAATCCGCGAATGGTTTTATTCCTTCGGCGAAAATTACGGCGTAAACCCGCTGATCTTCGGCGCGATCTACGTCGGCGCGATTCCGTTTTTTTCGCTTTCCATCGCGTGGCTTGTCAAAAATTACCGTCAGAAAAAATCAATCGTTCTGCCGCTGATGGCGGCGATGTTCTGTTTTATCTCGGCGTATCTCTATCTGTTGGTCGCCGGAAAAAACGTGCCGTTTTGGGTTTACGGCATCTTGATCTTGCTGATCGTTTTCGGCGCGTATTCGACGTTTAAAAAAGTGCGGAAACAAATTAAAGAAAACTGAAATTTTATGTCTGACACATACGATCTGATCGTCATCGGCGGCGGTTCTGCCGGCTTGGTCGCGGCGGGCGGCGCGGGAATTTTAGGCGCGCGCGTCGCTTTGGTTGAAAAAAGCGCGCTTGGCGGCGATTGTCTCTACACGGGCTGTGTGCCGTCGAAATCTCTGATCCGTTCGGCAAAATTTGCGTCAGACGCAAAACGCGCAAACGAATTCGGCTTTGAAATTTCGGATTTCAAATTTAAGAATGACAAATTCGCTTCCGTCACAAACCGCGTTCAAAAAATTATCAAAACCATCGAAGAACACGACGCGCCGGAAGTTTTCGAGGAAATGGGCGTAAAAGTCGTTTTCGGTTCGCCGAAATTTTTGAATGAAAATGAGATCGAAGTCGCGCTCAAAGATTCGGATGAAAAGCGAACGATGAAAGCAAAGCGTTTTTGCATTTCGACGGGTTCGTCACCGTTCGTTCCGCCGATTGAAGGCTTGAAAGAAACAAAATACATAACGAACGAAGAAGTTTTTTATCTCAAAGAATTGCCCGAAAAATTGATCGTTCTCGGCGGCGGCGCGATCGGTGTCGAGATGGGACAGGCTTTCCAAAGACTCGGCTCGAAAGTTTCGATCATCGAGATGGACAAAAGAATTTTGTCGAAAGAAGACGAGGAAGTTTCCGCGTTTATGACCGAACTTTTGGAAAATGAAGGTGTGAAAATTTTAACGAAATCGAAAGCCGTCAAAGCCGAAACGAATGATAAAGGCGAGAAAATTGTTTTTATCGAAAAAGATGGAAAAACTGAAAAAATTAACGGCGATGAAATTCTCGTCGCGGTCGGCAGAAAGCCGAATGTGTACGGTTTAGACCTCGAAAAAGCGAATGTAAAATACGACGAAAAGAAAATTTTCACCGACGATTATCTGCGAACATCGGCAAAACATATCTACGCGGCGGGCGATGTCGCCGGAAAATTCCAATTCACGCATATGGCGGATTACGAAGCGCAGATCGTTTTGCAAAACTGCTTTTTGTTTTTCCCGTTCACGAAAAAAGCCGATTACACGGTCGTCCCGTGGGCGACATTTACCGAACCGGAAGTCGCCCGCGCAGGTTTGACCGAAAGTGAAGCGCGAAAAAAACACGGCGACGTAAAAGTGATCAAAGTCGAATTCGAAGAAAATGACCGCGCTCACGCCGAAGGCGAAACCGAAGGCTTTGCGAAAATTATTTTAGACGGAAAACAAATCGTCGGCGCGCATATCGTCGGGCTTCGCGCCGGAGAACTCGTTCACGAATTCGTTCTGGCGATGAAACTCGGCTTGTCGCTCGACGATCTGAGCAAGGCGATTCACGTTTACCCGACGCTTTCAAAAATTACGCAAGCCGTGGCGACGGAAAAAACTCTGGAAACTCTGAAATCGCGGTTCGTGCAGAAATGGTTCGGCAGATATTTGAAGATTTGGCGTTGAAATTGAGAAAAATTCGCTTGCGAAAGATGCGAAAAATTTTGTCCACAGATGAACACAGATGATTTTTGATTATTAGAGCGGATTTCAAATCCATACGATACAACGCCGGAATAGGTGAAAGGTGAAAAGTGAGAAGTAAAGATTAACCTTTCACCTTTCACTTTTCACTTATTCCGAATCGTTTTTGTATTTCAAATAACTGAAATCTGCTCTAAGTTGATTGATTTAACTTCTTCAAAAATCCGTGTTCATCTGTGTATATCTGTGGACAATTTCTCCTGCTTCTATTCGCTTCCTTTCGCGTATTTCACGGGTAAATAAAATAACTTTTTACAAATTAAATTCCGCGACGACCGGTGTGTGATCGGACGGGCGTTCCCAGCCGCGCGGTTCTTTGTCTATCCAGCAGGCGACGCATTTTTCTGCCAGAGATTCGCTTGTCCAGATGTGGTCAATGCGAAGCCCGTGATTTTTCGGAAACGCGCCTTCGCGGTAATTCCACCACGAAAATTCTTTTACGTCGCCATTCATTTTTCTAAAAACATCAACGAAGCCCCATTGTTTGACATGATGGATGGCGGCGCGTTCGGGTTTTGAAAAATGCAGTTTGCCTTCCCATGCTCTTACGTTCCAAACGTCCGTTTCGTCCGGCGCGACGTTGAAATCGCCGCAGAGTAGGACATCGCCTTCACGGTCGCAGGTTTCGTCGAACATTTTCCGAAGTCTTTGCAGCCAATCCAGTTTAAAAGTAAATTTGTCCGTCCAGAGTTCCGTGCCGTTCGGAATGTATGTGTTGACGATTCTGACATTATTGACGGTCGCGGCGATCAGGCGTTTCGGCGCGTCGAGCGCGTCGTCGTGAAAATTTTTCTGCACGTCCGTGAGTTCGTGTTTTGAAAGAATCGCCACGCCGTTGTAGGATTTTTCGCCCATGAACGCGGTTTTATATCCGGCGTTTGCGATTTCCTCAAACGGAAAATTTTCGTCAACGCATTTCGTTTCCTGCAGGCACAAAACGTCTGTCCCGGTTTTTTCGAGCCAGTTCAAAACCTGTTCGAGCCGGACGTTTATCGAATTTACATTCCAGGTCGCTATTTTCATAAGTTTTTATTCTGGCTTAAAATTCCGATTTTTGCATCCGTAAAAATTAACAAAAATTTGTCCAAAAAACGATTTTTTTGTGATAGAATGTTTTCCAAGTTTTACGAAACTTTTTAACAAGGGGTCAGACAATGAACAATTTTAAATTTTTATATTTTTTGTTCGCATTTCTATTTTTCGTCAATCTTTCCTACGCCCAGCAGACGACGACAACACCATCCGAAAACAAAAAGGAAAAACCCGCCGATGTCGAAATTACCGCGAAGATTCAGGCAAAGGAACTGATCTTCGAGGTCGTGCCGGATCCGAAGGTCGAATTTCCCGGCACGTTCGAGCGCGAAACCGAATGGTCTTCCGAAAGAACGAATCTGCCCGACGAGGTTCAGCCGAAGGTCATCTACCGCGACATCGGGATCACTCTGAAAATCGTCAGCACGTTTGCCGACATCGAAAAAATCGTTGACGAAGCGCTCGGCATCAAGCCGCAGACTTCTCAAACCACCGCGCCGAAACCGGAAACCAAACCGGCGGAAACGACACCCGCGGACGACAAAACCAAAAAACCGGAAACAACCGATTCGCCGAAAAATTAAAAACCGTTATGCCGAATAAAAAGTTTATTTTTATCGCTTTTTTCGTGTCTGTCGTTTTCGCGGCGAATGTTTCCGCCCAGCAAACGACGGAAGACACAACAACCGCCGACGAAACTTTCAAGGTCGAGATCACGGATAAAAAGATTGTCGAGACCGATTACGAATCAAAGGTCGAACTCAGCGTCAAACGCGAGCAAAATCCGCCCGTTTCGGTCAACGTCGGCGCGGCGGTTCGCGCCGAGCGCATCACCGTGACGCTGAAAAACGTCTTCGGCGACGTGCGCTTTCGCGGTTCGCTCGAAAAAATTTTGAATCAGATAAATCTGCTTCGTCCGCCAAATGAAAATAGATAAGCGGGCGAAATTTTATTTTTAAATTAAATTACAGGAAATCAAGGAGGAATAATTAAGGTGGGAAAATTTAGCAAAGTATTGATCTTTGTATTTGTTTTAATGTGTGCGCCGGTTTACATCGCGGCGCAGGACACTTCGATCACGACGCGGACGAATCAGGCGCGTCCGACACCAACCCCGGTAACGCGTCCGACACCCGTTCGCCAACTGACGGAAGAAGAACGTCGGCGGCAGGAAGCGTCAAGTGAACGACGGCGGCAGGAAGCCGCTTCGGGCGACCCGGACGTTTTACTCGACGTGCCGAATCTGTCGGTTGACGAGATCACGCTCGAAGTCGAAAATCTGCGGGCGCGAGTTTCGCTCGACGCGCGGCTCGCCAATCTCTTGCAGTTGACGGCTGGCGCGGATGCCGGAATTGACAAGGTAAAATTGACGATCAAAGGCGTAAAGGCGGAAGTTCTTTTGAAAGTAAAATTGGACAATGTAGCTAACATCATTGACCGCACTCTGACGACGATTGACCGCAACCCGGAAATTCTGATGAAGGTTCTGGACAGTGTTGATAAAACGGTCGGCACGGTCGGCGATGTGGCAAACACCGCGCTTCAACCCGGCGGAGTTTTGAGTCAAACCGTCAACACGCTCGGTCAGACCGTTCAAAGGACTTTGGATACAACCGGAAACATCGTCGAGAAAACTTTGGACACGACCGGCAATGTTCTAAACAGCCGGACGGTCGGAAATCTGACAAATCTGCGCGTGTTAAATGAAACGACCAACGCGGCGGGACAAACCGTTAAGCGTCTGCAAGACACTGGCGGCGGAATCATCGAAGCCGTATTCGATACCACCGGAAAACTTGTCAGCTCAAAAGTCGTCCAGCAAGCAACGCGGACGAATCAATAATTTAATTCAGAATTAAATGCTTTCTCTGTGCAATCTCCGTGTTCTCTGTGTTAGAAAATTTATTTAACACAGAGAACACGGAGATTGCACAGAGTTTTTATTTTTTACTTTTTTGACTGTTTCTTTCCCAGAAAACGCCGTCCGAAAATCCCTGAATCGTTTTGTCGGTTTCGGCTAAAGCGAGACGTTTTTCCGCGAGCAGACAGTATTTTTCGTCGAGTTCGATGCCGCAAAACGCGCGGTTTAATTTTTTGGCGACGACCGAAGTCGTGCCGCTTCCCGCAAACGGGTCTAAAATCAAATCGTTTTCATTTGTCGAAGCCAAAATTATTTTCGCCAGAAGTTTTTCCGGTTTCTGCGTCGGATGGTCGGTGTTTTCAGGCATTGACCAGAACGGCACGGTCAGGTCGGTCCAGAGATTCGACGGATGCGTCAGGCGGAAATTTCCCGTTTTCGATTTATTCCAATCTTTGGGTTTTCCGTTTTCCGTGTAAGGCGCGAGAACTTTGCGTTTTGTTTTGACCGCTTCCGTGTTGAATGTGTATTCGTCGGAAACGGTGAAAAACCAGATGTCTTCCGAAGCGTTTTTCCAGTTCGCTTTTGCGCCGCGCCCTTTTTCGCGTTCCCATGTGATGCGGTTTTGCAGACGGAAATATTTCAAACCGATATTTTGAATCGCCGAAGACGAACGCCAGTCGCCGCAGATATAAACGGAAGCCGTCGGTTTTAAAAGCGGAACGCAATCATTCAGCCACGAATCGAGCCAGTTTTCATAATCTTCGAGCGAAGTTTGTTTGAAAACGCTTTCGCCGAAATTTTTTGTCAGGTTGTAAGGCGGATCGGCAAAAAGCAGGTCGAAAGATTTTTCGGGAAGAAGTTTGAGAATCTCGAAAGTGTCGCCGCAAACGGTTTTGTTTTTTATCGAATCAATGCCGGAAATTTCTTTTGTCGAAATCAAACGGGCGCGAAATTTTTCGATTTCGTTTTCTTTCAATTCTATCGTGCGGTTTCGCGGCGCACGCTTCTTTTCGTTTTTCGGCTGAAAAGTCATCGGAAAATTAATGTTCGATTTTTATTTTTACGGTCTGCACGTTTTCCTTTATATCAACTTCAACAATATGCGTATCACAACTTCGCGGGATAACCGTGATCGTTCCGTCGCGTTCGAGATAGGCGGACTTTACTTCTTCCGGTTTTTCAACGCCGCCTTTTTCCCTTAATGCCTGAAGAAGATCGTTTTTGCCGATCTTGCTTTCCTCCATCGCGTCTTCATCTATCTTGCCGTCTTCGATCAGTTTACGGGCTGAGTTTTTTACATATTCGCTGACTTTATCATTTTTATATGTAAAGGCGGCGATTATCCAATGAAGCGCGATCAGAATGGATACGACGACGATCATATCAATTAGGCGGATCGCGCCCGTTATCGCGCGGCTCATGATCGAACCGACGACGAAACCGAGCAGAATATCGAACGTCGTAAAACCGCCCATAAAACGGCGTTTGGCGACGCGGATGAGAAACAGCGCGACGCCGTAAACGATGACCGTCCGCAGAGCGAGCTGCCAGATCGGGATCGGCGAACTGATCTCGCTTCCGCCGATCGCCCAGATAAAATCCTGCCACCAATCCTGAAACAAAAAGATTTCCAAATAAATCATTGTTTCACTATTTTAACAGTAAACTGTTAAATTACCCGACGGAAAAATTAATCGGACAATAAAAGCATTGCGAGCAGGGCGGCGCGTTTCGGAATATCTTCGACAAAAATATATTCATTCAAAGTATGCGCGCCGTCGCCCGCTACGCCCAGACCGTCGAGAACGGGAACGCCTAACGCGCCGACAAAATTTCCGTCCGACGCGCCGCCGACCTGCGTTTCGCCGAGTTCGTAATCGAAGGAAGCGGCAATTGCTTTTGCTTTTTCAAAAAGTTTGACGACGGCTTCGGTGCGTTCCATCGGCGGGCGGTTTATCTCGCCGGTAATTTCGATCGAAACTTTTTCGTTGAACGGAACGATGTCTTTCAGCCCGCTTTCTACTCTTTCGGCTTCGCTTTGCGTCGTAAAACGCACATCAATCGAACATTCCGCGTATTCGGGAATGACGTTCGAGGTCGTGCCGCCGGAAACGGTGCAGACGTTGACGGTCGTGCCGCGACCGGATTCATTAAGCGAGTGAACGTTTTGAATCTGCTTCGCAATTTCCAGAACGGCGGATGCACCTTTTTCCGGTTCGAGTCCGGCGTGCGCGGGAATGCCGTGCGTTTTCAATTTGAACATTCCCGTTCCTTTTCTGCCCGTTTTTATTTTGCCGCTAGCCGACGGTTCGCAGACCAGACAAAACTCTGAGTTTCTCGCTTCGCGCTCGACGATCTCGCGTCCGGTCGGACTTCCGATCTCTTCATCGCACGACAAAAGAACATTTACCTGACGATTCGGAGTTAAATTTAATTCTTGAAAGGCGCGCAAAACTTCCAGGATCAAAACGATATTTGCCTTCATATCGAACGAACCGCAACCGTAAAGCCGCCCATTTTCGATGCGCGTCGGATTCTGCCGTTTAGTTCCGCGCGGGTGAACAGTGTCGGTATGTCCGAGTAAAAGAACAGGTTTTTTGTC
Organism: Pyrinomonadaceae bacterium; assembly: GCA_041940425.1. Classification (GTDB taxonomy): domain Bacteria; phylum Acidobacteriota; class Blastocatellia; order Pyrinomonadales; family Pyrinomonadaceae; genus DATHTS01. The sequence continues at coordinate 104,940 of JBGTSF010000003.1, forward strand.
TGACTCAAAAGCGCGAATTATTAAATGTTCGCCGAAATTTTCGGCTTCGATTTTTTCAATAGTAAAATCGTCCGAAATTTTTGCGAGTTCCGCTTCTATCCATCGAACGACGCGGCGGCTTCCTTCCGTGTCGTGCGAAGGCGATTCGATCTCGACAATCTCGGAAATTTTTTCGCAGATTTCCGTCTGTCTGTTTTGGAAATAATCCAATAATTGATTCATCGGGTAAAATTATTTTTTGTCGGTTTGTCCGCCGAAAATCTGTTCGAGCATCGCGCCCAGACGATAACCGGCGAGAGCCATCTGCTCTTCGGAAACTTCAAAAGCATTGCGGCGGTATTTTGCCGACGGAGTTTCATAGCGAATCAAATCCGAAGAAAAAACTTCGGTCATCGCCAGTTTAACGCCTTCCTGCTGCCACTGTCTGAAATTTCCGATTTCCAGACGATTCTGCATTTCGCCCTGCGGATATTTATTCATGATCGAATCGCCGAGCAGAGGAATATACTGGGTGTCAGACATATCTTTGCGCGGAACGATGCGACCGAGAATCGAATCCCAAAACCAGTGAAGATTTTCGCTTTTCTCGCGCGGCGTGTCTTTCGGCGTAAGTAGAAAAAGATTCCCGCCCTGATCGCCTTTCGGTTCGAGTTCGGTAATTCGTGCCGAAGTATGCAAAGGCTGATGAATGTCGCCGCCGAGATGCAGAATCCACGCCAGCGCGATGGCTTTTTCTTCGTCCGAAACCGCCGCGTTTTTCAACGCCTTGTCGAATTCGGTAAGTTTTTCGACCGCTTTTCCGCCTTCTTCGTCCGGGTTCGGCACGATCTTTACCTGACCGTTTTCGGTCGTCCAGAAGGTGTCGTCGTAATGCCAGTTCGAGCGATGGTATTTTTCCATCCGCGCCTTGAATTTCCGGTCGCGCACGATGTCCGCCCAGGTCGAGGCGAGCATAAAAAGTTCGCGCCGTTTTATTTCCGCCGGACGCGAATCCTGCAAATAAAAGACGCTCAGATCGGCATCTTCCGGCGCGCTCATCAAAATATTAAACGCGCGTTCGCGCGCTTCGGGCGACATCTGCGACCAGGCGATGTAAGCGATCGTTTTATGTCCCGCATCGTCCCATGCTTTGACCGAAATAACGTTAAACAATAAAAAAATTGTCAGTAAAATTAAAATTTTCTCTTTTTTTGGCACTATATTTGCTCCAGAAACAATCGTTGAAAATATTCTAACGGAATTTACGCGTTAGAAAAAGGAGAAATAATAAGGAAAAACCATTAATTTGGTGGTTTATAAGAAAAACGCAAAACTTTCCCCGAAAAAACGTCTGAAAATCGGACAAATTACATTAAAACAATGTAAGGAGGAAGAAAAATGCAAGGAATTTTAGAACAGAATCGGATCGCAGAACAAACAATCAACCGCACAATCGGTGCTTTTGGTGAAAAAATCGGCTTAATCGGCAAACTTTTCGGCTGCTGGCATAAGAATCTGAGCCGACCTTTTACGAATAGAAAAGCTTCATATCGTGCATGCTTAAATTGCGGCGCGCGTAAGAAATTCGACACGAAAACGCTGGAAACCGTCGGTCCGTTCTATTATCCGCCGGAAGTAGCTTATTCTGAATACTAAAATAAAGTTTTTCCTTTTTATTTTTCCTTCAAAGACAATCTTATACAGCGCGGCAAAAGAAAATGCCGCGCTATTTTTTTTTCAATTCTTTAAGTCTTTTCAACAGCTTCGGCGTAAGTTTCATTGTTTGAAAAGCCGAACCGGAAGCGAAATATCTGGCAAAACCTTTGAAAGTTTCGATTGCATTTTTTCCATACGGAAACCACCACGCATCGGGCAGAATCGAGATTTTATTAACGTGAATGTGCTGCGGCTGAACGAGTTCCAGCAAACCTTCCAAACCGTGCGTTCTGCCGCGACCGGAATTTTTAAAGCCGCCCCACGGCGTTTGCCCGATGCCGTGCGTATATAAAACTTCGTTGACGCAGACGCTTCCGGCTTCGATCTGTTCGGCAACGCGCTTTCCTTTCTTTAAATCGCTAGTCCAGACGCTCGCCGTCAAACCGAATTCCGTATCGTTGGCAAGTTTTACCGCTTCGTCTTCAGTTTTAAAAACGGCGATTGGCAGAGTCGGACCGAAAGTTTCTTCGCGCATCGCCCGCATCGAATTGTCGGTTTTGGCAATAACGGTCGGCTCGAAAAATAAATCTTCCGATTTGCCTCCCGTGAGAATTTTCGCGCCCGATCTTTCAAAATCCGCGACGTGATCTTTGACGATTTTTAACTGTCTTTCCGAACTCATCGCGCCGATATCTGTTTCGTCTTCACTGCCTTTACCCTGTTTTAATTTTTTCGTTTTTTCAACAATTAAATTCGTGAGTTTTTCTTTCGCCGATTCTTCGACATAAAGTCTTTCGACTGACGAACAACTTTGTCCGGCGTTGCAGAACGCGCCCCAGACCGCGCCTTCGGCAGCGAGTTCGAGATTTGCATCGGCAAACACGATCATCGGGTCTTTGCCGCCGAGTTCCAATACAACCGAAGTTAAATTTTTCGCCGCGCTTTCGGCGATCTTCTTTCCGGTTGCCACGCTTCCCGTAAACATTATCTTATCCGGCGCGGATTCGACCAACGCCGCGCCCGTTTCGCCCGCGCCCGTTACGACCTGCACAATATTTTCAGGTGTTCCGGCTTTTTCAAAAATTTCGCCGATCTTCAAACCGATCAAAGGCGTGAGTTCCGAAGGTTTCAAAACGACCGTATTTCCAGCCATCAGAGCCATCGCCGTTTCGCCGAGCGGAATCGAAAACGGATAATTCCACGCCGGAATAATGCCGACCACTCCGAGCGGCTGATAGACGATCTTTGACGAACGCCCCAAAAGCCTGTAAAGCCCGATATTTATCTTGCGCGGGCGAAGAAGTTTTTCCGTATTCCGCGCAAAATACTGCATCAGATCGAGAACCGGCGCGATTTCCATCGAGAGAGCTTCGGCGACGGGTTTGCCCGATTCGTCGGAAATGAGCCGCGCGATCTCGTCCATTTCCGCCAGGATAATTTCGCGGGCTTTCATGACGAATTTTTTACGCTCGGCAAACGAAGTTTTTCGCCACGTTTGAAACGCTTTGCGGGAATTTTCGACCGCCGTTTTAACTTCTTCAGCCGATGTATTCGCCACTTTTCCGATCTCTTCGCCGGTCGCGGGATTATAGGAAAATATTTCATCCGGTTTGTTCTCGAATTTTAGAACCGCGCTCATAGTTTTTATTTCTCCGTTATTTGAGAACATAACACATTTGACATTCGTTATAAATATGCTTCGCTAAACAATTTCCAAAACCGAACAATATTTCGCTTGACAAACTTTTGACAGATGATTATTCTGTCAGTGGAGCTAATGAGAGAATGATTGACGACATTGACAGACAAATACTGAACATTATTCAGCAAGACGCACGAATCGCCAATGCGGAGATCGCGCGGCAGGTCGGTCTTGCCGCATCCGCCGTTTTAGAGCGGATCAGAAAACTCGAAGAGCGCGGCGTTATAAAAGGCTTTGAGACCAAGATAGATGCCGCTCAGGTCGAATTCGGTCTGACGGCGTTTGTCGCCGTCCGCACGCACGAATGCTGTTCGGAAACGGACAAATTCTTAGCGGCGATACCGGAAGTTTTGGAAGTTCACGACGTGGCGGGCGAGGATTCTTATTTTCTAAAGGTGCGCGTCAAAGATACGGAAGACCTGTCGCGTCTTTTGCGCGAGGAATTGAAAAACGTGCCGAATGTTGCCACGACCAAAACGACGGTCGTTTTGCAGACGATCAAGGAAACGACGGCTTTGCCGCTTGAAAAATTGGACGAAAATTTGCCTGCTGATAAAAAGGCGAAAGGCAAAAGACAGAAATAAAAATCAAGCAATATTGAATTTTAACGAGTCGGGGGAAGTTTTTTATGGAAACGACGAGAGCGAATTTTTTTAATCGAAAGACGATCATATTACTGGCGGCGTTTGCCTCCGTTTATATTTTTTGGGGTTCGACCTATCTGGCGATCAAATACGCGATCGAAACTCTGCCGCCGTTTTTGATGGCGGGCGGGCGTTTTGTCCTCGCGGGCGGCATTTTATTTTTGATCGCGCGCTTTTTTTCCAAAGGATATGAAACGCCGAAGTTCGCGCATTGGAAGACGAGTTTCGTCGTCGGAACGCTTCTGCTTTTGGGCGGAAACGGCGGCGTGGTTTTTGCGGAAAAGTATATTTCGTCGAGTCTGGCGGCTCTGCTCGTCGCCACCGAACCGTTCTGGATCATTCTGCTGAGTTGGCTCTGGCTGAAAAAATCGCGCCCGACATTGAAAACGGTCGCGGGAATTTTTCTCGGATTTTTCGGGGTGTGGCTTTTGATTCGCGGGCAGATGGAAGCTGCAACCGCGACCGATTCGATGCAGTTTTTCGCATCTCTGGCGATCATCGGCGCGGCGATGAGCTGGGCAATCGGTTCGCTTTATGGTCTGCGCGCGCCCGTTCCGAAATCTTCGGTTTTGACAGCCGGAATGCAGATGTTTTCGGGCGGTCTGGTTTTGCTTTTCGTCAGTTTTATTACGGGCGAAATGTTCCGCTTTAACATCGCCGAAGTTTCCAACGTTTCGTGGTTCGGCGTAATTTATCTGATAATTTTCGGCTCGCTCGTCGGATTTACGGCTTACAGTTGGCTTCTGAAAAACGCGCAACCGGCGATGGTTTCGACTTATGCTTATGTTAATCCGGTCATCGCCGTATTCTTAGGCTGGCTGATCGCCAGCGAATCTTTCACATCGCAGATGCTGTTTGGAGCAACGATCATTGTTGGTTCGGTCGCTTTGATCACGTCAAACAAAAACGACAAACCGAAAGAACCGGAAATGAATCTTGACGACAACATTCCGAACAGCGGAATGAGAAATTGCCGTCCGGTTTCGGCTTCAGCCTGACGCGAAAAATACGCGCAAAGCAAGTAATTTTTTTTGAATTTTTTTACGTTTGCTTTGCGCGTATTTCGCATTTTTACCCGATTTCGTTCTTTTCATTTACCAGACTGCGAATAACCAGAAACATCATCCACAACATAACGGCGGCGCAGGCGGCGTTCATTGTCGAGCGCAGCCAGATCGAGTCTAAAAGTCTTTCGATCAATTCGGGATTTTTGCCTTTGTCGAGTTCCATTTGAATAGGAAGCTGAACGGCGAAGGTCGAAATCCACGCGACGGCTTGAAAAAATATAAAAAGCCAGACGTGCCACGCGCGAATCGCCGCCGGACGCAGCCATAAAAGTAAAAATGAAAACACAAAACGCAAGATTAACGGCACGACTAAAAGAGCAACGATGCGCGGCGTAAAGACGGCGCGAAAGGCAACGAACTCGTTTTCGCCGACCGTCGGAAAAGTCTGATAGAGGACGTGATTGTCTATCACGCCCGCGCCGAGAGCGTAAAACGTCAAGGCAAACGTAATAATGAAAATGCCATACGTTTTGAAAACAGAATCTTTCATTATTTTCCTACCTTATTCAAGATTCATCCGCCGCATCAAACCGGCAAATTGCGGCTCGGCTCGCAGGTTGTTCCATTTCGGTTCGACTTTCAGAAATGTCATTCGCGGGTCTCTCTGCTCAAAACCGCGTTCGAGCCATGCGAAAGTTTTGTCGCGCTCGCCCAGCCCGTTGTAGATCAGCGCGATCTGATACGGCGAAACGTAACGCTCTTTTGATAAATTCAATAATTTTTCAAGTTCCTCCCGCGCTTCCGCCGGTTTGCCAGATTTGACCAGCGCGTAGCAAAGCAAAGCGACCGGCTGACCGCCGAGGCTGTTTAAATCTCCGGCTTTACGCGCTTCGGCGATTGCTTCCGTGTGCATTCCTTTTTCGATTAAGGCACTGGCGGCAAACAAATGCGCCAGACCGAAATTCGCGTCCAATTCAAAAGTTTTTTGCAGTTTTGCCAATGCTTCGTCCGGTTTTCCGGCGTGAAGCAGAAATTGTCCTTCGAGCGCGTTGATGACCAGAGAAAGCGGATCGAGTTCTCCGGCTCGTTTCGCTTCGGCGAGCGCATCGGCGTGCCGTCCGGTGTTTGAAAGCAGATAGGCGTAAAAAATATGCGCGTCGGCGTTGTTCGGATTAAGCTGTAAAGCGCGTCGCAGTTGATCTTCGGCTGCCTGCGGATTCCAGTCATACCAAAAAATTATCGAGCTGAGCGAAGTGTGCGCTTCGGCGAGCGACGGATCAATTTCAAGCGCCTTGAGTGCCGCCGCTTTCGCTTTCGGCATAACGTCGGTCGCCGGAATCTCGCCCGAAAGCGCCTGCGCCCGATACGCATCCGAAAGTCCCGTGTAGGCGAGAGCGTATGACGGATCAACTTCTATCGTCTGCTGAAAATATGAAATTCCTTTTTGAATTTCCGGCGGCGTTAATTTGAATGTGTGATAACGCCCTTTCAGATAGAGCCGGTAAGCCTCCGAATTTTCGGTGTAGCGTTTAGCTAACTGCCGTTGTTCGGAATCGGTCAGTTTCAGACGCAGATTGCTGACGACCGCCTGCGCGATCTCGTTCTGCGCGCCGATGATGTCGCCCGAAGTTTTAACAAACTGACTGCCCCAGATTTGCGATTCGTCTTTGCCGTCAATCAGGCGGATGCTGATGACTAATTTGTCTTCGATCTGCCGGATGTCGCCCGTAACCAGAGTTTCCACGCCGAGCTGAGCGGCGATGTTTTTCGCGTCGGTTTGATTTTGCCTGAAGCGGAAAGCGGAATTTCTCGACATCACTTTTAGGTCGGAAATCTGCGACAGGTTATTAATTATGCTTTCGGTAATTCCGTCCGAAAGATATTCGATGTCCGCACTGCCGCTTTCAATTTGAAAGGGCAAAACGGCGATTGACTTGATTTGTTCGGTGTTCCGTTTACCGAGAAACCAAGCGGCAAGAATAACGGCGGCAAATAAGATGACGACGGGCAAAGCCGCTCGAAGCCATTTTGGATTTCGGATTTCGGATTTCGGATTTCGGATTTTCGGACTTTCGATTTTCGATTCATTTTCCGAAATTTTCATTTCCGCCGCTTCCGTTTTATCGGCAGTTGGCTTTGATTCCGGCATTTCCGCCTGTTCGGCAACTTCCGCGATAAATTGATAACCGCGTTTATGGACGGTTTTGACATAGCGCGGCGCGGCGGCATCGTCGCCGAGTTCGCGGCGAATCTCTTTGACGGCACGCATCAGAGCGTTGTCGGTAACAAAAGTTTCCTTCCAGACCGCATCGAATATTTCCTGTTTTTCGACCACGCGCCCGCGCTTTTCGATCAGATAGACGAGAACGTCAAAGGCGCGCGGCGTGAGCGATTTTGCCTCGCCGTTTTTGGACACCCGAAAATTGCCGCGCTCGATGATGATGTCGTCGAAAAGGTAGCGACTTTCGCTTGAAAATTTCGAATTTTCCATAGACGCAAGCCAGAAAATGCCGAAAACAAAAAAAGGACAGCAAAATGTCAGATTATGGTCAGGTTTCGGTCATGCTTTGTGTTCTCGCCGCTAATTATAATCCAACTCAATGATTTTCAAAAGGAAATCTAAAAATCAAAAAGGAGACACTATTTATGAAATCGAAATTGAACTTAAAACGAATCGCAGCCACGACCTTCGGCGGACTGCTTTTTTTCAGCCTGCTGGCGGCGGGAATTTCCATCGCCGGCAGTCTGACCGGAATTAACACGGTCGCGCACGCGCAGACGGAAAAGGAATCCGAGAACGAACGAGCATCTCACGGAGCATCAAACCGCTGCGGCATCGAAAGCCTGATGGGCAGCTATGCCGCCATCGGCGACGGTTTTGCCGCGCCGCCGCCAAATACGCCCGTCCCGTTCGCCACCGTCAATCTGATGACATTCGACGGCAGCGGCAATCTGACGAACAAAGTTACGCGCAGCAACAACGGCAATATCTCGCGCGCCGTTGATTCCGGGACATACACCGTCAACGCCGACTGTACCGGAACGATGACCATCATGACACCGAACCCGCCGTTTCAGCTCACCTTCGATCTGGTAATAGCCGATCTGCGTTGGGGGCAAGGCAGAGAATTTTACTTCATCGCCACCACACCCGGCGGCGCAGTTACGGCTTCCGCAAAGCGGATTCAATAAAAAACGCGGATTTTACTTAAAAGACAGCAAGACGGGAATATAAATAACTTTGATCTTTTATATTCCCGTCTTTTCACATTCCGTTTACTATTTAAACTGTTCTAAACAAACCGGCGACTCATCTTTCCTTGTCAGCAGGCGGACTAAACACATCCGCAACTCGTCTGCACTCATCCGCAACTCATCTGCACTCATCCGCAAGTCATCTCAACCAATCCGCAAGCGTTCTTCACCAATCCGCAAGTCATCTCAACCAATCCGCAACTCGTCTGCACTCATCCGCAGGTCATCTCAACTGATCCGCAAGTTATCTGCACTAACCGGCAGGTCGTCTGCACTCGTCGGCAGATAGTTTTCAAACACTCTCAAAGAAGCTGTCTAAACAGTTTTTTTCGATCTTGTAATGTGAATCCGAATTTAATTTGCGTTGATATATTTGAAACACCTACCGCGAAGCGCGGATAGCCGCGTCCCTTTAGGGCGCGGCATTGATCAGTTAATAAAAAAAAAGGCGTTTTAACGCCCTTCTTTCCGTCGGTTTCAGCCATTATCAAGGACGTTAAAACGCCCTTTTGCCAGATTATTCATTCCGACCGCGCTCTAAAGGAGCGCGGCTATTTGCGCTTCGCGGGGAAAGCGAGGCGGCAAGACATCTTCATTTCTCATAAGTGAGCGAATTTGTTAACGCCATTATTAACTTATCATCCGAGCATTTGCTCGACCGATTTGTAACTCGCTTCCAAAGCATCACCCAATTTGCTCGCGTCCGTTCCGCCGCCTTCTGCCATATCGGGTTTGCCGCCGCCTCGACCGCCGACGATGGGCGCGATTTCCTGGACGATCTTTCCGGCTTTTATTTTGTCGGTCAGATCGTCGGACACGCGGACGATGAACGAGACTTTTTCGTCTTCGGTTCTGCCCAAAACGACCACGCCGGATTTTATTTTGGCGAGAAGCGTGTCGGACAGATGGCGCATTCCGCCTTTATCTAAACCTTCGACGATCTTTGTGATGACTTTTACGCCGTTGATCTCTTTTGCCTCGTCGCCGTTTGACGACGCGCTTGAAATCGCGCCGGTGGCGATCTTCATTTTTAATTCGTCATTTTCACGTTTCGCGCGTTTTAATTCTTCCTGCAATTTTTCAATCGCGTTCGGCAGATTGTCGCGCTGGGCTTTGGCGATCTGGACGGCTTCGGCGATGAGTTTTTCGTCTTCGCGGAAACGTCTGATCGAATCGAAACCCGTAATCGCACGAATGCGGCGCACGCCCGAAGCAATCGCTTCGTCGGAAGTGATCTTAAAAGTGCCGATGTCGCCCGTCGCGCGAACGTGCGTTCCGCCGCAGAGTTCCATGGAAAACTCGCCGCCGCCGACCGACAAAACGCGCACGTCCGCGCCGTATTTTTCGCCGAACAGCGCGACCGCGCCGGAACGCATCGCTTCCTCGATCGCCATAATATTCGTGTTAACCGGATGATTTTCCAGAATGTAGCGGTTGACTAAATCCTCGATCTCGGTAATTTCCGCCTCCGACAGCGGTTGATAATGCGTAAAATCGAACCGCAGATATGTCGGTGCGACGACCGAACCGGCTTGTTTGACATGCGTGCCGAGAACTTCTTTGAGCGCGGCGTGAACGAGATGCGTCGCCGTATGATTGCGTCTGGTCGCATCGCGCTTTTCAACATCAACCGTCGCCGAAACCGTATCGCCGATCTTGACGCTGCCCTTTTCGATCTTCGATTTATGCAGAATAATTCCCTGCACGGGCGCGAATGTATCGAGAACGCGAGCAGTGAGCGGTGAGCGGTCAGCAGTTTCTCCATTCTGCTCACTGCTTACTGCTAACGGCTTACTGATAAACCCTGTATCGCCGACCTGTCCGCCCGCTTCGGCGTAAAACGGCGTGTGATCGAGAACGATCAAACCTTCGTCGCCTTCGGTTAATTGTTCGACTCGTTCATCGTTTTTGACCAAAGCGATGACTTTCGCGTCTTCAACATGCGTTTCTTCGTAACCGCGAAAAGTTGATTTGACGGAAGTTCGTTCTAAAGCTGTGTAAATCGGATTGATTTTTTCGGCTTGTTTTGTTTTGCCAATTTCAGAAGTTTGTTGAAGCTTTTGTTTAGATTCACTTATTAAAAAGTTGAATTCTTCCTCACTTAATTCCCTAACTCTGATTGTTTGTATTTTGGCTTTTCCATCAATATTGATTTTACTTCCTGCAAGAATAACGTCATTTTGAGACAACGCAACATAGGCTAAATCAATTGGCAATCCATAAGTATCATTCAATATTGCTATATCAACTACGCGAGGATAGGTTATTAATTTTGCATCGGTTTCCTCGTTAGGATTATCTAAAGCATATTTCAGCGCTGCCCTTGCTTTAACATATTCTTCAATAATGAAGTTCAACTTTTTCAGACTGACCGTTAGCGTATTTCCAAATCTTTCCTCTTCGAGGCGCACCATTTTGCCGATGAAATCGCGTTGAACTTCGAGTTCGGGAAAAGCGTCTTTCATCTGCTCGACGACGAAATCGCAGACTTTGTGAAAAAACAAATCCTGAAATCCGAGATGCTCGCGCCCGTGATAGATGGCGCGGCGCATGATCTTCCGCAGAACGTAATTTCTGCCTTCGTTACCCGGCAAAATCCCGTCGGCGATGGCAAAGGCGGTCGCCCGCGCATGGTCGGCAACGACGCGCATCGCAAAACCGCTCTGCGTTCCGGCTTCGTAAAATCTTTCGGCTAATTCCGCAGTTTTATTGATGATCGGTTTTATCAGATCGGTTTCATAATTGGTCGAAACGCCCTGCAAGACCGCCGCCATTCGTTCGAGTCCTGCGCCCGTGTCAACCGACGGCGCGGGCAGAGGCGTTAGAGTAAAACCGCCTTTGCCGTCTTCCGCGCGGTCGAACTGCATAAAGACGAGATTCCAGATTTCCATCGTCGTGTCGCCCTCGTCATTGTTCACGAATTCGGCGCGGTTTTTTTCCGGGTTTTCCGGCTCGTCGCCCATATAATAATGAATTTCCGAACACGGTCCGCACGGTCCGGTGTCGCCCATCTGCCAGAAATTATCCTTTTTGCCGAAACGCAAAACCCGCTCTTTCGGCGCGCCGGCTTTTATCCAAAGTTCTTCGGCTTCCACATCCGCTCCAACTTCTTCGTCGCCTTCGAAAACGGTGAACCACAATCTCTGCGGATCGAGTTTCAGTTCATTGACGAGAAAATCCCACGCGAAATTTATCGCATCTTCTTTGAAATAATCGCCGAACGAAAAATTGCCGAGCATTTCAAAAAACGTGTGATGCCGCGCCGTCTTTCCGACTTCGTCGAGGTCGTTGTGCTTGCCGCCCGCGCGGATACATTTTTGCGAACTCGTCGCGCGCGAGTAATCGCGTTTTTCATTGCCGAGAAAAACGTCTTTAAATTGATTCATTCCCGCGTTGACAAACAAAAGCGTCGGATCGTTTGCCGGAAGAAGCGGACTGGAATGGACTTGTTTATGCCCGTTCTTTTCAAAGTATTCTAAAAATTTCTGTCTGATTTCACTGCCTTTCATAAAAGTTTTATAAAATAAATTTTTATTTTCAGATAAATTTTATCACGCCGGAGCGAATCAAAGTAAAACGCTCGCGGAAACTTTAAATAAAAAAAGCCGGACGCTTGCTTTGCCGTCCGGCTTTTTTGCGAATTTTTATTGCGGCTGAAATTATTTCGTCCATTCGTCGGCGATGTGAACGTCAACCTTGACGGGAACTTTTTTGATGATTTCCTCGCCCGCGTCGCACATCGCATCTTCAAGATTTTTGGCGGAAATTTCCGCTTCGTCCGCGCCGCATTCGAGAATAACTTCGTCGTGAACGATATTGACGAGTTTGGCGGAAGTGCCGCGAATCTTTTCATGCAGAAGATGCAGAGCGCGTTTCAAAATATCCGCGCTCGTTCCCTGGATCGGAAAATTCTTGCCGTTACGCTGGGCGGCGGCGACCTGTGAACGGTCGTTTTCGTCAAAGCGGAAACGGAGCATTCTGCCCGAAGCGGTGCGTGCCGTTCGTTCCGCGACGACTTTTCGCGCCGCTTCACGAAGCCAGCCGTCAAGTCCGCGATAGGTAGCAAAATAGCGGCGCATCACGTCTTCGGCTTCGCGCTGGGAAAGTCCCGTCATCAGAGCGAATCGCTGTGCGCCGATGCCGTAAACAACGCCGAAATTCAGACGCTTGGCAAAACTTCTCTGGTCGGCAGTAACGTCTTCGGGTTTAACGCGGAAAACCTGCGCGGCGGTCGCGCGGTGAAAATCTTCGCCCGACTGAAAGGCTTTAATAAAATTTTCGTCATTGGAAAAATCGGCTAAAATCCGAAGTTCGACCTGCGAATAATCGGCGATAACGAGTTTTTTGCCTTCAGGGGCGCGGAAACATCTTCGATAGGCTTCCTCGTGCGGTATCTGCTGGAGATTCGGATTGTTGCACGAAAATCTGCCGGTCGGCGCGCCGATCTGACGAAAATCGGCGTGAATTCTGCCGGTTTCGGGTTTGATGTATTCGAGAATATTTTCGCCGAAACTCGAAATTGCTTTCGCCACACCGCGATATTCCAAGAGTTTGGCGACAACCGGATAATCGGCGGCGAGCGGCTGTAATTGCCACCCGCGCGTCGTTTCGGGAACCGGAACGCCTAAATTTTTCAGCGCGTCCGTTACCTGCGCCTGCGAGTCGAGATTTATTTCCGCCACGCCGAAAAGCGAAGCCTGCGCGACCCCGGCGGAAAGCATCTGTTGGAGTTCGAGCGCGACGACCGACTGTTCTTTTTTTACTTTTTCGAGCTGTTCGCGCCACAGCACAGCGTCCAGATAAAAGCCGTTGACCTCCATCTGCGCGATCGGCATCACGCAGTCGAATTCTAATTTTGCGACTTTGACAAGCACGTCCTGCTTTAATCTTTCGACGACTTTTTCCCGCAGACCGACCATAATCGCCGCGTCTTTTGCCGCGTATTGAATCTGCGCGTCCGAAAGTTCCGCTGCGTTCCAATCGGAAACCTGCTCCGATTTATCAACCTCGATGCCGAGAAAAAAATTAGCGACTTCCGCCAAGTTATGCCGCCGGTCTTGATCGCCTGCCGCGATGAGCTGACTGGCAAGCAGAGTATCGAAAATGCCGCCGATGTCCGTGCCGAGATGATGACAAACCCATTTCGCGTCGAATTTCGCGTTGTGCGCGATCTTGATCGGCTTCGGCGCGGCGAGCAGTTCACGCAGAGGCGCGAGTTCCGGCAGAGTTTTTAAATCGCCTTTTTCTCGAAAAGGCATCAGGTCAATGACCTTCGTATCGCGCCCGTTGCTGAGCTGAACGAGGCGAATGTTTCCGTCATACGGATCGAGTTCGGTCGTTTCGGTATCAAAGCCTAAATAGTCTTCCGTCTTGAGCTGTTCGCACGCTTCGCGCAAGGTGTCCGCGTCTTTGATAAGCTGAAAATAAATTTCCATGTTTTTAATGGTAAATGGTAAATGGTAAATGGTAAATGGCGGATGAAAGCAAATTATCAAATTATTTTTCAATCAAAAAAATAAAACCACAGATTCTCACAGATGCGCACTGATTTTACTTAGTTTATCTGTGTTTATCTGTGAGAATCTGTGGTTTTATGAGCTTAATATATTTCATTCAACCGACTAAAATTCTGTAAATCCGCCGTTTACCATTTACCATTTACCATTTTTCTTCTATACTAAGCGAAGTTTGCTTGAAGAAAATCGAATATTTGCAAACAAGAAAGATTTTTTAAGAATTTTTACGATTAGTTTTAATTGATATATAGAGCGGGTTTCGAGCGCGATTGAAAAAGAAATTTTTACGCGCTCCCTGTTTTTGAAAACAAATAAAAGCAAGAGATTCCTTTGTGAGAAAACTTACTCTTCCGAGCGTTTTGAACCGGGTTTCAAAATCAATCGAAAACTTTAAATTTATCCCCGCAAAACCGCAAACGGCGGTTTTAAGGAATCAGTCTGTAAAAATCTCAATTTAATCTTACAAAAGTTTGCCTTCCCTCGAAAAAACTACTTTCTTCAAGCCGAAAACTTAAAAATTTTTGTAAGGAAAATTCTACAATTTATGTCGAAAGAAATGATCATCAGCGTCAACGGGCGCGAGAAAAAGATCGCCATTTTGGATAATGGCAAAGTAACCGAATTTTATATCGAACGCGGCGAAGAAAACACGGGCGTCGTCGGCAATATCTACAAAGGGCGCGTGCAGAGAGTTCTGCCCGGAATGCAGTCGGCGTTTGTCGAGATCGGTCTGGAGCGAGACGCGTTTTTGTATGTGTCCGACTTTTTCGATGAAGAAGAAGAGATCGAACGCATCGTTATGGAAAAGGGCAAAAAGACCTCGAAAGACGATGCCGACCCGGAAGTTACCGACCATCTTTACAAAGAGCGTCTCAAACGCGAAAAAGAGATGGAAGAAGCGCAGGAATTAGCCGAACCGCTGGCGGAAACCGGCGCGGAAGACGAAGAAGAGGAAAAAGAAGAACCGAAAAGCAAACGCAAATCGCGGCGCGGTAAAAAAGGAAAACAAAAACAGGAAGAAAAAGCCGAAGAAGACGAGGAAGAAAAAACGGGAGAAGACGAAGAGGAACACGAGCCTGTTTTCGAATACGAAGATTCCGGTTTCGAGCGTGTCATTGACGACGAAGACACGGGCGAGATGTTCAAGGACGCTTATATGCAGGAAGCTCTTTTCGATCAGGTTCGCGCCGTCGAATTCGAGATGGAAAGCACCGGCACGGCGGAAGTCGGCTCATTGATTGACTCGGTTTCAAAAGAAGCGAACGGTTTCGAGCGCGTTGCCGACGAAGAAGAAACGGAAGAAAAGCCGAAGAAAAAAACCACGCGAAGCCGCCGCGCCAAGAAGAAACCCGAAGCCGAAAGCGAAGAAACGGAAGAAAAGCCGAAGAAAAAAACCGCGCGAAAAACCTCGACCGCGAAAAAGCCGACGCGCAAAAAATCAACCGCGAAAAAAGCGAAAGACGCGGAAGACGCGGGCGAAACGGAAGAAAAACCGAAAAAGAAAACTACGCGAAGCCGCAAAGCTTCGGCAAAATCAAAAAAGGCGGAATCAGAATCTGCCGCGGAAACAAGTGAAACGCCGACCGACGCTGAAGCAAGCGTCAGCGAATCGGATTCCATTTCGGAAATGGCAGTCCGGCGCGGCGGGCGCGGACGGCGGCGCGGCGGACGCGGGCGCGGCGGCAAGAGCGGCGACCGTCATGAAAAATCCGATTCGGACGACAGCGCGGACGGCGATTCGGGCAAGGAAACCAAATCCGGCAGAAGCAGTCGTTCGGGAAGCGGCAGCCGGCGCGAAAGTTCCCAGCCGACGATCACCGATCTTCTGCGCGAAGGTCAGGAAATTCTCGTTCAGATCGCCAAAGAACCGATCGCCCGCAAAGGAGCGCGCATCACATCGCACATCGCGCTTCCGGGCAGATTTCTGGTTTATATGCCGACTATCGAACATCTCGGCGTGTCGCGCAAGATCGAATCGTCCAACGAACGCGGACGGCTCCGGAAAGTGATCCAGGCAATTCGCCAGACCGAAGATATTCCGTCGGGCGGTTTTATCGTCCGCACCGCCGGAACGGGAATTGACGAAGAAAATCTGCGGCAGGATGCGCGTTATCTGGTCAGCACCTGGCAGGACATCAAAAAAGATGCCGAAAAAGCGAAATCGCCCGCGCTCGTTCATCAGGATTTGGATTTGATCCAGCGTCTTCTGAGAGATCAGCTTTCGGACGATTTCACGGCGATTCGCGTTGATTCGGAAGAGGAATACCAGCGGATCGTCGAATTTATCAACCGCATCCAGCCGAAAATGGTCAAGCGCGTCAAACTCTATATGCGAGACCAGCCGATTCTCGAAGCCTTCGGCGTGCAGGACGAAATTGACAAGGCTCTGAAACCGCGCGTGTGGCTGAAATCGGGCGGTTATCTCGTCATTAATCAAACCGAAGCATTAGTTGCGATTGATGTCAATACGGGCAAATTTGTCGGCAAAGGCAATGCGCGGCTCGAAGATACGATCACGAAAACGAATATGGAAGCGGTTGACGAAATCGCCCGCCAGATTCGCCTGCGCGATCTCGGCGGCATCATCGTTCTCGATCTGATTGATATGGAAGACAGGCGCAACCGTCATAAAGTCCAGCAGGCACTTCAGGAAGCGCTCTCGACCGACAAATCACCGACCAAAGTTCTTTCATTCAACGATTTCGGTCTGATCATTATGACGCGCAAGCGCGTCAAACAATCGCTCGAAAGAACGATGTGTTCGCCGTGCGAATACTGCGACGGCGCGGGCTGGGTAAAATCGGCGCAGACGGTTTGCTATGAAATTTTAGACGAAGCGAGGCGTTTATCGAAAAATCTGGACGACGTGCGCCGCACGACGATCAGAGTTCACCCGGAAGTCGCCCGTACCCTGCGCGAAGAAGAAAAAAGGGTTCTGGACGAGATCGAGGCTTACTTAGGCGATGTTGACGTCACGAGCGACAAATCAGTTCACCAGACGCAGTTTGATTTTGCGTTTGTTTAGTTTTAGAGTAATCAGCAATCAGCAGTCAGTAGTCAGTAAAAGAAAGCGGTGAAGTTTTTTATATTAACTTCACCGCTTTCTGTTTTTTGGTGTATTTTGCTGACTGCTGATTACTGATTGCTGATTGTTTTCACTGTTTCAAAGTTTCAAATCCTTTTTCAAACTTTTCGGATTCGAGGGCTTTTCAAAGATCGAATCGGAGATTTTGCGGTTGTATTCGACCGATTCGTAATTGATGCGCGAGGTGTGCGCTCCATTCGTGAAATGGTCAATGATAAACGGCGCTTTGATGCCCTGCACGTCAACGAACTGCGCGTAGCGGTCTTCTTCGGCGACAGCTTCGCCCTCGGAATTGTCGCGTTTGTAAATTGATTTCATCGGCGTTCCGTCGTCGGCAAATTCAAACTCCACCTCGAAACCGTCTTTATATGTGAGTTTTACGACATCATTGCTTCGCCCGATTCCGGCTTGCCTTCGTCCGGCATATTTTATTTCCGCACCTTCCTTTCGCCAACCGCCGCGCAGGAGATTATCGAGGCTCGCGCGAATGCCGCGTTTGAAATTGGAAACCTGTTCTTCGGTCTGCTCTTTGATAACTTCCAGATCACCGTCAAAAATCCAGCCCGCGTCGGCAAAATTGGTCTGCACGGCTCTTGTTCCGCCGCCTTTAAACTCGGTGCGTTCCTTGTCGGGATAAACGATCACGTCGAGAAACGATTGAAATGAAATAACCTGACCATCGCGCAAAATACTGAACTTTCCGCGCCCGACCTGCGTCTGCACATTCAGATATTTTTCGCCGCCGAGATTTTCGACCGCTTTTTTGAGAACCGCTTCGGCTTTCGCGGTCTTATCGGTCTGAGCGGAGACTGCGGAAATCGTGATTAAAAATATAACTGTTGAGATTAGAACTTTTTTCATAATTTTCAACGTAATTAAAAAAGGCTTTAGCAAAATTTTATCACCAAAGCCTTGGATGCTGAAATATTCTGTTCGGGTTTTACGGCTTAAAATCATAAACCACGGTCATCGCCTGACCGACCGGATTTTTGCTTTTTTTATGAACTGCCGGTTCGAACCTGATCTTTTCGGCGGCGGCTACCGCCGCCTGATCGAATTCTTTCGGCATCACACTGCTGACATTGATGATCTTCAGCGTTCCGTCTTTGTAAAACATCACACCGACTTCGACTTTTCCCTTGAGTTTTTCGGCGCGGTATTTTTCCGGGTAAACCGGCACTGGCTTTTCGACAATTTTAGGCTTGCTGACATTCTTATCGCCCTCGTCATAACCGACCGTTACGATAAAATCCACATACAGCGTAGTGGGAACGGGCTGACCGTGGCTCCTCGCGGGCTGGAAATTGTAGCCTTGCATGGCTTTTGTAAACGCCTCACTGACGCCGTGCGGCAAACCTTCGAGTATCACGATGTCGCGCACCTTGCCGTTTTCGCCGAGCGTCATTTTCGCTTTTAAAGTTCCTTCGACACCGTTTTTCCGCGCCGCTTCCGGGTAGTCGAGTTCCGGCAGACCGCCGAGTTCGGGCGGCTCGGTGGCGTTTGACATCTCGACGCGGGAAAAATATCTGAAGGAAAGCGACTGCGCCTGAATCATTTCGCCGGTCAGCAATAAAAACATCGTCAGAGAGATAACAATAAAGAGCTTTCTTTTATATGAGTTCATAAATCTAAATAGTTTTTTTGTTAAATAAATTGAAAAAAGGTTTCAACGAATAATACTTCGCCGAAACCTTTTTTGGCAAGAGATTTTCCGACCAAATCTAATTCAGACTAAAAGCGTCCTGCGCCTTGACGACGATCTCATCGTCTTCCGCGTCAACGATAAAGCGCGTCGCCAGTTTCCATTGATTGGTCAGAGGCAGTTTTACTTTCTGGTCAATATGACGTTTTAAGAACCGCGCTCCGTAAGCCGGGCTGAAACCTTTTTCCGTCAGAACGTCAACCGCTTTGTCGGTAACTTCGACGAGTTTGCCCTGCCGTTCCATCCGTTTTTTCAGTTTAGCCAGATAGAGTTTGGCGATTTCCTTAACTTCGTCCATCGTCAGCGGCGAAAAGATGATGATCTCGTCAATCCGGTTTCTGAATTCCGGCGTAAAACGCTGTTCGGCGGCGCGCATCACGTCGCCTTTGATCTGTTTGACATCGCCGAGAGATTTCATTCCGAAACCGAGCGGTTTTTCGTATTTTTTGAAACTTTCCGAACCGAGGTTGGAAGTCATTATAACGATCGCGTCCGAAAGATAAACCTTTTTGCCGCGCCCGTCGGTCAGCCAGCCTTCGTCAAATGCCTGGAGGAAAATATTCATCAGATACGGATTCGCTTTTTCGACTTCGTCGAGAAGCAGAACGGTGTACGGATTTTCCCTTAACTGCTCGGTCAAAATCCCGCCGCGTTCCGAGCCGACGATGCCGCGCGGCATACCGATCAGTTTTTCGATGCCGACCGTTCCGTCGCCGTATTCCGACATATCTATGCGAACCATTTTTTCCTCGTCGCCGAACATAAATTCGGCAACCGCTTTCGCGAGTTCCGTCTTTCCGACGCCGGTCGGTCCGAGAAAAAGCAGAACACCGTCCGGCGCGTAGTGATTTTCTTTGAGCGGTCCTTTATTTAATCTGAGTCTTTCGGCAACAGCGCGAACGGCATCTTTTTGACCGATGACGCGCTTTCCGAGGTCTTCTTCCATCGTTGAAAATCTGTCGCTTGTGTCGCGATAGATCATATCTTTCGGAATTCTTGATTCCTGCGAAATGACATCAATGATATGTTCCGGTTTGACGACCATCGAGTTCGGTTCGTTAATTTCCACTTTCACGGAAGCCGTGTCGAGCCAGCCGATCGCTTTGTCCGGCAGATGAAGATTGCGGATGTATTTCGGCGACATTTCCAGAGCCATATCAATCGTATCGTCCTGAATCGTAACCGAATAATTTTTCTCCAGCCGCGGACGCAGACCGTAAAGAATCTGACGCGTTTCGTCAATCGAAGGCTCGGTAACTTTCACGAGACGGAAACGCCGTGCCAGAGCCTCATCTTCTCCGATATATTCTTTGTATTCGGTCAAGGTCGTCGCGCCGATGATTCTCAGTTCACCGCGAGCAAGAGCGGATTTGAACATATTTCCGGCATCGCTTGACGTTCCCATCGCCGCGCCCGCGCCGATGATCGTGTGCGCTTCGTCTATAAAAAGAATGATGTCGGATTTTTCTTTTACTTCGTCAATTATTCCTTTAATGCGTTCTTCAAACATCCCGCGCAGCATCGTTCCGGCGACGAGTCCGCCCATCTGCAATTGAACGATGTGCGAATTTCTCAAGCGTTCGGGAACTTTTTCCGGTTCGAGTTCGATCAAGCGGGCGAGACCTTCGACGACCGCCGTTTTGCCGACGCCCGGTTCGCCGACGAGCATCGGCGAATTCGACCGCTCGCGGTGCGAAAGGATTTCGATCATCTGCATGATTTCCTGCTCGCGTCCGATGGTCGGCGGCAGTTTGTCCTGCCGTGCGAGCTTGTTCAAGGAAACTCCGAAATGTTTTAAAAATGACGGCAGTTCGTATTTCTTGCGCGTGCGTTCTTCTTCTTTTTCGCGCTTGCGAATGCGGGTTCGCGCCGTCTGCGCGACCTCTTCGGGCGGCACGCCGAGATTTCTTAAAACTTCATTTAAAAGACTGCGTTCGTCATTCGAGAGAACATAAAAAATATCGCTCGCATCAATCACGCGGCGACCTTGCGACTTCGCTCTGTCCATCGCTCGTTTAAACAGATCGGTCGTTTCGGGCGCGATGCGGAAGCCTTTGCCGGTATGCTGGCGACCGTTTTCGATCCGCTTTTCGATCAGCATTTTGACCGTGCGCGGATCAATCGAAAGATCGCGCATCGTTTCATTGAAAAGATCGGCTTCCTCGTTCGTCAAAGCGTTTAAGATGTGCCCGATGGTCACGTAATTCTGATCGCGGCGTTTCGATTCGTCCATCGCATTTTCCAAAATGCGCTGACCGCTGTCGCTGAATCTGTCCTTGTATGCATCAATATCTGCCATATATTTTTTATTACTCCAAAATCTTTGATGCCCGATGCGCGGCGTGTTCTGCCCAAAAACATTCTAGCATTTTCAAGATATAAATTTCCAAACTTTATTTTCAGCAAAGGTGAACACTAAAATAAAAATCAGTAAATCAAAAAGCAATAATCAAATATATTATTCTTTGCTTGAATAATATTTCAGTTTGATTACTTTCCGATTAACTGATTCGATCAAACTATGCAATGACAACCGCATTCAAACTCTATTTCGACCGGCGATTGAAACTTTAGGCTCTCATTCTGCCGAAAATGTAAAACTTCTTCCGTGTATGGATTAAAAACCACGACATCCTTTACGCCGTTCGCCAGATAAAAAGGAACGCCGATTTCCAAATCTTTCTTTTCGTATTTTTTGCTCAGAATCTCGACAACCGCTCCGGGAATCATTTTGACCGCGTCTTCTTTTTCCTTTGGTTTCTCACAAAAGATCGAAATGTCGGGACGTTTCAGCGAGCCGTCGGGAAATTGAACGTAAATATCTGCATAGTGAACGCACTCGCAAATTGCGGCTGTCTTTGATGATTTTTTTATCGAACTGCGAATATTATCAACCGCTTCCTGATGAAGAATCACGGGCGACGCTTCCCAGATCGGAAGACCGTTGACGATCTCCAATTTGATGCCAAGTTCTTCGGCAGTCAAAAATTCCGAGTCCATAATTTAACTCCAATCGAAAAGAGATTCGATCATCTCTTTCGCGCCTTCCGCGCCGGTCAGTTCCAGTAAAACAAAATCGTTTCCCGATTCCAGAATCAATTTAAAATTCAGAAACGGACAGCATTTTCGCTCCAGAGCGACGGCGGCAACGAGATTTTGCAAAAGCGTTTCATCCGCCGGAAAACGATAACTGAAGCCGTTTTCCAATTCCTCGCAATCAATCAAAGAGGCGGCGAGTTTGTCGAGATAATTTTCCCGCCGCTCCCGCAGTTGCGTATCGGTCAGATTGCAGACAATCGGAATTTCTTTTCCCATAAATCATTCGCCCGCCGACTGCGCCTTCGCTCTGCCGACCTGCACGCGCGCCGGACGAAGCAGGCGTTCGCCGAACTTGTAGCCGTGCGAGTAAACCGCCGTGATGCGCCCGTCCATTTCCTCGTCGGTTTCGACCATATCAACCGCTTCGTGAAATTCGGGATTAAACGGCGTGCCGACCGACTCGACGATTTCGACACCGACATTCGCCAGAGCTTTCTCAAACGAACGCGCCGTGCCTTTTACGCCGTCGAGCAAGTGTTCGAGCGACGAATCTTTTTCCGCGTGGTCAATCGCCAGATTCAGATTGTCCAAAACGGGCAGAAGCGTCGTCAGAAAATCAAGCTGACCTTGCCGTGCGCGGTCTTCCAGAGATTTCCGCATACGCTCGCGCATTTCCTGCGTTTCGCGTTCCATCCCGGTTTTGACCTCTTCAAATTTTGCCTGCACGCCGACGAGTTTCGCTTCCGCCGCCTCGCGCCGCGCGGTTTCTTCGATCAGACGATTTTCGAGTTCGATCTCCCGCGAAGATTTTGCTGGAATTTTCGGTTCGTCTTTTCCGTCTTCAAAATTTTGCCGTTCGCCGTCGGCGTTAAAACGCCGTTTGTCATTAACCGGAATCTTTTCCGTGTTTTCTTCTTCTTCGATAAATTCTTCTTCGTTGTTAAATTCCTGTTCGTTCATTTTCTTCTTTTTATAAAACCAACTCATAAATTTAGATAAAATATCTGCCGCTTTTCAGTTTAGCAAACCATCTATCTTTTGGGAAAAATCAGCCACGAACAAACACGAAAGAACACGAAAATAAGAAATGATTTTTTGTGTCTTTTCGTGTTTGTTCGTGGCTAAAAATTTCTTACGCCGATGCGGTCGC
Organism: Pyrinomonadaceae bacterium; assembly: GCA_041940425.1. Classification (GTDB taxonomy): domain Bacteria; phylum Acidobacteriota; class Blastocatellia; order Pyrinomonadales; family Pyrinomonadaceae; genus DATHTS01. Next base: position 127,675 of record JBGTSF010000003.1, read on the forward strand.
CGATTCGGGCGTAAATTTCATCTCGCCGTTTTCGGCAGTAACTTTTATTAACTGACCGCCGCCGATCTCGCCGCTCAAGAGTTTGACGGCGAGCGGGTTTTGGATCAGCGTTTGAATCGCGCGTTTCAGAGGTCGCGCGCCGAACGCCGGATCGTAGCCTTCGGCGACGAGCAGTTCCTTTGCCGAATCGTCCAGAATGATCTCGATATTTCTGTCCGCCAGATTTTTTTTCAGGCGTTCGAGCTGGACTTCGATAATCTCGGAAATCTGTTCGCGCGTCAATTGCGTAAAGATCACGATGTCGTCAATCCGGTTTAAAAATTCCGGTTTGAAATGATCGCGCAAAACGCTCGTTACGATGTCGTTGATCGGCGTATCAACCATTCCGGCGTTTTGAATCTCGCGCGAACCGAGATTCGAAGTCATAATCAGCACGGTATTTTTGAAATCAACGACGCGACCTTTCGAATCGGTCAGACGACCGTCATCCAAAATCTGCAATAAAACATTAAATACATCCGGGTGCGCCTTTTCGATCTCGTCAAACAGCACGACCGAATACGGACGACGACGAACAGCTTCGGTCAATTGCCCGCCTTCGTCGTAGCCGACATATCCCGGCGGCGCGCCGATCATCCGCGCGACGGCGTGTTTTTCCATATACTCCGACATATCGAGCCGCACCATCGCGCGTTCGTCGTCGAACATAAATTCCGCCAAGGCTTTTGCCG
>JBGTSF010000004.1:0-125757 GCA_041940425.1 Pyrinomonadaceae bacterium
CGGATGTTACTTCGGTCAACAATGATAATCTGGTCGTTCAGTGGCTGCTCGATGCCGAACATGCGTTTGAGGCGAATATGGACGGTTTCCGGCAGTTTCGGGATGAAACGCTCTATAATGAGAAAAACGATCCCGCGCCGGTCGCACCCGTTACGGTTCTGCCGCCGAATCCGGCTAATTTTACGACTTCGATCATTGACCGTCTGGTCAAACTCGTCGAACGCATCGAACTGGCGGACAAATACTCCGAGGAGATCGGCGCGCAACTGGACATTCTCGGCAAAGATTCCGAATCAATCGCGCCGGAAAATTGGAAACCCGTCATCAAGGGCAAAGCCGTGCCGGGCGGCAAGATCGAAAGCACGTTCGTGCGCGGCGACTCCGGCGGCATCGTCTATGAAATGCAGATCGGAACGGAAGATACCTGGACGGAAAAGGGACGATTCTTCAAAAGCCCCGCCCTGATTCCGGTCGGCGGCGTCCAGCCGCAAACCGTCCGCCTGCGCGCCCGCTATCTTCTGAACGACGAACCCGTCGGCGCGTATTCCGACATCATCGAACTTGTTACGAATCCGTAAAAAAAAAGGAGCGCGGGCAAGGCTGCCCACGCTCCTTTTTATTATTCTTCTTCAACCAGATCGAGCGGAATTCTTTCCGAAAGCATATTCCGCGTCGTGATCAGACCGACCCAGATCAAAAGCGCGACCGAAGCGACCGCCCAGCCGATATTGGCGAGCAGATTTTCTTCTAAAACGACACCGAACAAAATTGCCGGAAATGCGAGAAGCGCGATCTTGAGCGCGGTCTTTTTGGAATTTTCCAGAGTTTCGAGCATATTGACGCGGCTGATCTCCAAATCCATATAATCTTCGTCGTCGTTGAGCCGCGTAAAATAATCCGTCTCGTTGCGCGTCCAACGCCGCAAGGCTTTGTTTTCCGCCAGACGATTGGCGGAAGCAAAATGATGGATGACGTGCGCGATCTTGCCTTCGCGGAGAGCGATTTCCGCCAGCCCGCGCACAGAACGGAAATTTTCTTCGATGGCATCAATCGCTTTTTGAAAAACAATTCTTGCGCGTCGCAGATCGCCGAATTGAAAATATGTCTCGCCCAGACGGGAAAGTAATTCGCCGTCAGCGTTTGAACGCTTTTCCGCCAGACGAAGCGCGGCAAAGGCTTTTTTCTGCAGTTTCGGATTTCGTTCACTACTCGCAAACGAATGCAGACACCGCGCGAATTCAAACAGAATCCAGCCGTCTTTCGGTTTTAAAACCAGTGCGCGGCGAAACGCTTCGAGTGCCTGCAAAAGATAACCCGAAAGCCGCAGTTCATTTGCCAGAACGCGCAAATCTTCGACCTTTTCCTCTTCTTCGACACTCAATTCGTTTTTGTTTTTTCGATTTTTCAAAAGATGTTTTTCAAACGAATTTTCCAAAACGTCCGCCGAAGGAATTCTGGCGAATTCGGCTTTCATCAGAGTTTCTTTCGGCTCGGCTAAATAATCGCGAAGTTCAATGGAACGGTTATCGAGAACATTTTCCGACAAAAGCGGAAAGATAGCGTGGATCATCCGGCGGTATTCTTCGCCGCCCGACGCGAAAACGAATTGCAAGCCCTTGCCTTTGATCGAAGTGCGGTAACGGTAAAAAACATTTCCGCCGCGTTTGAGTGCGCGAAGCGCGTGGGTTTCGACCTGTTCGATCTCGCCGATCTTCAGACGAAACCGCGAATTGTTCAGATTCGCCCAAAAGCGCGGCAAAATTCCCGTCCGCGTGATTCGTTTCCCGTCAAACGTGATTCGATCAGTCCACATCAAAAACGGGAAGATCAGCCATCCGAAACCGAACAGCAAAATTCCCCAAGCATCGTATTCGAGATAAAAAAGCAGACCGGAAAAAAATGTCGTCAGAAACAACGCGGCAAAATAGCTGTTCGGCGCGACGCGGATCGCTACCGGCGTTTCCCTGATAAATATTTCGGCGGAAGTTTCCTTTTCAGAAAGCTCCGCGTTTTTTGCGGCGGCTAGTTCGCTCAATAAAAAATCTCCAATCGTCCAAAGTTATATTTATACAAATAACCAATCGTAAAGGATTTTTCAAATTTCAATAGTTCTGCCGTTGAAAAAACGCCGAATTGCACATTGGCAATTCGGCGTTTTTTTTTAGATACAATCTCAAAATAACAAAATAAATTATCGCGTAGCGATTTTATGAATTTAGCCGTGTAATTTATTGCACGGCACGGAACGATTCGAGGAAAATGTTTCGCGTCGCGTCAGCGACGGCTGATAATTGTTGGCGAATAATTCATTTGTCGCTGACGCGACAGAAATAATATTTCTTTAATTTGACCGTGCAATAAATTACACGGCTAAATTCATAATGCCGCTAACGCGGCAGAAAAACTATTTTGAGAAAGCTTTTATAAAAAAATTTTATAAAAAAAAACTAACCGAGACCGAACGGCGATTCGGGCGCGGGTTCCTGAATTTCCTTCGCTTTTTCGGGATTCAATTCTTCGAGTTTAGCTTTGGCGTCGCGGGCGGTCTGCGTCATCGGGATCGGTTTGCCTTCCGCGTCTTTCGCTTCGCTTGCTGTTTTGGCGATCTCGTAATAAAGGTTTACCGCTTCTTCGGTTTTGCCTTGTTTTTGATAAATTTGCGCGAGTTCGAATTTGATCGTGTCTTTGGCGACAACCGGATTTTCCATCGCCGCAAGTTCCTGATAAAGCGCGGCGGCTTCGTCCGTTTTGCCTTCGCCGGCTTTTGCCTGGGCAAGCGCGAATTTGGAAAGTTTCCCGACTTCGCCGTTTGAACCGGCTAGAGCTTCGAGTTCGGAAACGGCGGCGGCGCGGTCAATCGCAAGTTTATTGACGGCGATGAAATATTTCGCTTTTGTTTCGTGCGGATCGCCGAATTTGTCAACGACCGTCTGAAATTCGGCGATGGCGGCTTCGGCGCGTTCTTTTTCCGTCTTGAAAGTTTTCTGCGTCGAGCCTTCAGGCAGCGGCGAATCTGTTACGGGTGCTTGCGAAGTCTCGATCGCCTTTCCGAGCGCGGCTTGCGCGGCGTTATTCGTCCGGCGATTCCACGCATAATATATGCCGACGAGGATGACCAAAACGGCGACTGCGGCGAGCGCATACATTATCGTTCTGCCTTTGCCTTCAAACTTTTTGCCGATCTCTTCGACCTGCGCGCTGACGTTTTTTTGAAAATCGTCGCGGTAAGGTTTTTTGTTTTTCGGTTCTTCAGCCGGAATTTCCGGTTCTGTAAATCTTCTCTTTTTTCTAGCCATTTTTTAATAATTGCAATAATTTTGCATCTAATCGTTGTATAATTGTCCAAAATGATGTTTTTTGGAAACGTTAAATTTATCGCAAAATAAGGGGTTCTGACAAGTTAGAAAGCAAATTTTAGGAGTTTTGGAAGGTTTTTGAAAAAATTTTTATTTTTTCGGGAACAATTTTGAGCGAACGGTGTCTAAAGGAACAGTTCGCGGGCGGAAAGCGGATGAGCAGTTGGAAATTTTCTCTATTTGAGAACGAAGAGAGGCGGGGAATGTTCTTCAGCAAGTCAATAACGATTGACCGGGAAGATATCGGAAATGTCGCATTGACGGCGACACAAATGCCCGTTCGTTCGATTGCCGAGGAAGAGTTCATTGAAAAATTAAAATCCGGCGACGCCGCCGCCTTTGACACGCTCGTTAAGCGCTATTCCGACGATCTCTACGGTTTGCTTTACCGCCTGACCGAGGACGCGGAAGAAGCAGGCGATCTTTTGCAGGAAACTTTTTTGAGCGCGTTAAAAGCGATCAATAAATTTCGCGGCGAAGCGGATTTGAAAACGTGGCTGTTCCGCATAGCGATCAACGAATCGCGCAACCGTCACCGCTGGTGGAAACGGCGAAAAAAGGAAAAGACCTTTTCGCTCGACGCGCCGGTCGGCGAAAGCGAAACGCCGTTCAGCGAAACGATGCGCGGCGATTCGGTTACGCCGGAAGAAAACGCTCTGCGGCTCGAACGCGAAAAACTTTTGATAAACGCTCTGATGCAATTGCCCGACATTTTCCGCGAAGCGATCATTTTGTGCGACATCGAAGGTTTCAGTTACGAAGAGATTGCGCAAACACTGGAAATAAATATCGGAACGGTAAAATCCCGAATCGCGCGCGGACGCGAAGAGTTGAGAAAGAGATTGGAAGGTATTTGAAAATTTTGTAGATGTCAGATGTCGGATGCTAGATGTCAGTTTTTACTAATATCTAACATCTGACATCTGACATCTTCACTTTAGCGAATAATTGACTCGCCCCGGTTTCACTTGTAAAACCAAAAAAATCGGTGCCAAACGAAAAGGGTCAAAGTGACAAACTAGTTTCCAGGTTTTTTATTTGCGAAACAGGTTTTTCCGGCAAGTATTTGAAATAGACCAGCAAACAACAACAAAAATTGCCGCATCAGCCGAAACGCTTTTGAAAAACCCGAAACAAATCTGTTGTTTTCTTGAAGCTTTCAGGAAAACAGCCGGGGTCAGTCAGTTATTCGCTGAAACCAGATGCCAGATGCTAGATGTCAGATGTTAGACAAAACCGACATCTGACATCTAGCATCTGGCATCTAAAAAAATGAATTGCGAAAATTTTAAATTTGATCTCTCGATTTACGCGGACGATGTTTTAAGCGAAACGGAACGCGCGGCGGTCGAACTGCATCTTGCCGAATGCCCGCTCTGCCGGCAGAAACGGGATGATTATTTAGCGATTCGACAAAATCTTCGTTCGCTTAATCGTCCCGCCGTTTCCGCCGAATTGCTGAATTCCGTCAGAAGCGCGGTTTCCGGCGAACTCCAAACGACGGAAACCACTCCGATCGTTCTGCTTTCGGACGGCGTTCAAAATTGGTTTAAAATGCGGTTTATGCCTTACAGTATCGGCACAGCCGCTTCTCTGATTTTAGGAATTTCACTGCTTTGGGCGATTCTGGCGGGCGATTTTAGCAGAAATATAGACAATATCGCCCTCTACGAAAATCAAAATACGGGAATTTTACTGGCGAACGCCAATCCCAAAGGCGGCAATTTATCGGCTGACGGACTTCCGCCGTCGGTTCTGCCGATTTCCGACGCGACCCCCTCGATCAATCCGTCCGGCGCGCTGGTCGCCGTCAGCAATTCGCTGATGCGCGGAAAAATGAAAGACGAAGAAGTCGTTGTCGTCGCAGACGTTTTCAGCAACGGCTTGGCGCAGATCGCCGAGGTCGTCGAGCCGACAAACAATTGGAAAACCGTCAACGAACTTGAAAAAGCTCTCGAAACCGATCCCGATTTCGCGCCGTTCGTTCCTTCGAAAGCCGATCACCGCTCGGACACGGTGCGCGTGATCCTGAAAATTCAGCGTGTTGATATTGACGTTGACGCGAAATCTCCGAAAAGAAAATAATTTCGGAGATTTCAATAAACAAAATTCATCACCTCATTTCCAATCTTGCTCATCCATCTTAAAAATTGATAAAACTTAAATTAAGATGAGTGAGCAAAATTTTTTTTCAACCGATTTTAGAAAACTATTTAACACCGCCGAAAAAACCGCCTCCGATTTTTTTGAAAGCGTTGCGGAAACGTTTATCGGCAAAGCCGAAACCTTGCGCGACGGCACGGAATACGATCCGGTAAAGCTCCCGCGTGACCTGGCGGCGCACCGCTGCGCGCAGACCGAGTGGTGGTATTACACCGGGCACGCCGAAACCGATTCGGGAAAAGAATTCGGTTTCGAACTCGTTTTTTTCAAACGCCGCACCGATCTCGACAAATTCAGTCTCGTTCCGCTTCGTCTTTTCGGAAACCCGATCTATTTCGCGCATTTCGCCGTTACGGATCACGAAGCTGAAAATTTCCGCTACGCGCACCGCAAAAGTTCGAACGGATTTTTCGATCCGCCCGCTTCGGCAAGCGAGAAACATTTTTATCTCCGGCTGGGCGATTGGTCTGTGCGCGAATCGCACGGTTCGCATATTTTGCGGGCGACGATCGGCGAATCGTTCGTTTTCGAAGCCACCTTGAAACCGAAAAAAAAGCCGGTGCTGAACGGCATCGCCAAAGACGGCGTTTCGTTCAAGGACGAAGGCGAAGCGTCGCGTTATTTTTCCTTTACGCGAATGGAAATGGAGGGCGACATTATCCGTAACGGCGAAACCGAGCATTTTAATGGTTCGGCTTGGATGGACAGAGAATTCGGCACCTGGACGCCGACCGAAAATCAGAAGGGCTGGGATTGGTTTTCGGTTCAGCTCGATAACGAAACCGAATTGATGTGCTACCAGCTCAGAAGCGGAACAAACGCCGTATCGCCGTTTTCGAGCGGAACTTTTGTAGAAAAATCGGGCGAGTTTACGCCGCTGTCCAAGGAAGATTTTCAGATCGAACCGACCGGTTACTGGAAAAGCCACCGCTCAAAAGCGACTTATCCGAGCGGCTGGCGGCTTTTAGTTCCGAAATTCGGGATTGATCTGATCGTTACGCCGGTTATCGAAGACCAGGAACTCGACACGCGCGGCACAACGATGATCGTCTATTGGGAAGGCGCGTGCGCGGTTTCGGGAACTGTAAAAAACGAAAAAACGAGCGGTCGCGCCTATGTCGAACTCGTCGGCTACGACCGTTCGCACGACCAGCCGAACCTTGCGCATTTTCTGATGGGAAACCAATTTGAATTTCCTCCAAGGTCGTTTTTCGGATAAAAAATAAAAGCCCGCACATTAATAAAGCGGTCTTCTGGATTTTTGAAATTATTTGATTATCTGATACAGCTCGTCGGCGACCTTGGTATCAATTTCTTTGAGCGCGTTGTATTGTTCCCACGCCAGATCTTTTTTCCCGTTGATAAAATAAATCGCTCCCAGATTGTAGCGCGCCCGTGCGAAACGCGGGCTGAGTTCGATCGTTTTCCGATACGCCTCGATTGCTCCCGGATCGTTGCCGGAAAATGCGTAGGCGTTTCCCAATAGATAGAATCCGTCCGAGTAATCTGGATTTTCACGCGTAAATTCGATCAGTCCGATAATCGCTTTTTTGAAATAATCTTTTGCCGCCGCGGGCTGTTTCAGTTTGTCGTAAGCAAAACCGAGATAAAAATTCGTTTCGCCGTCGCCGGGCTTCATCTTTAAAGCGTCGTTACAGGTTTTGATCGCCTGCTGGTAAAGCTTCATATCGTTGTAGGCGCGGCAGAGATTCGTAAAGCCCATATATTGATCGGGAGCGAGTTCGACCGCCTTCTGTCCGGCAGAGATCGCCTGCGGAAATTCCTCGGCGAGCGAATGATACCAGCTCAGATTGCTATACATTATTCCGTCATTCGGAAAAACTTTTAACCCTTTCTGCATCGTTTCAACCGCTTTTTTATACAACCCTTTACTGCGATAAATTTCCGAGAGATTATTGTATGAATTGATGATCTTCGGGTTTCCCAATATCGAGCGTTCATAGGCGTCAATCGCCTGTTCCGGCTGTCTTTGTTTTTGCAGCGCGTCGGCTATCAAAAACCACGCTTCGCCGATAAACTGCGTATTTTTCTTTACCGCATCAGCCGCCGCGCCCGCCTGTTCCGAAGTGTTGCCGAGATTGTAATGCGATTCGGCGATGTAATAAGCGATGTCGCCGCTGTATTGCGGATTTTTTTGAACTACTTGTTTGAAAGTCGCCAGCGCGTTGTTGTAATCGCCTTTCGTGCGGTAAATGTCGCCGATCGCCGCGAGCAAATTTATCTCGTTCGGATTTTCCTGCAGAACCTTCTGCGCATCGCTCAAAGCGGCATCGTAATTTCCTTTTTGATATAAAACATACCAGCGGACTTTATAAATATCCAAAGGCGAATAACCCTGATTAAAAGCCGTGTTGAGTTCGGTTAGCGAGAGATCGTATTCCTTTAAATAATAATGCGCGTAACCTTTCCAGTAATGCGCGACGGGAAGCGCGGGGACGAGCGAGATGGCTTCGGCGTATTTGTTGATCGCTCCGCGGTAATCTCTCCGGTTAAAAAGATTGTTGCCGTCCTTGACCAGATTTTCGGCTTTTCGGACATCTCTTCTGGATTGGGCGTTGACATTCCCGCCCAAAAACGAAATTCCGAAAATTAATGAAACAACGATTGTTAAATTGATAATTTTTTTATTAAACATCTTTTCTTATCTCCTTTAACATTTTACGGTTTTAAAATCTTGCTCCTATCGGGAGTAGCTTGCCTGACAGGCGTTGTCGCCGGAGTCGGGCGAGGCGTCCTGACGGTTGTTACCTGCGTCTGCCGCGGAGTCGGCTGACCGGTCGGTCGCGTGGTTTGCGTTTGTTTCGGCGTCGAGGTTGTAACGACACCTGAATTTGTATTAGTTACTTCGGAATTCGTGTTATCGGTTTCGGTAATTTCTGTATTCGTTACTTCCGTATTGGTTTCAGCCATCGTCGGTTCGGGTGAAATTTCCGGGCTGATCTCGACCGACGGCGAAGCTTCCGGCGTCGGCGGCGGATTATCAACAGCGACATAATTTTTGTAAACAAACCAGCCGGCGACGCCCGCGCCGGCAAATAAAATAAGCAGAGCGAAAAGTCCCGCGCCGATCAGTAAACCTTTTCCGCCCGATTTTTTCGTTGGCGGCGGTATCTGACCGGATTTGGCATTCTCTTTGTGATCGTCAGCAAATTGCGGCGGCGGGGTGAAATCCGGAGCTTCATCTTTTTCATTTATCGTGTTTCCGGTTTCAGCATAATCGGTTTTCAGAAAATCCGGCTGTTCGCTCAATTCTTCTGAAGTTTTAAGGTCGTCTGTTTTTTCCGCAGTTCGATCATTTTCAGAAAATCCGGCAGGAACTGAGTCTTGTTTTTGAACCGGCTCTTCTTTCGGCTGGCTATCGTATGAAAGAATCGGAACGGTCTTGTCAGCCGTCGAAACAGGACTTTCTTCAGGCGGTTTACTTTCGGTTTTTGCAGTTTCTTTTTGTTCTTCTTTTTGCTCGGAAATTTTGTCCGCCAAAAAAACCTCGGTTTTTATATCGGCTTGTTTCGGTTTGGAATCAATTGCCGGAAAATCCTCGATTTTTAATGTCGCGTCGAAATCAACCGGAGTTTCTTGTTTTTGAAAATCAGCCTGATTTATAACCTCGGTTTTAGCCGAACTTTCCTGATTTTCATCCTTTGACAAAGGCGTTGAATCTAACCGCTCCTGCATAGGCGGCGGCTCGCTGACCAGCGTCGCATAATTGTCCGTAACAGCCTGTTCTTCCGGTTTCGCATCTTGCATATTGAATGCCACGGTTTGCGCCGACATCTGGCTTTGAATCGAAGAATATGCGTCGCGCAGAGTTTTCTGCATTTCCCTCGCTGTTAAGAAACGCTGTTCCTGACTGACCGACATCCCCTTGATGATAATTTCGGAGATCAGTTTCGGAACTTCCTTATTGAGTTCGTGAATCGGTTGAACGGGATCGGCAACGCCGTTTAAAAGGCTGTCCGCGCGCGTCAGCGCGTCGAACGGGACGGTGTTTGTCAAAAGCTGGTAGAGCGTCGCCGACAGCGAGTAAATATCGCTTTTCGGATTCGTGCCCGTCCCGCGAATCTGTTCCATCGGCGCGTAGTGCGGCGTAAAACCGACGACGCTTCCGGTCGTCGTAATCTTCGTCTGACCGACCGAATCTTTGGCAAGACCGAAATCCAATAAAACGATCTGATTATCATCGGTTAATTTCAGATTCTGCGGCTTGATGTCGCGGTGGATGATCGGCGGCTCGTGCGAATGCAGGTAGTTCAGCGCGTCGAGCAATTGGTCAGCCCAGAATAAAACCCAGTTCAGCGGAAAAGGTTTTTTGTTGGCTTCTAGGCGTTTTGAAAGATCATCGCCGGAAATATGCTCCATTACGAGATATTGATTTTCATTTTCGAGAAAATGATCGCTGACCTTCGGCAAAACCGGATGACGCAGACGCGCCAGTGTCCGGGCTTCGCGCTCGAACGCGACTCCGAGCATTTCATCTTCGGAAAAATACGTCCGCTTAATGGCAATCGCGCTTCCCAGACGCTGGTCAACCGCCAGATAAACTTCGCCCATTCCGCCTTTTCCGATAAGCTGAACGATCAAATACCGGTTTTGAAGCAATGTATTCGGAGCTAATGGTTTCATTATAAATTTATGCCTGTTTTACGTTTTATCAACTTCGGGGACTCGGCTTATTTAATCTTATAATGCCGTTCTTATATAGTAAAACAAAGATTCGCGGATAAACTACTGCGTTATCAACAATTTTTCCTCCGGCAATAGTGCCTCCTGTCCTTTATGCTGCCAGCAACGCCCGCCGCCTTTGACCTTTCTCGAACAAGGAGTTCCCTTTTTTGTCGCCGCGCCGCACAAATACACCCTTTCGGCTTCAGCCGTGACAAGCCCGGTTTTCCGCTTTTCTGCCACATTTTTATTGGCATTTACAGAAATATTCGATTCGCTGCCCGGCTCGATTTTTTGAACGACCTGCGAGTTCGAAATTTGCGGCGCATTTTCGTTAAATTCTTTTTTACCGGCGATATCCGAAACGGCAAATTTGTTTTGTTTCAAAGCGACCGGACTTGCCTTTTCACCGCTTTTTAAATAACCGCCGATGCCGATAAGCCCGAAAATTGTAAAAATCAGCATAAAAAACAACGGCAGACGCTCCTGAAATTTAAATTCCTGGTCGCAAACCTCGCAAAACCGCCCGCTCGTCCACGGGAGCCATTCGGCTCTTTCAATTTTTTCACCGCAGTGACAGCAGTAGGTCGGTTTGTAAAACATACGAAAATCCGTCACAAACTTTCGAGGTCAAAGCTAAAGATGATATTTTCACGCCGAAAATATGCCCGTTAAATGCTTCTCCGCCCTTTAACCCAAAATTAGAATACGCTTTTAGGTGCGCCGTTATTATAGAACAAATTGGCGGCGTTGTTAAGGATTTTGAAACTAAACGCCGTGCAACCGCGTTTTTCATTCGAGCGTCTGATTATTTATAATTTTTACAAGTATGCGGCTTTATAAATTTTTCGTTTATCTTTTAATAACAGTTTCGTGTTTTTTCGCAGTTTCGGCTCAGGACGAGGACGTGATCAACGTTGACACTTCGATCGTCCGTTTGAATGTCGGCGCGGTTTCGCGTTCCGGTCAGCCGGTGATGAATCTGACCCGGGACAATTTTACGATCTACGAGGACGGCGTAAAACAGGAAATCACCCGATTCGAACCGACTGCCGCGCCGTTCAGCGTCGTGATGATTCTCGATATGAGCGGTTCGACGCTCGGTTTTCGCCAGACGATCCAGCAGTCGGCATTTCGCTTTGTTGACGCGCTCGCCCCGACCGACCGCATCGCCGTCATCGAATTTTACGACAAAGTTAATCTCTTAAATGATTTTACCGAAAACCGGAAAACCGTCGCTCATTCGATCAGCGTCGCCAACGGGCGCGGTAAAACACAGCTTTACAAAGCTATCAATCTCGCCCTGCAAAAATTAGCCGCCGAAGGCAATCGCCGCAAAGCGATCATCGTTTTAACCGACGGCGTTGACACCGATGTCCGCGACAACGACCGCAATTTTCTGGAAAATGTAAAAGAAGAAAGTATTTTAAACGCTATCAATCCCGAAAATAGCGAAACTTTAAATCGCGTCATCAATCTCTCATCCGATCAAGGCGTTACGGTTTACCCGCTCGCACTGCCGACCGGCGATCCGGCAAAATTACCCGATCCGACACCCGTTCAGGTTGCAATGTATTCCGCCGCCCGCTCACGTCTGCAAATTCTTGCCAACCGCACCGGCGGAACTTTGAACGCGATCAACCGTCTCGAAGAAATGGGCAGATTTTACGCGCAGGTCGCCGCCGATATTCGCTCGCTTTACACCATCGAATACCAGCCTTCAAACGAAAAACGCGACGGTAAATGGCGCGAAATAAAAATCGAGATCAACCGCCCCGAACTGATCGCCCGCACCCGTCCCGGCTATTATGCAAAATAATTTTCGCGCTTTACTTGACAACCGAAGCGTAAGGTTTGTAGTCTAAGAATTCGCTTTATGCACCCGTAGCTCAGCTGGATAGAGTGTTTGACTACGAATCAAAAGGTCGCACGTTCGAGTCGTGCCGGGTGCATTTCAAAAAGTTTTAAGAGGGTATGAAGTTCATATCCTCTTTTTCAATTGGTTTTTAAAACTCTCAAATATGACGGAAACACATAGAACTTGTTCAAAATGTAAAAAATTTTTATCTATTGATGAATTCAATTTTCGCTATCGTGAAAAAGGAATCCGGCTTACATATTGTCGTGAATGCGGAAAACTTCTAACTCGCAACCATTATAAAAACAACAAAAAACAATATCTGAAAAGAAACGCGCGTTCTCTTGCCAAATGTCAGGAATTTGTCAGAAATTTAAAATCTCGACCCTGCCAAGATTGCGGAATTCAGTATCCATATTATGTAATGGATTTCGATCACCGGGAAGGTGAAGTTAAAGAAATTCAATTAAATCAATTCTTCCGATATTCAATCAAAAAACTTTCAGAGGAAATTGCTAAATGCGACGTTGTTTGTTCAAATTGTCATCGAGAACGAACATTTCAAAGGCTTAATCAAAAATTACAAAATCAAACTAAAAAAAAGCGTGCCGCTGATTGATTAAACAACACGCTTGTTAAAAATAAAAATGACAAATTTTAATTTTCCAAACCCGCAACTTCGCAGAAAACTTTTATCGCGCCTTTGGCGGTCGTCAGTTTTTCGAATAACTCATTGTAATTTTCCAAACCTTTGACCGGATGCGTTAAAAGCCGGTCGAGCCAATCGCCGTATTCGAGTTTTGCCTGCGACAAATCTTTTACGCCGGATTCGAAATATTCTCTATTGGCGTTGACCGTGCCGAGCATCACTTTGTTTCCGAGAACGAAATCGAGATTGATCTTATCAGCCGGAACTTCCGTCCGTTTATCGCCGCCCGTAACGCTTGATAAAATCAAAACACCATTTTTAGCAAGAGCCTGCATCGCGTCGAAAACAATCGGCGAAAATCCGGTCGCTTCGAAAATGATGTCGAAACTGCCGTTTTTCATCGCGTAGTCGGGAACGGAAATGTCTTCGGTCGAAACATATTCCGCGCCCAACTCTTCGATCAGATCCGAATTCAGATACGGCTTCGGAGTTCTGCCGAAGCAGACGACTTCCATTCCTTTTAATTTGAAAACGAGCGTAGCCAGCAGACCGATCGTTCCCGCGCCCATGACTGCCGCGCGTTTCGGTTTCCAGACTTTTAATCTTCTCTGCGTTTCAAACGCCTGCGTAATGCCTTTCTGCACGACCGTCATCGGTTCGAGCAGAACGCCGACCTCTTTTAAACCGCGCGGAACTTTGACGATAAATTCGGCATCGTCAACATAATATTCCGAAAGATAACCATGGCGCAGATTGATACCGCGCTCGAAATATGTGTCGTCGGTCGTCATATCGTTCGTGCCGATCAGATCATAGATCGAACTTCCCGGACGGCGCACGGTGGCAACGACGTAATCGCCTTTTTTGAGTTCGTAAACATTTTCGCCGACCGCTTCGACAATGCCGAAACCTTCGTGTCCGATGACGAGAAAACCGTCGCCGTTCGGCGACGCGCCGTATTCGGCATTGTTGATCTCCTTGTCCGTGCCGTCCACGCCGACGCGCAACACTTTAACCAGAACGCCGCGCCCGTTCGGAATTTCCGACAAAGACGGTTTCGGCATTTCGACCAGATGAACGGAATTTTTTATTCCGGGTTTTACTGCAATTGCTTTCATAATTTTTTGAAGATGTCAGATGTCAGATAAAATCATTTCTCTTACTAGCATCTAACATCTGACATCTGACATCTGTTTAAGCGGCTACCGCTGCCATCCAATCCGCCCGGACGCCGAGCATTTCGAGCGTGCCGAGAACTCTCTGCGGTTCGCCCCAATCGCTCCAGGTTACGTCGCTGACTCTCTGCACAAATAAATCCTCGGCTGATTTTTCCAAAACTTCGCTCGAAAAATTTGTATCGTTTATCCAGTTGTAAAGCGAACCGACCACCGCCGATTCGTTAAATGTCTGAAAACTCGCGCTGGCGGCTTCAAACATTTTGTAGAGATCGGGCAGGTGTTTTTTTAACAGATTCAAAAATGCCGAAATCTTGCCGACCATTACGAAGCTGTTCCACAGACAGCCTTTTTTCAAAAGAAATTCCGCCGATTCGAACGTTGGTTTTTCCCAGAAACGGCTGACTCGGCTAACCGAATTTGTTACATCGCCGAACAGCGATTCGACCGGCTCGATCCAGCCGTAGGAAGTTTCCGCCCGATCGGGTTCGACGCCGAGAAGGACGATTGATTCGCTGTTCAAATTAACCGTCCGAAACGCGCTTTCGACCGATTCCATAAACCGCTCGTCATCGGAAAAATAATGATCCGACGGAAAAAACGCGACCGCCGCAGAGGCGTCTGTTTTTGCCAGATAAAACAAACTGTAAAGAATCGCGGGCGCGGTTCCTTTATTTTCCGGCTGAACGATCTGCCGTAATTTCGGAACGTCCCGCAAAAGCGTTTTGTAAAATCTTTCGTGCTTTTTCGTTAAACTGAAAAATGTATTTTCCGGTTTGATTTTCAAAGCCGTGCGCTTGCGCGTTACATCGAGAAGCGTTTCGCCGTTCAAGATCGAACAAAACTGTTTCGGGCGTTCGTCGCCTGAAATCGCCCGCGTCAAAGATTTCAGCCGCGAACCTTCGCCGCCGGCTAAGATCACCGCGTAACGCTCGGTTGTTTTCCGACCGAATCCTAAAAAAGAAGGAAGTTCCTGTGCTTGATTTTGTTTCATAAATTTTCTCGCTAAACCTGCGTTTTCCAATTCTTAAATCAAGCATTGAGAAAGATTTATTCCTTTAAAAAATTAAAAGCGAAGTTTTTTATTGCTTCGCTTTGCAAATGATTCTTTTAAAAACAAATTCTCATACTTTAGCAATGAAATTATTCACCGCTTTGATGTAATAACTTTGCCACCAATCCTGTCCATCCGGTCTGATGATTCGCGCCGATACCCGCGCCCGTATCGCCGTGAAAATATTCGTAAAACAGAATATAGTCGCGCCAGTGTTTGTCGGTTTGAAATTTTTCGAGACTGCCGTAAACCGGACGAGTACCGTCGCCGTTCTGCAGAAAAATATGCGACAGACGGCGTGAAAGTTCTTCAGAAACTTCCCATAAATTCAGCATATTACCCGATCCGGTCGGACATTCGACCTTTAGATCATCGCCGTAATAATGATGAAATTTTTGCAAAGATTCGATCAAAAGATAATTGACCGGCATCCAGACCGGACCGCGCCAATTCGAATTTCCGCCGAACAGTCCGCTCGAACTTTCCGCCGGTTCGTAATCAACGCGGTGTTCGTCGCCGTTGACATTTAAAATATACGGATTGTCTTTATGAAAACGCGACACGGCGCGGATGCCGTGCGGCGAAAGAAATTCGTTTTCGTCGAGCATCACGCTCAATACTTTTTCCAGCCTTTCGCGCCAGGCGACCGAAAGCAGACGGCGTTCGCCTTCGCCGGGTGTTCGCATACACGAAACATTTCCGATCAGATCGGGACGATTTTCGATAAACCAATAGAGCCGGCGTTTGAAATTCGGCAGCTTTTCGAGAATTTCCGGCTCGATCGTGCCGACCGCGAAGAGCGGAATCAAACCGACCATCGAACGAACTTTCAAAGATTTGTTTCCCTCGCCGTGCAGGTGCAGAACGTCGTAATAAAAACCGTCTTCCTCGTCCCAGAGCGAAATGCCTTCGTCGCCGAGATTGTTCATTGCCGACGCAATATAAAGAAAATGCTCCCAGAATTTGCTCGCCACGTCTTCATATGTGTCGTCGGTTTTGGCAAGTTCGAGCGCGATTGCCAGAAGATTGAGACAATACATCGCCATCCACGATGTGCCGTCCGACTGCGCCAGTTTTCCGCCGGTCGGAAGCTGTCGGCTTCGGTCGAAAACGCCGATATTATCCAAGCCCAAAAATCCGCCTTCAAAAACATTCATTCCTTCCGAGTCTTTCCGGTTGACCCACCATGTAAAATTAAGGAGCAGTTTTTGAAAAATCCGCGCCAGAAATTTCGTATCGCCCACACCGTCATTGCGTTTTTTCTCGATCTGATAAACGCGCAGTGCCGCCCAGGCGTGAACCGGCGGATTGACATCGCCGTAAGCCCATTCGTAAGCGGGAATCTGACCGTTCGGATGCATATACCATTCGCGGAGCATCAGCAAAAGTTGTTCTTTCGCAAATTCCGAATCAACCATGGCGAGCGGGATCGCATGAAACGCCAAATCCCACGCGGCATACCACGGATATTCCCATTTGTCGGGCATCGAGATAATGTCGGCATTGTAAAGATGCGTCCAGTCGGAATTTCTGCCTTTTTTTCTTTCTACCGGCGGCGCTGGCTGTGATGAATCGCCTGCGAGCCAATCTTTGACGACGTAATGATAAAACTGCTTCGACCAGAGCATCCCGGCAAAAGCCTGCCGCTGAACATTTTTCGCGTCAACGGATAAATCATTCGGAATTATTTCCGCATAAAACTCATCCGCTTCTTTTTTTCTCTGCTCAAAAATTTTGTCGAAATCATCAAAATTGGTTTTTGGGTTTTGAGTTTTGGGTTTTGGTTCTAAATTCGTCAAACGCAAACGCAAAACCTTTTCCGTGTTTGCCGGAATTTTCAAAAAATAATTCGCCGCCGCTTTTGTTCCCTGTTTCGCAGGATTGACCGCGCCCGTGTTGCCCTGAACGATGTAGTCATTGATGCCGTCTTTGACAAAATCCGATTCGTTTTCCGCGCCGTAAAGTTTTTGCTTGTTCGTGTTGTTTTCGGTGAAAAGTAATTCATCAGGTTTCTCGCAATACAAAAAACGCATGCGGTAGTCATTACATTCAAGTTCGATAACATCATGCTCCGCAATCCGCAATCCGCAATCCGCATTTCCGCCGTTCCACGACCACGTATTGCGAAACCAGACGGTCGGCAGAACATTGATATTCGCTGTTTCATTTCCGCGATTTGCAACTGTAATTTTTATCAGAATGTCTTCGACATCGGCTTTGGCGTATTCGACAAAGACATCGAAATATTTGTCCTCGTCAAAAACGCCCGTGTCAATCAATTCAAATTCGCCTTCTAACTTACTGCGGTTGCGGTTTTCTTCGATCAGACGAGCATACGGAAATTCATTCTGCGGATATTTGTAGAGAAATTTCATGTAGGAATGCGTCGGTGTCGAGTCGAGATAAAAATAATATTCCTTGACATCCTCGCCGTGATTTCCCTCGCTTCCGGTCAGACCGAAAATCCGCTCTTTTAGAATCGGATCGCGCCCGTTCCATAAAGAAACGGCAAAACAGATTTTTTGATGACGGTCGGAAATTCCGGCAATGCCGTCCTCATTCCAGCGATAGGCGCGGCTTCGCGCGTGTTCGTGCGGAAAATAATCCCACGCCGAACCATACGGCGAATAATCTTCTCTGACCGTTCCCCAAGCGCGTTCCGACAGGTAAGGTCCCCATCGTTTCCAATGTTTTTTTCTTTCGGTCGATTCACTCAGACGGTTTTCTTCTGCGTTCATAATTACCCCAAAATTTACAAATATTTTCCGCCTGTTTATTCCGCCAATAGTTTCGGCTATTCCAAACTTCCATATTTTTAAAAAGAAAAGCGGCAGGAAAATTTTTATGTCGCCAACCAAAAAGGGGGAACATATATTTCGTCCCCCCTGTAAGTTTGTTTCCCGGAATGAATATTCCGCTCAATCAATCAAATCGAAATCTACTAGTTGCTCGGCAGTTTTGCCTGTCAGTAAATCTTTGATAAATACGCGCAGAGTGTATTCTCCGCTTTTTAGATTTGACGGTAATTGCAGATAGCCGACGCTGTCTATTCTTGCCGAATTTGCGGCGGCTTCAATGCGTGGTGTCTGCGGCGGCACTTCGAATACGGTTTTCCCGTTTTGACGCACACTGAGCTGAACGCTGAGTTTCGGTTGTTTACTTGTTTTGTCAATCTGCGGATTATAAAGCGTAAAACCGTAAGCGATGATCGCGCCGCATTGGTAACCCGGGATTGCCGGCTCGACCGTTTTCGAACCGCTTTGAAACTGCAGCAAATCCGGCGAAACGAGATTGTTGTTTTTGTCAACGGCATACAGAGTCAACAATGGAAAAAACAACTCTTTCTTCTTTAAATCAGGGACTTCGACATTTCGGCTTGCTGAGCCGATCTGCCCGCCGGTCGCATCCCGCACGGCAACTCTCAAACTGTAAATTCCGTCATCTTTAACCGGAAGACTGAACGGATACGTCAAACCGCTTTCTTCTATAATTTTTAATTCCTGCGGTGAAACGCGGATCGTATGTCTGCGGCTGAAACTTTCTGCCGCTTTATAATTCTCGTCAAAAAGGACGACCGTTACATCGAGAACCGCCTTTTTGTTTTCACCGGAATCTGTTGTGAAATTTATATCACTTGCTTTAAGCCGGATGATCGAATTTATAAAATGTCCTTTCCCGGACGGCTTGCCGGATGCCGTATCGCCGTAATATGCGTCTAATCTAACATTCAATCCGTTTCGCGGAAGCGGAGCGTTCAAAGCGTCGAGAATCTCGCTTTTTTCATCGCGGGTTTTCGCTTTTGAAACTTCATCCGTGTTCGCGGAGATTCCCGCCCGCGAAAGCAGACGCCAATCCGGGCGTTTTAATCTGATCTCGATTTGATGATATTTCTTATCGCGGAAAGTACCGTCCTCCGGCTCGTAGGTGAGCAAATAATAGCCTTTTTCCAGATCGAGCAAATCCTTGATCGCCGTTTCGGGAAAATTTCTGCCCCGCGCAAAACTTCCGCCGGTTTCATAAGCCAAAACCGCCAGTCCGTTTTGGGAGTTTCTGGCTTCCGTTATCCGATTGATGATCGCTTTATCAGTGCTGGTCGGCTTGGCTGAATTAGCCTGTTCGGGCAAAACTTCATCATTTGCCTGCAAGACGGCGGCGTTAAATTGACCGCGAATATCAACGGTATTAAAAACGATTGCTGATTGATTGGCTTCCGCAATCAATTCGCGCAGAAAATCTTGTGAACGAAGTTCGCGACTGTTTCTTCCGGCAACCGGCAGCCCGTCGGACAAAAAGAAGATTATTTTTCGTCCCCCGATCGTTTTCAAACGGCGCGTGATGACGCGCAGGGTTTCGATAATGCTGATAGTTTGATTGTCACGGATAGAATCTTCAAGCTCTTCGCGCACCTCGCGGTCGGCATCGGATTCAAATGATTTTTTACCGCGTCCGGTAACTTTGAGCGTGTAATCGGCTTTTTCCCTTTCAAAAAGATCGCTTCCCCTGCCGTCGCAAACGCGCGCCGGAGAACGGCTGATTTTACCGATAATTTGTCTGAGCTGGGTTTTGTCGGAAGTGTATTGTTGTAAAAGACTCGCTCCCGACCGCGTTTGGAAAACGGCGACCAGATCGCCCGTCTGCATCTGCTCATTTACGAATTTTTCCAACGACTCGCGCGAAGCCGAAATGCCCATTTGTGATGCCAAACAGCTTCCGTTATCAATCACGAAGGTAATAATTCGTCCGAAACCGCCGGGACGATTGATTTCCGTTTGCCCGGACGAATTATTTTTTTCCCGTTGATTATTGCCCGAATTCTTCCTCGACGGTTTTGTGTTTATGTAAGAAAGACTTGTAATTTTCTGTAACTTCCCGTCTTGAAAAACTTCAAAATCTTCGGCTTTCAGACCGGTAATTTGATTACCGTCTTTGTCGGTAACAATCGCGTCAAGCTGAACAAGTTCGGTGGTTATACTTATGGCATCATCCGTTTCAGACGGCTGTATAACGGGATTATTTTGCGCCTCAGCCGATAGAGTAAGCACATTTCCGGCAAAACATACCAACAACATTCTAAAAAATGCAGTCATATTTTTTTTGATATTTTTATAAAAATTATCCTTTATGTTCGGGTTTTTTCTGTTTGAAATTTTCCCAGTTTTTCTCGCCGTCCCTGATGAACTGATCTTGATTTTCTTCCCATTTTTTTCTGACATCGTGGTTATAATTCAGATAAAGCTTGCCGTCCACGATTTTCCAAGTCGCCGGATCGCCGTCTGCCGTGTATCCATGTGAAACGGCGTAAGAGCAGTAACCGCCGAACTGCGGCGCGAATTTTTCCGGCGCGGATTTAAATTTATCGAGATTTTCCGCACTTGCAAACTGCCATTTCGCGCCGTTCCAATCGTGGACAAATTCCGGTTTGCTTTCTACTAATTTTCCTTCGGTAAAAAACGCGACCGTATCGAAACCTCTGACTGCCGTGTTATTCTCCGCCGTGTTGACCGGCTTTACCCCTTCCGTCTTCGCGCACGCCGCGAAAAAAACGACCGCGCTTAAAACTAAACCCAAAATGAAAAATGAACGATTGTTGATCTTAATAATTAATAAATTCACTGTCTATTTACCTCTCGATAATTCTGACGGCGTGTCCGTCCGTATCTCTGACTAATAATGCTTTTCCAAATCCGTAATTATTCCCGGTTGTCTGAACTAATCCCGAAGATACAAAATTAAATTTTTCTGATCTTAAAGCTTCAGTCAAACTTTCTACTTTTGACGTTTCAAAACTCGTCTGCCAATGCCATAAATCACTGCTGCGCGTGTCTTTCGGAAACGCTCTGCCGTCGGTCGGCGCGAGATATTCCAAAAACTCGACGGCGATTCCGTCTTCCTGTGTTTTCAATCCTGTAATATGCAGCCGTGCGCCGAAAACATTATTTAAATGTTCCTGTTCGGTGCCGAAATTTTCGCTTGTTCCGGCAACCGTTAAACCGAGCGCGTCACGATAAAATTTCAAACTTTCGTCCGTGTCTTCAACGACAATCGCCGTGTGATCTATTCCCAAAAACAATTTTCCTGTTTTCGCCAGTTCGTGCCACTTCGCCGCGCCTTTATCGGGCGGAAACCGGAGAATTTCCAAAACGTGATTGTCGAAATCCTTAAAATAAAACGCGCTGATGCCCGCCGCATTCGGTATCGTTTTCGGCAAAGTCTGCGGCGCGGTCGAAGCGTGGCGAACTTTGTTTTTCCGTAAAGTCTGGTATGCCTTTTCCATATCCGAAACAATTATCGCAATATGCTGAAACCAACGGTCATTGCTCCGCGAATCAACCGGAATCGGTCTGCCCTGCGGCGTTAGATATTCGGTCAATTCGAGCGTTTCGTTTCCTAGCTTCAAACTCACGACACGAACTCTTGCACCGAAAACCCCGCTTAAATGTTCAAAATCCTTACCCCAAATTTCTCTGTCGGAAACCACTTCAAACGGCAGAACGCGAGTGTAAAAATCAATCGCCTTTTCCATATCGGAAACTGTAAACCCGACCGATTCTATCTTTGAAACCTGACCATTGGCAATCGTTGAAAAAAACGCCAGCAATGCCAATAAACCAATAATCAGCCAGCCGAGCGGAAATGCGTTTCTCGCCTGCCATCCGGCGTTTGTAATTTGTTGATGATGTGCATTCATAAATCAATTTCTCCGCTTCAAACAATTGCGGCAAATTCGATATTAATTCCCTCGAGCTTGCCGTATATTTTTAGACTATTCAGGAAAATTAAAATAGCGAATTTCCGTTTTCAATTTGTTTTTTCCAACAAATGATCTCCGACTCTGAGCGCGTTTGCCATGATCGTCAGCGCCGGATTGACCGCCGAACTCGAAGGAAAAAAACTGCCGTCCACGACATACAGATTGTCAACGTCGTGCGCCTTGCAGTTTTTATCCAAAACCGATGTCGCCGGATCGTTGCCGAAACGAATCGTTCCGTTTTGATGCGCGACACCGGCAAGCGGAATTTGCTGACCTAAGAAAAGATTGCGCGAAAAAATTCCCTGATGACATTCGCCGCCGTGAACGTCGCATTTGCGCTGGTTGTTCATCAATCTTTTCAGACGATTCTGCAATTGTTTATGAGCTTCCGTGTTGTTCGGCGTGTAGCTCAAAACGATGTTTCCGCTCCGATCGAGAGTTACGCGGTTTTCCGGGCGCGGCAAATCTTCGGTCGTCAGCCAGAAATCCAAAGAGTGTTTCGCCATCATTTCGAGCGTAAATCCCGGCGCGATTGCCGGCGCACCCGCCGAAAGCGTTACGCCGTCAAGTTTTCCGACAAATGAGATATGTCCCATCGGATACGGAAAACTTTCATCGCCGAAGTAAAAATCGTTGACCGCTAAGGTCTTCTGAAAAACGGTCGGATTCGGACATTTTGAAACCGCGAGAACGACCGAATTAACGTGTCCCATATAATTTCTGCCAACCTGATCGCTGGAATTTGCAAGTCCGTTCGGATGTTTTTCGTTTGCCGAACGCAGAAGCAAAGCCGCCGAATTAATCGCGCCGCACGAAACGACGACCGTATCGGCGGAATATTTTTCGTTTGCGCCGTTTCTTTCGACATTGACGGCGGAAATCGTTCGACCGTCCGCATCGGTTTCAAGCCGCGTAACTCTGGCATTCGTCAAAAGAGTTACGTTCGGATAATCCAAAGCAGGCTCGACCGCGCAGATGTGCGAATCGGATTTCGCATTGATAAAACACGGAAAACCGTCGCAGGTCGCGCACCGCACGCAAAGACTTTTGCGGTCGTTTTCCTTTAGCTGAATACCGAGCGGAACGTGAAACGGCTTTACGCCCATCGCGGCAAAATCTTCCGCCAAGTGCTGAATTCGCGGTTCATGCGAAACTGCCGGAAACGGATAATCCGCGCTCGCAAACGGTTCGGTCGGGTCTTCGCCGCGCCGTCCGTGAACGTGATAGAGATTTTCGGCTTCGGTGTAATACGGCTCTAATTCGTCGTATGAAATCGCCCACGCCGGGGAAATTCCTTCAAAATGGCGAAGCTCGCCAAAATCCTGCCGCCGCATTCTGAATAACGCCGCGCCGTAAAATTTCGTATTGCCGCCGACATTGTAATTCGTGTGCGGGTGAAGCGGTTTGCCCTCGCGGTCATACCAGATTTCTTTCGTATTGTAATGCCCTTCGACATTTACTTTCCGCGAATCCCAATTTTCCAGACCGCGCCGGACGAAATCGCCTCGCTCCAAAACCAGAATCTTCTTGCCCGACGGCGCGAGCTTATGCAAAAGCGTCCCGCCGCCCGCGCCCGTGCCGATAATAATAAAATCGTAATGTCCGTTTGTCATAAAACTCTCCTGCGTTTAGAGTTCAAACTTCAGTTTGCTAACCACCCGCGAAGCGCGGTGGTTTCACGCTTAAGCGTGGACTCTGAGCAATTCCTAAAAAATCTGCATCACGGGCGGAAACAAATCGCCCCGTTTTGTAACCTCGATATAATTCTCCTTACTGTTCAATTCATCAAAACGGCAATTAAAAATACACCGCTTATTGTTGTGGTGATGAAATTTCGCGCAGTAAATTTCTTTCGCGCCTTTAACGCGCAGGTAAACTTCTCCGGCGAAAAGCATCGCCAGCGGCGGCGCGGTAAAATAAATCCAGATCTCCGTAAAATTGTTTGCCGCAAACGCCGAACCGAACGACCGCGCCGGATTCATACTCATTCCCGACAGAGGGTTTTCAATGGTGATATAAACAGCCACCAAAAATCCTGCGAAGAAAGGCGTATAGCGCGACCATTTCACCGAATTCGAAGTCCATAAAACCATCGTCATCATAAAAAACGAGATAACGATTTCCGCGATAAACGCAACGCCCGCACCGTCCGCTCCGGGGAGTGTCATCACGAAATTGACAGCCGCATCCGCGAGCAGTTTCCCGAGAAAAACCCACGCCAGAAGAACGCCGAAAACACCGCCCGCAAACTGCGCCGCAATATAAAAAACGGCATCGTAAAACTTGATTTTTCCGAGCCTGAAAAATGTCAAAGTAACCGCCGGATTGATATGCGCGCCCGAACGCTTACCCCACGGCGAGCAGAAAATCCCGATTGCCGTCGCGCCCATTGCAATTCCCATTAAAATATTTCTCAGAATTGCGTTTAATGAAATCAGCGGCGAGTCGGGATGAAAAAGCAACACGCCGAAAACGCACGCCGAAACCATAAACGCGCCCAAACCCCAAGCCTCGATCAGATACTCCTGCCAATGCTGTCGTAACGAATCCAACATCTCTTCCGCCCGTTTGAATTACATCTGCCGAAGCGTTTATTCCAAATTTTATTTGTGTTTAAAAAGGGAAAATCGGATAATCACGAACAAACAGGCAGCAAGCGGAGTATATAAATTTATGGATTTTTATTTTTTGATTTTTTCGCTTTTTTTCCCGCGCATCGTTCTGCTCGTTTTTCTGGTTTTTTTTCCCGAACATTTTCCGCAGAATTTTGTGCCGCAATGGGCTGACATTTTGCTCGGCGTTTTCGCGCCGCGCATTTTGATCTTGATCTACATTTATCAAAATATGGGTTATGAAAATGTCTGGTTCATCGCGCATCTGGTCGTGATGCTCCTGGCTTATTTTGGCGGCGGTCGTGAAACAAAAAGGCGAAGACGAAAAAGTAATGTGTAATGCCGGAATCAATTGATAATACTGCTCAATCTATCTTGTTTCTAACTTGAAAAACGACGAATTCTTGATCGCTTATTTAAACCAAAAAAAAAGACGGAATTTATTTTTCCGCCGGTTTTAAAATTCAAATTTAATTTAATCTCAAAACGCCGAGTTCATCGCGGAATTGAACGCGTTTCTCAATCGTTCTTTAGCGTCCGATCTCATCCGCACTGCGGGATTTTCATCATCCGTCAAAATTTCTTCGTGTTTGTTCATCGCTTTGCTCAAAAACTTGATCTGTTCGAGATAACGCACGCATTTGCCGCACGTCCAGAGATGGAGTTTCATAATGATTTTTTCGCGCGCGGACAGGCTCCGGTCAAGCGATTCGCCAAGCGTCGGGGTGATCGTTTTGCAGTCCGGCAGGCGTCTCGCCAGCCAGTAAATAAACGCCAATTTTATTTTTTTGAAAAAAGTTTTCATTCGTCCGTAAGAAATTCCAAAAACTTTCGATCAGCCGAAAATTTACGCAATCCGGCAAATCTGTGTATTAATTGCGTGAAAACGCGAAGTTATTCCAACTATTTTTATAAATTTGAAAAAATTCCGAGGGCAATCGCCGAATCCTTTAAAATATTTTTCAACCGTTCGCGCGTTTCGTCGCTCAATCTGACATCCGGTTCGGTTTCCAATATATTCTTACCGCATCTCTGGGATGCTTCGCGGACGAATCTGATCTGTTTCAGATAACGCACGCACGCCGGACACGTTGCCAGATGCAGTTTGACGATGATTTTTTTATAAAGCGAAAGCTCCCTGTCGAGCGACTCGGAAAGAACCGGCACATAATCTTTACACGACGGCAAAATTTTCCAGATCAGGAAAAAAAAGTATCTTTTTATTTTTTTTCTTACAAGGTGCTTCATTTCTAATATGCGGCTTCTAACCGATTTTTTTTATTCGAAACTTTTGACGACCGATTTCTACCAAAGACCAAAAACCAAAGACTATTTTTTTTTATTTTCTAAACCAATTTATTTCGATGCATCTTCTAAGCGACATCCGGGCGCGGTGCATCATGACCCAGAAATTATTTGACGAAAGCCCTAGAATTTCGCAAACTTCCACGGCTTCGAAACCGTCCATTTCGCGCAGGGCGAAAACATTGGCGGCGCGTTCGGGAAGTTTTGAAAGACAATTTTGAAAAACCTCGAAAAATTCGTTTTGCTCGAATACCGCTTCCGGGTTTTGTGTCCAGCCGCGCGGCGCGAGCCGGACGTTCCAGTGATTTTGCCATTCGTCGTCGCGTTCGAAAAATTTGTCGAATTCGGAAAGATCTGTTTCCGACGGATCAATTGTTGTCTCGCGGCTCGACTTGCGGTAATGATCTACTATTTTATGTTTGAGAATCGAGGTCAGCCAGGTTCGCTCCGTAGATTTTCCAACATAAGATGCCAGCGATTGGATAGCCGCGAGCAGCGTTTCCTGAACGACGTCCTCAGCCAGTGTTTCGTTGCGCAAACGCATCAAGGCGTATCTGAAAAGATAATCTCCGTGTTCGTCAACCCAAACGGTCGGGTCAATATTCCACGAAACATTCGGCGCTGTGTCGTTATCCATTTCCTTTTTCGCCAAATTATGCAATGGAACCGCGTCATTTCGCATCATATTCAACTCCGAATTTCCTGTCTAATCGAATCAATCAATTTTTGCGGCGCGAATTCTTTCTCGACTGCCCGTTTGAGAACGCTTTTCAATTGCCGGTTTTCGAAATCTCTTTTTATAAAAATCTGCTCAATCTCGGATTTTGCCGTCCTTTTTTTGAGGAATCTGTTTGCCGGATTTTTTGCATTTCGGCAATTCTGATCAAATTGTTTTTTCATTCGCCGGTTCTCCATCAGTAAGAATTTTTAATAAAACTTTCCCTTTTCTTTCCTTTTTATCCAGTCTCCCAAAGTTTTTATTCCAACTTTTTTTGACGGAATAATATTTCTTCGTCAGGCAATTATTCAAGGCGTATAAATCTATATTTTTTAGGCAATTTTATGAATAACAAAAAACGAATTTTAATTTTAGGCGGCGGCTTCGGAGGGCTTTACGCCGCACTTAATCTGGAAAAAACTCTGGCGAAGGATAAAGATATCGAGATAACGGTAGTCAACAACGAAAATTTTTTTCTGTTCACGCCGATGCTCCACGAGGTCGCGGCTTCCGATCTCGACATCACGCATATCGTCAGCCCGGTGCGGAAACTTTTAAAGCGCGTCCGGTTTTTCGACGGCGATGTCGAAAGCATTGACCTCAGTAAAAAAACGGTTCACGTTTCGCACGGCAAAGAGCATCATCATCACGAACTTTTTTACGATCATCTCGTCTTATCGCTCGGCTCGATCACGAATTTCTACGGCAATGCCGGATTGGAAGAAAACGCTCTGACGATGAAATCGCTCGGCGACGCGATATATCTGAGAAATCATCTGATCTCGAATCTGGAAGAAGCCGATTTCGAATGCTGTCCGTATGTTCGCAAGCCGCTCCTAAATTTTGTCGTTGCGGGTGGCGGATTTGCCGGTGTCGAAACGATTGCCGGAATAAATGATTTTCTCCGCGAGTCAATAAAATTCTACCCGCACTTAAATGAAAAAATGCTGCGCGTCGCGCTGGTTCACGCCGGAGACGTGATCCTGCCCGAACTGAGCGAAAAACTCGGTCGTTACGCGCAGGAAAAACTCCAGAAACGCGGTGTCGAAATTCATCTCGGAACAAAAGTTTCGGACGTAACAAATCGTGAGGTAGTTTTGAGCGACGGGACAAAAATCACTACCAACACTCTGGTTTGGACAGCCGGAACCGCGCCTAATCCTTTGCTCGAAACGCTTCCGTGCGAAAAGTTCAGAGGACGAATCTGCACCGATGAATTTATGCGGGTCAGAGATTGGGAAGGCGTCTGGGCGTTGGGCGACTGCGCTTCCGTTCCCGATTCGAAAACCGGAAACCCGTTTCCGCCGACCGCACAACACGCGATCCGGCAGGGGAAAATTATCGCTCACAATCTAAAAAGCGCGATTCGCGGCGGCGAGCCGAAACCTTTTGTTTTTGAAACCATCGGTCAGCTCGCCGCTCTCGGCAGAAGAACCGGCGTGGCGCAAATTCTCGGTTTTAATTTTTCCGGGTTTATCGCGTGGTGGCTATGGCGGACGATCTATCTGATGAAACTTCCGCGTTTTGAAAAAAAGTTGCGCGTCGCGCTCGATTGGACGCTCGATCTGCTCTTTACAAAAGATTTGGTCAAATTCCTCACGCTTCGCGCGGCTTCGGTTTCTACCAATGAAAACGGAAATCAGTAGGCTGCAGGCGGTAGGCAGTGTGATTTTAACTGCCTACCGCCTACTGCCGCTGCCTGCTTTAGAAATCCTGTCCTATAGTGTTTAAATTTCCCGCCGCAAAAAAAATTCCAAAAAAATTTGTAAGGTTTTCCAGTTTCAAACGACAAATGATTGTAAGCGTTAATTTCCAAAAAAATTAGCAATCATAATTTATAAGGAGTCAAAAAATGAAAGAGATTACCCCGGAATTATTTGAAACGGAAGCGATGCAATTTATAAACGATCTATACCGCACCGCCGTCCGTTTGACGATGAATCAGACCGAGGCGGAAGACCTCGTGCAGGAAACTTTTATGCAGGCTTGGAAATCTTTCGGGCAATACGAGCCGGGAACAAACTGCCGCGCGTGGCTTTATAAAATCCTTTTTAATAAATTCGACCACTTCCGCCGCAAAAAATACACACAGGCGAAATATTTTCAAGAGTCGGACGAACTCGTTTTCGATAACGCGGCGTATTCCGCGCCGGTTCCCGAAAATCTGACCGATACGGAAATTATCGCCGCGCTCAACAAACTGCCCGAACATTACCGCTCGGTCGTGCTTCTGGCGGACGTTCACGAATTTGACTACAAGGAAGTCGCGGAAATTCTCGAAATTCCGATCGGAACCGTGATGTCGCGTCTGAACCGCGCGAGAACCCAGCTTAGAAAATCATTAAACAGAGTCGCCGTCGAATACGGCATTAAAAAAGCGGAATCTTTTACTCCGGTATTCGCCTGAAGCTTTTCATTTTTCCTCCTCTTTTGATCGCAAACCTGGAAGCGTTGTGATTTCGATAAATCACAACGCATTTTTTATTCGTTGACGAAAATCAGATCGGCAGAACGCTTCGGCATGTCTTTTTGAAAATGGATGTTTTGCGCGGGAAAATAAATTGTTTCATAAGCCCTGATAGTTTCTTCGGGTGAAAGATTTTCCTGACTTCGCCCGATTGCCCTTTTCAGAGATGTTTCAAACGAGCATTCGATCCAGATTTTTAGATCGAAAAAGTTTTTGAATTCGTTCTTAAACAAAAAAATTCCTTCGAGCAGAATTATGTCAATATCGTTGTAAAAATATTCGTGCTGACGAAATTCCCGGGCGGTTTCCTCGGCGAAATCGGCGGTCAATTTTACCGAGCAATTGTCTCTGAGAGGAAAAACCAGCTTTTCAAACATTTCATCAAAACGGATCCCGGCACGATAAAAATTTTCCGCCGGGTTTGAGTGATCAAATCTGACATGCGGCAGATTGAGCCAGCCGTCAATATTTATGTTAGCGACATTTATGTTTTTTACCGAAAACTCTTTCGCGAGTTTCGTTGTAATAAATCCCTTGCCGCTCGCGTCAATGCCGGAAATGCCGACGAGCAGGCTTTTTTTCTCCGCCATTTTTTTTTGGTTTGATTCAATGAGTTCAACGATTTTCCGAAATTCCTTTTCTCTGCCATTCATCATTCAAAATTCCGTAAATTACCAGATCAACAAAACGATCCGAAAGCTTTTCGACCTGCCGTATCACGCCTTCTTTTCTAAATCCGAGTTTTTCAGGAATGGCTCGGCTTCTGATATTTTTTTTCGCACAGCGGATTTGAACCCGGTTAAGTTTTAAATTTTTGAAAGCGTATTCGATCAAAACCGAACAGCTTTTTGTAATCAGACCTTTTCCTTCGGCATCAGCATCGAGCCAGTAGCCGATTTCCGTCATTTGATTTGTCCGGTCAATATATTCGAGCGCGATCACGCCGATTAATTTTTCCCGTCCGAAAATTCCCGCTGTAAAACCGTTGCCGTCGGCAAAGCGTAGAAGCTTTCTTTTGATAAACCGGCACGTTTTTTCAACCGTTACAACTTCATCAAGCCACGGACACCAAACCAGTAGCCGTTCATAATTTTTTTGCGCCAGCGCGAAAAATTCTTCGGCGTCCCGTTCTTCGAGAAGCCGGATTCCGGTATCGGCGGATATTTCGTGGTAAAACATTTTCCCGGGAAAAACCTCCGCAATGTTATTCCTTTTAACCGGCTTTATATTTCAATCTGGAAGCCGATTTGAAATAGCGAATCGCCTGACGGCTTTAATGTTTTTTCGGCTTTTCCAAACCACCGTAATTCAATCTCCCGGCGCAACTGCAAACGCGCGCGGTGAAGCATAACCCAATAATTATTCGGTGAAATATTCAAAACGCCGCAGATTTCTCCGGCGCTCAGTCCTTCGATCTCGCGCAGAGTGAAAACCGCCGCCAGATTTTCCGGCAAATCAGCCAGACAGCTTTGCAAAATTTCCTGAAACTCTTTTTGTTCAAACAATTTTTCAGGTGTCGAAGCCCAATCGGTCAAAGTTTCGCGCCAATGTCCTGATTCGTCAAAAAATTCTCCTTCCTCAGTTTCCGAATCGAACGGCATCGAGCGGATCGAACGGCGGTAATGATCTACTATCTTATGTTTTAAGATCGAAGTCAGCCATGTTTTAACGGTTGAATTTTCTGCAAATTTTTCGCGTGATTTGATCGCATTCAATAAGGTTTCCTGTACCAAATCTTCAGCGGCTGTTTCGTTATGCACGCGCGAAAGCGCGAATGCGAAAAGGTAATCACCATATTGGTCAAGCCATCGAATCGAATCTTCGTTTTGTATTGCGGACATAATATTTCAAACTCCTCAAAATTTTTTCAGCGGCGCGGTCGTAAAATTAACGCCGTGTTTGCTGTTCCAGATGACGACCGAATTAAATTTCGTTAGATTTTCCGCCAGCGGAACGACGTATTCCTGCGCGCCTTCTGATTTTTCGAGCGGCGCGACCAAAAGCCGTTCGGAATTTTTTACGGTTTCGTTTTCCGGCGCGTCGTCCGCCGAAATCAGTAAAATTTGCAAATCGGGATTTTTCGCCGTTTGAAAATCCGTTAATTGCAAAACTACTTGCCCGTCGGATTTTCGAATCAGCGTGGCACAGCCCGTTCCCTTGTGCGCGACTTGATGAAAACATCCGTATGCGATGGTTTTGGAAAACGGGAAAAATCCGACCAGAAAAACGGCTGTAAACAAAATCAAGAACAGGATCGAAATTATCGCGGTCAATTTTTTTGACATAAACTTTTGTAAAACTTAAAAATTATTTGCAGAAAATTCTGCTTTCAGGTGTAAGATATGAAAAACGCGAACTAAAAATCTTAAGGTATTGCTAAAGTCGAACCAAAAATTCGCCAAAAATTCGCCAAAATTGATGAAATGACCGAAAAAAACGGAAAAATTTACGAATTTGAGGATTTTCGCCTCGATTTGGCGGAACAAATTTTATCGCGCGCCGGCAAACCGGTTGCCCTAACGCCGAAAGTTTTCGACCTTTTGGCTGTGCTGGTCGAAAATCATGGACATCTATTGAGTAAGGACGAACTTGTCAAAACTTTGTGGGCGGACAGCTTTGTCGAAGAAGCCAATCTCAACGTAACTGTTTCGGCACTCAGAAAAATTTTGGGCGAAAAACCGCAAGAAGACCGTTTTATCGAAACCGTTCCGCGCCGCGGTTATCGTTTTGTCGCCAAAGTCCGGGAAATACTTGACGATGATGCGGACGAAAACTTTTTTGAAACCGGTCAAGCTTTTACCGAAGCCAAAACTCTTTCAATCGAAAATCCGGCAAAAATCTGCCCGAAATGCAAAAATGTTTATTACGACAAAACATTAAATTTTTGTCTCGACGACGGCGAAACGCTCGTTTTGGAAACTCGTCCGACCAAAAAATCCTTGTCAACACCGTTTCAAACCCATTCAAAACTTTTTCTTCTGCTCGGCGCAATTTTGATTTCGGCAGCAGTAGGAATTTTTATCTGGAAATTCGCTTTTCAAACAGAAGTAACCGAAGTTTCAAATATTAAAACGCTTGCCGTTTTGCCGTTTAAGCCGCTTGCCGGAGATCAATCGGACAGCGCGCTGGAAATCGGGATGGCGGACGCGCTGATCACGAAACTCAGTTCTATTCGTCAAATAACCGTTCGACCGACGAGCGCGGTTTCAAAATACTCCGAGGCGAAGACCGATCCCTTGATCGCCGGTAAGGAATTACAGGTCGAAGCCGTTCTCGACGGAAAGATCCAACGCGCCAGAAATAAAATCCGCGTAACCGTTCAGCTTTTGCGCGTGTCGGACGGCGCGACGCTCTGGGCGGAAAGTTTCGATGATTTTTTTACAAATATCTTCGCCGTCCAGGATTCGATCTCGGAAAAAATGACCTCCCGGCTCGCTTTAAAACTAAGCGGCAATGAAAAAGAGCAAATTGCCAAACGCTTTACGGAAAATACGGAAGCTTACGCTTTTTATTTGAAGGGACGTTTTTATCACGAAAAAATCACCGTCGAAGGCTCGCGCAAAGCCGTCGAATTTTACGAGCAAGCGGTTCAAAAAGACCCCGAATACGCGCTGGCTTACGCCTGGACGACCGGAGCTTTGCTTCATCTCGCAAATATCGGCGAAGACCGGGAAGAAAATCTAAGAAAAGCGCGGATGACGGCATTTAAAGCCGCAGAATTAGATCCCAACCTGCCGGATGCCCGCGAATCTCTGGCGAATATTTATGATGTCGTAGATTGGAAATTTGCCGAAGCCGAGATCGAATACAAAAAAGCCATCGAACTGGATCAAAACAACCCGGACGCGCATTTTGCGTATGCGACTTTTCTATCGAGATTTAAAAACCGGCAGGACGAAGCTCTACGGGAAATCGAGTTCGCCAAACGGTTGAATCCCGTCGCAATGTATATGCAAACTCAGGCGATCTACATTCTGCTCAGAATGCGGCGTAACGACGAAGCCATCCGTGAAGCTAAAAAAATCGTCGAACTGAATCCCGATTTTCAGCAGACATATTATTTACTCGCAAAGTTATTTACCTATCAATCAATGCCGGCGGAAGCCAATGACGCATTGAAAAAATATCTTGAAATCACAAAGGAAAGAGGACAGTTTTTAACGGCTTTCGTGTATCGGAATTCGGGAAAAAAAGCGGAAGCCGAAACGATCTTGCGCGAACTCGCCGGACAATATAAAGACGGTGATAATTGCGATAAATACGCGCTTTTTTATGTGTTGCTGGGTGAAAATGACCGCGCCTTTGAATTTTTGGAAAAATCGTTTCAAAGGCGCGAAGTAACGATGCTGACGCTCGATGTTGACCCCGATTGGGATGAAATTCGTTCCGACCCGCGCTTTCAGGATTTGGTGCGCCGCATCGGTTTACAGCAGTAAACTGAAAAAGTTATTTAACCGGCGGACGAACTCCGGCAACATTCAAACGCATTCGATACAAACCGCTGCGCGCCGTCAAATAGAGCGTCTTCCCGTCATCATCGCCCCACGCCATATTGTGAACGTGCTGAGGAACGATGATCGTGCCGAGATGTTTGCCGTCTTTCGATAGAACCTGCAAACCGCCCGGCGCGGAAACATAAACATTACCTTCGGCATCAACCTTGATTCCGTCAATCGCGTCTTCGCCTTTAAAATTTGTGAAATCGAAAAAGAGTTTTCCGTTTTTGACCGTGCCATCCGTCTGAACCTCATAACGATAAACCGTCTTTTTCTTGTCGTCCCAATTTCCGATATAGAGAAATTTTTCATCCGGTGAAAAAGCGATGCCGTTTGGACCTGTAAATTCTTTGGTCAAAAGCTGTAGTTTGCCTTTGTAGATTGAATAAACGCCGGAAAAATCGAGTTCTTTTCGTTTGTCTTCAAAAAACTTCGGCAAACCGAACGGCGGATCGGTGAAAAACAGCGTGCCGTCCGAACGATAAACCAGATCGTTCGGCGAATTCAATTTTTTGCCCTCAAAACTATCTGCCAAAACCGTTTCCGTGCCGTCCTTTTCAAGCCTGACGACTCTTCGATTGCCGTGCTGATTGATAACGAGATTCCCCTGCGCGTCCAATGTCAAACCGTTCGAACCGGGCTGACCGTATTCGGAAACGTCCGTGCCGGCATAGCCGCTCGGAGTTTTGAAAACGGAAAGTTTTCCGTCCGTAGAATATTTGTATATGACGTTTGAATTCGGATCGGAAAAAAGCAACCCGTCCGAAGTCCAAACCGGACCTTCGGTAAACTTAAAACCTTCGGCGAGTTTGAAAATTTTCGGATTCGCGCCGACGATTTTTTCCAACCGCTCATCTTTTTTTATTATTTCGACATTGACCTCGCTCGGCGTGATCGCCAGCGGCGAGGTTTCGCCTTTGTAAAAATCTAAACGGGCTTCGCGCACCCAGATATAATTGGTCGGCGGGTTCGAGATCGGACCGTTGATGCCGAAAACGGCGAGCTGGATTTTTTGTCCGGGCTTTATATTTCTTCCGATAATCAGACGATTCGGCGCGTTCCAACCTGAAACGACCGAACCGCCGCGCTGTCCTAAAAACCTGGAAATCTCGCCGTTCACCCAGATTTCGGCGTAATCGTCGAGCGCGGTTTGAAAAACGACTGTCGAACCTTCGGTATTAAAATCGCCAATTGTTTCGGGAATCGTAATATTTATTCGATACCAATTAAACGAAATTCGTCCGTTGCCGCGCCGCTTGTTCAAATCGCTCGCCGGAATGATTTCCCAATCCGAATCATCAAAATCCGCAACTCCGGCTTTCGGCGTGTAATCATAAGTTTTTACCGCGTTTCCGGTCGGCTGATTATCCGCGCCGACCGCTCTGAAATCGGTTTCGATGATCCGCGTGTCGCTGTATTTCCATTCGCCCTTGACCGCTTTCGCGCCCTGAGCGGTCGCCAGATCAATCGTCGCTTCCGGCTTACCGTTTGGAACTTCCTGCGCGAAAATATTTAATGAAAAAAGAATCGTAAAAATAATTGCTGAAATAATTTTCATAACTAAACTCCTTTGTTCAACGAAAAATGGAAAACGGAAAATGGAAAATTGTTTTTTCAGTTTCCGTTTTTACACTTTCCGTTTCCCGTTGTATTTATCGAACTTTGACGACGTAATACAGAAACGCGCCGCTCACTTCCTTAAACCAGTGCGGCGTGCCTTTCGGAACGATCAGGACATCGCCTTTTTTCAGATTGCGGATTTCTCCGCTTTCAATGCTTGAACCGCGAAATTCGTTCGGCGCAACCTGTTTTGATTCGACCGGTTTTCCGCCCGTTACAAACACGGCAGTCCCTTCGAGAACATAGATAATATCGGTGTCGAGTTCGTGAACTTCGCTCATTCCCGATTTTTCACGGCGCGAAGCGTGAACCATATAATTTTCGCCGTTCGAACCGTCTTCCAAAACCGCGCCTTTGGAAAAAGCCGCCTTGACCGTTTCGGCATCGTAGAACAAAACCGCCGACGTTTTCTCTTTCGTTAAGAATTCCGCTCCGGCGATGGCGAGTTCTTCGTCCTGCTGTGCCGAAGACGCGCCTGAAACGCCGACACCGCCGACGATCTGACCGTCTATTATGATCGGCACGCCGCCTTGAAGCGGCGTAAAATCAGGCAAAGCAACCATCGAAGTTCTTCCGTTTTTGATAATGTCTTCAAAAACTTTCGTCGGGCGTTTAAACATCACCGCCGTTTTCGCTTTGCCGATTGAAATATTCGCGCCCGCCGAAAAAGTTCCATCCAGACGCTCCAGAGCGATCAGATTTCCGCCGTCATCTACCACCGCGATCACCCCGCCCGGAGCATTATTTTTTCTCGCATATTCTTTCGCACCCGCGATGACCTGTCGCGCACCTTCAAGAGTCAAAGTCTTTTTGTCCTTAATCTGTGCGTAGCTATTTATGCAAATGAACATGAAACCGAATGTTAAAAAAACGAATTTTGATAAATGCTTTTTCATAATATCTCTCCTTTTAGAAAATAAAAGAGTGAAATTGCAAGAAGTTTTTTATTCACAATTTCACTCTTTTATTTTTCCGTTTTATACCTTCGAAATCGTTATTTTCAAAACATCTTTCGTGTTCGGGTATTTAAAAGCGTCATTGACCAAGCCGACCTTGCCGTTTTCCGCTTTGCCGGTATTTGCCGCTTTTTGACGCGGTGCTTGTTCGTCGCCGATTCCCGGCGCTTGATTGACTTCCGTTCCGGCATCCCAAAGCAGAAATTTATCGGTAATATCACCGCTGATCGCTTCGCCGCCCGCGAACAGTTCGATCGCTTTTTCCGGCGCGTAAAACAGATCGTTTGATTGTCCGTACATCGCTATCAGATTCAATTTCATTCCGACTTTTGCAGTAAAAGTAAATTCATAAACACCGCCAGGTAAAACCGGGGCGGGCTTTTCCGCGCCGACCGGCGTGTTGAAAATTCCCATATAAAGCGACCCGACTTTTGTTAAAAATTGCTTTGCAAGAAGTTCGGGATTTCCGTCTTCGGCTTGCGCTTCGAGCGCGCCGGTAGCTTTTTTACCGACGCGGAAAAAATTTTCCTTTTGATCGGAAAGAATAAACATTCCGGGAGAAAGGGCGAATGGATATTTCGTGCCGTCGGCAGTCGTCAGTCCGTCCGCCGCCGAGATATTTTCGATCCGAACTTTAAAATTCACTTTGCTTTGATCTTTTTTACCCAAAGCCAATCCGTCAGTCTGAATGCCTGTCATTAATGTCAGCAATAACGCTCCGACGATAATAAATTTTCGATTTAACATTTATATTTTTCTCCGTTATAAAACAAATTTCACTCGCGCCCGAAAATTTGCGAACCGCGATTTTCAGTTCGGTTAATTCCGTATTTTGCAAAACTTATTCCAACAATTAAATTCGGAATAAAAACCGTCCGTCCCGGGATTTCATTGGTGTATAATCCGGGTTGTGAAAACTGACGATTTAAATATGAATTTGGAAAACTGTTTCACTGTTTCGGCAAATTTCCTGATTAAAAAACTTGCCGGCGAGATGTTTTGCGGCGCGAATCTGATCGGGAAAATTGACGATTCCGTCTATCGAAAGAAAACTGACGGCACGGGCAGTATCGGCGGACATTTTCGGCACAACCTTGATTTTCTGAAAGCGTTTGTAAGCGGAATAGTTTCTGGAAAAATTGACTACAACCGCCGCGAACGCGATCTGCAGATCGAAGAAAATCGCCTTTATGCGATAAATCAATTCGCCCGGACGATCTGTAAATTTAGGAATCTGCCGCTCGAAATTTTTGACAAAAATGTTCTGGTGCGTTCTGAGATTAACACTGATTTCTGGTTTGAATCCGGTGCGCTGCGCGAACTCGAATTTTTGCACAGCCACACGGTTCACCATCACGCCTTGATCGCTGAAAAGTTGAAATCATTCGGCGTGGAAGCCCGGATAAAAGATTTCGGTGTCGCGCCTTCAACTTTGAGGATTTGGGCGGATGAAAAACAGGCGGCTTAAAAATTTTATTTTTGGAGAAAAATATGTCATCAACGTTTACGATTGTCAGTTGGATCTGCAGAATAGTTATCGCAATTATTCTGCTTCAAACTTTGTTTTTCAAATTCACGGGCGCGGAGGAATCGCGTTATATCTTTACGACGCTGATGGGCGCGGAATACGAAGCCTTCGGTCGAATCGGTTCGGGAATCGTCGAACTCGCGGCGGCGATCTTGATCTTGTTTCCCTCGACCGTTTGGCTCGGCGCATTGCTCGCCCTCGGCACAATTTCCGGCGCGATATTTTCGCATTTAACCAAACTCGGAATCGTCGTTAAAGACGACGGCGGTTTGCTTTTTGGTCTGGCGATCACGGTTTTCTTTTTGAGCGGAATTCTGCTTTTGATTCACAGAAAACAAGTGCCGGTTCTCGGACACGCTTTTCAATAAATGATCTCTGAATTTTTTCAGATTTTTCAAACCGATTTTTTAAGCGGAGTAAATCAAACGGAACTTGCTCCGCTGACGCTTTTTTTTATTTTCTTTTTTGCGACTTTTATCAGCGAAGACGCGGCTTGCGTTACCGCCGGAGCGTTTGCCGCACAGGGCAGAATCAGTTTTTCGATGGCAATCGCAGCCTGTTTTGCCGGGATTTTTGTCGGCGATATTCTGCTTTACTGGGCGGGAAGAATTTTCGGAAATTCGATTGTCAAAACGAAATTTTTCTCGCGTTTTGTTTCCGAAAAATCAATTACAAAGGCTTCGGTTTGGCTTGAAAAACGCGGCGCGGCGGCTGTTTTTCTCAGCCGTTTTGTTACTGGTCTGCGGCTTCCGACTTATCTCGCCGCCGGTTTTTTGAAAACCGATTTCTTAAAATTCACGCTTTATTTTCTGCTCGCCTCGGCAATCTGGACACCGCTTTTGATCGGCTCGGTCGCTTTTTCCCAAAAGTTTCTTTTTTCGCAAAGTTTGATCCTGGGAATTATTTTGACATTTATCGCGCTCAAGATTTTACTGCATTTTTTGAGCTGGAAAAACCGCCGTCTGTTTGTCGGAAGATTGAAAAGATTTTCAAATTGGGAGTTTTGGTCTCTGCGCGTTTTTTATTTTCCGGTCGTCGTTTACGTTTTGATCTTGGCTTTTAAATATCGCGGATTGACCGTTTTTACCTGCGCGAATCCGGCGATTTTGGCGAGCGGTTTTATCGGTGAATCGAAAAATGAAATTTACAACGGTCTGCAAAAATCAAATGCCGCCCGTAAATATCTCTTGCGGCATATTTTTTTCCCTGCTGATGATTCAAAGCCGGAAAAGATATCTCAAATTGAAAATTTTATTTCCGAAAACAAGCTCGATTTTCCGCTCGTCATAAAACCCGACGCGGGCGAACGCGGAAAAGGCGTAAAGATTTTAAAAAACTTTTCGGAATTGGAAAGCGAAATCAAAAGCGCAGATCGAAATTATATTTTGCAGGAATATTCCGACGGCATCGAAGCGAGTATTTTTTATTACCGCTTCCCGAACACACCGAAAGGTAAAATTTTTTCCATCACCGAAAAACGCTTTCCTAATGTTACGGGCGACGGCAAATCGAATCTTGAAGAATTGATCTTGCGAGATAAACGCGCGGTTTGTCTGGCAAAAAGTTATCAGGAACAAAACCGTGAAAGGCTTGAAACCGTTCCGGCGAAAGGCGAAAAAGTTCAGATCATAAATATCGGAACGCATTCGCGCGGCGCGGTTTTTCTTGACGGCGGGTGGCTGAAAACAAAAATTTTGGAACACAAGATTGACGAAATCTGCCGCGGATTCGAGGGTTTTTATTTCGGAAGATTCGATATCAAAGCCGGTTCCTTTGAAGATCTAAAACAAGCGAAGAATTTTAAAATAATTGAATTAAACGGCGTAACGAGCGAATCAACGAATATCTATGATCCGAAATTTTCTCTGACAGACGCTTACCGCATTTTATTTTCGCAATGGCGCATCGCCTTCGAAATCGGAGCGGAAAACCGGAAACTCGGCGTAAAGCCGGCTTCGGTTGTTCAATTGATAAAACTCATTCGCGGAAAATCCGTCAAAATCGTTCAGCCTTTTTTGACCGACGAAGCGCAAACCGCCAATAATTAAGCCTAGTTTATGTGCGTAATTTTTTTCGCTTACAAGGTTCATCCCGAATTCCCGTTTATTTTGCTCGCCAACCGCGACGAATTTTATGATCGTCCGACCGAAAAAGCTCGTTACTGGAAAGATTTTCCCGAAATTTTCGCCGGACGCGATCTCGTCGGCGGAGGCACGTGGCTCGGCGTGACAAAATCTGGACGCTTTTCCGCTGTGACGAATTACCGCGATCCGAATGCAAAGATCGGAACAATTTCGCGAGGAAATCTGGTAGCTGATTTTTTAAAAACCGATCAACCAGCCGAAGAATATTTGAAAAAAATTCAGAAAAAAGCGGGCGAATTTTCCGGTTTCAATCTGCTGGTCGGCGAGATAAACTCCGCAAAAAACGAACTCTATTATTTTTCAAATCGAGGCGATGAAATCAAAAAACTGGAAAAAAATTTTTACGGTCTGAGCAATCATCTGCTCGATACTCCGTGGCGAAAGATCGAAAAAGGAAAGGAAATTTTTGCTTCGCTTCTCGAACATAATAAAATTTCTGATGATTTATTTTTCGAACTTTTAAGCGATGACGTTTTGGCTGATGATGCGGATTTGCCCCAAACGGGAATCGGTTTTGATCGTGAAAAAATGCTTTCTTCGATCTTTATCAAAACTCCCGTTTACGGCACGCGCTGTTCGACGGTTTTAAAATTCGACCGTGATCTGAAGATAAATTTTAACGAGAAAGTTTATGTTTGAAATTTGAATATTTTAAAAAATTTTTTCAGGGAAAAAACATCTTACGGTATTTTTCGTTCATATTCAGCGAATCGAAAATCACAAAAAAATCAATCGTGCAGAACTCCCGATCAATGATCGGCTGACTGCAAACTTTTGCGCCGATCCGCAGATAGGTTGTAAAAAGTTTGGGAAGCTCAATTTCGGTTGATTTTTTCGTTTTAAATGAATTTTCCGTTTCAAAAAGTTCCGGCATTACGGGCGAAACTGTTAAATTTTCGTGCATAAAACCGCCGCGTTTTAGTTGGTGATAGGCATTTAAGCCGTCACTGAAATCGTTTGAAAAAAGCGAGCAGCAACCGAACAGATAGCGTTTTTTCATCAGCAAAAGATACTGCGCCAATCCTTTCCAGAGCAAAAATAAAACTTTGCTGTTGCGGTGCGATTGATCAATGCAGGCTCTGCCGATCTCGACCGCTTGATCTAAAATTTCATTAGGTAAATTCTCCAAACAAAATTCTTCCGCCGAATAAAAGCCCAAACCGTTTATATTTGTCTCTACGGTTCGCAGCCGATAACCGCCGATGACGCGCCCGCTCTCGTTTTCGACGGCGATCAAGTGCCGGGATGTAGAATCAAATTCATCGCTTTCGATTTCTAAATAATCATCTGTTTGTTTTCCAAGCTCGACTTTAAAAATCTGGTAACGCAGTTTTAATAATTCAAAAACTTCAGTCTGATTTTCGGCGAGTTTGATCGTGTAGCGGGAATCTGAAATGAAAACATTTTTTGTTGGAAACGCGGTTTCCCGTTCAGTCAGAATTTTTTCCGGCAAGACCGGTATAACGGAAACCGGGAGCAAATTTATTATTTCAAGATTTGTTTGAATCATATTTGCTTTTATCGAATCACGCAGTTTTAATTTTTATGCGTTTTCAGGGGGATTTTATTCCAATTTCGAAAAAACTATAAATATGATTTTGTCGGTATTTACAAATTTGTAATCAGTTCACAAAAAGTTCACTTTCCATGAATGCCCAGATTTTTCATCCGGCGGTAAAGATGACTCCGGTCAACGCCCATCAACTCCGCCGCTTTTGTAACATTTCCGTCGGCTTCGTTTAATTTATGCAGAATAAACTCGCGCTGATAG
The DNA here is from genome assembly GCA_041940425.1 of Pyrinomonadaceae bacterium. GTDB lineage: Bacteria > Acidobacteriota > Blastocatellia > Pyrinomonadales > Pyrinomonadaceae > DATHTS01. Next base: position 41,307 of record JBGTSF010000004.1, read on the forward strand.
GCATCGGTCGCGTCTTTGAATGAAGGAAATCGAAACGAAGAGGCGGGCGGCTCATCGTCAGCATTAAATCGGGGCAGATCGTCGGCTGAGATTTTCGATTTTCCAATCATAATTATCACGCGCTCGATGGTATTTCTTAATTCGCGGACATTGCCGAGCCAACTGTAATTTTGAAGCGCGTCAATCGCGCCGACCGAAAAGACTTTCGGCTTTTTGCCGTATTCGGCGGAAAACTTTTTGTTGAAATGTTCGACCAGATACGGAACGTCTTCGAGGCGTTCGCGCAGAGGCGGAATCTGAAACGGAATGACATTAAGGCGATAAAAAAGATCGGCGCGAAAATGTCCGTTCTCGATCAGACCGGAAAGCGGCTGATTCGTCGCCGAAATTACGCGAACGTCAACTTTGACGGGCGTGTTACTGCCGACGGGTTCAAATCTTTGTTCTTCTAAAACGCGCAAAATTTTTGCCTGCACGCGCGGCGACATATCGCCGATCTCGTCCAGAAAAAGCGTCGCGCCGTCGGCAATTTCAAACTTCCCTTTTTTTGATTTCAACGCGCCGGAAAACGCGCCCTTTGTATGACCGAAAAGTTCGCTCTCGACAAGGTCTTCGGGAATCGCGGCGGAATTTATCTCGACAAACGGCGCGTTTTTTCGTTTCGATTGCGCGTGAATCGCGCGGGCGACGAGTTCTTTTCCCGTTCCCGATTCGCCGGAAATCAAAACTCTGCCGTCGGTCGGCGCGACAATGGCGATCTGTTTGCGAAGCGCGCGCATCGCTACCGACTCGCCGACCATTTCGTATTCCTGATTTAACTGCTCGTTAAGCTGGGCGTTCGTTCGCTCCAAATCTCTCTGCTTGATCCCGTTTTTGACCGTGAGGATCGTTTTTTCGAGAGAAAGCGGTTTTTCGATAAAATCGAACGCTCCGAGTTTGGTCGCGTTGACGGCGGTTTCGATATTGCCGTGACCGGAAATCATCACGACCGCCGCATCGTTTCCGTTTTCGCGCAATTGTTTGAGAGTTTCCAATCCGTCAATCCCGGGAAGCCAAATATCGAGCAAAATACATGCGAAATTATTTGATTCGACCACTTTCAAACATTCTTCGCCAGATTCGACCGCTTCGACCTCAAACCCTTCATCTTCCAAAACGCCGCGCAGAGTTTCACGAATCCCGCGCTCGTCGTCAACTATTAAAACTGAATTGGACATTTATTTTTCGGAGTTTAATCTAACTTCTACTTTATTTGAGAGGATATTGACCATCTGTTTATTATCTTCATCTAATTTATAGCTCCAATGATAAAACAAATCATACTTACCATTTGGAACGATTTGATACCAACTTTCATCTAGTAGAATAGAAGACATTCTATCTTTCCAAGCCAGGTTTGATAAATTGAATTCGAGCGTTTTGGATTCACCGCTCTTTAATGTGAAATTAAATTGCTGTCGGATTCGAAACGAATATCCCATTTTTGTTTTCTTAGTAATGATATGATCTTGTTGTTTTTCATTTGAACCATATCTAAGCCCACGCAAGTTTTGCGAAGAATCAATTTTCACTCCCTGTGTTTCTAATTCAAAACGCGGCGGCAAGTAAATTTTAACTTCTTTATCATAGTTGTTTCTTAAAGTTAATTTAGCTGTCAATTGCGACTCTTTTACCCATTCTGTTTCGTTGATCGTTAATTCACATTCGATATTAAAAATTTTGTCTTGCGCGAGAGCAAACCGACAAAATGCAAACATAAATATCGAAAGTAATATCAAATTTAGTTTCATACTATAACCTCAAAGCGCTGTCGGTAATTCTACTATAAATTTCGCGCCTTTCGGAACATTGTTGACGGCTTTTATTTTTCCGCGGTGTTCGCTGATGATTCTCTGCACGATTGCCAGACCTAAGCCAGTGCCGCGTCCTTTGGTCGAAAAATACGGTTGGAAAAGTTTCGAGAAATCGGAGGGCGGAATGCCCTTGCCGTTGTCGGAAACTTCGGCGACGATCAGATCGCGCGCCTTGTCGTAGAAGGTTTTTATCTCGATCCGTTTTTCTTTCTGCACTTTGTCGAAAACCTCGATGGCGTTGTCAACCAGATTAACAAAAACGCGCTTTAGCTGTTCTTCGTCAATCAAAGTTTCCGGCAAATTTTTCGCCAAATTCGTTTCGATCTTCACATCCGAAACACGGTCTTCATAAAGCAAAACGGTTTGTCTTATCAGTTCATTCAAATTTCCAGTTTCAAGCAAAACATTCGGCAGACGAGCAAACCTAGAAAATTCATCAACCATTGATTTTAATGAATTGACTTCTCTCAAAATCGTTTCAGTGCTTTCTTTGACGACTTTTTCAAGCTGTCCTTTGTCCTTAGTCCTTTGTCCTTCGCCGTATAATTCGACATTTTCATTTTCTTTTTCAAATGACGAAGGACTAATGACAAGGGACGAATTTTGATGGAAATTTTTAGCAATTCGTTCCGCCGAAAGCTGAATCGGCGTGAGCGGATTTTTTATTTCGTGCGCCATCCGGCGGGCAACTTCCGACCAGGCGGATGCGCGCTGTGCCGATATGAGTTCGGACAAATCTTCGATAACCAAAACCGTTCCGTTTTTATCGGGCAGGGGGGTCGCCGAAATCGCCACGGGCAGATTTTCATTTTTCCCGTTCGAGCCGTCGAAATTTTCCGTTTGTAAAACCGTCTGCTCGTTTGCCTGCCCGATGCGTTTTGCGCGTGAGATCAATTTTTCAAAAACGGTTCGCGTTTCATCGCCGACCAAATTACTTAATTTAAAACCTGAAAATTCGGCATCTTCAAGCCGCAGAATATTTTTCGCGGCGGTATTGATCGTCGTTACGCGGTTTTCGCCGTCAAATGAGATTACGCCGGTCGAGAGCGTCTGCAAAACCGTCTCGATATATTTGCGCCGTTCGCTTAGTTCGGCGGCGTTTTCTTCGAGTTTCGCGGACATTTCGTTAAACGATGCGACCAGCAGCGCGAGTTCGTCCTCCGCCGCCACGTCAACACGATGACCGAGATTTCCTTTGGCAATCTCGTCCGCGCCTTCCGCCAGCGATTTGATCGGTCGCGTCAACCCTTTGGCGACATAAAACGCCGTCCAGCTCGATGCGAAAATCAAGAGAAAAGTTAATAGAGCGAGCGTCGTCAGACCGATCTGGCGGACATTTGTCTGACTTTCTTTTAACCGGTCGAATTCGAACAAAGATTTATTAACGAGTTGTCCGAGATTTTCCGTATTTCGCAAATCCGGCACGATCACCAATGTCTTTCCGTCGGAAAATTTCGCCGCCGCCGCGTCGAAACCTTCGCCGTCAGCCAGCGTCAAATCGGAAAGGTTATTTCGGCGAATAGTTTTAAGAATGTTTTCGAGTTCGGCTGATTGCTCCGGCGATAATTTTTTTTGTGCGGAATACAAAATTTCATTGTTTTGTCCGATTATTTCGATGCGTGTCAGATTTCCCTTTACGAGCAATCCTTCCAGTTTTTCCTGCGACGGATTTTCCAGCGCGACCGCGAGCATCTGCGCGGTTTCGGTCAGCATCGCCGTTTGATTTTTAAGTGACTGCGTTTCGACTTCACCAGCGCGGCGGACGACAGTTTCGGGAATATCCTGAAACCAGCGGTCAATCGCGCGGTTTAAAAACAGGTATGAAAAAACCGCCATGGCGATCAGCGGAAGAAGGCTGACCGCACAAAAATAGATCAACAGCCGCATTTTGATCTTTGAGCCTAACTGTAAAGCGCGGCGTTCGCGGATCAGTTTTAAAATATTGCGAACGAAAATAAAACCGAAAATTACGAACGCGATAAAATTTAAAGACGACAGCGCGTATAAAATCAGCGTGTCGTTGGCGGTATTGACCGCGAGTGTTTTCCAAAGATTGGAAGGTTGGAGAATTATCAAAAACGCAAACAAAATCAGAACAATTGCGCCCAGCACGAAAGGAAACGAGCGCGGTTTTGTTTTCTCCGGTTTTTGATTTTCGCCGTTTTTCATCGGAAGTTGCATTTTACTCTAAAAAATCTTTAAACTCTACAAATTCAAATAAAAGGGTTTTTGGTTTTTGGTCTTTGGTCTTTGGTTTGCGCAATTTAATAGTTCTTATTTATTTTTATAATTCGATTTTTTAATGAAAAACTCAAAATCAAAAAAAACACCAAAGACCAAAAACCAAAAACCGAAGACCTTCTTAAATTTATGACTCCGCAGAAAATCTTTTTTAATAGTTACGGACGGCTCAGAAGCGGCTGGCGGTTTACGATCTTTTTTCTGTCTTACATCGTTTTGGCTTCGTTTTTAACGGGCGTTTTCGTTGTTATCTTACAGAATCTTCCGTTTGCCGCCGGACAAAACAGTCTATTGACGATGCTCGGTTCGGTTTCGATCTTCGCAATTTGCGCAATTTTTCTCGGCTGGTTTTACGGGAAAAATCTGGAAGATTTGCCTTTCCGCGCGCTCGGAATCTGGCGGACGAAAAATTGGTTTAAGAATCTGATTTTCGGTTTGATCGTCGGCGCGGCTTCGATAGGTTTTGCCGCTTCGATTCCGTTATCGGTCGGGGCGATCTCGTTTCAGACGAATCAAATAGCCGGAAGTTCGCCGATTCTTATAACTTTATCTGTTACGCTTTTGCTTTTCACGGTCGGTTCGATTTCCGAAGAAGCTCTTTTTCGCGGGTATCTTTTGCAAACATTGTCGCGTGCAAAACTGTTTTTTGTCGGAGTAATCATAACTTCCGCCCTGTTCGCTTCGGCTCATAACGCGAATCCGGGAGCGAATATTTTTTCGTGGCTCAATACATTTTTAGCCGGAATCTGGTTCAGCGTCGCCTATTGGAAAACACGCGATCTATGGTTTCCGATCGGAATTCATCTGATGTGGAATTGGGTGCAGGGTTCGATTCTGGGAATCAATGTCAGCGGTCTGGGCAACCTGGCGACCGCGCCGCTTCTGCGTTCGGAAGATTTCGGTCCAGCCTGGCTGACGGGCGGTAATTACGGTTTGGAAGGCGGGATCAGTTGTACAATCGCGCTAATTTTATCAAGCATTGCCATTTGGTTTCTGCCGTTACCGAAACCTTCGGAAGAACTTTTGAAATTTTCGGGCGAGGAACAGAGCCAACCGCACTCATAGTTTTTGGTCAAACTCATACCGTCTGAATCTTGAAAGAAATATCAACCGCCCGCGCCGAATGAGTTAGTCTGCCGACGGAGATCAGATCAACTCCGGCTTCAGCAAAATCGCGCACCGTTTCGAGATTCATTCCGCCCGACGATTCGATCAGAACGGAAGGGTTCAAATCTCGCGCCATTTCAACTAATTTCCGCGCTTCATCCGGTGTTTGATTGTCGAGCATCACGATGTCCGCGCCGGCTTCGATGGCTTCACGAAGCTGCGCCCAATTCGAGATTTCGACCTCGATCTTATGGAGATGACCGACCGAATCTTTTGCCGCCCGAACGGCTTCTTTCACGCCGCCCGCCAGCGTGATGTGATTGTCTTTGATAAGAACTCCGTCGTCCAGACCGAAGCGGTGATTTTTCCCGCCGCCGACCGTAACGGCGTATTTTTCGAGCATCCGCAGTCCCGGAGTTGTCTTTCGCGTGTCAACGATCCGCGCGTTCGTTCCTTCGACGGCTCGAACGAATTGGCGCGTCAATGTCGCCACGCCGGACATTCTTTGTAAAAGATTCAAAGCGACGCGCTCACCAGTCAGAAGCACATCGGCGAAACCTTTCAAAGTCGCAAAGACAGTTCCTTCTTCGACCTCATCGCCTTCATTATATGTCGTTTCGATCTCCGGGCTTTCTTCGTCAAGCTGAAAAAAAACGGCTTCGGCGACCGGCAGACCGCAGATCACGATGTCTTCTTTGGCAAGAAATTTTCCGAATCCGCGCACGTCATCCGTTACGCAAGCCTGCGTCGTAATATCGCCGCGCCCGATGTCTTCCGCCAAAAATTCGCCGATCGAGGCAAGAATGTCGCTCGTTTCAAATAGATTCATAAAAGTTATTTTATCGGTGCTTCGATTTTTAAGTCTTTCGGATTAATTTCAATTATCTCAGTCATCCGGCTTTTAATTTCCTTTGTTTTGAGTAAACCCGTTTCTATTGTTCGTTTTACAATAAATCCATCATCAGTTATCCAAAACTTATAATCCCAATACGATAAAATATTTTCATCGCTATGAGTAATATACTGCCTGTAAAGTTTTGCTTTCTGATTATTGATCGAAGTAACTAAAACAGTATATTTGGCGCTTACCTGATCTCCCATCCCTTGTGCAAAATATTGAGTTTCATCACACCAACTATCCGATTGCTTCCAAGCACCTTTATTCGTTCTGCAATAATATTTTTCACCAATAACAATTGTTTCAAATTCTTTTGAAACTCCCTTGCCCTTCACAATTCGTAAAATTCGACTTCTATCGGGTTCAAGCGATTCATTGACTTCTTCCCTTATACTCGATATTTTTCCATTTTTAAAATATTCATATTTTTGTTTTTTGCGCCACGAAGTATCGGAAAATTTTCCAAAAGCTTTGACTAATTCTTGAAGGCTTTCGTCACTTGTAATTTCTTTCGGTTGGCTAAAAACCTTAAGTGAAAAGACAAGACTAAAAATTACAAAAAAGTATAACTTTCTCATTTCAAAGCCTCCAAATTTTGATTCAGCGCATTTGTCTGCGTTTCGATTTCCGCCACGCGGTCTCGGATTTCCTGAACTTTTTCCGCCGGAGCGCGTTCGACGAAATTTTGATTGGCGAGTTGTTTTTCGAGACGCTCGTTCTCCTGATTTAATTTGTTCAACTGATTTTCCAACCGTTCGCGTTCTTTGTCAAAATCAATCAAACCTTCGAGCGGGATTGCGATCTCGACATTTCCGGTGAGAACGCCGCGCGCAGACGCTTTCGGCACGTCAAGCGATTCGGATAAATTCAAACGGCTGACGCGGGCGAGTTTTAGAATCTGCGCCTCGTTTTCCGTAAAAATCTTTTGCATCAAGGCATCTGCCGAAACAAAAATTTCCGGTTTATCGGATGGTTTGATATTCATCTCGGCACGTATATTTCTGACTTTTGTAATTAGTTCGATGACGGCTTGCATTTCCGATTCGGCGCGTTCGTCAATCAGATTTTTGTCGCCTTTCGGATAATCTGCAAGCATTATCGTCGCATCCGCCGATTTATAAGCCGTGTTGTGAAGTTCGTTTGAAATGCCGGGAAGTTTCTGCCAAAGTTCTTCGGTCAAAAACGGCATAAACGGGTGAAGCAGGCGCAGAGATTGCTCGATAATCGTGATGATCCGCGAACGCGCCGCGTCGCGTGCGGTGTTTACCTGTTCGGAAGTGATTTCGTCTTTGACGAGTTCGATATACCAATCGCAAAAATCGTCCCAGAAAAAATGATAGAGAAGCTGAACGGCTTCATGAAACTGGTAAGTTTCGAGTGCTTTATTGACATCAATTGCCGTTCTATTCAAACGCGAAATTATCCATTTATCGGCAATCGAAAGATTTTTCTTCGGATTATCTATTGTAAAATCGGGATCAACTTTGTCGAGAAATTCCTCGTCTTCCTCGTCAATCTCGTCAATCAATTCCTCGCCTATGGTCGAAATTATTTCGATCTTTTCGGCTTTCGGATCGAGAAAAGAATAATCAACCTGTCCGCCTTCGCTGTTCAATAAACAAAAGCGCGTCGCGTTCCAGATTTTGTTGGCAAAATTGCGGAAAGATTCGACCTTTTCATCGCGCCAAGCGAAATCCGCGCCGGTCGCCGAACCTGCCAGAGTCATCCGCGTCGCGTCAACGCCGTATATGTCGAAAACTTCGAGCGGGTCAATGCCGTTGCCTTTCGTCTTCGACATTCTTTGACCGTTTTTATCCAAAACCGTTCCCGTTATATAAACGTCGTCAAACGGTCTTTCGCCGACGAATTTAAGCGAAGCCATCACCATCCGCGAAACCCACAGGAAAATTATATCGCGCGCCGTTACTAAAACGTTCGTCGGATGAAAAATTTGCAGGTCTTCGGTCGGCTTTAACCCGCCCGCTACCGCAGGCGGTTCTGACTCGCCCGTCCAGCCGAGAGTCGAAAACGACCAGAGCCACGACGAAAACCATGTGTCGAGAACGTCTTCGTCCTGCGTTAAATTTTCAGTTCCGGCTTTCTTGATCGCTTCCTCTTTTGTCGGCGCGACAAAAACATTTCCCGCTTCGTCATACCAGGCGGGAATCTGATGTCCCCACCAGAGTTGGCGCGAGATCGTCCAGTCTTTCAGATTTTCGAGCCACGTCAGATAAACTTTCGTGCTTGGCATTTCGGGTGTAAAACGCGGAAAATCCTGCTCGCGTTTTAGCTCCAGAGCCATATCGCGCATCTCCGACATATTGACAAACCACTGCTCCGAAAGAAGCGGTTCGAGAACGGTTTTACAGCGTTCGCAGTGCGGCAGGACGACTTCGTAATCTTCGATCTTTTCCAGCAGTCCGAGTTCTTCAAATCGCTCGACGATCTTTTCGCGTGCTTCGTAACGGTCTAAATTCTGAAATTCGGCGGGCGCGTTTTCATTCATCGTCGCGTCGTCGTTCATCACGATCAGTTTTTCCAATCCGTGCCGCTCGCCGATCTCGAAATCGTTCGGATCGTGCGCCGGTGTGATCTTCACCGCGCCCGTTCCGAATTCCGATTCGACGTATTCATCGGCTATCACGGGAATTTCCCGATTTGCTAACGGAAGAAGAATTGTCTTGCCGATAAAATTTTTGTAGCGGTCGTCTTCCGGGTTGACGGCAACCGCCGTATCGCCGAGCATCGTCTCCGGTCGCGTCGTCGCCACTGTTATTTTTTCGTTCGAATCTTTTAGCGGATACTGCAAAAAATAAAGCTTGCCGTCTTTTTTCGTTTCCTCTTTGACTTCCAGATCGGAAAGAACGGTTTTGTCTTTCGGACACCAATTGATGATTCGCGTGCCGCGATAAATCCAGCCTTCTTCATAAAGCCGGACAAAAACATTCGTTACCGCCTTCGAAAGACTTTCCTCCATCGTAAAGCGTTCGCGCGACCAGTCAACCGATAAACCTTCACGGCGAATCTGGCGCGTGATCTCGCCGCCGTATCTGTTTTTCCAAGCCCAAACTTTTTCGATAAACGCCTCGCGTCCGATGTCCTGCGGCGTTTTGTGTTCGTCTTTTTTCAACTGGCGTGTAACCATCAACTGCGTTGAGATTCCCGCGTGATCTACGCCCGGTAAAAATAAAGTTTTATAACCGAGCATTCGTTTCCAGCGCGTCAGAGTATCCATCACCGTATGCTGGAGCGCGTGTCCCATATGCAGATTGCCGGTTACGTTCGGCGGCGGAATAACGATTGAATATTTTTCCGCCGAGGGATTTTCGTTGATTTCCGGCGCGAAAAAACCGCTTTCTTCCCAACGCCGGTAATGATTTTCTTCGGCTTGTTTCGGATCGTAGGCTTTTGCTAATTCCATAGTTAAAGTAATTTCCAAAATTAAGTTTTGATAAATGTTAAATGATAAATGAAAAAGCAGTGAACAGAAAATTAAAACTGCCCACTGCCATAGAAAATTTCTTTTTTCTAAATTATTCCTTCAAACGGGCGGAGAGTTTTTCGACGACCTTTTCGGCAATCGCATCAATATCTTCAGGCGAGAGATTCACGCCTGATAATTGTTCCGACACTTCGCTTCTTACCTGTTCGGCTTCTTTTTCCTCTTGTTGTGAAGACGGCTGGATTTCCGCTTTTGATATTTCGGGTTCTAAAACCGGCTCGGGCGAACTTCTTGATAATTGATCGGGATACGGAATCTCCAAAAGATCGAACTCGTCAAAATTGAGAACCGGTACGGGCGAGGACATTTGCGCTTGTTCCGATTTCTCTTCCGTCTCTTCTGCGGTTTCATCCGTTTCCGAATCCGGCGGTAAATTTTCTTCGGTGAGATATGGAACTGTTTCTTCGTATTCCGAATTCGAATCGGTTTCGACGGAAAAATCCTGCGTTTCTAACGATTCAACATAATCCGGCTCATTATAAAAATGATCTATGTCATCTGGCTGAATTCCGAAATCTTCTTCCGCTTTTGCTTCGGAAAGTTGTTCGTCAGATTCCCGCTCTTCTCCGGTTTCTAAACTCGTTTCTACCGAAACCCGTTCATCTTCCGACCTGACATCAGCTTTATCGGAAAATTGTTCGCCCGATTCTTGAAAATCATCCGCCGCGAAATCTTCCGTTTCTATAACTTCCGGCATCGAATTTTGTTCTTCGGCTAATTCGTAAACCGTCTGTTCCGAAGTTTCAATTCTTTGTTCGATCGAATAGACATCCTGCAAATCACCCGTGCTTTGTGGCGGGGTCGCTTCAAATTCGCTTTCCTCTTCCCGAACACCGTCCTGAGTTTGAAATTTAACGGTTTCATCAATTGTCTGCTCCGCGACCTGCTTTGTCTGGATCATCTCGTCGTCCATTCCCGGATCGCCGAATTCCGATTCATAATAGGGATTTTCCTCTATTTTCAAAGTCTCTTCAAAAGAAACATCGCCGTCATCACCGGCTTTTTCAGGCGAAAGCAGATCGTTGACCTTACTGACCAATTGGCGGATTGACTGGAAGGGTTTTGTCAAATAATCGTCCGCGCCGACCTGCATCGCTTTTTCCTCATCGAACGGCTCAAATGAACCGACCAGTAAGATAACGGGAGTATCTTTCGTCGCTTCGTTGCCTTTGATGTTTTGACAAATATCATAGCCGCTCATACCGGGCATATTGACGTCGGCAAGCACAACGTCGGGCGCGACGGATGAAAACTGCCGCATCGCCGAATCGCCGTCGCCGAACGTGACGACCTCGATGCCTTCGAGTTCAAATGTCAGATTGACGACTTTTTGCACCGTCTCCGAATCGTCCGCCAAGAGTAATTTGCGCTTTGACACCAATATTTGCTCCTTATTAAAAACCTCTGAAAGATTAGAATATTATACGGAAAAGTTTTCTTGAAAACTACCATCCGCAGGATGAAAAATCAAGGAAGTCCGAATTTTATTTATTGTTGGATTGGCTTTTTTGAATAAAAACTTCGAGCATCGTTTTGAGCTGAACGGCTGTAAAAGGTTTCGGCAAAAAGGCGACCGCGCCGGCTGAATAGCTCTCCGATGAGAGACGCGGATTTTGTTCGGCGGTCATCATTATCACGGGAATGCTCATCAATTTTTTTTCGGTCTGCATATAACGAACGAGTTCCGTCCCCTGGATATACGGCATCACGACATCGAAAATCGCCGCGACGAATTGTTCGCCCGACTGCAATAGTTTGTAAGCTTCTTTGCCGTCGCGCGCCGAAACGACCGAATAGCCTTCTTTTTCAACGATTGTTTTGACCAACCGAAGAATTGCCGGATCATCATCGGCGACCAGCACCTGTGGTTGTTCATTACTTTTTTCTTCAGACATTAAACTTTTTCACCCTCTTGAATCGTTATAATACTAACAAAGTTCAATAAATCTCGCTAATAGCTTGAAAGTTTCGCCGCCAGATTTAACGCCGATTTCATACTCGAAGCGTCGGCGACGCCTTTCCCGGCAATATCGAACGCGGTGCCATGATCAACCGAAGTGCGGATCAAAGGCAGACCGAGCGTTACGTTAACCGCCGCGCCGAACGAAAGGCATTTGACGGCAATTGTCGCCTGATCGTGATAACAGGCGATAACCGCGTCGAACTCGCCGCGAAAACCGCGTAGAAAAATCGTGTCGGGCGAAAACGCGCCGGAAACGTCAATTCCATACTCGCGGCGGCAAATCTCGATTGCCGGAAGAATCTCCTGTTCTTCTTCGTCGCCGAACAACCCGCTTTCCGAGGCGTGCGGATTGAGTCCGGCGACGGCTAACTTTACTTCTTTTTTCAAAAGCCTGCCGAGATTTTCGGCGGAAAATTTTATCAACTCAACCAGATTTTCAGTTTTTACGTATCGAACCGCATCGGTCAAAGAAACGTGCGTCGAAAGCAGAACGACGCGGAGTTTTTCCGCGAAAAACGACATAGCGAATTCTTTCGTTCCGGTCAATGCGGCAAGAAATTCCGTGTGTCCGGGAAAATCATAGCCGCCGAGCCGGATGGCGTTTTTGCTGATCGGCGCGGTCGCTATCGAATCAATTTTCCCTTCGCGCCAGAGTCTGACCGCCGCCTCGATATTTTCGGCAGACGCTCGTCCGGTCGCTTTCGATTCGATTCCGAAAACGAATTCATTGTTCAAATTGTTCAGGTCGTAGATCGTCGGTTGCTCTACGTTTCGGGGCAGCGGGTCGTTTTTTCCTACGACGGTCGCGTTAAAATCCAAATTTAAAAGTTCGGCGGTTCTGAATAATACTGAAGCGTCGCCGATCAAAACCGGATGAAAATGTTCGAAATTTTTTTTTTCGGTAAGGGCTTTAATGACGATTTCGGGACCGATTCCGGCGGCATCGCCTATCGTAATTCCAATGACCGGTTTTCCTATCTTTACTGACGCTTTTTCAAAATCCGATTTGTTCACCAAAACATTCTAACTTTTTTTCGGTTCTTCCGCCTTGTAGATATATTTAATATTTTGTTTCGGAAGCAGTAGATTGGGAGCGTTTTCCCGATTTATCTTCAAAGCGTCGAGATCATACCATTCGATCGTTCCGATGATTTGCTCGCCGTCCTGTAAAACGAAAACCAGGAGCGTCCGCGCGTCAATCTGCTTTTTATAATAATAAATTTCGGCAAAAGTTTCCGCGGGCGGCGGTGATTTTTTCCGCGTTCCCGAGCTTTCCACATTTTTACGCGCATACTGGGGAGAATCGAATTTTTCTCTCATAACAAAACAGTCTAAGATGCTGAAATCTTTTCGCCGACAACCCGAAAATTCTCACGCCGGAGCTTCAGATTTTATTGACGTTAAAAAATATTCTAGTCAGCCTGCCGCCGGATAAACGTCGGTTTGTCAAAATCTTCGGGGGTTTCGTCCGAATCCGTCGGTTTAAAAGCCGGTCGTGCCGGAACTTGTCCCATCGAATTAGCCTCGCCCGAATATTTCGGTGTCGGCATCGCCATCGCGGCTTGATGTTCGAATCCGGTGGCAATCACGGTGATCTGAATTTTGTCTTCCATTTCGTTGTCAATGACGGTTCCGAAAATGATTGCCGCATCGTCATCGGCTTCTTCATTAATTAAAGCCAGTGCGTCTTCGATCTGTCCGAGCGGCATATTCGCCGTGCCTCTGAAATTAATCAGCGCACCGCGCGCGCCTTTTATAGAGTTTTCCTCAAGCAATTTTGAATCAATCGCCGCTTTCATAGCTTTGACAACTGCGCCCTCGCCGTCGGCATTTCCGATTCCCATCAGCGCGACGCCCATTCCTTTCATCACGGTTTGCACATCGGCAAAATCAACATTTATAACGCCCGGAACGGTGATCAGATCGGAAATTCCCTGCACTGCCTGCATCAATACTTCGTCCGCTTTTTGAAATGCGTCCATAATTCCGATGCCGCCGTTTTCTTCTTTTAATTTCGAATTGGGAATCGTAATGATCGTATCAACACAACCTTTAAGTTCAGCCAAACCTTGTTCGGCTTGACTCATACGCCGTTTGCCTTCGACGGTGAACGGTTTGGTAACGACCGCTACGGTCAGCGCATTGAGTTCCATCGCAAGGGACGCGATTACCGGCGCGGCTCCAGTTCCGGTTCCGCCGCCCAAGCCCGTCGTGACAAAAACCATATCCGCGCCTTCCAGCACGTCGAGAATTTTTTCGTAATCTTCGAGCGCGGCTTTGCGCCCGATCTCCGGGTTCGAACCCGCGCCGAGTCCGCGCGTCAGCTTGCTCCCGAGCTGAATTTTGATCGGAGCTTTTGAGTCGTTGAGGGCTTGCACGTCCGTGTTGGCGACGATAAATTCAACGCCCTGAACACCTGCCTTTATCATCCGGTTGACCGCGTTGCTCCCGCCGCCGCCGACACCGACGACTTTGATCTTCGCGCCCGTTACCGGCGGCTCGTCCAAGAAAATTTTTATTCCGTTGCTTGTATTTTGAACACCGTCCGTAGTCATTATCATTGCTTCCTTTTTATGATGAAATCCGTAAAACTGCTTGATGATTTTCGAGGAATAACTTTAGAGCTTTTCAACAATATGTTGTGCTTATGGCGAAAAAGCATACAACTATTTGCGGAAAAAATCCAGCCCAGATGTTACAATTATCTGAATTTTTCTCGAAAATTTTCAAACCACTGCGCCACTTTCTGCGTCGGCGATTTTCCGTTCGCCTGTATCTGTTTCATTTGCAATCGCATCGAGGCGAGAGCGAGTCCTCCGGCGACCGCCCATTCGGGATTTTGCACCTCGTCAACGAGACCGCCGAAGTAATCCGTTTCCAAAAATCCGAGCCGCGTCGGAGCGTCGAAAACCTGTTCGGCGACTTCCGTCAGACCTCTGATATGCGAGCCGCCGCCCGTCAGAACGACGCCGCTCGGAATCTGTATATCAACGCGCGAAACTTCCTGCGCGATGTGCTGTAAAAGTTCGATCGTGCGCGACTGTAAAATGTCGCACAAAATTTCTTTTGAGAGAGTTCGGGTTTCCTGTCTGCCGACCGGAATGACCTCGATCAATTCCTGCCGTTCATCTTCGCTTAAAAGAAATCCGGCGGCACAGCCGTGTTGATGCTTGATGCGTTCGGCTTCGGGAATCGAAACTCTTAAACCGACCGCCAAATCTTTCGTCAGATGAGTTCCGCCGAACGGGAACACCGCCGTGTGCTGAACCGCGCCGCGACCGAAGATCATTAATCCGGTCAATTCCGCGCCGATATTCACAAGCGCGCAGCCGTATTCTTTGTCCTCATCCGAAAGCGTGCTTTCGGCGGCGGCGAGCGGTTCGAGAATCATATTTTCGATCTCCAATCCCGATTTATTGACGGATTTGACGATATTTTGTCTGCCCGCGCTCGGACTCGTTACGATATGAACCAGAGCTTCGAGCCGCGCACCGGTCATTCCCACGGGTTCGACGATTCCGTCCTGCCCGTCAATAATAAATTCCTGCGGCAAACGGCTGACGACTTCCCAGCCTGCCGGGAGTTGAACCGCGCTTGCCGATTCGACGGCGCGTTCGACATCTTCTTCGGAAATCTCGCGCCCCGCGCCGGCGACCGCGACAACGCCGGATTTATTTTCGCCGCGCAGATGTTCGCCCGATGCGTTGACCGTCGCCATCTGCACTTCCAGACCGCTGACATGCTCGGCTTCTTCGACGGCGCGTTTGACGGCTTCGGCGACGGTTTCGGTCGTCGTGACGACTCCACGCCGCAAACCGCGCGAATCTGCCTGACCGAATCCGACGATCTTTAATTTATTTCCGTGATCGTCGGGTTCGCCTATCAAACACCTGATGCGGTGCGTCCCGATGTCTAAACCGACTGCCTGTATCGAACGAATCATAATCTATTAATAAATGATTTTTTTTCTTAAAACTTACAAAATTAATTTTTGCGCGGAACGAGATGAATTTTTTGTCCTACAAAATCTACACCTTGATAATCATCCACTCTTCCCGCTATGGCTTTTATTCCGTCTTTTAACCTGTTCGCATAATTTCCAGCCTCTAGTTCAATCGAAACCCGTTCACCGGAAACTTGAGTTATAGCCAAAGGTTCTTTGATATTAGTCAAATCCACAGATTCAACTCTTTTTGCCAACTCGTATTCCTGCCATTCCTTCAACATTTCAAGATAAATTTTGACGCGCTCTTTATTCTCCTCGCGCGCATTTTCGCTCTTCTCACGATTCCAGCCCTGAATAAAAAACGGCGGGCGCGCCTCGTCCTTTCCGGCTAATACAAGAACGACTCCTTCCTCATCAACCCAAAAATCGCCGCCTTCGATCCGGGCAATCGCGCTTGGTTTTCTTTCCGTTATAGTAACGCGGATGCCGTCCGGCAAAATACGCGAAACCGTCGCAGTTTTTACCAAATTCGATTTTTCGATCTCTTCGCGGATTTTTTGCAGATCGGCATTCCAGACGCCGTTTTTTTCGGATTCGACGCGGACGATTTTTTCGACTTCTTCACGCGGGACGCGATTTGTTCCGCGTATCTCGATCTTTTTCACATCGAAAAACGAGGAAGCTGTAACCGTCCGGTAGCCCATAAAGGCGAGAAAACCGATGCAAAACACGATGCACAAAATAAAAAACAATGGAACAAAAAAATTGACGAAATTGCCCGCGCCTTTTCTTGCGCGGCGCGAAACTGCCGGAGTTTTCCGGCGCGTTTTCGGTTTTCTGACTGCCGTCTTTTTTTTCGCTGTCGTTCTTTTTCTTGTAGTCATAATTTATCTGCTCCTCAAGGTCTCCAAAATTTCATCAGATAGGCGCGTAACCGTTCCCGCGCCGAGCGTGATCACAAGATCGTTTTCCTTCAAATTACCTTTTATTTTTTCGACCGCCGTTTCGATGCCGCCGATATACTGGACGTTTTTATGCCCGTATTTTTTTATGTTTTCGGTCAAAACCTCCGCCGTTATGCCCTCGATCGGATTTTCGCTGGCGGCGTAAATATCCAGAACATAAAGCACGTCGGCATTGTTAAAACAAAGCGCGAATTCGTCCATTAATTCCTGCGTTCGCGTGTAGCGATGCGGCTGAAAGACAACGACCGTTCTTCGTCCGCCGCCGCCGTTTTTTGCCGCCGAAAGCGTCGCCGAAATTTCGGTCGGATGATGACCGTAATCGTCAACGACCGTGATGCCGTTCGCTTCGCCTTTGAATTGAAAACGGCGGTTGGCATTTTTAAACCGGACAAACGCCTCGGCGATTTTTTCAAACGAAATTTCGAGTTCGAACGCGACGGCGATCGCCGCGAGGGCGTTGTAAATATTGTGCTGTCCCGGCACGGGCAGATTTATCTCGCCGAGAACGTCCGCGCCCTTCCAAACCGAAAACGTCGAGCCGAACGAATCGTTATACCGGATGTTATGCGCCGAAATATCAGCCTGCGCGGTCATCCCGTATGTTACGCGGCGGCGTTTGATGCGCGGGATGATAAGCTGCACATTCGGATCGTCCAGACAGAGAATCGTCGCGCCGTAAAACGGGACTTTGTTGACAAAATCCGTAAAACACTGTACGACATCGTCCATCCCTTTGTAGGACTCCATATGCTCTTTATCAATGTTCGTCACGACGGCGATCGTCGGGTAAAGCATCAAAAAAGAACGGTCTGATTCGTCCGCCTCGGTTACAAACCAATCGCTCGCGCCGAGTTTGGCATTCGAGCCGAGCGTTTCGACCACGCCGCCGACCACGGTCGTCGGATCCACTTCGGCGTGTTTCAAAAGCGTTGCGACCATCGAAGTCGTCGAAGTTTTCCCGTGCGTTCCGGCAATTGCGACCGAATACGGTTTTAAGGTCATCAATTCGGCAAGCATCTCGGCTCGCGGAATGACGGGGATTCCCATCTCTCTGGCTTTTACGATTTCGGGATTGTCCTCTTTCGCCGCCGAAGTATAAACGACGACCTGCGCGTCGCCGACATTTTCCGCCGCGTGACCTTCGTAAATTTTCGCTCCGAAAGATTCCAGCCGGTCGGTGTTTTTCGATTTCTTTATATCCGAACCCGAAACCCGAAAGCCGAGATTACAGAGAACTTCGGCGATTCCGCTCATCCCGATCCCGCCGATGCCGATAAAATGTATTTTTTTTACGTGTCTGAACATTGAAAGCTGGTCTTTGGTTTTTGGTCTTTGGTCTTTGGTTTTGACCTTTGTCCAAACTTCCAAATTCTTTTTAATCTCTCCCTATCAAATCTTCAATAATATCTGCCGTCGCTTCTGCCGCGTCTTTTCGCGCCAGATTTTTTGCCGCTTTTTCCATCTCGACGAGCTTTTCCGGCGCGTTTATAAATTCGATAATTTCATTCGCCAGACGTTCGCCGTTCAGTTCGCTTTGCAAGATCATCCGCGCCGCGCCCGCCGTTTGCAGAGCTTCGGCGTTTTTGCGCTGATGATCGTCTGCCGCCGTCGGCAAAGGAATCATGATCGCCGCTTTTCCAGCCGCCGCGAGTTCAGCGCAGGTCGTCGCACCGGCGCGGCTGATTATCAAATCGGTTTTTTCAAATTCTCTGACCATCTCGGAAATATACGGTCTGACATCCGAATCGCCGAATCCGGCGCGGCTGTATTCTTCCTTGATTCGTTCAAAATCGGCTTCGCCCGTCTGATGCGTTATCTCTAAACGGTCGTGATATTCGCTTAAATGTTCGAGCGCATCAACCATCGTATTGTTTATTGCCCGTGCGCCTTGCGAACCGCCGAAAAGCAAGACATTTAATTTATGCCCGCGTGTCTTCGGCTCGATCTCAAAAAATTCTTTGCGGACCGGATTTCCGGTTACAACGCCTTTGGAACCGAAAAAAGAAACCGCTTCTTCAAATGTCAAAGCCGCTTTGTCAACAAACCGCGCCAGCTGACGATTAGTAAATCCCGGTAAAGCGTTCGAATCCATCACGAGAGTCGGGACTTTCATCAGCGAAGCCATTAACAAAACCGGACCCGAAACATAACCGCCCGCGCCGATGACGACATCCGGTTTGAAACTTTTTATCAATGAACGAGCTTCGAGAAAACTTTTCGGCAAAACCGCCAAGCCTTTCAATTTTCCGGCAAAGCCGACGTTTTTCAATCCCGCACTGTTTATCAAAGAAAGTTGAAAACCATTTTCGGGAACGATCTTGGTCTCAAGACCGCGCGACGTTCCGACAAATAAAATTTCCGACTCCTCATCGCGCCGCAAAATCTCTTTCGCAACGGCAATTCCCGGATAAATATGCCCGCCTGTCCCTCCGGCGGCGATCAAAACTTTCATTTATCAATCTAAACCGTTCGCGGTTTTACCCTAGAAACTCTTTTGCTCTTCCTTGCCGTATTGTCGCCGACAGATTCCTTTTTAATCTCGATAAATCCGGCATGTTGCGAGATATTCAGCAAAATTCCGACGGCGAAAAGCGTTACCAGAATCGAAGAACCGCCGTATGAAATAAACGGAAGCGGAATTCCTTTTGCCGGAAGAATCGAGATAACAACCGAAATATTAAAAAGTGCCTGAACGATTATTCCGGTAACAATTCCGATTCCCAGAAGCATCCCGAAACGGTCGGGCGCAAGCAGTGCGGCACGTGCGCCGCGCCAGAGCAGAAAACCGAAGGCGACTACGATACCGAGCGTGCCGATCAAACCAAATTCTTCGCCGACAACGGCGAAAATAAAATCCGAATACGGATACGGCAGATAAAAAAGTTTCTGCTGACCTTTGGCAAAACCTTCGCCTAAAATTCCGCCCGAACCGATGGCGTATAACGATTGGACGACCTGATAACCCGCATCGTCCGAATGCGCGAACGGGTCCATAAACGCCATCAATCTTTCGACGCGCCACGGCGCAAAAATTAAGGCGGAAATTCCGATCAAAAGCAGTCCGAAACCGACAGCGGCAGTATGCAAAATCCGCGCACCGGCGGCAAAATAGACCGCTCCGAAAATCGCGCATAAAACAATCGCTGTTCCGAGATCAGGCTCGATAAAAACCAAACCGCCTAGAAAAGCCAAAACCGCCAGACATGGCAGAACGGTTTCCTTAAACCTGCCGACCGTATCTTGATTTTTTGTCAAAAACCACGCGAGAAAAATCGGCAGAGCGATTTTCGCAAGTTCCGACGGCTGAAAAGAAAATCCCGGTAGACGAATCCAACGCTGTGCGCCGTTGATCGCCGGAAATCCGAAAACCGCGAAAAGCAAAATTATCGTAACCAGCAAAATTCCGAACACGACCGCTTTGTTTTGCCAGACGCGATAGTCAATCCGGCTCGTCAGATACATTATAAAAAGTCCGGCGAGCGTAAACCCGAACTGTTTGAAAAAATACTGAAACTGCGTCGCGCCTTCGGGATCGTTCGCCGTTTCGCGCAGTGAGATCATCGCCGAAGCCGAATAAACCATCACCGCGCCGAACAGCGCAAGCCCGGCGGCGATTGCGAAAAGAAACCAATCTATGCGAAGTTTTTTTGCCATTCTTGAAAGTTTCGATTTTAGATTTGCGCGTTTAGCGAATTTGCTTTAGTATTCAAACCCAAAACCGCTTCTTTGAAAACTTTTCCCCGGTCTTCAAACGAATTGAACATATCAAAGCTTGCGCAAGCCGGTGCGAGCAAAACCGAATCGCCATTTTGTGCCACAGTGAAACTTTTTTCGACCGCATCTTTCATCGAATCGGCGTGGATAATTTCCGCCGTATGTTTTAACTGTGATTCGATATTATCCGCGTCTTCGCCGATCAAAACGAGAGCGCGCACCGATTTTTCGATCAACGGAATAAGCGGCGAATACGGCGCGTTTTTTCCGCGTCCGCCCAGGATCAAAACCGTTTCACCTTCCGATTCGCTCAACGCTTCGAGCGCTTTTAAGGTTGCGTCAACACTCGTTGCTTTCGAATCGTTGTAAAATTTCACGCCTTCGATTTCAGAAACAAATTCGATTCGGTGTTCCACGCCCTTGAAATTTTTGATCGTCTCCTTCATTGAATCCGGCGGTGCGCCGCACGCCAGTCCCGCCGCAAGCGAAGCCAGAATATTTTCAACATTATGCAGACCGCGCAGAAAAATTTCATCGCGCGTCGTCAAAACTTTTTCCTTTCCGTTCGCGCGGCAAACCAAATCTTTCCCGCGCAAAAACAAGCCTTCTTCAAGTTCTTTTTTAACTGAAAACAAAACTGCATTCGCTTTCAAACCTTTCGCCCAACTCGCCGTAATTTCGTCATCGGCGTTCAATACAGCGACATCTTCCGCTGTCTGATTCATAAAAAGGCGATGTTTCGCGGCGGCGTAATCGGAAAAGAGATCGTATCTGTCCATATGGTTCGGCGTTACATTCAAACAAATGCCGACGGTCGGACGAAATTCTATGATCGTTTCGAGCTGAAAACTCGAAAGCTCGCAAACCGTCCATGAATTTTCCGAAGAAGATTCGGTCAGCGTTATCAAAGCCGTTCCGATATTTCCGCCGACCTGCGTTTCGATTCCGGCATTTTTCAAAAGTTCGCCGATCAATGTCGTTGTCGTCGTTTTGCCGTTCGATCCCGTGATGCCAACGATCCTGCCTTTTAAAAATCTGTATGCGAGTTCGACTTCGCCGATCACTTCGCCGTCTTTGCGGTCAACATACCGCGCCGGAACCGTGTTTGTCGGAACGCCCGGAGAAATGACGACGAGATCAATTTGGTCTAAAAGCCAAGACGGAAGATTGCCGTCAACTAAACCGATTCCGAATTTTTCTTTCAAAGAACGCGCTTCATCCGACCAATTTTCAACCGGCTTTTTGTCATGCAGAGCAACGGTCGCGCCGCGCTGTGCCAAAAATTTCGCGGATGCGATGCCGGATTTGCCCGCGCCGAGAACTAAAGTTTTTCGTCCATTTATTTCCATTTTGTCCTTTGTCCTTTGTCCTTTGTCCTTAGCACTTTTTTCACAGGTTTCAATTTCCTGCAAAGGACTAAGGACTAATGACCAAGGACAAAAATCATCTCAGTTTCAAAGTCGAAAGACTCAATAAAGCAAAAAGTATCGCCACGATAACAAACCGGAAAACGATCTTCGGTTCTTTCCAGCCGCCCATCTGAAAATGATGATGAAGCGGTGCCTGCAAGAAAATGCGTTTGCCCGTTCCGGTCGTCTTCTTAGTAAACTTGAAATAACCGACCTGGAGCATTACCGAAACGGCTTCGATAATGAAAACGCCGCCGATAAACGGCAGAAGAAATTCCTGCTTTGTCAAAATCGCCACTGTCCCGAGCGCGCCGCCGATCGCAAGACTTCCGACATCGCCCATAAAAATCTGCGCGGGCGGCGCGTTATACCATAAAAATCCTAAGCTCGCGCCGACCATCGCGCCGCAGAAAACCGTCAGTTCGGCGGCTTCCGGTTTATGCGTGATGTCGAGATACGCCGCCCAGCGACCGTCGCTCGAAACATATGTCAGGGCGGTCAAAGCCGCCATCGCAATAAACGTAACGCTCGCCGCCAGCCCGTCCATTCCGTCCGTCAGATTAACGGCGTTTGACGCGCCCAAAAGAACAAAAATGATAAAGACCAGATACAGCAAGGCGCCGACGTTTGTGATATTGGTGATCGCCGTCTCCTTGAAAAACGGAATGCTCAGATTCCAGGGATAATTGGCAACCCAATAAAGACAGCCCCAAATGACGATTGCTGTAATCAATTGACCGAGCAATTTTTGTTTTCCGGTCAGACCGAGACTGCGTTTTTTGACGAGTTTTATATAATCGTCCGCAAATCCGATCAGCCCGAATGAAATAGTCGCGCCGAGCGCGAGCCAGAGATATAGACTGTCAAGCCGCGCCCATAAAACGGTCGAAATCAGAACCGAGCCGAGAATCAAAAGCCCCCCCATCGTCGGCGTGCCTTTTTTCGCCTGGTGTTCGAGCGAAAGCTCCTCGCGGATTTCCTGCCCGATGTTCAGCGCGGCGATTTTTTTTATCACTTTGCCGCCGAACAGAAGCGAAATTAAAAGAGCCGTGATCGTCGCCCAAGCCGTGCGGAAAGTAACGTATTGAAAAACATTCAATCCCTTGTAAAACAAGGAATCGGTCGCCGCGCCGTACTGCTTGAAAATAAGCTGGTATAAAAAGTAATAAAGCATCTGTTAAATTTGCGATCTTTGATTTGCGATTTGCGACTTGTTTTTATTAAAAAACAATATTACTTTTCGCCCAACGCCTATTGCATTTCCAGTTCAAATTTTTCCAATATTTTTTCAATTACCTTTTCCGTCCGAACACCGCGCGAACCTTTGACTAAAACCAAATCTCCTTCCCGCAATTCGCTGATAATTTCTTCGCCGGCGATTTCTGAATTTTCAAAAAACTCGGTTTCCAGATTGTTAATCGTTCTCGCTCCCTCGATCATCTTTGCCGCAAAACCTTCGACACCGACGAGTTTTTCAACGCCGATTTCGGCAATCCGTTTTCCGGTTTCAAAATGAATTTGCGCCGAATCATTTCCGAGTTCGCGCATTTCCCCGGCAACGACGATCTTTCTTTTCGCCGATGCGCCTCCTTCTTTCAAAGTTCTGACCATCGAAAGAAGCGCGTCCGGGTTTGAATTGTATGTGTCGTTGACTACCGTAAATCCTTCTTTAAAATGCAGAATCTCCCCGCGCTGCGGCGGCGGCGCGACTGTGTGCAATGAGGCGGCGATTTCTTCGACACTCATCCCGAATTCAAGACCGACTGCCGAAGCCGCGAGCGCGTTTAAAATATTATGTCTGCCGTTTAAGGGAAATAAAACTTTTGCCGTTCCATTTGGCGTTTGAAGTTCAAAAGCGGTTTCGCCGAAACGCGCAAAGCGAATATTTACCGCCCTTACGTCAGCTTGGTTTTCGATGCCGTAGGTTAGGACCTTTCCCTTCGCCAAACCGCGCATCGCGGCGACGCGAAAATCGTCGGCATTCAAAACCGCCGTCCCGTTTCGCTTCATTCCCTCGACGAGTTCGGCTTTCGCTTTGGCGACGTTTTCGATCGAGCCGAGATGCTCGACGTGAACCGGAAGCACATTCAGTTCCACCGCGACATCCGGCGGCGTGATCCGGCACAAACGCGCGATCTCATTATGCGGCGTGGACATTCCCATTTCCAGAACGGCGACATTGAAAGACGAATCTTGCGCCAGATTCAAAACCGTTAAAGGATGTCCCAGACCGTTATTGAAATTTTTGATATTTT
Organism: Pyrinomonadaceae bacterium; assembly: GCA_041940425.1. Lineage (GTDB taxonomy): Bacteria > Acidobacteriota > Blastocatellia > Pyrinomonadales > Pyrinomonadaceae > DATHTS01. The sequence continues at coordinate 65,160 of JBGTSF010000004.1, forward strand.
TTAGAACCTTTCTTCCCGAACTTTCCAAAACGTGCGCGGTCAATTCTTTGGCGGTCGTTTTTCCCGCGCTTCCCGTAACGGCGACAACGGGTTTGTTCCATTCGAGATAAACGCCGTGCGCGAGTCTTTGCAAAGCCAAAATCGCATCTTTGACGAAAAGCAATTTGTCTTTGTATTTTTCGAGTTCAGCGCGATGCTCTTCAAATCGGTCGGGACGGACGACCGCCGCGACCGCGCCTTTTTCAAAGGCGGACGCGACGTATTTCGTTGAATCGTCAAACTCGCCGTTAAAACAATTGGTTCTATATTCGGGCTGTGAAAGCGCAAAAAAGACATCGCCCGCATTAACTTCGCGTGAGTCAATCGAGAAAGTTTTGACCTGCGCTTCGAGTAAAGCGGGATTGATGCCGGATGCGTCGGCGTTCATATATTTAATGGCGTTTTCCAGTTTCAAGTTTTGTCTTTTCGTTTATCTCCCTTTTGTTTCTCGCGTTTTGTATCGTTCGGATTAGCCGCCGATTTGTTTTTGTTTTTTTCGTCAGGCGGCTTTTCGTTCTTCCTAGTTTCCTTTTTCAAAACCGCATCGGTTTTCGTTTTTTTGTCAGCTACGGCTTTCGCGGTTTTTTCTGTTTTATTTTCCGTTTCCTCGTTTAGTAAAACACCATCCGGCGCGATCTCGGTTTCCACTGGAATTTCCGATTCGGCAGTCAGAATTTCCTGTTTTATATTCGCGTCGGGAATCACATTTAATTCCGGCAAAATCCCTTCGGCGATTTCTTTGAAAACCGGCGCGGAGACCTGTCCGCCGTCACGCGCTCCGCCGCGCGGCTCGTCCATCACGACGGCGATCACGACCGAAGGATTTTCCGCCGGCGCGAAACCGATAAACGACGAAATATATTTCGCCGGATTATACTTCCTTATTTGCGGATCGTATTTCCAAGCCGTTCCGGTTTTCCCCGCAGAACTGTAACCGTTCAACTGCGCGCGTTTCGCCGTCCCCTTGACGACGACTTCTCTCAGCATACCGCGAAGCTCACGCGCGACTTCCGGGCGCAAAACCTGTCTTTTTTCAATTTCCGGTCGGGAAATTATCTCGCCTTCCGGTTCGCGTATTTCCTTTATAATATGCGGCATGACCTGCACGCCGTCATTGGCGACCGCCGCATAAGCGAGCGTCGCCTGCAAAAGCGTTACGTTCAATTCGTATCCGATCGCCATCGAACCGATCGAATCGCCGTTCCATTTTGACGGCGGACGAAGCACGCCGCTCGATTCGGCGGGCAGTTCGATGCCGGTCGGTTGACCGAAACCAAATTTTTGAGAATAACCATAAAAACGGTCTTTGCCAAGTCCGACAGCCGTTTTTATCGCGGCATAATTACTTGACACGGCAAACGCGTGGCTGTATGAGATCGTGCCCTTCGCGTGAGCGTCATTAAACACTCTTCCGCCGACCTCGATAAACCCGCGGCTGGTGTCAATTTCAGCATTAGCGCGGATCATATTTTCCTGCAGTGCGCCGCCGAACGAGATCAATTTATAGACCGAACCGGGCGAATACATATCCTGCACGGCGCGGTTTTTGTAATTTTCCATCGGAAATTCAGTGTATCGGTTCGGATCAAACGTGGGATAATTCGCCATCGCCAGAATCTCGCCGGTTTTCGGATCGAGAACGATCGCCATTCCCGATTTGGCGCCAGATTTTTTTACGCCCGCTTCGAGAGCCTGCTCGGTTTTGTATTGGATCGAACTGCTGATCGTCAAAACAACATCTTTCGGCGGTTCGCGCTGGATTTCCTGCTCTTCATAAACTCTGCCTAAACGATCCCGGTCTTGCCATTGCTTAACAATCTCGCCATGCAGAAATTCTTCCTGAGACTGTTCGATACCCGCGCTCCCGATGTCTTCGTTGTTGGCAAAACCGATAACATGCGCCGCCAGAGTTTGATACGGGTATTTTCGCTGCTGTTCTTCGCGCCAGTGAAGTCCGGCAAATTTCGGCAGATCGTATTTTTTCAAGTTTTCGTTTTTTAATTCTTCATTAACCTTTTCAAAAGTTTTTTCGTCCAATTTTCGCGCCAGCCAGACAAATCTCTTGCCGCCGTCCTTAGCGGTCTTTAAGTCATTCAAAACATCCCTGTATTTTAATTTTAGAACTTTTGCAACCGCTTTCGCCGTCGTTTCCAAATCTTCGATTTCAGCCGGATCGGCGTAGAGCGATTTGACATTGACGCTCATCGCCAGAGCGCGTTCCGAACGGTCATAGATCGTGCCGCGAAGCTGTTTGCTTTTCTTTATATCGCGGCGTTGGTTCTGCGCTTTTTCTTTCAGCCATTCGCTCTGATTGACCTGCAGGTGAACGAGCCGCACGCCGATCGCGCCGATCCACAAAATAAAAATAGCGATGATCAGCATATAGCGCGTAAAAACCGTCTGCATCGGATTTTTCTTTTTTGATTTTTTAGTCGGGCGTTTAGGCATCTTTACTCGATTTAATAACGATTTTTCTTAAAAAACTATTTAACGATCCGCGCACGCTGGTCAATTTTCTTTTCGGAATTTTTCAGCAACTTCACGTCTTTTTTGAGTCCCGCGGTTGTTACGATTTCTTTAAGCGGCGGTTTGTCTTTTTCGTTTTCTTTAACCGGCTTGGCATTAACCGTTTTTTCGACCAAGGGCTTGACAGGTTTTTCCTTTGATACTTTTTCTTCGCGTGTCGAAAAAATCTCGATATTGCTCGCCGAAAGTTCGACCATCCCGATTTGTTTGGCGTATTTTTTGATCTCCCCCGGAGAAAGCGCGATTTCTTTTGAGAGAAGCAAGCGGCGGTTTTCGGATTCGAGTTCGGCGACTTGTTTGCGGAGTTTAGAGTTTTTTATCCCGTAATCAATCGAAGAAAAATGCTGACGCGCCGCGCCGAAAAAACCGACGACCAGAAACAAGCCGCACGCCAGCGTCGTCAGACAATAACGCCACGGGATCGGGTCTTTTTCGCGTCGGATTTTTTCCTGTTTTTTTGGTTTTCGGGCAATAGTTTTTCGGCTCATACTCTTCTCCTGTCTCTAATCAGGGATTATTTTATTTTCAAACAAGCGCGAAGTTTTGCGCTTCTTGAGCGGGGGTTTTGCTCGATTTCGATCTCGCCGGGAACGATCGGTTTTTTTGTCAAAATTTCTATTTTCTTTTCCGCTCCGCAGACGCACTTTGGAAGGCGCGGCGGGCAAAAACATTTTCCCGCGAGTTTTTGAAATGTCTGTTTAACAATGCGGTCTTCCAGCGAATGAAATGTGATGATCGCCAGCCGTCCGCCCGTTTTTAAAATATCAACCGCATCGCGTATAAAATCATCCAGAATCTCAAGTTCATTATTGACGGCGATTCTGAGAGCTTGAAAAGTTTTTGTCGCCGGATGAATCTTGTCCTTTTTTCCGCGACCGATAGCCCTTTCGATCAGATCGGCAAGTTCGCGCGTCGTTTCGACAGGCGTGCCGGCTTTTCTTTTTTCAACTATCCGGCGGGCGATACGCCGGGAAAATCTTTCTTCGCCGAACTGATAAATGACATTGGCGATCTCTTCTTCGGAAAGCCGTTTAAGAAGTTCGGCGGCAGTTTCCTCATCCGAATCGGCATTCATACGCATATCGAGCGGCGCATCGAAGCGAAAACTGAAACCGCGCTCCGCATCGTCAAACTGCAGCGACGAAACTCCGAGATCGGCTAAAATTCCATCGGCATTTTCAAACTCTGTTTTTGCTAAAACGCTTTTGATTTTCGAAAAATTGGCGTGAAAAGAATTGAATCTTTCGCCGAATTTTTCGAGTCTTTCGTTAGCCAATCGAAGCGCGTTTTTATCCTGATCTATCCCGATAACTCTCGTCGTTTCAGCCGTTTCGAGAATCGCTTCGGTGTGTCCGCCGATGCCCAGGGTCGCATCAATGAACAAACCGCCTGCGGCGGGTTTAAGCACCGCGAGCGTTTCGCCCGGCAAAACAGAAGTATGAATATTTTCAGCGGCGTTTTTTGACATTTCAAAGAACTTGTAAAAATCGTTTGGACTTTTTTAATCAATGAACACGCAGAAACATCCTGTGATTCTTCGGTTTCATACCGAAAAATCAAATAATGAAACTTGATTTTTAAATGAATTTATGCGGAAATTTGAAGCAACAGACCGTCCTGCTTTCTTCGTTTTGCTCGTTTCGTGTCCGCATATCATCAGTCTTTTTTATGGACAAAGTGCTTAAATCTTTTAAACACTTTCTTTGCGGAATACAAATTCGTCTGAATCAGCTATAAAGACGATTATCAAATACTTGCAAGCATATTACGACTTTTCCACAGGTTGTGTCAAGGCATTTTTTATAAATTTTTAATCAAGTGTTTAAAAAACTCCATAAATCTCAATTATATTCCTTATAAAGTCGGTTTCATTTTTTTCCGGTGATAAGTTAAAGTCATTTTTCAGATGGAAATCACTTTTTTGCAACTGCTCGTATTCGGATTGATCGCGGCACTCGGAAACGTTGTCGGCGGTCTGATCCTGTTTCCGACCGGCGTTCATAAAACATACAAAAAGTCGCTCAAATATATTCTCGCGCTCGGCGCAGGCTTTATGCTCGGCGTGATTTTTATTGACGTTTTGCCGGAAGTCATCGCGCTCTGGCAAAAGGAAAAAGGAACGGTTTCGAGCGAAACCTATTTCGCGCCGATGATGCTTTTACTGCTCGGTTATCTGCTCACGCAATTTTTCGAACATACCATCGCGCCGCATTTTCATCTCGGCGAGGAAGTTCATTCCGACCATCTGATCTCGACAAAAAGCGTTTACACGGCAATCGGCGGTTTGATGATCCATACGTTTTTCGACGGCGTTTCGATTGCTGCTGCCTCGCAGATAGATTTCCGCGTCGGTCTGCTTGTTTTTATCGCAATTTTTCTGCATAAATTTCCCGAAGGTTTTACAATCGGTTCGATGGTTGTCGCCGCCGGGAAAGGATTTAAGGAAGTTTTACTGGCGACCGGATTTATCGGGCTGACGACCGTTTTCGGCGTTTTGTTTTTATATTTTCTCGGTCAAAATATCGGGTTTACGGTCGCCTACGCATTGCCCTTGGCAAGCGGCGTAACGCTGTATGTCGCGGCGAGCGATCTGATACCGGAAGTAAATCATCACGGCGGAAAAAATCCGCTTGTATCGCTGAGCGTTTTCGCGGGTGTCGGGTTATTTTTTATACTTTACAAAATCCTGCATTCGATTTTAGAACATTAGGGGAACGAATTTTTTCGGACTTTCGTATTTTAAAATGTTTTGGCACAATTGAAATTAAATAGAATGAAAAAAATTTTATTTTCAGCTAATTTAATATTACTGCTCATACTTGTAGTTTTCGGTTTCGCAGTTTCAAAAATCGCCGCTCAAAACGATCCGCCAAGATCACACAGCGAATCACCGCTTCCTGCGCCGACCGGACATATCAATGACTATGTCGGAGTGATCGATGCAGGGACAAAACAGAGACTGGAACAAAAATTAAGGGATTTTAAAAACCGCACGAATCCGCCGGTCGAACTTGCGGTCGCGGTCGTTGATACGACGGGCGGTCAGGCGATTTTCGATTATTCGCTTTCGGTTGCCAGAGGTTGGGGAATCGGCACAAAGCAAACCGACAATCCGTCCGCGCTTTTGTTTATCGCTATCAATGACCGCAAGTATTTTACTCAGGTCAGCCGCGATCTCGAAGACGAACTGCCCGACGGTTTGGTCGGTTCTCTGCAAAGGCAATATCTCGTTCCAGAATTTAAAAAAGCGAATTACGGCAAAGGCATCGAAGATACGATCAATGCATATATTGACGCTATCGAAAACAGGACTTCCGGCACGGTTTCCGAAACCGCCGCTTCGCCGACGCCCCGTGAAAGAAACACGAGTTCGAGAGACATTTCGAGCATGCCGGCTGGTTGCTGGTGCATGCTGATAATCGGAGGTTTGATTTTGTTCAGTATTATCAAATCGTTTTTCGGCAGAGGCGGTCGCGGTGGTCGGGGAGGACGCGGCGGCGGCGGAAGCGGACTCGGCGACGCGCTTCCATGGATCATCGGTTCGGCGATAATCAACAGCGCGAGCAGCAGCGGCAGCAGTTGGGGAAGTTCGGACAGCGGCTGGTCGTCTGGCGGCTCGGATTGGGGCGGCTTTGGCGGCGGCGGCGATTTCGGCGGCGGCGGCGCGGGCGGAGATTGGTAATTTCAGTGCTGAGTGCTAAGTGCTGAGTGCTAATTTAATTCTTGCCACTCAGCACTCAGCACTCAGCACTCAGAACTAATATTATGAGGCATCATTTTGAAGCATTTTTGGATGACGTGAAAGCGACGCACGGGCAGAATCTGGCATCGGTGATTCTTTACGGTTCGGCGGCGGCGGGTGATTTCGTTCCCGATAAATCGGATTACAATCTGCTTATCGCGCTTAATCGCATCACGCCGAAAGATTTGCGGAACGCTCACGCTTGTATGCGCGAATGGGCGAAGATGGGACATCCCGTGCCGGTTTATTTCACGGTTGACGAACTGCAGAACGCGGCGGATGTTTTTCCCATCGAGTTTCATAATATGGAACGCGCGCGTAAAGTTCTGTTCGGCAAAGACGTTTTGGAAAACATTCAAATTTCCGACGAATTTTTGCGTCATCAGACGGAATACGAACTGCGCAGTAAATTGATCAAACTCCGGCGCGAATACATTCCCGCCTCGGCTTCGGTCGAGGGAATGGTTGGTTTGATGACGGAAAGCCTGGCGAGTTTCGCGTCGCTTTTCCGCGCCGTTCTGCTTCTGCTCGGACTCGAACCGCCGGTCAAAAAACATGAGATCGTCGCGCTGACTTGCGAGCAGTTCGAGATAGACGGGAAACCGTTTGAAAAAATTTTTAATATCCGTGAAAATAATTTTGCACGGACATTAGACGAAGTTTCCGCCAACGCGCTGTTTGCCCAATACATGGAGCAAATTGAAAAAATTATTCGCGCCGTTGACGGAATCGGGAAAGCGTAAAAATGTTAATGGTTAATGGTTAATGGTTGATTGTTAGGCAATAACAAAAGACGATTAACAATTAACTTTTTAACTTCTAACAATTAACTTTTTATGAGGAGAATAAAAGGAATGAAGAAATTTATTTTATTAAGTTTTGTGATTTTTGCGGCTTTCGGTCTTTCGGGATGCAGTTACAACGAATTGACCGCCAAACAGCAAAACGTCAAAGGCGCGTGGGCGGATGTCGAAGCGCAGCTTCAGCGGCGGCTCGATCTGATACCGAATATGATCAAAACCGCGCAAATGGTCGGCGTTCAGGAACAGGAGGTTTTCGATAGTATTTCTCAGGCGCGTTCGCGTCTTCTGAATGCCACACAAGCCGCGCCGCCGGAAGCGAAAACCGCCGAACAGCGCGAAGCCGTGATCGAAGCCGCTAACAGTTTCGGCGGCACGATCGGCAGACTCTTGAGTTTGCAGGAAAATTACCCGCAGCTTCGTTCAAGCGAAGCGTTTATGAAAGTTCAGGACGAGCTTTCAGGAACGGAAAACCGGATTGCGACAAAACGCGAGGATTATAACAAAGTTGTAACAGACTACAACACGACGCGCAATCAATTTCCGGCTGTCATCACCGCGAGTTTGTTCGGTTTTGCGGAAGAACCGTTTTTCAAAGCCCAGCCCGGGGCGGAAACCGCACCCGACATCGGCGATCCGAATTCGATGAGACGAAGTTCCGCGCCGCCGGCAAACGCTCCGGCAACAAATACCGCTCCGCCGGCAAACAATTAAAAGCCGCGCGAATTACACATCGAGCAGTTATCACACGGCTTGCCCGTCGGTTCATACGGGCAAGCCTTTTCATTTTCCAAATTTTCGATTATCTCATCGGCGATCTGCTCGATGTTTAAGAATCGTTCCTGACTCGGATGAGAAAATGAGTGCTGGGTGCTGGGTGCTGAGTGCTGAGTTTGCTGATTGATTTGAGATTCGATCTTTTCGAGACGCTGATTTATTTTTTCGAGACTTTCGCGGAACAATTTCGCGTCATCCGGTTCGCTTCGATTTTCCGATAAAAGCAAAGCGATCTTTTCAGCCAATTTTTGAGTTTCCGCATTTTGCATTTTTAATTTTGAAATTTGTAATTTCAAATTTGTAATCTGAAATTATTTTTCTTCCGGCAGTAAATCCAGATAATCAACCACGCCGACGATTGCCGAATCAATTGCCGCTCCGGGCGTTCCGGTCGCGGCGGTCGAAGCCGACCAGCCTTCCTGCGCGATAATCACGATGTCGCCCTCGCCCGCATTAACCGAATCGAGCGCGAGACAGGTATAATCCATATCTTCTCCGTCAGGCGAAATCTGACGGCAGAGCATCACGCGCGCGCCCTCGTAACGCTGATTCTTCTGCGTCGCCACGACATTTCCGATAACTCTTGCGATAAGCATTTTGAAAATTGGTACCTCGTAATTGGTAATTAGCAAAAACCAGTTACTAATTGCCAATTACGAGTTACCTTTTATAAACGTGCGAGTCCGAATCAATGATGCCGACAATCGTGCAGTCGGTCGGCGTCGAATCGCGTTTGAACGGAAAACTCGCTTCTTTTCCGCGGCACCAGAAAACAAGTTCGCCCTCGCCTGCTCCGACCGCATCGAGCGCGATCATCGGTTTTCCCTTCGGTTTTAGATCGGCATCGAGCGTCTGCACGATCAAAAATTTACGACCGTGAAGCGATTCGTTTTTGACGGTCGAAACAACCGTTCCGATAACTCGCGCAATTTGCATAAAAGAGTGGAGAGTTCATAGAGTTTATAGAGTTTGGGGAGTGAAAACATCCAATCAACTCTTCAAACTCTCCAAACGCTCCAAACTCTATAAACTCTATGAACTTATAAAATCTATCGTATCAATCACACCGATGATCGCCGAATCAACCGGGCAATCCTTATTTCCCTCAGCCATCCGCGCCGACGAGCCGCCGACCACAATAACCTTTTCGTGAAAGCCCGCGCCGACCGTATCAACGGCGACCAGATAGCCGCTTTGATCCGAGCCGTCCAGGTTGATCGGCTTGACGATCAAAAGTTTTTTGCCATTCAAACGCTCGTCCTTCTGCGTCGAAACGACCGTTCCTAAAATGCGTGCGATAATCATTTTAAAAGTGATGAGGGATGAGGGACGAGGGACAAGATGTTCACTTTTCCCTCGTCCCTCGTCCCTTGTCCCTAACCTTATTTCATAACTACCGGCAGAGTTTCATCCACGCTCGAATGCGGGCGCGGGATGACGTGAACCGAAACTAATTCGCCGACTCTGCGAGCCGCCGCCGCGCCTGCGTCCGTCGCCGCTTTGACCGCCGCGACATCGCCGCGCACGATCGCCGTTACAAATCCCGCGCCGATCTTTTCGTAACCGACGAGCTGGACATTGGCGGCTTTGACCATCGCGTCCGCTGCTTCGATCATTGCCACTAAACCTTTGGTTTCAACCATTCCTAATGCTTCCTGCATTCAAATTTTCTCCTGAAATTTTATGATTTTAAATTAATTCTATCGTAAATATCATCAACCGATAAATCGAATTCGATTGATTCGAGCCTTAAAGTTTCGCCTGTCCCGTATTCGCTCTGAAACCAGATTTCTTCATCGTATTTCGTATGAAGCGTAACAAATTTTCTCTGCTGGTCAACTAAAAGATATTCACGAAAACTTTCAATTGATTTATAAGCCTCGAACTTTTCGCCGCAATCGTAAACTTTTGTTTCAGGCGAATAAATTTCGCCGATGACAATCGGGTTCATTAAACACTGATGTTTCCCGACTAATACAAATTCCGCTTTTCGTGGACTGATTGAAAAGTTCGGATAACGATACGGCGGCAATGCCGGAACTTTTATTTTCATGCTTCCGATCCAATATTCAAATTGTTCAGGCAATTTTTTATAAAAGAGCGAAAGTATGTTTCCGTCAATCAAAGCGTGATTGTAATGAACTCCGCTTATTTCGACAAGTTTTCCATCAAAAAATTCGTATTTCGCATCCGTTTCAAAATCTAATTCAAGATATTCATCCAAAGAATAAATTTTGTTCGGAACGGCATATCTCATTTTGAATTTATGTTTGCCGCTTGTGCCAACAACTCGATAAGTTCTTCACGGCTTAAAGAAATTTTCGCACCGTTTGAGTTTGTCTTATTTGCCGATTTTTCGTCAAGTTCGCAAGCTATTTTTGATTCGTGCAGATAGCCGCACGCCTGACAACGCGCCGATTCGGTCAAATATCCGGCTTTTTCACGGATATTGATGAGTTTTTCAATCGCATCTTTCGGCAGATCGTTTGCGCCGCCCAAAGTTTTGGCTAAAATTGCAATCTTTGCCGTATGTTCCAGAGTTTCCAGACGGTCAAACGCCTGCCAAAGATCCACGCCGTAAGCGACCGCGCCGTGATTTGCCATAAGTAGCGCGTTGTGATGCTCGACAAACGGTTTCATTGATTCGGTCAGTTCGTCTGTCGAAGGCGTTCCGTAATTCGTCAGCGGAACGCATCCCAAAGTCAAAATAACCTCCGAAAGAATCGGCTGATCAATCGCCAGACCGGCAACGGCAAACGCCGTCCCGTTCGGCGGATGCGCGTGACAGACCGCCTTTATGTCGGGACGCATTTTGTATATCAAAAGGTGCATCGCCAGTTCCGACGAAGCCTTTTTGTCGTTCAAAGGTTTGCCGTCCATATCGGTAATCGCCAACCCGTCTTCGGTCATACGACCTTTACAGGTCATCGTCGGCGTGGCGAGAACGCGGTTTTCGTCCAGGCGAATGCTGACATTGCCGTCCGATGCGACGACATAGTTTCGTTCATACAACAATTTGCCGATTTCGATTATTAATTTGCGGGCGTTATTTTCGTCCATAAAAAAATCAACCACAGATTAGCACAATAAAGCGAAATCTTCATCGGTTAATCTGTGGTTATAAATTTTGAAAAACTTTTCTTAAGTTTTTATCTGCCCGGTGCGACCGGTCGAGTCGGCGGCATCGGCGGCATCGGCGGCGGCGGCGGAACATCGAGACTGAAATGATATTCAGAATCCATCGCTTCCCTTTCGGCGAGTTCGCGTTTCAGTCGCTCGTTTTCACGGCGCAGGCGTTCGTTCTCGTTTTTGTAATAACGGCATTTATTGTATTTTCCGCTCCGTTTATTGAATTGAAAACGCGGCGCGGCAACCGTTACGAAAAAACTCGCTACCAGCAGTCCGGCGGAAAATGTCAGTAAAAACGGGATAATTCTTTTGATAATATTTCTCATTAATTTTGTAACCTCTTGTAAAATTTCTAATGCGGTTTAACGCCGCTTTGCCGCGTCCGGTTTCATTTTTTTACCGTTCAAACCGTTCGGTTTCGAAAGAAAATACGCCAGACTTTCGAGCGAAGTCGTCAAATCAACCGTATTTAACTTTACGCCTTCGGCATTTTTCAAAGGCGTCGGGGCAAAATTCAAGACGGCTTTGATGCCCGCTTTCGAAACAAGTTCGAGAACCTGCTGGGCATGCGCGGCTGGAACGGCGATGACCCCAACATCTATATTATATTTTTTAACGACATCGGAAAAGTTTTTTATATCATAAATCTCCAAATCGCCGATTTTATTTCCGATTTTTTCTTTGTCGGCGTCAAACATCGCCTTGACGGAAAAATTCGTCTGCTTAAAACCGTAATAATCAGCCAGAGCCGTTCCCAAACGTCCCGCGCCGATGATCGCTACGTTATGTTCGCGGTCGAGACCGAGAATTTTCGTCAGATGATCGCGCAAATTGATGACCGAATAACCTACGCCGCGCACGCCGAACTCCCCGAAATAAGCCAAATCTTTGCGAATCTGTGCGGAATTTAAATGAAACTTTTTGGCTAATTGCCCGGATGAAACGGTTTTGACATTTTCCCCGATCAGTTCGTTCAAGCAGCGTAAATAAACGCTCAAACGGTTGGTTGTCAATTCTGAAATTTTTTCGACTTTCATCCTGTTTACAAATAAACTGATTCAAAATAAATTGTCTAAAAACACGCCGAGTTAGTGAATTCGTTCACTTGGAGAGCGTCTAATAGATGATAAAATGTTTTTTTGTCGTTGCCCTTAAACTTAATTTCATCTACAATTTATGTTTCACAGGTGAAACAATGATTGCTTATCTTTCAGGTAAATTATTAGAAAAACAGGCGACTGCCGTGATCGTAGATGTCGGCGGCATCGGTTATGAAGTAATGATTCCGCTCTCGACTTTTTACGATATCGGTGAGGTGGGAAGTGATATTCAACTTAGAATTTATACTCATGTAGTTTTACAACCGGCGACGAATATTCAGCTGTTCGGTTTCAAGTCCGAACGCGAAAAGCAGCTTTATTTAAAGTTAATTTCAGTCCAAGGAATCGGCGCAAAAAGCGGTATTTCAATGCTTTCGGGAATGAGCGCGGACGAAATCATCGTCGCCATCCGAACAGACAATCTGGCTCGGCTGACCTCGATTCCCGGTGTCGGCAAAAAAACCGCCGAACGACTCGTGATCGAACTGCGCGACAAATTAAACGATCTTTCATCCGGGGCGGTGCAGGAAACTTTGGCGGCGAGCGGACAACAAGCAGTCCCGGCAGATGCGGTTTACGAAGACGCGCTCTCGGCTTTGACAAATCTCGGTTATCAGCGCAACGCGGCGGAAAAAACTTTGAAACAAGCCGTGCAGGAAGGAACGGAAATGAGCGTTCAAAAATTGTTAAGAAGAAGTTTGCAGCTTTTGGCAAAAGGATAATTTTATAAATGACCGGCGATTTCGAAACAATTGATACACGCGATGCGACTGCTTTGGATGAAGAAAAGCAGTTCGAGCTTTCCCTGCGCCCGACTCATCTCGGCGAATACATCGGGCAGAAAAAAGTAAAAGACAATCTGCGCGTGTTTATGAAAGCCGCACTCAAGCGCCGAGAAGCGTTAGACCACATACTGCTTTTCGGTCCGCCCGGAGTCGGGAAAACCACGCTTTCAAATATTGTTTCCAATGAAATGGGCGCAAATTTAAAATCAACTGCCGGACCGATCATCGAAAAATCTGGCGATCTGGCGGCGATCTTGACGAATCTGGAAGAAGGCGACGTGCTTTTTATTGACGAGATTCACCGGATGAGTCCGGCGATCGAGGAAATTCTCTATCCGGCGATGGAAGATTACAATCTCGACATAATGATCGGTCAAGGAACGGCGGCGCGTTCGATAAAACTGGAACTTCCGAAATTCACTCTGATCGGTGCGACGACGCGACCGGGACTTATTACCGCACCTTTGCGCGGTCGGTTCGGCATCGTTTTTCATCTGGATTTTTACACGGTCGAAGATTTGACGACTATCATTAGGCGTTCGGCGGATATTTTGAAAGTCGAGATCGAAGAAACTGGCGCGAAGGAAATCGCCAAACGTTCGCGCGGAACTCCGCGCATTGCCAACCGGCTTCTGCGCCGCGTGCGCGATTACGCCGAAGTTGATTACGACGGGCGCGTTACCGAAGAGGTTTCAAAGGATGCGCTCAATCGGATGGAAGTTGATGTTTTCGGACTAGACGAAGTTGATAGAAAACTTCTGTTGACGATCATCGAAAAATTCGACGGCGGACCGGTCGGTCTGGGAACAATTTCGGCTTCGATTCACGAGGAAAAAGATTCGATCGAAGAGATCATCGAACCATACTTGATCCAGATCGGTTTCTTAAACCGCACGCCGCGCGGACGTCTTGCCACACGGCTCGCTTATCAGCATTTCGGACTCGACGAACTTTTGAAAAATAGCAGCGCGCCGGGATTGTTTGATTAAATGTATTTTAAGAATCTTTTAATCGGTGAATTTAATTGGAAACGTCTGATGTCGTCGCTCATTTTAATTCCGCTTTTTGTTTATCTCGGCTTGGGAATTTTGGCATATTTTTTCGCCGACAGACTGATTTTCCAACCTCAACCAACTCCGATTCCCAAACCTTATCTTTATAGAGAAAAAACTTTAAAACTTACAACGCCAAATGGTGAAAAAATTTCCGCCTTGTTTTTCAAAAATCCGAATGCCGATTTCACGATTCTTTTCAGTCACGGAAATGCCGAAGATATTTTCGTTTCCGATTGGTTTTTTGAAGACTTGAGTGGCGCGGGCTTTAATGTTTTCGCCTACGATTATCGCGGCTACGGCACGAGCGAGGGAAAGCCTACCGAAACGAATGCTTACGAAGACGCGGAAACCGCTTATGATTATCTGACCAATGAGCTGAAAATCCCGCCCGAAAAAATCATGCTTCACGGTCGTTCGCTCGGCGCGGCGGTTTCGATTGATCTGGCTTCCAGAAAAAACTGCGGCGGTTTGATCGCCGAAAGTCCTTTCGTTTCGGCATTTCGTGTTTTAACTAGCTACAAACTCTATCCGTTCGATAAGTTCGAGAACCTGTATAAGATCGAAAAAGTAAAATGTCCGGTGCTTTTTATTCATGGAAAAAAAGACGAGGTAATTCCCTTTTGGCACTCGGAAGTTTTATACTCAAAAGCCAACGAACCGAAATATTTCTATGCGATTGATGAAGCGAACCATAATGACGTTTCTCTGATCGCCGGAAAAAACTATTTACAGCGAATCAAAGATTTTGCCGATAATCTGCCGGAATAAAATTCAAATTCAAGCCGGAAATGACATCACTTTATTTTTTGTCTAAAATAATGGAAACAAAGTGTTTTTTTAACGATGGCAGAATCCGAAAATATTTTCGTCAAAAACGCCGGCTCGCAGGTCAAAAAAAATCCGGCGGTCAGCATAATCATTCCGAATTACAATACGGCTGAATTTATCGGCGAAACGCTCGATTCTGTTCTCGCGCAGTCCTTCACCGATTACGAGATCATCGTTATCAACGACGCCGCGCCCGACTCGCAAGAATTGAAAAAGGTTCTTGAAAGCTATCTGGAAAAAATAATTTTTATTGACAAGTTTACAAATGAAGGCACATCGGCGACGAGAAATTTCGCTTCAAAACACGCGCTCGGCGAATATCTTTGTTTTCTCGATGCCGACGATATCTGGCATCCGACCTTTCTCGAAGAACTTTTAGAATTTTTAAATAAAAATAATTTCGATATGGTCTATGCCGACACGGAGATGTTCGGTGTCGGTTATCGCGCGGGCGAGAGTTTTATGAATTACAATCCGCCGCAGGGCGAGATTTCGCGGCGGACTTTGATCGAGGGAAAATGCATTATTCTGCCGTCGGGCAGTTTGATAAAAAGATCGGAATTTGAAAAAGCGGGCGGTTTTGACGCGAACGTCAGACGGACGGAAGATTTCGATCTCTGGATGCGGATGATCTTTCAAGGCACGCGGATCGGCTATCTTCGCAAAATTCTTTTCAAATTCCGCATCCGACCGGGCAGCGGCTCGGGCGACAGCCTGCAAAGAATCGAACGCTGTATGCTCATCTGGCAAATTTTGCAGAAAAAACTTCCATTCACAGAAGAAGAAAACCGGATCGTCAACCGCAATATCGAACTCGAACGCGCCGCGCTTTTACGGGCGCAGGGAAGGATTTTTATCAACGAGCGAAATTGGAACGAAGCCAAAAAAGTTTTTCGGCAAGCCCGGAAAAAAGCCGTCGAACTCGATTTGCCTCTGAAACATCGTTTAAAAATGTCCGCCGTTATTTTCCTTTTGAATTTCTCTCCCGAAATTTTATTGAAGGTTTTCAGAAATTTTCGCTCGGAAGAGATCGAACATATGCCTTCACAAACCGCCAACTGAGGAATCTTTTTTATGAATTTTAATTTCAAATCAGCTCAAACCGTCGTTTTCACATTTTTTCTGATTTCGCTTTTTTCGTTTCCGGCATTTTCGCAAAATAAATTCGAGGGCTACAACATCGTCCTCGACGCGCCGAAAAATCACAAGAGCGCGACCTGCGCTCTGCGCTATGTGCCGCCGACCACAGAAATCACGATCGCCGATCTGAATCCGGCAACGCCGACGAATATTAAGCCCTGCGCCGGTTCGACATCGAAAGTCAGACAGGACGGTTTGACGGCGACGATGCAAGCCAGCCCGACCGATTACAAATGGTGTTTTACCGGCGAAGACAAGCGTTACCGCATCAGTTATCAAGGCGACAGTTTTTCCGGCAGACAGGTTTTCGATTGGATCGCCACGCCGCCGGAAAAGGAACTCGGTTTTTATAACGTCAAAGACTTCGGAGCGGTCGGCGACGGCAAAACTGACGACACGATTGCCATCCAAAGCGCGCTCGCTTTTATCGGCACGCGCGGCGGCGGCGTTTTGCGGTTTCCCGAAGGCGATTATCTGGTCGGCGGCGTTCCCAATTACAAAGGTCTGGTTGTCCCGTCCGCAACGACGATCGAAGGCGCGGGCGGTCTGCACACGGATGCTTCGGTCAATAATGTCGTCAAGAAAAATATCTCACGAATCACTTTGACCGGAACAAACCGACCGATTTTCCTGATCGGCGAATGCGTCGAAAAACTCGTCTTTAAGGACATCGAACTTTATGCTCTAAGCAACGAGAACACCTACGGCATCGAAGCCGCCGGCGCGTATAATTCGACGCAGGACGTTTATATCGAGCGAGTCAGTTTTTCAAAATTCTTTCGCGGAATCTACGCTTACGGACTTCCTCAGACCAACCGGCAATGGCAGTTCGATTATATAAAAGTCAATCATTCGCGTTTTATTTTTAACCGCGATGCCGGAATTTACTGCGATTCGAACAATTCCGATTGGAAGGTCGAGGGTTCGTTGTTTATCAATCCGAAATTCGAGCCGGGACAAAACGCCGATTCGATGAATTTCGTGCGCGTTTCCGCATTGCTTGTGCAAGACACATTCGGCGGCGGATTTCACCACGCATACGGCGGGACATTTTTGAAAACACTTGACGGCGGTTCGATCACTTTTGTCGGCGTTCAGACCGAACAGATGACCAACACTTTTATTTTTAATGAAGAAAAACATCCGCAAGCCGGAAATTATACTTATCCGATCACTTTTATCAATTCGTTTCTCGGTCCGCCAATCATCTTCAACGGTCGGCGCACGTTCGTTTCGGTCGGCAGCGCGTACAATCCGAAAACGTTTAAGGCGGACGAACTTGTCAGGGTTTACTCGATGGGCGACAGATGGTGTTACGACGGCTGGATCTGGGGCTGTCGGGACGGCGGAACGGAACGCTTTGCGGATCAGAAACTCTTTGACAACGCGACCGTCGTTTATATGACCGGACAGCCCGCCGAAGGAAATTCCCCCGGAATTCCGACGATCTTCGGAACGGACGTGCAGTTTAACACGCCCGTTCAGATGCCTTCGTTACAGCTAAACCAACTGCCGCGCGAAAAACCGAACGGTTCGATGGTTTACTGCTCGAACTGCCGCCGCAACACAACGCCGTGTCAGGCAGGCGGCGGCGGCGCGCCCGCGATGATGGTCGCCAATCAATGGAGTTGTCTTTAAAGATTTGCGATTTTAGATTTGCGATTTGCGATTGTCGTTTACAGTAAACCATCAATCCATTTCGTTTAAATAATCGTTTTCATTTTTAAGTATGAGCGTTTCAGTCGAGGCAAACAGCGAAATCGCGCGTCTTCGCCGGCAAATTTCCGCCGGCGAAAAAGTAATTTCTTTGAGCGGTCTAACCTCGATTTCCGCCAAAGCTTTTGTTTTGTCAAAACTTCATAACGAATTAAAAAAACCTTTTCTAATCGTCGCCGATTCGAACAAAGAGGTAGAAAACTGGGAATGCGATCTCGAATTTTGGATTAATATTTTCAAAACTCAAAACTCAAAACTCAAAACTCAAAACTCAAAACTTCTAACACTTCCCTCTTTTGAAACCGATATTTATTCGGGCGTTTCGCCGCACGCGGAAACGCTGGAAAAACGCGCCCTTGCTTTATGGAATCTGGCGCAAAACGAAACGGATTTTTTGATCGTTTCCGCGAAATCGCTGATCACAAAAACCGTTCCGCCGGATGAAATAAAATATCTCGGCGCGCGTCTCACGCTCGACGAAGATTTTCCGCCCGAAATTTTGATCGAAAAACTCATTGCCTGCGGCTACGTGCGCGAAGAACCGATCAAAAACATCGGCGAATTCAGCGTGCGTGGCGGCATTCTCGATGTCTGGTCGCCGACCGCCGAAAATCCCGTTCGCATCGAATTTTTCGGCGACACGGTTGATTCGATCCGCGAATTTGACCCCGAAACACAGCTTTCCGTCGGGCAGTTGAAAGAAACGACGATCGCGCCGATGCGCGAATTTTCCGCTGTTTCGCAGGATTTTAAAGACTGGGCGTTTTTCGCGCAAGAAAGATTTGCGGATGAAAAATTTGCCGGAGATTTAAAAGACAGAACGCAGTTTGCCGGCGAGGGCGAGGATTTTTCCGGCTGGGAATTTCTTTTTCCGCTTGTTCATGCGAGAAATTCAAGCGTTTTCGATTTTGTAAAAGATGCGGTTTTCGTCATTGACGAACCGCCCATTATCGAGCAGACGCTTTCGAATTATTATGAATCGGTTGAAAATCACTTTGCCGAAATAACCGAAGCCGGAGAGATCGGACTTGCGCCTCTTGAGCTTTTTTTAAGCGGCGAACAATTGCGCGAAAAATTTGCCGACAGACAGCGCGTTGAATTTCGCGCGCTCGGAAAAACCGCCGCCGCAACGGGCGAGAATCTGGAATTTGAAAACGATCCGGCAAAAATTCAAATTTCAAATTTCAAATTAAAGACCGATTCGAAGCCGCTTTTTCTTTTTCCGACCGCCGAAATCAAATCAGAAATCGAGATTCAATCGCGTTCGACGCGCAAGTTTCATGGCAATCTTAAAGAGTTTTCAAACAATTTAAAATCTCACGCGCAGAAAACGCAGAGTTTAATTGTCGTAAATTCGCTCGGAATCGCCGAAAGACTTTCGGAAATTCTCCGCGACTATGAAATCGAAATCCAAATTACAAAATCACTCAGCACTCAGCACTCAGCACTCAGCACTCAAATTGCTGTCGGCGATCTATCCGCCGGATTTGAAGTTCCATCTCTCGACTTGAATGTTTACACCGAAACTGACATTTTCGGCGAAACCACACAGCACGAATATCAAAAGCCAAAGACCAAAGACCAAAGACCAAAGACCAAACTCGGTGCATTTATTTCCGATTTCCGCGATTTGAAACCCGGCGATTTTGTCGTTCACGTTGATCATGGCATCGGAAAGTTCGAAGGCTTGGAGACGATTGCGGCGCAGGGCGTCGAGCGGGAATTTATGCTTCTCGTCTATGCCGACAGCGCGAAACTTTTTGTGCCGGTTGAAAGGTTGGATTTGGTTTCGCGTTACGGTTCGAGCGAAGGCGCACAGCCGGCGATTGACCGGCTCGGCGGACTCGGCTGGCAGAAAACAAAGGCGAAGGCGAAACGCGCGATGCGAGATATGGCGGACGAGCTTTTACGGCTTTATGCCGAAAGAAAGCTCGTTCAGGGTTTCGCGTTTTCGGCTGACGCACCGTGGCAGAAAGAATTCGAAGACGCGTTTCCCTATCAGCTGACGACCGATCAAGCAGGCGCGATCGTAGATGTCAAAGCCGATATGGAAGTAGCGACTCCGATGGATCGTTTAATAATCGGCGATGTCGGCTACGGCAAAACCGAAGTTGCGATGCGCGCCGCCTTTAAAGCCGTAATGGACGGCAAACAGGTCGCCATTCTGACTCCGACGACGATTCTCGCCTACCAGCATTTTGAAACTTTCAAACAACGTTTCGCCGCCTTTCCCGTTTCGATCGAACTGCTTTCGCGTTTTCGTTCAAAATCGGAACAAAAATCGGTCGTCGAACAGGCGGAAAAAGGCGAGGTTGATATTCTGATCGGGACGCACCGCGTTTTGTCGAATGATGTCAAACTGCCGAAACTCGGTCTGGTCGTCGTTGACGAAGAACAAAGATTCGGCGTCGCGCATAAGGAAAAACTGAAACATCTGAAGAAAAAAGTTGATGTTCTGACGTTGAGCGCGACTCCGATCCCTCGCACTCTGAATATGTCTCTGCTCGGTATGCGCGATATGTCGGTTATCGAAACGCCGCCGCGCGACCGTCTGGCGATCAATACGCAGGTCGTACAATTCAGCGAAGGCGTAATAAAATCTGCGATAGAATTGGAACTCGCCAGAAACGGACAGGTTTTCTTTATACACAACCGCGTCGAAACCATCGAAGCGATAGCCGCGCTCGTCAAAAAGATCGTTCCGCAGGCGCGGATCGCCGTCGGTCACGGGCAGATGAACGAAAAGGCGATGGAACAGACGATGCTCGATTTTGTGGATTATAAATACGACGTTCTTGTCGCCACGACGATCATCGAAAACGGCATTGACATTCCAAGAGCAAACACGATCATCATTAATCGCGCCGACAATTACGGACTTTCACAACTTTACCAACTGCGCGGTCGCGTCGGACGTTCAAACCGCCGCGCCTACGCATATCTTTTGATCCCGTCGGAATTGGAATTAACACCGATTGCGCGTCGGCGGTTGAGCGCGATTCGTGAATTTTCCGATCTCGGCGCGGGTTTCCGCATCGCGGCTCTCGATCTGGAACTGCGAGGCGCGGGAAACATCCTTGGCGGTCAGCAGTCGGGACATCTCGACGCGCTCGGTTTCGATCTTTATACAAAAATGCTCGAACGCACGATTGCCGAAATTCGCGGCGACGAGATCGAAGACGAAATCGGCGTTTCGATAAACCTCGGCGTTGACGTTTCGATCCCGCAGGAATATATTTCGGAGACTTCACAGCGTCTAAGGACTTATAAACGCATTTCTTCAGCCGATTCCGAAGAAGTTTTGCGCCGCATCTACACGGAAATCGCCGACCGTTACGGGCGCATTCCCGAATCGGTCGAAAATCTTTTCGAATACGCGCGGCTAAGAAAACTAGCAGAAGAAATGCGGATCATTTCGATTGACAAAACTTCGGACGGTTTGGCGATCAAGTTTGACGAAAAGGCGCGTGTCGCGCCGGAAAAACTGATGGATTTGATTAACACAAACGAAGGCTCGAATTTTTCGCCGAACGGCATTTTGCGCGTTCCAGCCGATATAGAAAACATCATCGAAACCGCGCGAAAAGTTCTGGAAAGGATTAATTTTTCCGGTTTATAAAAATTATTCCGTGCAGTCCGAAAAAACATTGTCGGGACAATTAAAAATCTCGGGCGCGTATTCTTTGGTTTGCAGACGGACATTTTTCCAGATAAACGAATTTCCGTGAGTTTCGCTCGTCCAGCCCAATTTTTTGCGGTTTTCCCAGACGAATTTGTAAGCTTCTTTCTCGTCCGCGCCTTTTAAGTGCTGGGCTTCGTGCAGAAGAATGGCGGCGCGTTCGGTGTCGTCAACCGTGTAGGTAAAAAAATCGGGATAAACGGTCATGATTTCAAACGGGTAATTGGTCGCCGCGTAGGCGTTTTCTTTTGGCACGGAAGCGTTGAGCCAATTGTCGTTTGCTCGGAATGCCGTTAAATAGTTGAGCAGAAAGACTTCTGAGGAAAATCCTTTTTCATCCAAAATCGCAATCGCCCGATAGACGGTTTGTTTATCTTCGTATGACAGATGTTTACTCGAACCGATCAGCGACAGATAAAAACCGAAAATCGCAAAAAGCGCGACCACCGCGCAGATCAGTCCGCGTTTAAGGATTTTCGATTTGTAAAACGGCTTTTTCTGGTCGAAATTTTCGGCGGAAACCGTTACGAGATTAAAATCACAACGTTTGCATTGCTTGGCGTTTGGAAAGTTTATCAATTGACAGTGCGGGCAAATCTTTTTCATTACATTGAGTTTAGGAGGAAAACCATACTTATTTAAAAAACATTTAATCAAAATTCTTTCCAAAAGTATATTTTCTTTAAGAAACCCGAAAAAACTTTTCGGCATCATAAATGCCAAGTTGCATAAATCTCTTATTAACTTTAAGATTTTCAAGATTATTTATTCTATTCGGGAGTAATATATGAAACAGATAAACTCCGCAATTATTTTGATTGCGATTATAATTTTCGGCGGTCTGACCGTCTTTTCGCAGGAAACGCAGACGGTCGTCGTGGACGAAGTCGTCGCGCAGGTCAACGAAAACGTCATCACCCTTTCGCAGATCAAGCGCGAGGTTAAAAACGCGGTTGAAAGCCTCGTTCAGGAAGGAAAAACCCGCGAAGAAGCGGAAAAGATCGTCCAAGAGCGAAAAGGCGAACTGATCGCCAATATGATCAACGAACAGCTTTTACAGCAAAAAGGCAAAGAATACGGGATGGAAACAGAGGTTGAAGCCCGCGTTAACCAAACGCTTCTCCAAAAAATGAAGGAATTGAACCTAACTTCGCTCGAAACTCTCTACGAGGCGATGAGACAGAGCGGCGTAGAGCCGGAACAGATTCGCGCCGCTTACCGCGAACAGATCACGCGCGACATCGTCTTTGAGCGCGAGGTTGACGGAAAAATTTTTTGGGGACTGGGTTCAAAAGAGCTGAGAGATTATTTTGAAAAAAACAAAGCTAAATTTACAAAACCCGAAACCTACACGCTGAGCGAAATATTTCTCGGATTTGCCGGTCGGAATGAAGCCGACGTTCGAGAAAAAGCGAAAGAATTGTCCGCCCAACTAAAAGCCGGTGCGGATTTTGAAAAACTCGTGGCGGAACATTCCGACGCTCCCGGAAAGGAGACTTCGAAAGGCAAACTCGGAACATTTCCGCTTGAAGAAATAAAAAAGATCGGCGAAAAATTTGTCATCGAACTTGAAAAAACAAAAGTCGGCGGTTTTGCCGAACCGGTCGAAACGGTCGAGGGAATTCATATTCTTCGTGTTGACGCGCATCAAAAAGCGAGCAACGAATCATTTTTCGACGAAAACGCCGTTCGGATGGCGATTGCCCGCGAACGCATTCCCGAAGGTCGCAAAAAATTTATGACCGAGCTTCGTCAGGATGCCTACATCAAGATCAACGACGAATACCGCCCGATCGTCTCGCCGGTTTTATATGCCGACGACCGTAAAACAGAAAAAGCGGAAAAGTAATCTAAGGGACAAGTGGCGAGGGACGAGGGAATAGGAATTTCTAATATCACTCGTCCCTCGTTTCTTTTCCCTCATCCCTAATTAAAATGCGACTCGATCTATTCTTAAAAGTCAGTCGTCTGATCGTCCGGCGTTCGCTTGCGCAGGAATTTTGCGACGCGGGAATGGTCAGGGTCAACGGCAAACAGGCGAAATCTTCAAAAGAAATTCACACCGGCGACGAGATCGAAATCAACCGTCCGAACCGGCAAACCAAAATCCGCGTTTTGGAAATTCCCGAAAAAAAACAAGTTTCCCGCGACGAGTCTGTCAGGCTCTATCAGGTTTTGTCGGAAAATATTATTCGTGACCGATTGCTGGATTATTAATCCCTATGCAGAAACCCGCACAAAGTAAGGGTTTTGAATAAACTATCTTATCCTTACTTCGTGCGGGTTTCTGCATTAGTGTCCGACAATTTCTGCGGCAATAAAAACAAACCGATCAGATAAAATATCACCGTAAAAAATTGAATGTAACCCGTTCCGGCTGAAAATCGCGGAAGATCGAAAAGATACGTGAAAAATTCCTGCGTCGGATTTTCCAAAATCCCGCGCCAGAAACTTTCGCTGACCGGCGCGGTCAGGTAACTCAAGACCAGATATTTCGTCAAAAACGCGATGCCGAACAATGCGCCCAAACTTTTGATGAGTTTTTTCGTATCGAATTCGGCAAACAGATTCATCGTCAAAGTCCACAGAAAACAAAACGAAAAAATCCAGAACGGCAGACTCGTTTCGGGAATCAAAGAATTAAAAATCTGAACGGTCGCCGCAAACATCGTCAGCAGAACGCCGCCGTTCGCTAAGTTTTCAAGCATCGAAAATTCTTCGGAAAACCAGCCGTCTATTTTTATCAATCCGGCGCGGACAAAAAGCACGAGCAAAACGGCGGCAAAGATCAGACAGATCAGCGCGGGTTTGAGAAACAAAAAATTATTGTCCGGCATCTGCAGGCGCAAACCGCCCAGAAGCGCGACCGTTAAAAAAATTAACGGGACATAGATATATTGGATTTGTAATTTGGTCTTTGGTTTTTGGTCTTTGGTTTTTGGTTCTTCTTTGATAGCAATTTTTGTTTTTTCTTCGTCAAACGGTTCGATCTCGTTGCCGGTGGAAATTTCTAAAAGTTCTCCTTCAACAATTTGCACTTCACTGCTCTCGACTTTGGGCTTTGGACTTTGGACTTTGGACATATATTCACTTTCTTTCGCGGAAAACCTTGAGCGGATTGAAATCGGCGGCTGAAACTTTTAAGCCTTCTTCGAGTTCGTTTTTCAATTCGACCGGATTTTTCAGTTGCAGATTTTCGTCTTCGGCTTTGAAATTTTTGTCGAGTTGAATGACGAAATCGGTTTGTTCGAGACCTTTTTTGAAAAGTTCGTCATCGTTGGCGACTCTGCCCCAGCCCTGCCGGTAAAAACTGTAGGCGATGTAATACTGCGTTTTCGCGTCCCGGCGTTCGGGATCGGCTTTGGCGAAAGCGTCGCGCGCAAGAACGAAATTATCATTACGAAAAGCCAGCAAGCCTTCGTTAAATTTCGCCTTGTCTATCTCGTAAGTTCCGATGACGACCTGCCCTTTTGTCGCAACATTTTCGACCGTTTCCCTGGCTTTGACTGAAACTTCGCCCAGCGATCTCGGTTCAGCCCAATACAGCCACGCAACGCTCACGCCGTAAACCGCAACCAATAAAAGACTAAAAATTTGGATATAACTTTTTTTCACTGATATAATCTGCCCTAAACAGTTTGAGAGATGATTTTTCCGATGTCAAACAAATTTATTTTCACCGCTTTTTTAGTTTCCTGTTTTTGGCTTTGCGGTTGCACCAAAGCGCAGGTGTTGGAAAACACCGCTCAAACGGCAAAAAAAGAAAATTCGCAAAAATTCGAAAAAATAAAAAATCCGGGAAAAGTCGTCCATGTTCTCGTCGCGCTGTGCGATAACGAAAATCAGGGCATCGTCCCCGTTCCGGCGCATCTCGGCGACGGCACGAAACCGGACAAAAATCTCTACTGGGGCGCGGCTTTCGGCGTGAAAACTTTTTTCTCGAAATCGGCGAATTGGGAAAAATTAGCAGTATTTGAAAACCCGACAGAAAATGTTTTGCAAAGGATAGTTTTCAAACATAAACGGGAAAATGTTTATCTCGTTGCCGACGCTTACGACGGAAGGAAGATAAAAGTAACGATCAATGATTTTTTCGCCGGAGTTTCGGGAAATAAATTTGAAAATATCGAGGCTGACAACAAGACTTTGCAAATTTTCTCAAGCGCGAATCTCGTCGCTTTTGTCGGACACAACGGGCTGATGGATTTTGATCTCGAAAATCAGCCGAAAAAAAGCGATGAAGAAAAACGCGAAGCCGTGATCTTAGCCTGCGCGAGCAAACAATATTTCTCCGCGCCGCTCAAAAAAACTGGCGCGAATCCGGTTCTCTGGACAACGAATCTGATGGCACCCGAAGCGTATATTCTGCACGACGCGCTGGAAGGCTGGATTTCGGGCGAAACAAACGAGCAAATCCAATTGAGGGCGGCTGAGGCTTACGCAAAATATCAGAAAATCAGCGTAAAAGCAGCACAAAATCTTTTAGTTACAGGATGGTGAATATGAATCTTTTAACAAAAACTTTCGGCGCGTGTTTTCTAATTTTCATTTCCTGCGTTTACATAAATGCTCAATCTTCTTGGGTCGGTACTTATGAATTTAGCGAAGACGGCGGGAAAACCGCAGGCGGAACGAAAATTTTCGTCACGCACGAATTACAGATCAATCAAACCGAAAACGGTTTGATTGCGACGCTCCAGAGCAACGGTTATCAAACTTCGGTTGATCTCATCGGCACTGCGAAAATCGAAGGCGACAAACTGCTTATCTTTTTCGACAGCTACGGTGAAAACAACGTCTTTGAAAATTACGAACAGGGCGATCTGCTTATGACCCTGGAAAGAAAAACCGCGAAAGGCAAAACCGAGATTCTGACTTACTGGAACAAATTCCAGCCGGTCGTCCCGAAAAATGAAAAATCGGGAAAAGTCTATTTTATAAAAACCTCTGAACCCAAAGATAAATGAAATTTTTTACAAAAATCATTTTGTTGTTTTGTATTTTTTCCTCAAACGCAACATCTCAAACGCAAAGGGCTGATCTAATAATTACGAATGCCGATGTCCGCACGATGGACGACAAACTGCCCCGGGCACAGTCAATCGCCGTTTCGGGTAATCGAATAATTTTTGTCGGCAAAGATTCGGAAACAAAAAAATTCAGCGGCGGGCAAACGAAGATTATTGACGCGAAAGGCAAGCTTGTTATTCCCGGTTTTAACGACGCGCACGTTCATATTTTGGGAATGGGAAATTTGTTTTCGTTCGTTGATCTGCGAAACATCCGCTCGCCGCGAGAGATGGTCGAGAAAATAAAATATCAGGTCAGATTTCTGCCGAAAGGTCGCTGGATGTTGGGCGGGCAGTGGAACAACGAAAACTGGTCGCCGGACGACCTGCCGGACAAAAATTTGATTGACGCGATCACGCCCGACAATCCGGTTTTTCTTTATCACAAAAATCCCAAAATCGCTTTTGCCAACAGCGCGGCTCTCAAACTTGCCGGAATCTTCGAGAATATTCGAAATCCTTCGGGCGGCGAATTTCTCCGCGATAAAGACGGAAAATTAACCGGCGTTTTGAAAGACGCCGCCGTTTATCTCGTCCGCCGCGCCGCGCCGGTTTCGCCGACCAAACAGCGTCACGAAGTCGCCGAAACCGCGTCGAATTACGCCGCCGCTTACGGCGTAACGAGTATGCAGGATGTTTCGGCGGACGACAACACGGACGTTTTGCTGGAATTGGAAAGACAGGGAAAATTAAAAACGCGGGTTTACGACTGCATCGGGCTTTCGGAATGGGAGAAGGCGAATTCGCCGAAATTTGAAAAAACTTTTGAAAGCCGGTTTGTCCGGCGCGGCTGTCTGAAATACTTCGCCGAAAGCGATGAGGAATCAATTCCCGATCTGACGAAAAGGATTATACCGGCGGACAAAAACGGCTGGCAGATAATGATCCATGCCATCGGCGGTTCGGCAAATAATGTGATTCTTTCGGTTTTTGAAAACGTCATAAAGGAAAACGGAAAAAATGACAGGCGTTTCCGGGTCGAACACGCGCACGGCATTTATTCTGACGACATCGCGCGGTTCGGCAGATCGAACATTATCGCCTCGATGCAGCCCGCGCTTTTTTTCAGTTCGGCGCCGTATCGCTCGCTGCTCGAAACGAACGCGCGGATCGCATTAGGCTCGGACAGTTCGATGATTCCGATCAATCCGTTCGACGGAATTTACGCCGCCGTGAGGCGAAACGGTTTCGATGCGGAATCAAAAAGCCGTTCGCTTTCGGTCGAAGAGGCGGTCAGACTCTACACCGCCGGGGCGGCTTTCGCGGAATTTCAGGAAGACATAAAAGGCACGATCGCGGTCGGAAAATACGCCGATTTTATAATTTTGTCCGACGATATTTTTTCGATTCCGGTAGAAAAAATTCCCGAAACGAGAGTGATGACGACCGTTGTTGATGGTAGAATCGTTTACGAAGAAAAATAATTCCGAACTAAATATTCCAATTTATGAAAAACAAAATTTTCGCTTTTTTACTGACGCTCGTTTTCGCTTTTTCCGTCAATGCCCAAATGATTTCTGCCGATCTGGTCGTCATCAATGCCAATATCCGCACGATGGACGAGAAAAATCCGACCGCGCGATCAATCGCCGTTCTCGGAAATAAAATCATCGCCGTCGGATCGGAAAAAGACACGCAGCCGCTGATCGGCAAAACGACAACCGTTATCATCGCCAAAGGCAGACTCGTCCTGCCCGGTTTTAATGATTCGCACATACACTTTATGGACGGCGGCGCGGGACTCTCTTCGGTTGACCTGCGCGACGCGAAAACGCCGCAGGAATTTATCGAGCGCATCAAAAACTTCGCCGCCAAACTTCCGAAAGGTCGCTGGATATTAAACGGCAACTGGGATCACGAAAATTGGACGCCGAACGATTTGCCGACCGCCGCGATGATTGATGCCGTAACGCCCGATAATCCGGTTTTTATCAATCGCCTCGACGGTCATATGGCTCTGGCAAATTCTCTGGCGATGAAGCTCGCCGGAGTTGATAAAAACACGAAAGAGGTCGCTGGCGGCGTGATCGTGCGCGACTCAGACGGCAATCCGACCGGAGTTTTGAAAGACGCGGCGATGGATTACATTTACAAGGTCATTCCCGAAATGCCGTTCGAGCAGAAACTCGAAGTCGCCGAAGCCGCGACCAATTACGCCGCTTCCTTGGGTGTAACGAGCGTGCAGGATATGTCCGCCGGAACGGATGTCGGCGTTTATCAGGAACTTCAGCGTCAGGGAAAACTGAAAACGCGCATTTACGCCGTTTCGACACTCGGCGATTGGCAGAGATGGCAGAAAGCCGGAGTGCGCTACGCGTTCGGCGACGCGATGATCCGCGTCGGCGGTTTGAAAGGTTTTATGGACGGCAGTCTCGGTTCGACGACCGCCTGGTTTTACGAGCCTTACCTGGACGCGCCAGATTCGAAAGGATTGCCGCTCGTCGAGATGCCCGCCGCGCAAAAGCTGGTCGGCGAAGCCGATAAAGCCGGTTTGCAGATAATGGTTCACGCTATCGGCGACCGCGCCAATGACGAGCTTTTGAAAATCTTCGAGCGAGTCGAAAAAGAAAACGGCGCGCGCGACCGCCGTTTCCGTATCGAACACGCCCAGCATTTAAATGAAAATCTGATCAAGCGTTTCGCAACAAATAAAGTCATTGCTTCGATGCAGCCCTTTCACGCGATTGACGACGGACGCTGGGCGCATAAACGCCTCGACGAAAAACGTCTGAAAGGAACTTACGCCTTTCGTTCCCTGCTCGATTCGGGCGCGACGCTCGCTTTCGGCACGGATTGGTTTGTCGCGCCGCTCAATCCGATGCTCGGCATCTACGCCGCCGTGACGCGCCGAACTTTGGACGATAAAAATCCGAACGGCTGGATTCCCGAACAAAAAATCACGGTCGAAGAAGCCGTCCGCGCCTACACGGTCGGCTCGGCTTTTGCCGAATTTCAGGAAATGCAGAAAGGCACTCTGTCGGTTGGAAAACTTGCGGATTTCGTGATTTTATCGGACGATATTTTTACCATTAAAACGGAAGAAATCCGAAACACGAAAGTTCTGACAACCGTGATGGACGGAAAAATCGTTTATCAAAACAGGTAAAATTATGAAGAGTTTATTTTTATTTTTTTTTACGATTTTATTTCTCGCCGTTTTCCCTGTTTCTTCGCAGGACGCAAAGTGGCTGAGAATCGAATTTGAAGATAAGAAGTTTACCGTTGCCGTTCCGCCGACGAATATCATTGACGCGGAAAAACGCGATTTTTATCAACTGCGGATAATCGCTTTTGAAAACGGCGTGGAGATGGAGCTGAATCAGCGCAAATCGAAAATGATGACCTCGATTATAACCGGCAGATCAAAATCGGGCGAACAGAAAACCGAGCCGTTAAAGATCGGCGATTTTACGGTACTTCCATCCGCAACGCATTTTTCGGAAGACAAGAAAACCGTCGAGCGTCTGCTGACGATCATCAAAGGCGATACGATTTACGGTATGAAAACCCGTTCGAAAACAGGCGAAGAAAAAGAGGTCGCGCGATTTCTCCAATCAATAACGATTGAAGGAAAACCGATCTTTGTCCGCAGTAACAAATCGAATCCGCCCGAAGAGGTGATCCCGGTTTCAAATCTGAAAAGCAGTCCCGAAGTGATCGAAGCTGAAAAAAGAAAAACGGGCAAATACGAAGGTAAAATAACATACGAGCTTCAGCAAAGCGGCGAAACTGATGTTGAAACCGAAGACCTTTCACATTCGGTATTTATTTTGGACAAACCTCAGCCGAATTTCGAAATACCGCGTTTTCCGGCAAACGGCGTGATCAAATGGACGGAGATTGATGTAAAATTAAAAGTCCAGTTTCGCGCCGACGGTCAGATCGGCGATATTGTCGTGTTGTCAAATGCCGAAAAACATCATACAAAAGCGGCGATCAACGCGGCTCGGCGGATAAAATTCGTTCCGGCGCGGCGCGGAAACGAATTTGTTGAATCTTATCAGATCATCTTTTATTCGTCGCGGATGCTTCCCGAAATGAATATCATCAGGAGATTTTAGAAATATAAAAAAATTTCGCAATCAAATTATTTTTGGAGAATATACAATGAGAAAATTTTTAGTTTTAGCAATCGCAATCATCGCATTTTCTTTTTCCGCCATCGCGCAGGAAAAGATGGAAAAGGCGAAGCCGACCGAGAAGGATAAGACGGAAGCGATTCCGTCGAACGGCGTTTTGAAACGCGGCGCGCCGCTCGGCAAATCGAAAAAGGTCTCGCTTGCCAAGGTGATGAAATCGCCCGATAAATACGCCGGACAAATGGTGCGCGTCGAAGGGGTGATCGTCCGTTCGTGCAAAAAGGAAGGCTGCTGGCTCGAACTCGCCCCGGACGCGAATGCCAAATCGGTGCGCGTCAAAATGAAAGACCACGCCTTTTTCGTCCCGCTCGACAGTGCCGGCGCGAAAGCAAAAGCCGAAGGCGTTTTCTCGGTCAAGACGCTCACCGCCGAACAGGTCAAACATCTGATCGAAGACGACGGCGCGAAATTCGACAACATCAACGCCGACGGCACGGTCACTGAAATCTCGTTCGAGGCGACCGGAGTCGAACTGACAAGAAAAAGCGAATAAAATGCAGAAGCCCGCACGTTAGTAAGGGGCGGAACACTCAATATCAAAAAAAAACGCCGATTGACCGCGGCGTTTTTTTTTTGAATTACTAAAAGGTATTTGTCGTTAATGTTCAATATTTATGCGCAATTGTTACATAATTGATTGCGATCATTTCACAATGCTTAGCGATTGTTGCATATTTCATTACAATTGTTACATATTATACGACGATAATTTAATTTATATTCGTGACAGTTATATTTAACATCGCGGTTGTTTTATTTTTTATCGCGATAGTTTCATATTTGATGACGGATGTTATATATTTACGCTTTCTGTTCGAAAATTTTCACAAATTTGGAGGAGAATAATGCTTTATTTGAACATCAACCGCGTGATGCGGCTTCGCGGCTTCAGTGACCCGTATAAAACGCTTGTCAAAAACGGTTTTGTACCCGTTACGGCGCGGAAATTGACTAAAAACGAGCTTCGCCGCGTGGACCTCGACGTGATCGAAAAACTTTGTCTCACGCTCAACTGCACGCCGAACGACCTTTTCGCGTGGCAGCCTTCGCAGAGTCAGGCAAACCCTGAAGCGCAGGCTCTAATCAAACTAAAACGCGACCCGGCGCAGGACGTTTCCAAAATGCTCGCCGCACTGCCGCTTGAGAAATTCGACGAGGTTGCTGGTATAATTCAGAATTTGAATAAAGAGTAAGTTTTTTTTGATGAAACCTTTCAAGATCAGAAATATCGAGATCAATCCGCCGCTAATCCTTTCGCCGATGGCGGGCGTGACGGATTATACTTTCCGCCGTTTGATAAAAAGGCGCGGCGGTGTCGGGCTGGTCGTGTCGGAATTTATCTCGGTCGAAGGTCTGACGCGGCACAATCCGAAGGCGAAACGGCAGATGCGTTTTGACGAGGAAGAACGTCCGTTTGCCGTGCAGATTTTCGGCGGCGAAGTCAACCGGATGGCGATGGGCGCGGAAATGGCGGAAGAAGTAGGCGCGGACATTCTCGATGTCAATTGCGGTTGTCCCGCGCCGAAGGTCGTCAAAAAAGGCGGCGGTTCGGGGCTTTTAAAGGATTTGCCGAATCTCGAAACTATCTTGAAAGAAATCAAAAGATCTATTTCGATTCCGCTGACCTTAAAGATCAGGACGGGCTTTACCGATTCGACGATTAACGCGGTCGAAGTGGCGAAAATGGCGGAGCAATGCGGCGTCGAACATATACAGGTTCACGGTCGAACGCGCGAGCAGGGCTACAAGGGCGAAGCGAATTGGGACATAATCCGTGCCGTCAAAGAAGCCGTCTCGATTCCGGTTTCGGGCAACGGCGACGTTACGACCGTGAAATTCGCGCTCGAAAAATTTAAGGAAACCGGCGTTGACGGCATTCTCATCGGGCGCGGCGCGATGCAGAATCCGTGGCTGTTCAGGCAAATAAATGACGTGATGGAAGGGCGCGAACCGTATCAGCCTGACCTCGAAGAAAAGAAAGCCGTGCTTTTGGAATTTTTCGAAATGGTCAGCGAAGAGATGCCGGAAAAAGCCGCGCTCGGAAAAATGAAACAGCTTGCCGGACAATTTACCAAAGGCTTGGTCGGCGGCGCGCAGTTTCGTCAAACGCTCTATCATTCGCATTCGGCGGAAGAGATTCTAGACAACATTACTGTTTATTTCCAGACTCTTAACGAGCGCAATACTTTCGGCGACGGTTTGACCGAAGCTCCCGACGATGCTGATCTGGAATTCGATTCGTGCGACGTTTCGGAAAAGAAAGATTCGCGCGAAACGGCGGTCGGCGTTTGATCCGATTTTTCTTTGCGCCCTCCGCGCCCTTTGCGTGATAATTTTTTTCACGCAGAGTTCGCAGAGAACGCAGAGTGAGCCATAAAAATTTATGAAGTTTATTTTTTCGTTCCTAATTTTAATGTTTTGTTCCCTTCCCATATTCGCGCAAACCGATAAGATCGAATTTTCGACACCGACGAGCAAGGCGATCAAATCATCGCCCGCTTATTCCGCGCTGGTGTTGCAACGAACCGTCATCAAGGCGGAACTCGAAGAAATGCTCGTTGCATACACCGAAGATTTTCCGAAGGTCAAGGACGCGCGGCACGAAATTGACTTGATAAATTTCTCGCTGACGCGCCTGCTCGAAACGAAAGTGCCGGATTCGTGCAAACTCTCCGATTCGCTGGGGCAATTGATGATAAAAAAAATCGCGGTCGAGATGCAGGTATATTTTCTCAAGAAAAAATACAACGACGATCACCCGGAAGTTCAGCGGGCGAAAAGAAAACTCGATATCTACGAAAAAGCCGTCGCCGAAATTCTGCCCTAAATTCTCAAGGTCGGGTTTACGCGGATGCAGGCTGATTTTTTGATTTCTTTTTAGATATGAAGTTTACATTTACCGTTTTTATATTATTAATTTTTTCCGTAAGCGCGTTTGCTCAAAATCCTTCTGCCATTCTAAAGCAAGCCGAAAAAGCGCACGGCGGAAGAAAAAATATCCAAAATGTAAAATCCTACAGAAAAAGCGGTCTCATCACGCGCGTTAAAGACGGAATGGAAGGCGAGATCAGGATCGAAGCCGTCAAGCCGGTTTTTTATCATACCTTTTTTCAAATCGAAGGTTTTGAAAACGAATCGGGTTTTAACGGAAAATCCGGCTGGCTGAGAGATTCGCGCGAAGGTTTGCGGACGCTCACCGGAAAAGAAAGCAGTGATTTTCAAACCGAAACCGCGTTTAGAAACAATCTCTGGCTCGATTACAAAAAAGAAAAATCGAAAATCGTCGCGGGGGGAAAAGCCGAAGTCAACGGTAAATCCGCGAATGTCGTCATTTTGACAAACAACGGCGGAGCGCAGATCAGAATGTTTTTTGACGCTTCGACGAAACTTTTGATCCGTGAGGAAATACCGGCAGGCGAAACGGTAAAAATTTTCGATTACAGCGATTTCCGTCCGATCAGCGGAGTAAGAGTTCCCTTTCGCGTGCGGGCAAATTTCGGCGGCGAAGAAATTTACGAAATCGCCTACGATCAGATCGAACATAATCCGAAAATCGCCGCTCAAACATTTGATTTCCCGAACATCACCGGCGAACCGCTTCCCGACATTCCCGCCCTTTTTCGCGATGTGCAGGCGAATGAAGAGCGCGTCGAAGCGATACTGGACGATTATTCCTACACGCAGAAAACCGTTCAGCGCGAACTCGGCAATAATGGAATTCTCAAAGATAAAGAATCCGAAACCGTCCAGCTTTCATTTTACAAAGGCTACCGTATCCGCCGAGTAATCGAAAAAAACGGTAAACCTCTGAGCGAAAAACAACAAGCTAGCGAAGACCGCGATGTTGAAAAAAGAGTCGAAGAAATTGAAAAACGAATCAGGAAAGATGAAGAGCGACCAGCCAAAGGCGCGCCTGACGCGAACAGCCGCCGCATCTCGATTGCGGAAGTGTTACGCGCTTCGAATCTCGTCAACCCGCGCCGCGAGCGTCTCAAAGGACGCGACGTGATCGTTTTCGATTTCGAGCCGAATCCCGCATTCGATTATAAAAACGCGCAGAGCATTCTGAAATTTTTCGGAAAAACCGCCGGAGTTATCTGGGTTGACGCGGACAAAAAACAAGTTATCCGCGTCGAAGCGGTTCTCGCCGACAGCTTCAAAGTCGGCGGCGGTCTGCTTTTCAAGATCAAGGAAGGCGCGTCGTTCGAACAGCAAAACGAACTTGTCAACGACGAAATCTGGCTGCCTTCGGTAACGAGTATTAATCTCTCGGCAAAAGCCTTTTTATTGAAAGGAATAAATCTGAACGTATTGGTAAAGTCATCGAATTACCGCAAATTTTCGACAGAAGTAAAGGACGCAAAAGTCGGCGAGATCGAAAAAAACGAAGAGCGATGATCTTATTGATGTTTTGCCGGGAGCGGCTTTTATTTTTTAATGATTATTAAAACTAACGCTCTTTAAAAGAGCCAGAAGGAAATTTCTCTAATTCGGTTTCAGTTCGATCTTCAAAGTTTTATTATCGCGTGAAACGGTTAGCGTTTTGCCGCCCGTAAAATTCGGCGGCAGATTTCCCCGCTCCAATTTTTGCTCATCAACCGCTTCGATAACGTCGCCCGGTTTTACTCCCGATCTCCCGGAAACACTGTTTTCCTTTACGGACTTTATAATTAAATTTTCTTGGTTTTGTTCGGTTTCGATTCCGATCATTTTCAGAAACTCCTTAACCGATACTCGATTATTTTGATTTCCGGGAATGCCCTCGGGGAAAATATTGACGTTGCTCGGACTTTGAGCAATTAGTCTCGAACCGCCCGGTTCGTCAAGCGGCGAGGATTTCGGCTCAATCCTGTTTTGTTTTCTTACCGGATTCTTTGCCGTCGTCTCTTTTTCCGGTGTCGGCTCGGCAACGGAAGAATCGGGTATTTTTTCTTCCGCTTTATTCTCTGCTACGGATGAATTCGAAGCTTGCGCGATTTGATTATCCGGCACAAAATTATCTGAAACCGCCGGAACTTCGCGTTTTGGATTTTCAACCAAAACGGGTTGTTCAATATTTGAAGTGAACAAACCGGCTTGTATCAGCACGAACGCCGCGATGATGACGGCAGCCGTCAACGGCAATACGTATCGAAGCGTCCGCCGGAAACGCGGCTGAATCTGATTTTCTTTCGCGGCGGCGAGCCGCGCTTTGAGGCGGAAATCGAAATCATTCGGCGCGGAAACTTTTTCCAGCCCGCCGATGAGACGGCTGATCTGTTGTTCGTCGGCGGAAAGTGTTTCACGCTCGCTGAGGTTGTTTTTTAAGTTATCGCTTTTCATTCAAAATCAAAATAATTCTTTAACTTTTCTCGTAAAAGACCGCGCGCGCGGCTGATGCGCGATTTGGTCGTGCCTAATCCGAGTTCCAAAATCTCGGCGATTTCGTCATAGCTTTTTCCCTCGACATCCCTTAAAACGATCGGGGCGCGGTATTTTTCCGGCAGAGCCGCGATCGCCCGCGCGATCACCGATCTTTCTTCCGTCTCCAGAACTCCGCTGTCCGGCAGAGGCTTTTTATCCGGCGGATGAAAGTCAACATCTTCGCCCTCGAAGCTGAAAAATCCGGTCAGCGACATCAATTTCCGCCGCTTGCGTTTCCTAATCTCGCTGATCGCCAGATTGCTGGCGATGCGGTAGATATAGGTCGAAAACGCATACTCGGTGTGATACCGCTCGATGGCGAAATATACTCGGACGAACGTCTCCTGAGCCAGATCAACGGCTTCTTCGTAATCGTTGAGCATCCGGTATAAAAAATTTGTCAAAGGGTTGCGATAGCGGCTGACGATCTCGGCAAACGCCGTTTCGTCGCCCTCTTTCGTCGCTTCGATCAGTTGATGGTCGGACAGATTTTCAGCCGACGCGCTCTCGCCGTCCGGCGTTTCCGCATTTTTTGTATCGCGGTTGTCCAATGCCATACAAACATAATTTTTACATCACTTCGGAAGTCAAAACAAAAGCCGCTTTGCATTTACAGACACGCGCGGCGGCTCGGAAAGTTGCGAAATTATTTCTTCAGACGGGTCTAACGGTCAGTATCAAAAAGATAAATTCGTCGGTTTTCGGGGTTGCCATCGAGCCGATAATCGTCGGCTTGTTTTCGGGCAAATTAAATCTGCTGATCCTGACTCCGATGTTTTCGTAATGAACCACCGGATTGCTGTCGCCCTTTGCATTCACGGAAACGACGACCGGAACTTTCGCTCCGAAATTAAATGTTTGAAACTGTATTAAATCATTTCCCTGTTCGTCTTTTCCGGCTTTCAAACCGCTTAATCCCCAATCGGAATAATAAATATTATTTTGCCGCGTTTGATCAAGCTGGTTTAAAACGCCGGTATGTCCGATCACGCCGTTGGTCGAAATCCTTTCCAGAAAGGTCGCCGCCAGATTGTAGTTCGTGTATAAATAGTCGTTTTTCAAATTGCTGACCACGCCGTGGAGCGACGGCGGCAGTTTGCCTTTTTCGGTTGGATTATTGGAAGCGACGACGACGTGCAAAATTACTTCGTAGCTTTGTTCGATTTGATCTTTTTGATTTTTCTCGTCCGTCTGGGCTAAAACGGCGTTCAAACCGAACAACAAAAGAATCGCAAAAATAAAAAATTTCGGCTTTTTCATCGGTAAATCTCCTTTTAGATTGAATTAGTTTGGAATCGTTAAATCCAATCCCTTTCACCGACGAGCCGAAATTTTGTTGCAATTTTTTTTTAGATCACCTTCCGGCAAACAGATTTTCTTCCACTTTTTGCCCGAACGTGATGGTCATAATTTCGGTTTCCTCGACCTGTTTGTCGTCCGCCCAGAGCACCGTCCGATAGGGAACGAGCGTTCCCTGCGAGTAGTTATAATCGTAGAATTTTCGCCGGTATTTTACGCCGTTTTCTTCGTATTCGAGCATCATCACGCGCAGCGTTTTGACCGATATATAAAATCTCGTTTTGCGATTTTCTTTATCGGTTACATCCAGAATGTAAAATTCCACGCCCATTATTTTATCGCGTCCTACGAGATCGAGTTTCGAGCCGTTTTCCCTGTAACGAAGCAGGGCTTCGAGACCATGCCAGATTTGATTTTGAAAAGCGTTCAGAATAACATCACGCGGCGAAAAAATCGTATTGTTTAAAATGCCGAAAGTTTTCTCGCCGTCATAAATAAGAGAATATTTCGTGCTTGGAAACTCTTGTTCAAGGCGGTTTTTTTCTTTATCCAGACTGTCGCCGCGAATGATCCAGCGTTGATAATTTCCCTTGTCAACCGTGCCGTCCGCGTTGACGATGGTCATTGTTCCGCGTTCGAATGTGGTTTTACGAATTTGATTGAGATTTATTCTGCCTGCCAGACCGCCGTAAAAATAGATCGAGGACTCGGCAACCGCCTCGGCGGTTACATTTTTCGACAGATCCAGATTTGGCTGAGTCGCGGCAGGAGTTTCAGCTTCTTTTTTCTCTTCTTTTTTTTCGGTTTCTTGCGCGGAAACGAAAATTGCCGTTGTCAGGAACAAAATTGTAATAAACAAAATAGATTTTAAACGCAAAAACACTGGAAATATTCTCCTAATTTTTCTCTTTTTATAAATCAATTGGGGATTTTAACACAAAACTGTAAATTCTTTTTAATTTAGCATGTTTGGCTGGTAAAATTGATGAAATAAAAACGCTCCAGGATGCTTTTTAATCGCAAATTTCGCCAAACTAATGTTTGAAGTGCCTGATTCCCGTAAAGACCATCGCCAAGCCGTGTTCATTTGCCGCCGCAATAACTTCCTCATCTCTGACCGAACCGCCGGGCTGAATGATCGCCGAAACGCCGTATTTCGCGGCTTCGTCCACACCGTCGCGGAACGGGAAAAAAGCATCCGAAGCGAGAACCGAATTTTTCAAATCCAGATTCGTCCGTCCGGCGCGTTCGGCGGCAATTCTGACCGAATCAATGCGGTTCATCTGTCCCGCGCCGACGCCGACGGTTTGAAATTCATTGGTAAAAACGATCGCGTTCGATTTGACGTGCTTGCATACTTTCCACGCAAACTGCAACGCTTTCAGTTCGCTTTCGGTCGGCTGTTTTTCGGAAACGACCTTTAATTCTACGGCGGAAATCTTATAAGCGTCGGGCGTTTGCACGAGCATTCCGCCCGAAATTTTGCGGTATTCGAGCGAGTTCTGAACCGCTTCCGCCTTTAAAACTCTGAGATTTTTTTTCTTTTTGAAAATCTCCAAAGCTTCCGTTTCAAATTCCGGCGCGATGACGACTTCTGTAAATATCTCGTTGACCGCTTCGGCTTCTTCACCGGAAACTTTGCGGTTAAAAGCGACGATGCCGCCGAACGCCGAAACCGGATCGGTTTCCAGAGCGCGTTTATAAGCTTCGAGATTATTTTCGCCGCTACCGACACCCGACGGATTCGTATGTTTGATGATCGCGCAGGCGAGTTCGTCAAAATCCTGCACCAATCTCCAAGCCGCGTCAGCATCCAGATAATTGTTATACGACATTTCCTTGCCGTGAAGCTGTTCGGCGTAAGCGATACCGGCGATTTCCCAATCGGAAACATAAAGCGCGGCTTGCTGGTGCGGATTTTCGCCATACCGCAGGTCAAAGGATTTTTCGAGTTCGGGATCAATAATTGCGGGCAGTTCGCTTTTTTCATCGGCTTCGATTTCTTCAAACTCAAAATCATCTTCGCCGTTTTCGAAATCTTCCATTTCGGAAAAAATCCTGAAAATTTCTTCGCCCGATGCCGGATGAAATTCCTCGATCAGCGCGAATTCTTCTTCGTTTAACTGGTCGGAAAGATAATCCGAAATTATAAGATCGTAATAAGAAGTGTGCGAAAATGCGAGAGCCGCCAGACTGCGGCGTGTTTCGAGCGAGAGCGAACCTTCAGTTTCGTTAATTTCGATAATGATCTTGCTGTAAAGCCGCGGATCGGTAACGACGGCGACATCGCGCCAGTTTTTCGATGCCGAACGAATCATCGCCGGACCGCCGATGTCAATCTGCTCGACCGCTTCTTCGAGCGATACGTCTTCCTTTTCAATCGTTTTTTCAAACGGGTAAAGATTAACGACGATCAGATCAATCGGCACGATGCCGTGCGTTTCCATCGCTTCGATATGCTCGGCGTTATCGCGCAGGGCGAGAAACGCGCCGTGAATTTTCGGGTGAAGAGTTTTAACGCGCCCGTCCATCATTTCAGGAAATCCCGTTACATCCGACACTTCCGTAACATTCAGACCGCTTTTGCGCAATGCCCGCGCCGTCCCGCCGGTGCTGATGATTTCAACGCCGAATTTATCTAATTCTTCAGCCAACTGAACGATTCCCTGTTTATCGGAAACGCTCAAAAGCGCGCGTTTAATTTTTCTCAATTCTGTCATAAATAAAAATTGGTCTTCGGTCTTTGGTTTTGGATCTTTGGTTTTATTCGTAACAAATCTTGTAGTTTTTCTCGTTTAACAAACAAATTTGAGAAAAAATCTAAGCGTAAGCAGTTCAATCAACCAAAGTCCAAAGACCAAAGACCAAAGACCTTTACTTAAAAATTCCGCCGCCGTTACCGCAAAAAAATACCTGTCCGAAACCGAAAATATCGGTTTTCAGGACTATAATAATCATCTAAGTTGAGTAATCGTTTATATTAAGATAACCGACCCAAAAAAAGAAGGCTCAACAAAAATGCGATTGTATAAATGACGATTTTGATAAGACTCATAAAATCTCCTATCCTAAAACCGGAGAGCCATATTAGGGTAACGAACAAACTATCATTTTAGTTTCGCACGGGTTTTGATGTCAATTATGCCGAAAAAGTTTTCACAAGGTTTTCTGTTTCTATGTTTACTGCAGATTCTCTCATTTATCTGTTTCGCCGAAAATCTAAAAATCAATATTGAAATCCAATCCGCAAATCCGTCTTTGATAAAAATCAACGGAAAATTTTCCGAACCGGCAGCCGAAAAAAATTTATTGTTTTTATTAAGCTACGCCGATTCGGACAATTTAGGACAGAGAATCGAAAATGTCGAATTATTCGACCCAACAAATCAAAAAATAAATTACCGGAAAATTGCCGAAGGGTCGTTTGTCGCCGAAAAGCCGTTCAATTCGTTTTCATACCGCGTAAACGCCGCGATTCCGCCGAATGTTTTGTCAACTGCCCATATTTCTTGGGTTGCAGGCGAAAAAGGAATTTTGAAACTTAATGATTTACTGCCCGTTTTTGAAACCGATTACAGATCGAATATTTCGCTCAAACTTCCCGAAGGATGGAAACTTTCAAGTGCCGAAAGCATTGCGAATTTAGATAATTATTTTATCGAAAAATTTGAAAACACGACTTTTATTATCGGCAAAGGCTGGAACGATCAAACTTTCAAAATTTCCGATACCGTGGTAACTCTGGTTTTGGACAATCAATGGAATATTGAAAAAGGGTTCGCCGAGCAGATCACCAGAGACATCTTGCAAAAATACGAAAGTTATTTCGGCGCGATTCCCGAAAAAAAACTTTTAATCCTGAATTTTAAATTTCCGAAAGAAGTCGGCTTCGAGCGTTGGCGGGCTGAGGCGAACGGGGCGAACATTATTATTATGTCCGCGCCGACGACGTTTGAAAGCCAATTTAAACAGCGGATACAGGAACAGCTTCGGCACGAGGTCTTTCATCTCTGGATGCCGAACAATCTCGCGCTTGACGGCGATTACGCGTGGTTTTATGAGGGATTCGCCCAATACACGGCTTTGCGCGCCGGCGTCGAACTGAATCAAATTTCTTTTAGCGATTTTCTGAATACTTTGGAACAAGCCTTTAATCTCACAAATAGGCGCAGTCAACCGATTTCGCTGATTGAGGCATCGAAAAACCGTTGGCTTGACGAATCTTCGAGCGTTTACGCAAAAGGTCTGGCGGTCGCTTTTCTTTTTGACATCGCGCTTATAAAACAAAGCGGCGGCAAACGCGATTTGATTTCGGTCTTGCGTCAAATCTACGATAAACACAAATTGCCGAATAAAAAGGAAGACGGAAATGCGGCGGTTTTGAGATTTTTTGAAGGCTACCGCGAACTTTCGCCTTTCATCGAAGACTATGTGCGCGGGACAAAAAAAACGGATATTCAAAATAATCTGGCACATACCGGTATCGAAATCCGACGGAACTCATCAAGCATCGAATTGCGCGTAAAAAATAATCTTAACGGGCGCGAGAAAGATTTATTGAATAAACTAGGCTATAATAACTGGCGAAAAATTTTATCAAAATGAGAAATTTATTTTACAAAAGAAGTATTTATTTTTATTCCGCGATAATTTTTATCACTCTTTTCGCGTCGAGCTGCGGCTTTCTATCCAGCGCGGTCGAAAACGTTTCGTCCTTTGTCGGGCTGAACGACACTGGCACGGTTATCGCGCAGCGGGCGCAGATTCGGAGTTCGTATGCCGTCGTCGCGGCTGATCTTCTGGAAGTCCAGCGCGGCGACCGGCTTCAGATTTTGGAAGAAACCGAGTTTGAAAGAGTCAGGTGGTATCGCGTGCGCGCTAGTGACGAAGAGGAAACCGAAGGCTGGATCGAAGCGCAAAACGTCATTCTCGGCGAAATCCTGGAAAAATCGAAAACTCTTGCCGAGGAAATAAAAGATTCACAGCCGCAGGCAAACGGTCAGCTTCGCGCCGCCTCGAATCTTCGGCTTTCGCCGGAACAAACAAACGATAATATTTTATTAAAACTCGATGCCGCTTCGACTTTTGAAATTATCAACTGGAAATATGTTCCGAAAGCTCAGACCGATGCCGACGGCGGTTCAGAGCAGACTCCCGTCATCACGACGGCAAAAGAGGTGAACGAGCCGGAAAAAATTATTGATAAATACGACATCTGGTATCTCGTCCGGCTCGACCGTTCGGTTTCGCCCGCCCCTGCCGGTTGGCTGTTCGGCAGACAAGTCGAACTCCAGGTTCCGAGCGACATCGTATTTTACCAGCAAAACGATAAAAAATTTGTTACCTGGCAGAGAATTGACGAGGTTGCCGAAGACAATCTTCCGACCAAACCGACCGATTCGGTGCAGGTCGCGCGTCCCGGAAGCTGGGTGATCTTGTGGCGCACCGACGAGGTCAAAGCGATTGACGGCGTCGAGCCGGATTTTGACGGGATTTTGATTCTCGGTTACGACAAATTCAATCAAGAACATTATTCGGTTTATCGTAACGGCAATGTCTGGGGACGCCTGCCGATGCGGATGGATGGAACAGGCGACAACAAAAAT
This sequence comes from Pyrinomonadaceae bacterium, assembly GCA_041940425.1. GTDB lineage: Bacteria > Acidobacteriota > Blastocatellia > Pyrinomonadales > Pyrinomonadaceae > DATHTS01. Next base: position 107,992 of record JBGTSF010000004.1, read on the forward strand.
TTCACATTAAAACTGAGAAATTTCAACACCGGACAGATCGAAGACAAAACTTTTCAGCTTTCAAAAAGCGGCAACCGTCTGCGCGTTTCCGCCCCGCCGGATATGGCAAATTACGAGAAAAAAGACGCTAAAAAATGATCGAAGAAAATTTTGAAAATCCGTTTGGCGAAGAGTTTGAGATCGAGATCACCGACACGCTCGACCTGCACGCCTTCGCGCCGAAGGAAATAAGATCGCTCGTCGAAAATTATCTCGAAGAAGCCAGAAACAGAGGCTTTCGCACCGTTAGGATCATACACGGCAAAGGCATCGGCGTGCAGAGAGAAATCGTCCGCAAGGTTTTATCGGAAACAGACTTTGTTCGTTCATTTAAAAACGCGCCGGAATTTTCGGGCGGCTGGGGTTCGACCGTGGCGGAATTGGATATTTAGATTTTTTATCTTAATTTTCTTCGATCACGTCCGCCCAGACTTCATCTTCTTCGTCTGTAAAATCATCGAAAAACGATTCGAGTAATTCGTTTTGATCGGCGATCTGATTTTCGGCTTCGTGGACGCGGTTCGAGAGATATTTGCAGTGCTGTTCGAGTTCGCGGATGCGTTTTTTCTGCTCGCGGTCCATCCTTTCGAGATAGATCATATATAAAAATTGCAGTCCGGCAACACCCGCCAGAGATAAGGAAAGACCTATTAAAACATAAACCGTCATTTCTTTGTCCCTTTTTGCACCCGTTAAATTTCGGATTTTTTTCGATTATACTCTTGACCTGCGGCAATTGAAAAGTAAAAATTTAAATAAATAATTTATGGTCTTTGGTTTTTGGACTTTGGTTTTTGGATATTGAGTGATTCAAAATTATTTCTTTTCTGTTTTGCCTTTTTGATTTTCAATTAAATATCTACATTAGAGAATTCTTGCCAAAGACCAAAGCCCTTAAAAAATAAAGAATGAAAATCTGTCTTTATTGATACTTTTTTATTCAAATAAAATTTCAAAAGTTTTCCCGGTTTGAGTTAAAAAAAATGAATACTGAAAATCTTAGCCTTGTTTATACTCTTTTATGCGATGACGTGCGCCTCGAAATGGGAAATAAAGTTTCGTTGATGGGCGTCTTTCAAAACATTATGGTCGAAAAGCTTCCCGTTTCGCTGATCAAATTCGCGGTCGTTAATCACTGGCGCGGTGAAGGAATGCATCAGACGGAAGTGCGGATCGTTTCGCCGGACAAAAAAAATCTCGTCGTTACTTCTCAACCGACCGAGATCGAACTCGCGCCCGGCGGATTTACCGATAATGTCAGTTTTTTTGTTAATGTAGTGTTTTCCACGCCCGGAACTTACTGGGTGCAAACCCTTGCGGATCAGGAATTACTTCAGGAATTTCCGCTCATCATCACCGATGCGAAAACGGTTTCGGAAAATCAAATCGCCGAAGAAATCTCGGACACGATCAATTGATAACGAAATTTATTTAAAATCAAAAAAAGCGGAATGGATTTTTTAACCATTCCGCATTTTGATTTTAAAATTCTTAAAAATTTAATTCTCCGTCGGCAGTTCCAAAGTTATCGCCAAACGATAGATTGCCGCTTCGCTGACCTCGATTTCCTTGCTTGCCGAAACGCCTTTGGCAGTTGCAGTGATGCGAAAGCGGTCAGATTTTTGAGGAAAACGGAAAACAAATTCACCGTTTTGACTCGTGTAGCTCGAACCGACATTTTTACTCGAAGCGCCGGAAATTCTTTCGATCTCGACTTTCGCGCCGTAGATACTGCCGCCGAACTGGTTAAAAACACTGCCATTGATAATCACCAGCGTTCCCTGATCAACACGCATTACCAGCCGGCTGCCCAAATCGCCGACTCTTTTTTTCTGAACTTCGACATTATAAAGCACGCCCGATCCGTAACCTTCCCGCTCAAAAACGACGTTATACAATCCGGGTTTGAGTCCTTCCATAACAAACTCACCTTTACTGTCGGATTTTACGCTCTTTAAATCTTCGCCTTTTTGACGGACGGTGATCGTTACGCCGCTGATGCCTTTGCCCTTCGTATCGCGGACTTTTCCTTTTAACCCGCCGGTGTTTTGAGCAACGGCGAGACTTGCCGTAAAAAGCAAAAACAAACTCGATATGAACAATTTTTTCATATTTTGAAAATCAAAATTTAAGCCGAAGCGGTTTCGGACTTCATTTCTTTACGAAACTGTTCGGCTACATCATTGATGATGTCTTCGAGCGTTCGGGTTGGCTGGTAGCTGATCAGACGCCCTGCTTTTTCCAGACTCGGAACGCGTCTCTGCATGTCTTCAAACCCTTCGCCGTAGGCTTCCGAATACGGAATATATTGAATCTCGCTCCGGCTTCCGGTCATTTCGATCGCTTTTTCAGCCAAATTTTTGATCGTTGTTTCCTCGGAGTTTCCCAAATTTATGACTTGACCGAAACAGTCGGGCGTTTCGAGGACTTTGACGAGTCCTTCAACCACATCGGAAACATGACCGAAACAGCGCGATTGACTGCCGTCGCCGTGAACCGGAATCGGCTCATTTTTGAGCGCGGCTTTGATAAAACGCGGGACGACCATCCCGTATTGCCCGGTCTGGCGCGGTCCGACCGTGTTGAATAAACGCACGACGACGACCGGCAGACGGGTTTCCTTCCAATGCGCGAGCGCGAGAAATTCATCTAAAGTTTTCGCGCAGGCATACGCCCAACGATGCTTGTCGGTCGAACCCGTCAGGAGATCGTCCTCTTCTTTGAACGGAACGGAAATCCCTTTACCGTAAACTTCCGAGGTGCTGGGAATCAAGACTCTTTTGCGGTAGCGCGAACAAAATTCGAGAACGACATCCGTTCCGCGAAAAATGGTTTCAATCGTCTGGACGGGACGTTCCATAATCAAACGAACTCCGACCGCGCTCGCCATATGGAAAACGCGGTCGGTTTCGCGGACGAGCTCCTCCATCAAATCCGAATTTAATATCGTATCAATGATCAGACGAAATCCGTCTTTTCCTTCGAGATGCTCGACATTCGAATAGCGTCCGGTCGAAAGATCGTCAATCACCGTGATTTCTTGTCCTTCGCCGTGAAGACGGTCTGCCAGATGACTTCCGATAAATCCCGCGCCGCCTGTAATTAATATTTTCATCTAATAAAATCCAACTCCAAAAAAAATTTAGTTTTGAGCAATTTTAACATCCGCCGTTTTTACTCTCTCGGCAAAATACGCGACCGTTTTTTTCAAGCCTTCCGCCAATTGAATGGTCGGCGACCAATTTAAAAGTTCTTTCGCCCGCGTAATATCCGGCTTGCGCTGTTTCGGGTCGTCTTTCGGAAGCGGCAGAAATTTGATCCTCACATCTTTTCCGACGGCTTTGGCGACCTCGTTTGCCAGCTCGTTCATCGTAAACTCGCCCGGATTTCCGATATTTACAGGACGATGAATAGTTTCCGCCTCGGTATTCATCAAACGAATAATACCTTCGACCAGATCGTCAACATAGCAAAACGAGCGCGTTTGCTCGCCCGTGCCGTAAATCGTTAACTCCTCGCCGCGCAATGCCTGAACGACAAAATTTGAAACCACTCGCCCGTCATTTTCCATCATCCGCGGTCCGTAGGTGTTGAAGATCCTAACAATTCGCGTGTCAACATTATTCTGCCGGTGATAATCCATCATCAAAGTTTCCGCGACGCGTTTACCCTCGTCGTAACATGAGCGATTTCCAATCGGGTTTACGTTGCCGAAATAATCTTCCGTCTGCGGATGAACGAGCGGGTCGCCATAGACTTCCGAAGTCGAAGCCTGCAAAATCCGCGCCCGGACGCGCTTTGCCATCCCGAGCATATTGATCGTCCCCATCACGCTCGTTTTGACGGTTTTGACGGGATTGTATTGATAATGAATCGGCGATGCCGGACAGGCAAGATTATAGATTTGGTCAACTTCCAATAAAATCGGTTCTGTTACGTCGTGGCGAATCAATTCAAAATTGTAATTGTCGAGTAAATGAAGGACGTTTTTTCGCGTGCCGGTAAAAAAATTGTCCAGACAGATTACTTCGTGTCCCTGATTCAAAAGCCTTTCGCACAGATGTGAGCCGATAAATCCCGCGCCGCCGGTTACAAGTATTCGCATAGTTTTATTTGAATTCGGAATAATCACCGTAAAAAAAGCCGCAGATTTTCCAAAATCAAATTATAGTTGTTAAAAGTTTTTTTCCAAATGAAGTTTTGCGGTTTTACGGTCAATTTTCCAATTTGCTTTCCAGCTTATGACGTTTGATCATCCCGTAAAGACGCGGGCGGTAGAGTCCTAAAAGATTGGCGGCGGCTTGTTTGTTGCCTTTTGTTCTTTTTAGCGCGGCAAGCACGACACTGCTTTCAATCGAATTAAAAACGTCGTCCAGATTATCGCTGCTCTTCGGTTCGGGCAGCCGTTCGACGATAAATTTTCCGACCGCGTCAAACAATTCTTCGCCTGAAAGTTCGCCTGATAATGCCGGATGAACGCCGTTTGAAAAACCGTTTCCGCCGTTTGTTGCGGACTGTTCGATTTCCGCAGTTTGCGCGGATTTGTTTTTTTGGATGTCCGAAAATGTGATTTTACTATTGTAATTTTTCGGAATGTTCAATTGATTGATCTTTCCGTCTTTACATAATAGCACCGCGCGTTCGAGAACGTTTTCGAGCTCGCGGACGTTGCCGCGCCAATCGTAATTGAGCATCTGGTCGTAGGCATCTTCGGAAAATAAGACGTTTTCACGATTGTATTTTTCCGAAAACATTTTTAGAAAATGCTCGGCAAGCATCGGCACATCTTCCATCCGTTCCCGAAGCGGCGGAATTTTTATTTCGATCGTATTTATGCGGTAATACAAATCTTCGCGTAAGAGTCCTTCTTCGATGGCTTCGAACGGACTGCGGTTGGTCGAGCAAATTAGCCTGAAATCCGCTTCCTGCGGTTTTTCACTGCCGACCCGGTAATAAACTCTTTCCTGAAGAACCCGAAGGAGTTTCGGCTGGAGATCGAGCGGCATCTCGCCGATTTCGTCAAGCAGAAGGCTGCCGCCGTTGGCGCGTCCGATCAAACCTTCCTTGTCGCCGGTCGCGCCCGTAAACGCGCCTTTTTTATGTCCGAAAAGCTCGGATTCGATCAATTCTTTCGGAAGCGCCGAACAGTTTACTTTAACAAACGGTTTTTTCGAACGCGCGCTCGTGTAGTGAACCGCATTGGCGATCAATTCCTTTCCCGTTCCCGATTCGCCCAAAATCAAAATATTGGCATCCGATACTGCAACGCTGTCAATCAATTCGTAGATGTCCTGCATCGCACGGCTGCCGCCGATGATGCCTTCGTAGGAGTTCCGCTTGGAAAGTTTCCCGCGCAGTTCGCGGATTTCCGCTTTTTGCTGTTTGCGCTCGATCGCTTTTTCGATCAGGACGATCAGATCGTCGAATTCGACCGGTTTTTCGACATAATAAAACGCTCCGGCTTTGGTCGCCTCAATCGCTTTTTCGGTCGAACCGTAGCCGGTTACCATTATAATTTCGGTATCCGGCGAGAGTTCCTTACTGCGCTGGACGATCTCAATACCACTCAGATCGGGAAGCTGCAAATCGGTCAGGATTATATCGAATTCTTCTTCTTCGATAAACTTCAATCCCTGCTGACCGTTTTCGGCTTTCGTTACCCGAAAACCGTCACCCTTCAGTTGAAACTCCATCAAATCCAGAGTCGCTTTGTCATCATCAATAACTAATGCTCTGTATGCCATATTCTTTTCAAAATAAAATTTGTATAACCTAAATTAAATAGAAATAGAATTAGATGATGAAGAGGCAAGCCCCCATTCCTGCCTCTTCATATCCACTCTCCCCGGTATTTGTAAATTTTATCTTGAGTTTCGTCTGCCGAGCAACAAACCGATTATTAAACCGAATAATCCGGCAACCGCGATTCCAATCTGCGGTTTTTCTTTGATCGTTTCGACAACTTGTTGTTTGGTTTTTTCAAAATCGAAATTATTTATATATTCCGACGAATTACTCAAAGCGTCCGCCGCACGATGTCCGAGATGATTCGCTTTTTCAATCGCCTGATGCGCATATTCACTTAAATTGTCGGCTCGCAGATCTAAAAATTCCTGTGCCGAATCCGACTTTTCGTGAATTCTATGTGCCGCATTCGAAAGATTTTCCGAAAATTTTTCTCTGGTTTCGCCTACTTTCTGGGCGACCCGATCTTTAAGATTTTCGGTTGATTCCGAAACGTTTTCGATATTTTCTTGAACCTGTTTTGTTGCTGTTCCTGTTTTCTTATCCATATCTCTCTCCGAGTCCTTTTTTCTCAAAGTATTCAAAATACAAATTCTGCCCAGAATAATGGCAATGATTGTGCCATTATTTGTAATTATTAGTAATAAATGCCTTATGTGATTTTTTTAATAAAATTCCATTTACAATTTTTCCTTTTGTGTTATATTTTAATACACTCTTATATATTTTAAAAGCAATTTGAGAATGCGTATTTATTTAATCTTTTACTTTTGTTATTTTGTATCGAATTAATACCATTTCACGGTGCTTTTTGTTTTTCTTTTCTTTAGGAATTCTCCTAAGCCCTTTTATTGCAACCTTTTAATTACTTTGGCACGGTAATTGGATATGAAATAGGGCAAGTTGCTACAAGGCAAATGATATTTTGGGAAGAGAAATTAGGAGGAAAAACAATGTTAGAAACAATTATTGTAATTTTATTGGTTCTTTGGTTAATCGGATTGGTAACTTCGAATACTTTTGGTGGTGTACTTCATTTATTACTTGTAATCGCACTCGTAGTATTTGTTATTCGCCTTTTAACCGGCAGAAGAGTCGTCTAACTTGCATAGAAAGTTTGACCAGCAACAGCAATCAATGTAAGTTTGGCTTTTTCAAAAAGCCTCGTTTCGGGAAAGATTTTCCCGGCGAGGTTTTTTGAGCTATTTAACTTTAGATTTTTCAGAAGAAAATTTCTCGCGGAGAATTTATGACATTTAGCCTTGATCAGCAATTATCCGGTTTATTCAAAGATTTATATGCTTTTTACGGAACTCTCAGCCCGAACGGTTCGATACTTTCGCTCGACGGAAACATTTTTCAAAACACATCTATCGAACCCGAAGTCTTGATCGGTCAGAAATTTTCCGACGCTGTTTTCTGGCAGTCTTCGGAACAAAATGTCGAGTTGATCAACAGTGCGGTCAGCGAAACCGCAGACGGGAAAAAATCGAAGGCGATACTAAATTTTCGTGTAAATTCGACCGTCAGAAAACAGGTCGAACTTAACTTTTTTCCGGTGTCGGACACAAACGAAATATTTTTCTGCGCCCAGGATATTACGCAGAAAGAAAAAGAGATCGAATTTCATAAAATGCGGAGTGAACAAATTTTATACGCTGCGGAAAGTGCCGAAATCGGTTTATGGTTTTGGGACGTGGTAGAGGATAAAATTTTCTCGACTCCGAGATTTAACGAATTTTTCGAGCTTTCGGCAAATGATTTGATTGATCTGGATTCTTTCTTTCGCGTGCTTCATCCCGAAGACCGCGAACGCATCGAATTGACATTTAAGGAATCGCTCGGAAGCGGGAAAGAATACCGGGAAGAATTTCGTGTAATAAATTCGGACGGCAATACGCACTGGCTTGCCGCGCGCGGAAAAAGTTTTCTCGATGCCGAGGGAGATCCGGTAAGTATGATGGGGATGATCAGAAAAATTACAGACCGAAAAATTGCCGACGAAGAGCTTTCAAAGATTTATGAACGCGAACGGAAGGCGCGCGACGAGGCGGAAGAAGCCAATCGCGCGAAAGATTTTTTTCTCGCGTTCGTTTCGCACGAACTGCGCTCGCCGCTCAACGCCATTCTCGGCTGGACGAAAATTTTGCTGACCAAAGAGGTTGACGAAGAAACCCGGAAAAACGCTCTGGAAACGATCGAACGAAGCGCGCGTTCGCAGTCGAAATTGATCAACGATCTCGTGGATTCGGCGCGGGTCGCGTCGGGCAAACTGCGGCTCGAACTGCGACCTCTGAATTTTTACGAAGTCATTAAAAATGTCTATAACTCGAACAAACCTTTGGCTGAAAACAAAAACATCCAACTGACTTTTTCGGTAAACATGGAAAACATCAATGTGGTCGGCGACGCCGTCCGCCTTCAGCAGGTTTTTACAAATCTTCTTTCCAATTCGCTGAAATTCACGCCCGAAGGCGGGAAGATAGACATTTTGGTCGAATCGCTCGGCGATATTGTAAAAATTCATGTCAAGGATAACGGTCAGGGAATAAGCCCTGTGGCTCTGCCGCGTATTTTCAATCAATTTTCACAGGGTGATTCGACCTCTCACGACCGTACGGGTTTGGGACTCGGACTTTCGATCGTCAAAACGCTTATCGGAAAGCACGGCGGAACGGTCAAAGCTGAAAGCGAAGGATTGGGCAAAGGCGCGACATTTATCGTAACTCTGCCGCTTTCGACCAGTTTGGTGAGACCTAAGAAGCAGGATTCCAAGAATCTGGAAAACGGAAAACCTTTAAAGGGCAAAAAAATTCTGATCGTCGAGGACGATCCCGATTCGTGCGAGGTGTTGGATTTGTTTTTGGAACAGAGCGGTGCGGAAGTCGTTCAGTCTATGTCGGCTTCGGAAGCGATCACGGCGTTAAAAAATCTTAAAAACAATCTGCCCGACGTAATTATCTCCGACCTCGGAATGAGCGAAGAAGACGGCTATTCGCTGATGAAAAGAATCCGCGCGATGAACCGCGACGAAGGCGGAACGATTCCGGCAATCGCCCTCAGCGCGTTCACCTCGCAGGATAATAAAAAGAAAGCCTTCGAAGTCGGTTTTCAAAAATATCACACGAAACCGTTCGAGCCGGATTTATTGATAAACGAAGTTTTGGAACTGTTAAATTAAAATCGATTTCAGCAAAACGTTTAGCCGCAAAAAGGCGCAAAACACGCAAAAATTTTTCATACTTTTTTTGCTTTTTCTGCGCCTTTTTGCGGCTAAGTTTTTTATTTTATTTGAGCCTTTTCGCCTTCTCCACCAAGCCGATAAATTCGCCGCGGTAATTATTCAGATCGTTCCCGCGCGCGTTTGCCGCGAGCGCGTAAACATTTTCAAAATTAGCGTTACCTTTATAACGCGAATCGCGCAGCAGCATTCCGAATTGAGCGACCGCCGAAGCGAATTTTAAATTATCGGAAGCGTTTTCAGCCGTTTTGTTCGAATCCAGAACGCCGGTCGTGATCAATTTGCTTTGATCGGAATCCGGTTCTTTGTATCGAAGTTTGACGGTGAGAAGTTCATTTCCGAATTTCGTATCGGACGGCTCGTATTTCGAATATTTCAACTCGATGCCGTCGTTTTCGACCATTTGTCCGGCGGGAACGATCTCATACAGAGCCGTTACCGAATGTCCCGCGCCGATCTCTCCCGCGTCTTTTTTATCGTCGTTGAAATCGCGGTCGGCGAGCAGACGGTTTTCATAACCGATCAGACGATAACCGGCGACGAGCGCGGGATTGAATTCGACCTGAATTTTAACGTCTTTCGCAATCGTGTAAAGCGTTCCGGCGATCTGCTGACCGAGAGCTTTTCGCGCTTCTTCCTGCGAATCAATGTAAGAATAATTCCCGTTTCCTTTGTTAGCGAGTTTTTCCATCATCGAATCGTTCAGATTTCCCGTTCCGAAACCGAGAACCGACAGAAAAACTCCGCTCCGCCGTTTTTCTTCGATCAGTCGAACGAGTTCGTCGTCGCCCGAAAGCCCGACATTAAAATCGCCGTCCGTCGCCAAAATTACGCGGTTGTTTCCGCCTTGAATAAAATTATTGAGTGCGACGGTGTAAGCGAGTTTGATTCCCTCGCCGCCGTTGGTCGAGCCGCCCGCTTGCAGACGTTCGAGCGAATCGAGAATTTCCCTTTTACTGCTTGCCGGAGTCGAAGGCAAAACCAAACCCGTTGAACCGGCATAGACGGCGATCGCCACGCGGTCGGACGGTTTTAATTGATTGACAAGAACCTTAAAAGCGTCTTTTAGAAGCGGCAGTTTGTCCGCATCGTTCATCGAGCCGGAAACGTCAATCAAAAAAACGAGGTTAGACGGCGGCAGATTGTCGAACGAAACGTTTCTGCCCTGAAGCCCGATCTGCACGAGCTTATGATTCGGCTTCCACGGCGCGGTCGCCACTTCCGTATTGACCGAAAAGGGAATATTTCCGACCGGCTGGGGATAATCGTATTCGAAATAGTTGATAAATTCTTCGATGCGGACGGCATCTTTCGGCGGAAGCATTCCGTCATTCAGATAACGGCGCGTGTTCGTGTATGAAGCCGTGTCAACGTCAATCGAAAACGTCGAGAGCGGAGCGCGTTTGGTTTCGAGAAACGGATTTTCCGTAATTTCGGCATAGCGTTCCGAACTCGAAACATCGCTTCGATCTTCCGGCACTGCATACCCGGTATTAGTATTTGCCGTAGCATTTGAAGCGTAATTCGGCTGACTTTCCTTACTGTATGAATTCGTATTTGAACTCGTTCCCGGATCGCAAGCCGTGAAAATCAATGAACTTAAAACTAATATACCAACAAAAAACTTTACCGTGAACTCATTTCGACTTCTCATAAAATGATCCCTCCAAAAAAAATTTGCAAGTTTGAAAACTTCGATTTCGCTCCAAAGAACGAACCGCAAATTTCAAACTTGCAATTTTTTTTACACTAATGAATCAATGCCTCATTAATTCAAAACGTAATTACGGCTTAATAATTCGTGAACGGTCTCCGTGAACGACGACGACCTGGCTCGGTTTTTCTTTGTATTTATAACTCGATTCATCGCCGAAGCCCGTCGAGATCGAATAATCCGCGTAGAAATTATTTTTCAGATCGGGCTTTATGCCGAGCGGCGGATTCGTTCTGACGGTCAGGTTGACCTCGTTGCCGTTTTCGAAAACATTTTTATAATAAGTCCCGCTCTCATAAATTTCGTTTTGTTGGTCACCGGAAAAGATTTTCGTCATCACGAAAACCTCTTCGGGCGGCGCGCCGTAACCGTTCCATCTTAGTTTCAAATTTGAGATAACGACATTTTCCTCTGCAAAGAAATATGAATTACCGACTTCGTATGAAATTTTATCGCGCCGCATATTACAGCTTTTGCGTTTTTCGGATTTAAAAACCGGAAGCCTGTCCGATTCAACTTTCGGAACGACCGGGATCGGCTGTGTCAGATAACCGAACACTGCCCAAACGGTTACAAACCCGCTGACGATCAATGAAAATATTGCGAAACCTAATAAATGTTTTTTCATTTTGTACTTCTCCTTTTTTGAATCTATGAACGATGATATACGATTTGCTTGCGCTTTTACAAGATTTTTTAAAAATCTTTGATTTTCCGGTTAAAACCACAAGGTTTATTCCTCGAAATTCCGGTGAGAAAAAATAATCTCCCGGAGTTGTTCATAAAAATCCGTTTATTGTCCAAATTCTCCGATGTTTTTTCATCAGATAACGCGGTTATCTTGTTTAAAAACGCCGTAATATTAGAAAAAAACATTGCGACTTTGTTTAAATACGCCGTAATTTGCTTTAAAAACATTGCGACTTGAACAAAAAACACTGCGACTTGAATAAAAAACATTGCGACTTTGGTTAAAAACACTGCGACTTGTACAAAAAACATTGCGACCTTCTTTAAAAACATTGCGACCTTGTTTAAAAACGCCGTTTTTAAACAAGGTCGCAATGTTTTCCGTTAATATCACCGCAGGCTAGAGGTAAAATACGGATGGCTTTCCGCCAAAGTCGGGTTAAAATCTTGCTTCGACCGCATCGCCGTTTTGCTTTCCCAAACGCGCCGTCAAACGCGGGTAGGTTTCGTGTTCGGTTTCAAAATCTTCCGCGCCGATAAACATCTCGGCTTCGGCAATCGCGGTAAACGCGCCTTCGATCTCCATAAATAAACCGAACGGCAGTTCGTCCAGAACGATTTCCGTTTCGCGGAATTTGTAAGTCTTGCGCCGTTTTTCATAAACCAGACCTTTTTTCAAACCGAGATTTTCGACGATCTTTTCCAATGCTTCCGCATCCGCGACTTCGGTTTCGTGTTCGATCTGCTGTTTGACCGCAAACTCGTTTTGGATTCTCTTTTTGTAAGTCAGAACAGTTTTGTCCCGTGTTTTCCTGATTCGCACGATGGCGTTTTTTTCCGATAAACCGCCGCCGAAATAAATCGAATTTTCCTCAAAATCCTCGCCGCAAAACTCCGCGCCGATCTCTTTTAAATCGTCCTCGATCCGTTTGAATTGATCTTCGGTCAAGCGGTATTTTTTTTCCGTCTCAATCGCCACTTTCGTATCTTTCCTTATGTTCCTTCAACATTTTTTGATAAACCGGATCGTTTTTCGCCTTGTAATATACTTCCTGAAAAATTTTCGCGCTTTCCGCCTTTTCCGCGTCGAAACCTTTCGGCAGTTCCTCGCGCCCGTGCGCCCCTGAAACGCCTTTTTTATCCGCCGGAACGGGACCTTTATATTTTTTTCCCGACGGATGATTCGCGTATCTTCTGGCTCTCGTAATTCCCATCTGCAAAAACTTCCGCGCCATATCCATCCCGACAAAATCCTTCCGCTTCTTGTATTCGAGAAACAGCTCGTAAATCTTCGCGCTCGATTCTCTTGCGATTTCCGGCGTTTTGAATCGCCAGTGCGGAAGAATTTCACTTTTGTAGGGTTCGACGGTCAAAACTCCCTGTTCGCCCTTACCGATGCGGTAAAGTTCGGGATTTTTCCGCAAATCGAGGTTTTTATAATCGAGCGAGTAATCAAATTTGGCGGTCATAATTTTTTAAACAGCCAGTAATCAGCAATCAGCATTCAGTGTGAATCAGTTTTCTGTTTCAACAATCATTCAAGATAGAATAACTGACTGCTGACTGCTGATTGCTGACTGCTGTTTCAACTCTGTCTGATCCATTTCCAAACTTCCGGTATCGTCGCGCGTTTGCCATACATCAGCATTCCGACGCGGTAAACTCTCGACGCCGTCCAGATCAAACCGGCGATCGCCGCGCAGTTGACCAAAATCGAAAGCGCGATCTGCCAGAACGGCGGAGTCTCCGAAAGAATTCGGATCGGCATCGTCATCGGCGCGATAAACGGCGCGATCGAAGCCCAGACGGAAAGCGTCGAATTCGGATCGCGGATGACGGCAAAGCTGAAATAAAATCCGACGAGCATCAGCATCACCGGCAGAAAAGCGAACTGCCCGCCTTCCTGCACGCTTGTAACCATCGAACCGATCAGCGCGAAGATCGAAGCGTAGAGAAAAAATCCGAGCAGAAAATAAATCAGGAAATAAATAATGTCCAGAATCGAGATTAACGGCAGTGAAACATCCCAGCCCGCCGCCAGCATCGAGGGCAAAATAAATGCGACCAGAATCGCCGCCGAAACCACCCAGATGGCAAACTGCGTCAGTCCCGCCAGACCGACGCCGACGAGTTTGCCCATCATCAGTTCAAACGGTTTGGCGGAGGAAAATAAAATTTCCGCGACCCGCGTTTCTTTTTCTTCAACGACGGTTGACATGATCATCTGCCCGTAGATTGCCAGATTGAGATAGATCATAAAGGCGATGACGAACCCTGCCAGAAATCCCGTATCTCCTTCGGATTTTTCGCCTGACTCGTCAATTTTCGTGACGCTCCATCTGACGCTTTCGCTCAGCTCTTTCAGCTTATCCTCGCTGATGTTCGCATCTGCAAGCCGCTGTGAACGCACGGCGTTATTGAGCGCGTCCTTCAATGTTTCATTAATGATAATATCGCCGGATTTACGCGAGTAAAATTGAAACGCCGCGTTTTCATCATTGTAATTTTCGGGAATTAGTAGATATGCATCCAGTTCGCCCGCGCGAATCTTGCCGCCGAGTTCGCGTTCGATCTGCTCGCTCGATTTTTCCGCCGCGCTGTAATCAGCGAAAACAAAACTTTCCTCGAACTGCGCCAGATCGCGTTTTATTTTTTCTTCCTGCGGCGCGGTCAGATTCTCCATCTTTTCCTTTGCCGCGCGTTCAGCCTTTTCGAGCATTTTTTCCGCCGACAGATTCGCCTTCAGACGCGGCGCGATCTTTCCCGTTTTATCGGCGACGGCGATTCGCGTCGGTTCGCCTTTGATCGAAAAAATGATCGCCGGAACGACGGCAAACATTCCCGCCAGAAACGGAAAAAGCAGTGTGCCGATCAGAAACGTCCATTTGAGAACGATCTTTTTGTATTCGTGTTTTACGACAGCTAAAAATTTTTGCATTTTCTAACCTCTGACCTGTTCGATAAAAATATCGTTCAGGCTCGGTTCGATCTCTTCAAATCTGGAAATCTTCGCGCCGTTTTCGATCAACGCTTTTAGCAAATCCTGCGAACTCGCGTTCTCCGCCAACTGGATTTCCTTCACGTCGGCGTGTTCTACGACATTTTCGACGAGCGAACTGTTTTCCAAAACAGAGCCTGCGCCGGAGGCGCGCAGAGCGATCAGATTTTTCCCGTAGCTTTGCTTTACCTCGCGCAAGCTTCCCGACAGGACTTTCCGCGATTTATTGATAAGCAGAATATCTTTGCAGAGACGTTCGGCGGTTGACATCAGATGCGTCGAAAAAATTATCGTTTTATCGGCTGATTTAAATTCGTCAATCACATCCATCATAAATTCGACGTTCAGCGGATCAAGACCGGAAAACGGCTCGTCGAGGATCAATAGATCGGGATCGTGCAGAACGGTCGAGATGAATTGAATTTTCTGCTGCATACCTTTTGAAAGATCGGTCGTTTTTTTCAATTTCCACTCCGAAAGCTTCATCCGGTCGAGCCAGAAATCAATCCGCCGGTCGGCTTCGGTTTGCGAAATTCCCTTGAGCGCGGCGAAATAACGAAGCTGATCGAGGACTTTTATTTTTTTGTAAAGACCGCGTTCTTCGGGCAGATAGCCGATGCGGTTTTGAAGTTTGTTGGAGACGCGCTCACCGTAAAGCTCGATCCTGCCTTCGTCGGGCGCGGTGATGCCGACGATCATCCGAATCGTCGTCGTTTTGCCCGCGCCGTTCGGTCCCAAAAAACCGAAAACTCTTCCGGCGCGAACATTAAAACTCAAATTCTCGACCGCCGTAAAATCGCCGAAGCGTTTCGTTACGTTTTCAACCCGTAAAGTCGCCGTTTGTTCGCTCATTTTGTAAATAACTATAGCTAAAACTTTTGTATTTGAAAAACTTGTTATATTTTATCACTTACGAAAACCTATTAACTTTTGAAGGAGAAAACCAGGATGAACGCGATGAAAATTATTTTTGGGTCGTAACGGGATTGTTCAGTTTAATGATGCTCGGCGCGGCATTTATGTATGTCAGCCAATACGAATCAACCAGGGCGATTTTTGAAAGTCTCGGTTATCCGGCATATATAATCATTCCATTGGCGATTGCGAAAATCCTCGGCGCGGCGGCGATTTTGAGTAATTATTCAAAAACCCTCAAAGAATGGGCTTATGCCGGATTTTTTTTCAATCTCTTGCTGGCGGCTTCGGCGCATTATTTTTCCGGCGTTCCGAGTCCGCTGACGGCGATCGTCGCGCTCGCGCTTCTCATCGTTTCTTATGTCTTGGACAAAAAAGTTCGCGGTTAAAATAGATTCCTTGCAAGTAGTCGGACGAAATTAAAAAGTTAATTGAAACCAGAGATATATACATGGATGCCCCCGGATAATTTTTCGATAACCGGAAACACAGGATTTTTCTTTTTTCCTATATTGTGTGTAACTGTATCTATCTGTTGTTTCATTTTCTGATAAATTTATTTTGTTCAATTTAAAAAATATGGAAATATTCGTTTACAGAAACGGCGCGGATTCGATCGAAGAAAACACTTCTGTCAAAAATTTACCCGCGCTTTTAGCCGATAAAGAAACGCTCGTCTGGGTTGATTTCGAAGTCGTCAAACCGGAAGAGATCAGCGAAGCCGAAAATATTCTTTTGAAAACATTTAAATTTCATTATCTGACGGTCGAAGATTGTCTGGAAACGCGCAATCAGCCGAAAGTCGAATCGTTTCCCGATTATCTTTATTTCATCGTCCACGGCGTAAAAAACGAAACCAACTCGGCTAACTTTGTAACCAAAGAACTCGACGGCTATCTCGGCGACAATTTCGTCGTTACGTTTCACAACGAAACTTTCCGCAGTATCGAAAACGTCAAACGCCAGATTCGCGCGACGCCGAACGCCTGCCGGCGCGGCGCGGCGTATCTCCTGCATCAGATTCTCGACCAACTGGTTGACCTGTATATGCCGGTCGTGGACGATTTTGACGCGGCGATCAACGAACTCGAAGACCGCGTTTTTTTGATGGCGCAGGGCAATAATAAAGTTTTGGAAGAAATTATGGATCTGCGCCGCGCGGTCGCCCGTCTGAAAAGAATCTCGACGCGCCAGCTCGATGTTTTATACAGGATTTCGCACGGCGAATTTCCGCAGATACCGGAAAACGTCCTGCCGTTTTACCGCGACGTTCACGATCACCTTCTGAGGATCACGGATCTTTCGGAAAATTACCGCGATCTCGTCAACGGCTTATTTGATATACATTTCGCAGTAACCGCGAATAAAACGAACGACGTGATGAAAATTCTGGCGGTTTTTTCCGCGATCATTTTGCCGCTTTCGCTGATTGCCGGGATTTACGGGATGAATTTCGACAATATGCCCGAACTTCATTCGCCTTACGGTTATTACGCGACGCTCGCACTGATGTTCATAATCGGCGCGGGTTTATTTATCTATTTCCTGCACAAAGGTTGGATTTTCGACCGCAGAGAGGACGAAAAAGCGGCGGCGGATGATGCAGAAAAACAAAGCGGGATTCACACCGATGTTGATACAATTTAAAATTTCCTCCCGGAAAATCAGGTTGGATCAAAAGGACATATATAAAGCGTATAACGTCGCCAAACAAACGCCGCCGTAAACACCCGCGAGAATGTCGTCGGCGCAAACGCCGATTCCGGCAGGCAGATTTTGCAGGGAATTGATCGGATACGGTTTCCAGATATCGAAAAGACGAAACAGAAGAAATCCCGCCAAAACAAAAAACCAATGAACACCGAACGGGATAAAAAGAAAAACGATGATCTGACCGATCACCTCGTCCACGACCGCTTCGGGCGGGTCTTTGTGTTTGAAAAGTTTTGTCGCGCGGCTCGCCGCCCAGATTCCGAGCAGACAAAAAAGGAGAAAAATTATTAAATTCACCGCGTGAATCCAGGCCTGTATCTGTTCGAGCCGCCAGCCGTTTTTCAAAAGTTCAATGCCGACCGACGCTTCCGCCCAGGCGCACAAGAGATAGATGACCACTCCGACCATCGAACCCCACGTGCCGGGGGCGACGGGCAAGTAGCCGACTCCGCAGGTCGTTACCGCCAAAGAAAAATAATCGGGAAAAGTTTTTTTTCTGCTTTTTTCTCTCGCCAGTTCCCTTTTCTCGATCGCCGCCGAAGTATGTATTAATTCATCGTAATTTGACATTGAAAATTCCGTTTCTAATGTATCACGACAGCCCTCAAAATGCCTCGGTTGCGTTAATAATTTCATACACATATCGGGCTGAAAAAGGTAATGTCCTAATAGTGTGTTACAAAGGTGAATTCAAAAATCAGTTCCGTAGGA
>JBGTSF010000005.1:0-88781 GCA_041940425.1 Pyrinomonadaceae bacterium
AGATTCCTTCTCCGTCAAACCGAATCCGGCGGTCAGTGAATCGCCGAACGCGACTATCTTCGGTCGGTCGGTCGAATTAAGCGCGGGCGGCTGTCGCCGGGTATTGTCGTTAGACTTTTTTTCGGCGGTCGAAATCCCGCAGGCAGAAATAAAAACCAGCGAGAAAGCGAAAAATAAAATTGTAATTTTTGTTTGATAAAATGTCATAACTAAGAAATCTGTAGTTAAGATGCAGTTTAGTTAAAAGTTATGTCTAAAAAATTTACTAACTATTCACTTACTTTAAACTGGAAGCTTAGAAAAATGATAATTTACGAGCCGCTGTATCCAGGATAGAAATTCATCATAATCATGTCCGGCTTTAGCAAGATTACATTCTCGACAACAACTAACGACATTTTCCTTTGTATAGCCCCGGCTGTTATCTTTACGATCTATTCCGCTATAAATAAATGAGTCGCCGCTTTTCGTTTTTCTGCAATTACTTGGGGGCAAACCGCAATAATAACACTTACCTTCAAATAATTCGGTTAAATCTTCATCTGTCAAATCCCATTCCCGACCGGCTTTTTTGGCGTTTTTTTTTATATCCTTGAACAACCGTATTTCTAGCTGAAACACCTTTAGGTAATCGCTTACTTTTAGCTTGCCGACTAGCGACATCTCGCGCCAAACAACCGCAACTTCTCACCTGTCCGGTAGTTAAATTCGCAGTTCTTACGATATTTTGTTTTCCGCAATCACAAAGACAAACCCAAAAACGTGTGTTGTTTTTGCTAAACCAAGTCTGAGCTACAAGTCGTCCAAAACGGTTTCCTGTTAAATCTCTGTATCTGGTAGTGGTTTTACAACTCGCCGAACCACATGATTTGACTATTCCTTCACGTAAAGAATTGCTTATAATTTCCTTTACTTTTCCGCAAGCACATCTACACTTCCAATACCCTTGCCGACGCAATTCGGGATTAGTGCTTCTGCCGATAATTTCAAATTTATAGAAACGCTGTCCGGTAAGATCGTGTTTTAAGTAACTCATATTGGTTATTGATTATAAAGCTCTAACCCTAAACCGAATTTCGCGCAGGCACGCCGGAGTGCCATACTTTCGGCGTTAGAACTCGCATTTCCATAACTTTCCAGATCATCGTCTTCCTGTCCGGTCGCTTCGCGGTAAACGATGCCTTCGGCGCACGGAACGGAAAGGCGAACCGTCAGGATCAATTTTCCGGCGATGTTTTGAATATTTCTGATCTCGTAATTCCAACCCGGCGCGTAATGGTCGAGATATTTCACCGCGTCGTGCCAGGAGATATATTGGATTTCTTTTCCGCCCTGCTTGCGCGAGCGCAGATGGCGTTTCGCCACCGGTTTTGACAGGTCAGTGATAATGTCGCGGATCGAACGAAGCCCGGTTTTGTTTTCCGTAAACTCCGCCGCGTCTTCAAATTCTTCCAAAGTTTTTACCGCTTCAGCCATAAAAATTTAACCTCGCAATTTTAAGATTCGTTTCACAGATGAAACAATAGCATTGGTGATAAAGGAAATCAAATTTCGCTTTTTGCCTTTTTAGTCTTGCCTCACGACTACCTCTCTTTCCGCCAGAGATTTCTGCACGCGGTTGTAGTAGCGCGTGACGGTCTCCAAATCCTGTTCGGCTTTGACGCTCGCCCGCGCCAGATCGAAAAGAAGCGCGGCTTGCTGTTTCATCAATTCGTGGCGTTCGGCGCGTTCTTCTTCATCTTTCAGTTCGAGATTTATCTTGCTCAGAATATTTATCGAATTGAGCTGGCGCAAAATGACGGCGACGTTTCCGGCGGCATTTTGGCGGATTTGATTAAAGGCGAGATCAAAAAAATCTTCGAATTTCTGCTGTTCGATGATCAGGCGAAGATTTCCGTTTTTGAAAACATTCGACGGGCACGACGGGCGTTTCGCCAGAGCGGAAAGAACCGCCGTCAGGTAATCAACACAGGTCACGGCGGTCGTCGAATCGTTTATCGAAGGCGACAGAGCCTTGAGCGCGATGTCAACTATCTGCCGCAGACCGAATGCGACATCGCCCTCGATAGTGCGGTATGTGCCGATGTCGTATGCGCCGCGCATTTTATTTTCGATTTCGGGCGAAAGCTTAAACAATTCGTCATTCGGAAAAACATGCAGGATCGGTAAATCCCTGATCGTAAACTGCCCGATGCGTCTCTGCATTTTCAAGATCAGATCGTAGCGTTCGGCAATTTCGACAAGTCCGGTCGTGTCGGCGTTCTGGACATAACCGATGATATTGGAATTCACGGTAAAATAATCTTTTTCTTCGAGCCGTTTTTTCGTCGGTTCGTCAATCTTATTTTCTTTCGGCAGAACGGGAAAAGTCTTGCGAATCTCCGCGATGGTTTCTTCCGTGATAAAGGCGATGATGCTCGTCGCCTGGATCGAAGCGGCGATGTGATGGATGTAATAGATCAGACTGCCGATCGAAACGAGTCCGAGAAACACACCGAAAACGACCGAAAGCGACGGCACGAAATCGGCGCTCGGATTATCGCCGCCGTCGCGTATCGTCCGCAGAACGACGATGCAGTAAGCGAAAACTCCGACGAGAATTCCAAGCACGACCTGATTGCCCGTATCGCGCATAAAATTTCGCAGAATACGCGGCGAAAACTGCGTCGAGGCAAGCGTCAAAGCGACGATCGTGATAGAAAAAGCCGTTCCCGCAACCGTTATAGAAGAACCGGCGATCACCGCCAGAACGTCGCGCGCGCCCGACGGCTGAACGCCGAACCAATCGGGAAAATATCCGAGCTGACTGCCGATAAAATAATCCGCTCCGACAAGAAGAAGTGCCAGCGCAATTCCGCCCGCGACCAGCAAAGCCGGAACGAACCAGAGCGTTGCCACCAAACTGTTCCAGTAATTTCTCGCTTTTGTCATTAATTTTTATACCGTAACGGCTTCACGGTATTCGCCCCAAACTTTTCTTAGTCTATTGGAAATCTCGCCGACCGTAACGTAATTTTCCACGCAGTCTAAAATTTTCGGCAAAAGATTTTCGTCCCCCCGCGCGGCATTTTCGAGTTTTGCCAGAGAGTTTTCAGCTTTTTCCGCGTCGCGTTTTTCTCTTACGGCGCGGACTCGTTCGATTTGATTCAGTTCGATCTGCGGATCAACTTTTAAGATCGGAATCGCTTCGTCTTCTTCGATCTGAAATTTATTGACGCCGACGACAATCACTTCCTTTTTTTCGACCGCTTTTTGGTATTCGTAAGCCGCTTCCTGAATTTCGCGCTGGACATAGCCCGTTTCGATGGCTTTCAGCATTCCGCCCATCGCATCAATTTTTTCGGTATATTCGACCGCTTTTTGTTCCAATTGATTGGTCAATTCTTCAATCGCGTAACTTCCGGCAAATGGGTCAACCGTGTCAGCAACGCCGGATTCGTAGGCGATGACTTGCTGTGTGCGAAGCGCGATTCGCGCCGCCTGTTCGGTCGGCAAACTGAGAGCTTCATCCATCGAATTTGTATGAAGACTTTGTGTTCCGCCTAAGACCGCGGCGAGTGCCTGAATCGTCGTCCGCACGACGTTGACTTCCGGCTGCTGCGCCGTCAGTGTCGAGCCTGCCGTCTGCGTGTGAAAACGGAGCATCATTGATTTTTCGTTTTTCGCGCCGAAACGCTCTTTCATAGTTCGCGCCCAAAGCCTTCGCGCGGCGCGGAATTTAGCGATTTCTTCTAAAAGATTGTTGTGCGAATTGAAAAAGAACGACAGGCGCGGCGCGAATTCGTCAATTTCGAGACCTGCCGACAAAGCGGCTTCGATGTAGGCGATGCCGTCTGCCAGCGTGAAAGCGATCTCCTGCGCCGCCGTGCTGCCGGCTTCGCGGATGTGATAGCCGGAGATCGAGATCGTGTTCCATTTCGGGACTTCCGACGCGCAAAAAGCGAATGTGTCGGTGATCAAACGCATTGAAGGTTTCGGCGGATAAATGTAGGTTCCGCGCGCGATGTATTCCTTTAAAATATCATTCTGGATCGTTCCCGAAACTTTATCGAATTCCACATTCTGCTTTTTCGCAACCGCCAGATAAAGACACAAAAGCGTCGAAGCGGTCGCATTGATCGTCATCGAAGTGGAAACCTGATCTAACGGAATTCCGTCAAAAAGCGTCAGCATATCATCGAGCGAATCTATCGCCACGCCGACTTTGCCGACTTCGCCCGCCGCCAGACTGTCATCCGAATCCAAACCGATCTGCGTCGGCAGATCGAATGCGACACTCAAACCTGTCGTCCCTTGCGACAACAGATATTTATATCTTTCATTCGATTCTTCGGCGGTCGCAAAACCGGCATATTGGCGCATCGTCCAAAATATGCCGCGATACATATTCCGCCGCACGCCGCGCGTGTATGGAAATTCGCCCGGTTCGCCGATGTCGGTTTCAAAATCAATTTTGGTGTTTTCGGGATTAAAGTCGTTCGGCAGTTCGATGCCGGAAGATGTCTGAAATTTTTCGCGCCGTTCCATACTGTTTGTTCAAAGTTCAAGGTTCAAAGTTCAAAGTCGTATTTCAATAAAACTAACTTAAAAATATCATTTTTTGAAATATGAAAATATAATCTCGATTGTTTTTGAGCGGCAACTTTGAACTTTGAACCTTGAACTTGAAACTTTTTCCGTTGTCGCGTAGGATTTTTGAAAGAATCCGATGCGGTTGGACGAAACGGCAAAAAAAGCGGTTCGAGAACTCGGCGACGCGATCAACAGCGCGGTTGAAAAAAGCGTTCGCGTCGCGGATGCCATCGAACATCTGCGCGAAATCGGCTACGAACCGCATCTCAATCTGAAACTCGAAATCGGCTTGCAGGAAATCACGCTCATCAAACAAACCGAAGACGTTCTGGAAAATTTCGAACTCGAACTGACCGACGAAGACGTGCGGACATTGCGCCGGATGAAAATAAAATTCTGAGCAGGGACGAGGGACGAGGGACGAGGGAAAAGATTTTTTCTCGTCCCTCGTCCCTCGTCCCTCGTCCCTAATCTTGAACTATTTTAACTATTTCACTGAAATCGAAGAAACATTTATCCGCCGGCGCGGGCGCAATCTTTTGTTGTCGCCGCTCGATTGGGCGTTGATCGAAAGCTGGCAGGAGCGCGAGATTCCGCTTCAGATAATTTTGCGGGCAATCGAAAACGTCTTTGACGGCGTTGAAAAACAGCCCAACCGGAAACGCTCGGTCAAAAGTCTTTCCTACTGCAAGGAAGAAGTCGAAGCCCAATTTGCCGAATGGGCGGAAATGCAGACGGGGAAGGAAGTTCAAAGTTCAGAGTTCAAAGTTCAAAGTTTCGAAGAAGATTTTCAAAGTTCGAACAGCGAACTTTTTTCTGCCGATACGATTGAGAATCATTTGAAAAATATCCATTCCGAATTAGAAAAAGCGAAAGAAATTTTTTCGGGCGAAATGCGCGAAACTCTCGAACGGGTTTTGAATCGTTTGGACGAACTCCGGCAAAACACACCGAACGCGGAAAAGCTCGAAGAATCACTGGAAAAACTCGACACGCTGATTGACGAAAATCTTTTGACATCTGAAAACGGCGCGAAAATTTCCGGGTTGAAAAAAGAGATCGAAAAAAATCTCGCTTCTTATAAATCAAAAATGGAACCGGAAGTTTATCAGAGAACTTTCGAACTGATGCTCACGAAACGCTTGCGCGAAGAAGCCGCGCTGCCGCGTCTGAGTTTGTTTTATATTTAATTTCGGCAAAAAATCCTTTATTTATCGTTTATAATCAAAATTCAAAAACTATAAATCAAAGGAGAAATTAAATGAACAAACTAAAGATCAGAAAACTCGGAATTCTTTCCGTTGCTAAAATTCTGGCGGTTATTTATCTTGTCATCAGTTTGCTGATTTCCGTTCCATACGGGCTTTTTATCATAATTTTTTCGCTGATCGGCGCGGGCAGCGCGCGCGGCGAAGCCGCTTTTTTGGTCGGCGGCGGCGGCGTTGTGATGGGTTTTGTAGTCATGATCGCCATTCCGGTTTTTTACACGCTCGTCGGTTTTGTCGGCGGAGCGATCGTTGCATTGCTTTATAATTTATTCGCCGGAATGGTCGGCGGAATCGAGATCGAGGTGGAAAATATTCGTTGAAGAAAAAATATAAAGTCGGCGAAATGCTGGACGCGAAGATCGAAAAGATCGTGCCGAACGGCTACGGTCTGGCTTTCGCCGAAAATCTCACAATTTTTGTTCCACTTGCCGCACCGGGCGACCGGCTTCGCGTTCGCCTGTATAAAATAAAAGACAAAACCGCCTTTGCCGAGATCGTCGAAATTCTCGAACCCTCCGAATTGAGAACTAAACCGCCGTGCGAATATTTCGGCAGGTGCGGCGGCTGTGATTTTCAGCAGTTGGATTATGAAAATCAACTCGCCGAAAAAGTTTCGATTGTCAGAGATTGTCTGACGCGAATCGGGAAAATAAATTTTGAAAAAGAGATCGGGATCATTCCGAGTCCGCGCCCTTTCGGATACCGCGCCCGCGCCCACTGGCACGTCAATTCCCGGCAGAAAAAAATCGGTTATTATCAAAGAAACACGAATAACGTAATTGACATCGAACACTGCCCGATTTTGACCGAAGATATGCAAGCGGTTTTGAACGGTCTGCGGGAAAACATGGATTGGGAAAGCGACTTGAGCGAAAAGTTCGCCGTCGAAGCAACGAGCGCGGGCGGAAAAGTTTCGATCTATTCGGACGAACTTTTCGAACCGACCGAAGAGATCTTTTTTGAAGCCGCGGGCGAAAAATATTTCTATTCGGCAAAGAGTTTTTTCCAAGGCAATCCGTTTTTGATCGAAAAATTAATTGACCTTGCTCTCGAAAACGCTTCGGGCAAAAACGCGCTCGACCTCTATTGCGGAGTCGGGCTTTTTACTTTACCGATGGCTCGAAAATTTGAAAATGTGACGGGCATCGAAGCAAACCCGCAGGCGATATATTTTGCAGAAAAATCCGCCGAACACGCGCGGCTTGAAAACATCCGTTTTTACGCCGAATCGGTTGACGATTTTCTCGATGAAAATGAATTGAGCGAAATTGATTTCGTCCTGCTCGACCCGCCGCGCGCGGGCGCGGAAAAGCGGACGATCTACAATATCATCAAGCTCGATCCGAAAGAAATTTCCTACGTTTCCTGCGAGCCTTCGGGTTTAGCCAGAGACCTGCGCCGTTTTCTCGATGCCGGTTACAAGATCGAATCAATCACCGCGCTTGATCTTTTCCCGCAGACGCATCACGTCGAAACGGTCGTGCGATTAATAAATCAAAATCAGTTCGCCTGAGAATTCGCCGCATATTCGCTAAAATTTGTAACCGCCGGATTGTTCGGATTTACTTTTTTTAGAGCGTCTAAAGTTCTTCTTAAATTTTCCGTGTCCGATTTTTCCTTGTATGCGATGGCGAGATTTTGCAAGGTCAGTTCGTGATTCGGGTCAATGCCGAGCGAGATTTTGTATTCCTTGATTGCGCGGTCTGTCTCGCGCGGCGAGCGCAGGAAAAATGTCAGACCGTAATCGTTGCGCACATTGATGTCTTTCGGATTTTTTTGCAGAGCCTTTTCATACCAATTTTCCGCCTGCTCGAATTTTTCCGCGTCGAAATACGAATTACCGAGTTTGACGAGCGGTTCGGTTTCGTTCGGGCGAAGTTTATTAGCCTGCTCGTAAAATTTCGCCGCGTCCTCGAAACGCCCGATCTGATAATACAAATCTCCGGCGGTCATCTGCGCTTCGAAATCTTCGGGACTGTTTCTCGCTTTTTCAATCGCTTCG
The DNA here is from genome assembly GCA_041940425.1 of Pyrinomonadaceae bacterium. Classification (GTDB taxonomy): domain Bacteria; phylum Acidobacteriota; class Blastocatellia; order Pyrinomonadales; family Pyrinomonadaceae; genus DATHTS01. The sequence continues at coordinate 7,843 of JBGTSF010000005.1, forward strand.
CTTATCTGCGGCAGAGGCGCGTTCTGCGTCTGATCGCCGGACGGGACGAACGGCGGATGATCGGGCGGCAGATTCGGATTGACCGTCGGCATCGCGTTCGCCGTCGTCGTGTTTGTTTCAACCGCGCTTCGATTGAGGCTGTTGGCAACCGTAAAACCGATGATCACACCGGCGAGCAAGCCGATGATTGCGAATAAAAAATTTTCTTTAGTCATAATTTTAAAAAATCAGAACCGCGCACGGTAGTGAGCGGTTTGTGTTTTACCAAGTCGCTACCGCTCCTTGTTCTGACCGGCAATCTAAGAAATCGTAATCCCGATTGACTGCAAAAATCTGTCGGGACGTTCGCCGCCGATCAGAGCGAAAACATAATCGTTCGAAATCGCGCCGATCTTCTTTCCGCTCTCGACATCTTCTAAAACGACTTCCCTCTCACGCAGTTCCTTGATTACCGCGCCGAAACGAATATCGAGCAGTCCTTCGTCAAAACATTTGTAAAGCTGAAATTTGTTGCCGAATTTGACGGTCGGCGCGAAATAACTGCGGACGAGCAGTGTAACTTTGTTCATCTCTTCCGGCGAACGCGGCGTAATGAGAGAACCGTCGCGTTTGCAAACCAGATCAACCGCCGCTTCGACAGCCGAATTTCCGCCGCCGACGACGACAATATTTCGACCGCGATATTCGGACGGATTTGTAAGACTGTATAAAACCTTGTTTTCCTCGCGCCCATTGAGACGGAATTTCATGTCTTCGTTCGGCAGGCGAAGTTTGTTCGGCGCGCCGCGCAAACCGATGGCGAGAACGACGCGCCGCACTCGATAAGCTTGCTGAATTTTTTCATTTCCGCGCGCGGTTTTGACGATAAAATAATCGCCGTCCGAGGCGCGTGTAACGGATTGACAGCTTTCCTGTTCGTTGATTTTTACGCCTTTTTCTTTTAAGTTATTGAGCCAGACATCGAGAATTCTCTCGCGCCGGTCGCCCGGTATTTTCGTTTCCAATTGGTCGGCGATTTCTTTTCGGAATCGGGCAGAGATTTTTTCTTTGTCCGGCAGAAAATTTGTTTGAAAAAGCTCTTTCCAATCTCCCTGACTTTCGGAGCGCAGAAATTCGCGCAGTTTCTTCTCAAATTCCTTTGCTGTTTTTTCGGTGAGCAGAGGCGAAAGTTCGCCGTGAAGAGCTTTCGGAATTTTCGGCAAAAGTTCGGCGCGAAGCAGATTTATTTGTTCGGCAACGAGATTTTCAATTTCGTTTTTAAGTTCCGCTTCAAAACTTTCATCCGTTTTTTCATCGTCCGCGCCGTATTTTGTTTTGGAAAGTCCCAGACCGACAGCTTTCAGACCGCCGAACCAATCTTTCGTGTCCGGCTTGAAAAAAATATATTTTCCTTTCGGATACATCTCGATGGTCGAAAGAATTTTTTCCTGTTCGATGCCGACATATTTCAAACCTTTTTCGTGCGCGGCAACTGCCGCCGACGCGCCGCCGGGACCGATGCCTATGATCGCCGCGTCATATTCGACTTTCGGTTCGGGCGCGGCGTTTTTCAATTCATCGGCAATATGTTCGATCACTTCCGCGCCTTCTTTGACGGCGTTTTTAATTAAAGGAACGCCGGAAACGTCGCCGATTATGTAACAGCCTTTGACGTTTGTTTGATACGTCGCGCCGTCGCGCGTCGGCGCGGGACGCGAGCGCACTTCTTTTGTCGTGTTGATGACGATACACGCTTTCGGATTGACCGGACATTCCGCCTGGCAAGCCGTATCTTCCATACATTGATCCGCCGCGACGACCGCCGCCGTGCCTTCGACAATTGCCAGAACGTCGTGCGGGCAAGCATCAACACACGCCTGACAGCCGATACAGCGTTCGGTAAAAATAACCGGGTGCGGATATTCGGGACCTCTGTATTTTTTGATGCCGAGTTCGGCAAGTTCGTCTCCGGTCAATTTTCTCACTGAAGCGAACGGCGAAGATTCCCTATCCTTTCGATAAAAAAAGCCGAACGCGCGAGCCGAATCGTTGAGCATCACGACCAGACCGATGCCGATCAAAACCAGAAAAATACTCGTCCAGCCGAGCCACGTCAGACCGCCGTAAACCGCTTTTTCGTCCGCGCCGAAATTTTGATTAAGCCACACGAGCGCGGTCAAAAGAATCAGGCAAATTGTCAGCTGCGTCAGTTTCATTTTTCTTTCAGACGAAGTATCTGCGCTTCGATCACTTTTTGACGAACGGCTCTCGCCTCGTCAGTTAAAAACGCGCTCCAGCGGTTTTGACCGAACGGATGCTGAACGTGGCACGAAACGCAGTTCGCTTGATCCGCGCCGATCAAAACGCGGTTCGTTTTTTCTTCGGTCAGACCGTTATGACATTGCGCGCAGGTCTGATACGGCGTTTCGCGGTCAACCTGATCGAAGCTGTTATGACAGCTTGAACACGAAACGCGGTTTGATGCGTCGGTTTTCATCCCGTCCGCCGGTTTCAGGCGATAGAGATGAATCGCGTGAAACTGGCGGCTGAGACGCATCTGTTCGGTTTCGTCTTTGACGCGCGAAGCCGTAACGGTCGGCATCGCTTCGGCTAGTTCTTTGTAGAGACCTTTCCAAATCCATCTGCCGTCTTTTGCCGGATAACCGAATGTTCCGCCGTGCGCCGTGCCGACGGATTTTCCGTTATAAAGATTTTTGTTGTTGTCGTTATGACATTCGGCACAGCCCTGAATCGCGGCAACGCGCGGCTGAAAATTTTCGCCCTGATGTTCCAGATGACAAACCGTGCAGGTGATCCCGGCTTGCTCGTGCGCCAGAGTGTTCGACGGGTGAAAACGTTCGGCTTGATGACAACTGATGCAGGCGTTTTCCATCGGTTCATCCGGCGCGTGACAGGTCGTGCAGGAATTTTCGTTGGCGCGGCTTGCAATCTGCAAAGCGTTCGCCGTTCGGATATGCGGACTCGAAAGCGGCTTGCTGACATACGTCTGCGGAAACTCGTAAAAAGCGAAAACGGCAAATGCGCCGAAGACCAAAAACGCCCAGACGAACAGACCGAAACGCCATGGACGCTGTAGATCGCCGGTCGGTTTCCAATTGATCATTGCTTTTCCCGGCTGTGGTTTTTCCTTCGGTCTGAGGCGCGTTCCCCAATCTTCTTTTTCGCGCGTTCGCTTTTCCCAGAAAACTTTCAGAACTCCGGCGACCTCTTCATTTTCGCGGTCGGCAATGACCTGATCGAGCGGCGGCAGTTTGCGCGTCGAATGTTTCAGATCGCCTGTGAACTGGTGAAAAACCGTCAATTCCAATTCGTTTTCGCGGCGCAAAACGGTGATCGTAAAAGGTCCGATCTGGATTATGTCGCCGTCCGCCAAAACGTCGGCTTCTTCGGCTGAAAGAAGTTTCCCGTTGAGCGTCAGAGAATTCGAAGCGCTTAGATTTATCAGAAAATAATCCGCTTCGACGCGGTTGATCCCGGCGTGAATGCGCGAAACCGAACGATGATTCAAAACGACATCGCACGACTGCAAACGCCCGATGACCAGCGCGTCCTTTTCCACCGTAACGGGCGCGGCTGAATGATCCACGTAGGAAATAGTAAATTTTCCGGTTTGCAGTTTCATTAAAAATTAAATTGAAATAAGAAATTTGAACCGCAGAGACGCAGAGTTTTTTAGAATACTTTCTTTATTTTCTAAACTAACTTTTGCTTTGCTCTTTATTCTCGTAAATCTCTCTGCGCCTCTGCGTCTTCGGCGGTAAAAAATCTTCATCTCGTCATCAATACAAAATAAACTACCTGAACGATATGGACGACCATCAAAACGAGCATTATCGAAGTAAACAGAACATGCGGCGCGAGCCAGATTTTCAGCGATTGATGCAGGTAAACGAGCGCGTCAATCCGGCGCAAAGTCGCCGCCGCTTCGACCGCTTCCATCAAACGCAAGCCGTCAACCTGCGGCATATTTTCGGCATAGGGACGAAATTTTTCCCGCGCTCTTGCCAGCATTGTTTTTAAATCCTGCCGGTAAATATATTGCCTGAATAAATACCAGAGACCGAGATAACGGCGGCGAACTTTTGACTTAATTATCCGGCGCAAATCTTCATTGTTCGTTTCCTCGCTCAGACGCACGAGGTCTGCCCGCAGTTCTTCGCGCCGCGCCAGCAGATCTTCCAGCAGAAGCGGCTCGCCTTCGATGCGTGTCATCAGAGGCGGCACGACCAGATAACAAAAAACTCCGAAAAGCCCCGACGCAATAACCAGATCGAACGAGATCATCAAAAGCGATGTCAGCAAACCGCCCGAACTCGTGCCGCCGTGAACGAGAATCAAAAATCCCGCCAAAACTCCGATATAAACATGCGACATCATCCAGTAGCGCAAAGCACCGGCGCGGCGGCGGTAGATTTGTTTGCGAAGCGGATAAAGTATTACCCAAATTATTCCGGCAAGTCCGGCAAACCCGGTTATCCAGCGCATCGTTAGCCATGTATTGGGCGAAAACGGCGTGTCCTGCGAAAATGTATATGTCGCCCAAAGTGCCGCGCCGCCGCCGGTGATAACGAGAAGCATTCCGAGCAAGTGCCAGACCGCCGCCAGCAAATCGAACTTGTGAATATTTTTTCCGATGGCGTGCGTTTTATCTTTGTAAATTAAACCGATGGTCTCTTTGACCTCGCCGAAATATTCGCGCGGATTGACGCGAAGGAGCGCGCCGGTCGGACAATTTTCCTCGCACGAATATTTTTGCTTTTTCGCGTTCGGCGGATTGAGCGGCGTTTCCTGACAGAGATTGCATTTGACCGCCAGCAGATTTTCCGTTTCGGTTACGGGCGGCGGCAAGGCGACCTGTCCGAGCGAAAAAACGGAAAGAATTTTTTTGAAAATATTGTTCGAACTATTTCCGTTTTTCAAACTTTTGCGCGGGATCATTGTGATCGCGTTATACGGGCATTGCGTAGCGCAGTCGCCGCAGCCGATACAGGTCGAAAAATTTATGTCTATTTCGCCGTTCGGAAAACGCGCGATCGCGCCGGTCGGACAGCCCGTCAGGCATTCCGGGTCTTGGCAATGCAGACAGACCGACGGCATCAGAACGCTTTGTGTTGTTTTTGAATTCGGTTTGACCGGGCGTTCGATGTGTATGCCGCGCCGGACGAGCCGCGAATGTCCGTGAACTTTATGACACGCGAGCGAGCAGTTGCCGCAGCGGATGCATTTCGCCATATCCATGACGAGCAGATTCACGCTGTCCACCACGCCCGTTTCGATCTCCTTTCCGGCGGCGGTCAAAACTCTTTTATCAACCGGCGGCGGAGGTTTCGGCGTGTCATCGGCGCGAGAAGTATTGCTCAGAGAAGAAAGTACCGCGTCGCGCAAATCTTTTTTTTCACGCAGGTAGGAAACGGCGATTTCGACGACTTCCGTTCTCCCGCGAACGGTCGCCGTGTATTGCCAGTTTGCCGGTCGGTCAACGGCTTCGAGTCCGAGACAACTGCCCGCGCCGAGAAAATCGAGTCCGACCGATTCGCTCAAACCGACAAGCGCGTCCGCCGCTTTCGGATTAAAATCCGCGCCGCTGACGCGCTGAATCCAGCCGTTGCGGACAAAAACGACGCGGTTGATCGGATCGTTTTCGTGAAACAGAACATAATCTTTTTCATAGACGGCAAACCGCGCCGCGTCGCCGAGTTTTTTGAGAATTTCCGCATTGAAAAAAGCGGGCTGAAATTCCTTGAATTCGTTGAGCGTCAGATCGAGACCGTAATGCCGGTAACTGCGGTCGAGAGCTTTGCCGAATTTCGGCAGTTTCCGCAAAAGGCGAAGCGCGGGACGGGCAAATTCGAGAACGACTGCCGGCGGCGAATCTCCGGGAACTTTGACGGTCGCGGTTCTTTTCGTTCCGGCGAGAACCGCCATTTCGCCGAACGTATTTCCGGCGGAAATTTCACCGACCTTGATCTGCCGCCTGTCTTCATCGGTGATCACCGCTTCGAGAAGCCCGCGAACGAGAATATAAAAGATATTGCTTTCCCATGTATTTTCACGAATGACTATTTCGTCCGGCGCAAATTCCAGAAGCCGCGCGTAAGGTCCGACTTTTTTACTGCCGCCGTAACTGCGCCCGAACAGAATAATATCCATATCGAGTTCGTTGCGAAATTCGCCGTTCGGCAACTCTTCGACGAGTTCCGAAACGATCTCCGTTTTCCGAAAAGCCTCGATAATCTGCTCGTGATTTTCGATTTCACGCGGCATAGTTTTCTTTAGCGGAAGATTTTTTTATGACAGCATACATCGCGTCGGCAATGTAAAATTCACTGCTGCGCTTTAAACTTCCCCGGCTCTGCTCTATTCGTAACGGACGAACTTTTAGTAAAAATAAATGTATAAAGCGATCAAAATCACTACCGCAAAAAAAACAATAATCACCGCACCGGCGGCGAGAATAATCCATTTAATTATTCCCGAGTCTTTCTTTTTGTCAGGCGATTTGTTTTGCGGCGGAAAATTGTTTGGCGAATCACTTACCGGATTTTTCGGCTGTTCCGTTTCCGGTGATTTTGAAGTATCCAAATCCATTTTCGCCAGCAGTAGATCATGCTCGGATTTCGAAAAAGCGAGCGTTCCCGCATATTTATCGAATTCGGTCGCATCCGCGCGTTTTTCTTCTTTGACGAAAGGATTCCCGCATTCGGGACAAAATGCTTTGGCTATTTCAACGTCTTCGCCGCATTTCTCGCATTTTTTCAAACTCATTAATTTTCTTTGTGACAAATCAAACAGTCATTGGTCGTCGCAAAACCCGGTTTCTTTTTCAAGTCGGGACGCAATGCCGCCGCCGCGTCGTGACAGGTGTTGCAGTTGATGTGATATGCAAGCTCGTTGTTCAACTCTTTCGTAACTTGTTTGTCGCCTTCCTTATAAACGGCTGTCGGCATTTCCTTTCCGTCCGGCACATTGCCGTCTTGAAAATGACAATCGCGGCATCCGGTTACCTTCTGCGAAGATTTCTGCCATACTTCCATCGTCAAAATCACGTCTCGCTCCGAGGTAACGAGCGGCGGCTTGAGCGCCGATTTCGGTTGGTCGGTGTGATGACAATCAACGCATCCGACGACCGATTTCCCGTCGGGGCTGTATTTTTCAAAAGCGTGCGTGTCGTGATTAAAAGCAACTTCGCCGTATTCGGAAAAGCTGTCCTTGCCGAGCGTAAAATCTTTCGGAATTTTTTTATTCGCGGTTGCCTGCGGCGTTTCCGCCGGTTTCGGTTTTTCGGCGTCAGATGTCGGCGTAGGCGTAGTCTGGGCGAAAACGGTCGTGCCGAATTTTGAAAAGGAATTATTGATTAACAAACCGAGAGCAAAAAAAGCAAAAATAGCGATAACGATCAATTTCGAAACGTTCTTCATTTTTTCTCCTTAATAATTTATGAATCAATGCCAATCTTTTAGTTGCCCTAAATATAACCCTTTTTACGAAAAAAATAAATAAAATTTGGTCTTTGGTCTTTGGTTTTTGGTTTTTGGAAGTGTTTTTTACATTCAATTCTCGTTAAAAACCTGACGGGATCATATCGAAACCCGAACCGCTGTGACAGCGGGCGCAGTTGGCGAAATCTTTCTCACCGAAAGCGCGAACGTCGTTATGACAAGCCCGGCAGCTAACCGCGCCGCCCGACGAAAAATGCTGGACGGCGACCGGCATCGAAACCTGTCTCGTCTGCGGCGCGCCGGCTTTGACCGTGTGGCAGTCGCTGCAGTTTACGCCCTGCCTTGCGGTGTGATCGGCGTGAGAAAAAACGGCTTTGAAAACGGTTCTCGCGGCTTGCGTCCGGCGATACGGCGCGAGGTCGTGGCAGACATTGCACGAACCGATATTGCTTTCCGGCGTGTGGCAGGCGTAGCAGGTCGCGTGAGCGTTTATCCCGACCGGAATCGTTTTCGCCGCGCCCTGCGGCAGATGACACGCCGCACAGCCCGCCGCCGGTCTGCCCGCGCCGCTCAGATGCGCGGCGTGGTCGAATTTCATATTAAAACCTTCGTTAAACCGCGCCGGAAAAGATTTCATCGTCGCCGGAACGGTTTGCAGATCGTCGTGGCACATCACGCAGATGCCCGATTCGGGATTGGTAAATTCGTTCAGATGACAACCGACGCACGAATCGTGTCCGGGAAATTTCAGGCTCAAAGAATTGCCCTCGCGCCGGTGGCACGAATCGCAGTTTATTTCCAAATGTTCGGGAACGCTGTGCGAAAACTTGCTGTAGTCTTTATCGGAAATTTTCTGCGCCGATGGTGCAGTCGTGTCTTCCGCCGTGATGACGACATTCGCTTTTTCCTGCTTCAGACAGCTCGCGGCAAACGCCGAAAGTGCCGCCGCAATGAGCAGAATTTTGACGGAATTTTTCGATTTAAAATTAAATTTTCTCAACTATCTCGCCTGATCCAGATGACTTGCCGGAATTTTAAAACTTCCGATCTCCGAGGTATGACAATAATTGCAGTGAAAAATCGTTTGTTTATCGCTGATGCTTTTTTCGCGTTTGCCGATCTCGTCGCGCAATTCGTCGCCGTGACACGAACTCGAACTGCACGTCAGAAGCGGCACGTCGGCGTTGGTCAGCATTCTCAGATCCGAAGTTTGCGTGATGCGGATATGACAAACCGTGCAGTCTTTGTTCGCGTGATTTTCGCTCGCGTGATTGAATTTCAGAGAAAAACGCCGCACGATGCCCGATTCGAAATACGGAGCGGTCAGCCGGTGACAACCCGCGCAGTCGGTGCGCGTCGGTTTCTGTCCCTGGTAATGACAGTTAAAACACGAAGCGTGATTGTCAGGATTATTTTTAAAGAATTCGGCTCTGGCAATAAAATTTTCCGCCGCCGGATTCGTTAAAGATTCGGTTCGCAAAGGCTTCAAAGTCGTATATTTCGGCAGATCGTCCGGCGTTTGATGACAGATCGCGCAGTTGTTAAACTGTGGTTTTTTATCTTCGTCGTCAATGAATTTAAAACCCGCTTTAACGAAATGCGCGACGGCGACTTGCTCGTATTTTTTCTCGTTCGAAGCGATGATGTCCTGATGAACGTCGTGCGGAAAAACGGTCGAAAATTCCTGCGAACGCGATTTTACCGGAAACGCGAAACGCGCTTTTCCGCGCGGCGAAACATTGACGTGACAGATCGCGCAGATCGCCGGACGGTTGCCGCGAAAAAAATCATTGCGGTGACACCCGATGCAGGAATCGTGATCGGGATAATCGGCGACATCGGGAAAACCGCGCGCCGAAGTCCAGTTGGCGGTCGGATTTTTATGACACGAAGCGCAGTCAATCTTTTTATGAGCCGCCGTCGAATGCGAAAAACTGTCGCGCCCTTTCTGCGCCGAAGTCCGCTCCAGGAAACTCGCCGCGAAAGCAAAAGCGGTGAGTGCAATGAGAAAAAGTCTGATGCGGTTTTTGGTCATTTTTGACAATTTTCGGTTTTACAAACGGGCAAATCCTTGACGATAACTTCGCAATCTTTGCCTTCTCTTAAAATCAATTTCGCCGTTTTATCGCTGCCGATTTCCGTTTCGCATGCCCAGATGTAGGTTTTACTGCCGATCTCGAACGGCAAAAGATTTGAAACGAGAAATGTTTCCTCTTCTTTCCCGTTCAGACCGAGCGGAATATCAATAAAGATCGCTTTGACGCTCACGCTGTCGGTCATCGCCGATTGCAGAGGTTTTACGCCGCTCAAAAGATTTTCGAGCAGAGATTTTTGTTTTAAATAGAAACCTTCACGAAACGGCGGCGCGAGATTGGTCGTCAGCCATTTCTGCGCGATTGCCGGACGATTGCCGAATTGTTTTAATCCCTTTTGAAAAGCCGTCCGAAATTCGGGAACGGTTTCGATGTCCGCCCGTTCGATCTCGCGGCAATACGGCGATTCGCAGTTTTCCGCTTTCAGCCAGCAGATAAATTCCGGGCTGGCGTTTAATTGACTGTAAAAACAATCGCGCGAAACGAGTTCGGCGGTTTTCAATTTTTCGACGAGATTTTTGTTTTCTTCCAAACCGCCGCGCAGAAGATAGAATCTTTTGCGTTCGAGCTTTTCCATTTTTCCTTCGACACGTACGCGCCCCGAAACTTCCAATGAACCGAACGGCGTTTGGGCATTGACGAAATAAAAGCCGAAAGCCGAAAGCGCGATGAGCAAAAATTTTCCCGAAAATTTTAACATTAGAAATCAAGGCAAAGTCGGTCGCGGCGGAAATTTCAGAAACGGCAGTCTGACGCCGCGCACGAAAAATTGATCGGAGCGAATCTCGATTGGCGGAGCGAAATTGTTCGCTCCGCCCGCCGCGATAAAATCATCCTGCTCGATGCCGTCGCCGCTGATGCCGATCGCGCCGACCATCACGCCGTTCTTAAAAAGCGGAATGCCGCCCGCGAAGATTTGCAGACCGTTCCGCAGATTCGTGATCGGCGTGCAGCCGCATTGGAGCAGTTTTTTCACCATTTTCGAATTTTTCAGACACGGCGGCGCGGGACTCGTTACCGCGTCAAAAATCAGATCGGATTGAAAACCGACATTGAACGGACTCCACGAACCGAGCGCGACGCTGAACGGTCCGGGCGCGGTGTCGTTGATGCCGTCCGGGAAGAGCGGGCGGTTAAGAAAACCGAAACCGCGGTCGCTGAACGCAATCGTGCCGTTAAACAAAAGTCCGTCGGCGGCGGCGCGGTCGGCATACGAACCAAAACCCGTCGCCCGTAAAACCGCCGCCGCATTTGCGCGATTCATAAAAGCGACCGTTCGCGCCTTTTGCGCGGAAACGTCAAAGCCGAAAACCGGCGCGTCCAATTGGCGAAAAATTCCGAGAATTCTCCCGTCCACATCGGCGACCGCGATGGACACGCGGGCGTTACTGCCGAGCGGCTGTCGAATCCCGGCGCGCGTTATATTGGCGAGCGCGGCGGCACTTCCCAAAATCTGAGTTACTTCGGCGGCGGTCAGCGCGGAACCGGCAACCGGCGGATAAAAACGCGGGTCTGCTTCGCCGCTAATGCCGTTCAATGTAACGGGCAAAAAAGCCGACGGCAGTGCCGCGCGGATTGGAAAAGCGGGAACCACACTGCCCGGCAAACTTCCGAACGGAATCTGCGTCGCGGGCGGCACACTCGTTATATTGGAAAACGGCAGACGAATTCCTTCGATCAAAATATTGTCGGCTCGGATCAGAGTCGGCGCGGAATAATTCTGCGCCGCCGCGACCGCAATTATTTCTTCAAACGGCTGGTCGTTGTCGGTCGGTATGCGGTCAATCGTGTAAACCCCGTCGCCCTCGACACCGACACCGCCGACCGCCACGCCGTTTTTGTAAAGCGGAATTCCGCCCGGATCGCCCGACAGACCGAGCGGCAGTCCGGCGACGGCAATGTCCGAACAAGCGAGCGAAGAAAACTGCACGCCGAAAAGAGGTCCGCCCGGACGATTGTCAACGTCCGGCGGAAAATGTTCCTGAATGATAAAACTCGCCGTGCGCGTCGTAAAAGCGTTGCCGCCCGTGCTGAACAGAGCGGCTGTTCCCGCCTTTGAATGAACGGCGAAAATTGACGGCGCGACAAAACCTTCAAAACCGCCGCTGCCGCCGCCCGAAATTACAGAATCCGTATTCGCGCCGGTCATCGCAAATATTCCCAGTACGTTGCCTTCATGGTCGGTAACGGCGATCGTTACTTTTTTGTTCATGGCGACGGCGGTCGAAACGCCCTGCGCGATGATCGTCCGCACATCGTCGGCGGTCAGGGATTGTTGGGCAAAAGCTCGTTGAGCATTAAGATTTGTAAACAAGATAAGACTGACCGAAAAGATAAAAAATTTGACGATTGAATAAAATTTCCCGTGCCGACAGTTCATAATTTTTCACCCGAACCCTGAAATTACCGGGTTTTTTTGGAGCCTTTTTCCAATGCCGCCAAAAATAGTATAGAACCGACTTGCCGTCTGAACGCGAACCGCAAAATTTACAATGACCGGTTTTGATGATAAAAGAGGTGCGTTTTCATTTTATGACTCAAATTTTATAAGTCAAGTGAAATGAATTTCGGGTAGCGTCCTAATTTGTGTTGCCAGATAATAATCTTCAAACTTGCTCCGTAGGAGCATAAGTCAATAGCCCGGCGATTTATCGCCGGGTTTGATCGTCAAATTATTTCCAAGTCCCGTAGGGACGGCAGAATTCGTTCGTCCCTACGGGACTTAATACTGTATGTTATCTGAAACCACAGCGATAAATCGCCGGGCTATTAACAATAGTCCCTGCGGGACCAAAACCTTTGGCAACACAAATTAGGACATAGCTGAATTTTGAACGATTTTCATTATTATAAAAATCAAGCGGTAAAAGGAAAGTATGATCGAACACGCGGCGGGCGACAAAGCGGTGCGTAAATGTCTCCGTCAGGAACCGAATCCGAATTTTCAAATTTTACAGGCTGGAATATGCCGGAAAACATTGACAAATCTCTGATTTAACCGCTTATATTTCTAATAAATATTAGCCAAATTTTAATATTTGTGTTAAAACAGTTGGAACTTCACTTAAAAATCATTCAGTTAAAAGTTTGGATAAGCGGTTAAGAATTTATATTGATGAATCTCTTTTCAGCAAGACGAATTTTTTTATTAACCGTCCTGTTTTTAACGGGCTGTTCGATTACTGCGGCTCAACAGACGGGCGGACGGATTTTCGGAAAGGTTACTGACGCGGACGGCAAAGCGGTCGCCGGGGTAACGGTCGTCATCGTCAATCAGACATCTTCCGAAACCGAAAAAACAAAAACCGAATCGGACGGCGATTACAGCAAAAGACTTTCGGCGGGCGCGTATCGCGTCAGCGTCGAGCCGCCCTTTGAAGCGCGTTTCGACCGCGGCAAGGTTTCCGATTACGGCTCGTTTTCAAATGTCATCTGTGATAAAACAAAAAGAATCTGTCCAATTTTAGAAAACATCATCATCGGCGGCGACGCGGAAACGAAGATTGATTTTCAGGTCGAGCAGTTGAAAACCGAAGAATTAAATCTGCCAAAACCGGACGAACCGACCGGCGCGGCTGGAAATGAAACCGTCGAATCCGCACCGCCGACGAGCGGCGACCGACGCGAACTTCGCGACCGCTGGCGCATCGGTTTTCCCGAATACGACCGCTACGGCGACCAGGGCGCGCGCGGACGCGACATTCCGTTCCGGCGAAACAAATGGTTTAATCCGTATGACCAAAGCGTTTTAAAAGGCGATTATCCGATCTTCGGCAACGAATATTTTATGATTCTCTCAGCCGTCAGCACGAGCCAGATCGAACTGCGCCGCACGCCGACCGCTTCGAATGTCAGCGCGAATAATCCGAACAGCGAGTATTTTCTTGGCAGACCGGAAAGTCTCGCTTTCAATCAAACTCTGCAATTTTCCTTTGAATTATTTCGCGGGCAAACCGCTTTTCAGCCGCGTCAATGGGCGATCAAAATCTCGCCGACGTTCAGCGTTCCGAATTATCTGAATGCCAGAGAAACGGGCATCGTCAACATTGATGTGCGGCGCGGCACGAACCGCGTTGACCTGCACGCTTCGCTCGAAGAAGCCTTTGCCGAAGTCAAACTTTTCGACACCAACGACAATTACGACGCGGTTTCCGTGCGCGGCGGAATCCAGCCGTTTAACGCCGACTTTCGCGGATTTCTTTATACCGACAACAATCTCGGAGCGCGTCTTTTCGGCGCGTTTTCCAATAACAAAACGCAGTTTAATCTCGCTTATTTCCGGCAGATCGAAAAAGATACGAACAGCAATCTGAACTCTCTGAAAGAACTCAGAAACCAGCACGTTTATATCGCCAATCTTTTCCGGCAGGATTTTTTATACAAGGGCTACACGATTCAGGCAATCGGCGCGTATAACAACGACCGCGCGGATATTCATTACGATTCGAACGGTTTTCTGGTGCGTCCCGCGCTGATCGGCGACGTTCGACCGCACACGATCAAAGCCGGATATGTCGGCATCAACGGCGACGGGCATATCGGGATTTTGAATCTTTCGCACTCGTATTATTTCGCGTTCGGCAGTGACGATCACAATCCGATTGCCGGAAAGCGGACGAGTATCAGAGCGCATATGGCGGCGGCGGAATTTTCGATTGACCGCGATTTTATCCGCTACCGCGCTTCGTTTTTTTATGCTTCGGGCGACAAAAATCCGACTGACGACAGGGCGAGCGGATTTGATGCAATTTTTGATGACCCGAATTTTGTCGGCGGTCAATTTTCTTATTGGAGCAGACAGGGTGTGAGACTGGTTTCGACCGATGTCGGTCTGGTTCAGCCGAACTCTCTTTTGCCGAGTTTAAGATCGAGCAAAACCGAAGGTCAGGCGAATTTCGTCAATCCCGGAATACAGATTTTCAACGTCGGCATTGATGCCGAAGTTACGCAGACATTGAAAGCGGTTTTTAACGCGAATTACCTGCGTTTCGACCGCACCGAACCGCTCGAATACATTTTGTTTCAGCCGCGCATTCGTCATGAGATCGGCTACGATTTAAGTCTAGGCGTGGTTTATCGTCCGCTGTTGATAAACAACATCACGTTTACATTCGGCGGAAATTATCTGATTCCGGGAAAAGGTTTTTACGATATTTTTACGGACCGAACCCGCAATTGCCCGATTCCGAATTTTTGCCAGAACGCGAATGTGCCGAATCCAAGTAAGCCGCAATATTCCGTGTTCGCGCAGATGAAATTGATTTATTAGGTTTTATTGAAAATTTTATAAATTGCCACTAGCTTCAGCTAGTGGATGTTTGAAAAAGAAAGTTGGCGGCTTTAGCCAAAATAAAAATATGAACTTCCGATTCAGCTTTAGCTAAAGCATAAAGGTTGATTGATATTTTTCTTAAATTTGGCTAAAGCCAGTTGCTTGTTTGAACTCAACCACTAGCTGAAGCTAGTGGCAACTAATAAAAACAACCTGTCCACAAGACATAGAGGAAAGAAAAATGCTTCTGAAAAACAAAATTAACCGGCTAAAATTTTTTGTCGTCATAATTTTTGTCTGTTTTTTGGCGGCAATTTTCTGGCACAATACTGCATCTGTGCGAAGTCAGGAAACTCCGGCTAATACTCAGCCGGAAAAAACTCCCGAACCTGCGGCGACCGAACCGAAACCTGTCGAAACTCCGCAAACGCTGCCGACAGAAGGCTGTCTGCAATGTCATAACAACATCGAACCGATGCACCGCTACAATGCGCGCGGCGATGTTTTTGACAAACTCGATAACGGCAAGGACGCGCAGGGCTTAAGCTGCACAGCGTGCCACGGCGGAAATCCGGCGGCGACGACGCAAAAGGACGCGCATGTTCAGCCGAAATTTCCGAAGGAATGGGGTTGCAAAAATGGCGAATGTTCGAGCCGCAATCCCGAACGCGCCAATACGCTTCTTTTGAAAGAAAGCGCGGAATTTGTCCGGTTTATAAATCCAGGCGATTTTCGCGTCATCACGCAGACATGCGGCGAATGTCATTCGGAAGAAAATCGAAACGTTTCGCGTTCGATGATGGCGCACGGCGCGATGCTCTGGGGCGCGGCTCTTTACAACAACGGCGGTTTTCATATCAAAGACACGCGCTTTGGGGAAAGCTACAACGAGGACGGAAATCCGCAGACGCTTCTCGCCAATCCGATGCCGACACGCGAAGAAACGGCATTTAATGGTTTTCTGCCGTTTCTCGAACCGCTTCCGCGCTGGGAAATTTCTCAGCCCGGAAATATTCTGCGCGTTTTCGAGCGCGGCGGGCGAAGGCGTTTGGAAGTCGGTTTGCCTGATAAGGAAGAAGAAAACGGCAAACCCGACAAAGGTTTGAGTCCGCGCGGTCTCGGCACATTAAACCGCACCGATCCGGTTTATCTTGGTTTGCAGAAAACTCGTTTGATGGACCCGACACTCAATATGCTCGGCACGAACGATCATCCGGGCGATTATCGTTCCGCCGGATGCACGTCTTGTCACGTCATTTATGCAAATGACCGCGATGCTGTTAATTCCGCGTTTTATGCAAAAGACGGCAATCAGGGAATGTCGAAATCCGCCGACGAATCCATTCCGAAAAACGAACCCGGTCATCCGATAAAACATCAGTTCACGTCGCAGATTCCGACCTCGCAATGTATGACCTGCCATATGCATCCGGGAACGAATATGGTGGCGACATATCTCGGACAGATGTGGTGGGACAACGAAACGGACGGAAAATTTATGTATCCGACCGATAAACAGATCAATCCGTCGGAGTCGGACGAAGCGGAAAAACTGCAAAAAAATCCCGAAGCATCTTCGCTTCGCGGTCTTTGGTCTGATTCCGAATTTTTACAAAAAACCGGAACGAAAGAATTTAACGAAAAACTCGAACGGGTGCAGTTTGCCGATTCGCACGGTCACGGATGGATGTTTAAGAACGTCTATAAAAAAGACCGCAAAGGAAATCTTTTGGACAAAGACGATCAGATAATTTCGCCCGACGATCCCGACAAATTCGCAAAATCGGTGCATTTAAAAGACATCCATCTCGAACGCGGAATGCACTGCGCCGATTGTCATTTCCGGCAGGACGCGCACGGCACGGGGATTCTGTATAACGAACCGCGCGCGGCGGTCGAGATCGGCTGTATTGACTGCCACGGCACGATCAAAAATAAAGCGAACGCGATCACGAGCGGTTTCGCCGCACTACCGCCGGAAAATAAAAACGAACTCGCGCAGAGAGAAAGAAACAAAGAACCGCTTATCGGGCGCGATCTGACGCGGCTTCGTTTCCGCTCGCCCGACGGCAGACGCAAAACCGTTCTCGAAATTATTAACCGCGACACGACGCGCAAAGACAAAAACGGCAACGAGATCGAACTCAAAAAAGGCGATGTCGTGCAGAATTCCATTGTTGATCCCGAACTCTGGTGGAAAGTTACCCAAACGGTTGACACCGTAACGCCCGGCAATTCCGATTACAACGAAAAATCGGCTTACGCCAAGACAATGCAAAAGGACAACGAAACCTGGGGCGATGCAACGGTCGGCGAAAATATGCTCGCGCACCGCGACAATAATATGACCTGCTACGCCTGTCATACTTCGTGGGTAACAAGCTGTTTCGGCTGTCATCTTTCGATGGAAGCCAACCGCAAAATGCCGAATCGTCATAACGAAGGCGGTTTTTCCAGAAATTACACTTCGTATAATTATCAGGTTTTGCGCGACGATATTTTTATGCTCGGCAAAGACGGAACGGTTACGGGACACCGCGTTGCGCCCGTGCGTTCGAGTTCCGCCGTGCTGGTGAGTTCGCGCAATCAGAACCGCGAATGGATCTATCATCAACAGCAGACCGTTTCCGCCGAAGGCTTTTCCGGTCAGGCGTTTAACACGCATGTTCCGCACACCGTCCGCGGCAAGGAAACGCAGACTTGTTCAGACTGTCACGTTTCTCAAAACAACGATAATAATGCGTGGCTGGCACAGGTGATGCTCCAAGGCACGAATTTCGTCAATTTTATGGGACGTTACATTTTCGTCGCCGCCGAGCATTCGCTCGAAGCCGTCGCCGTTACCGAACACGAAGAACCGCAAGCCGTCTATGGCAGCACTCTCCACAAGCTGGCTTACAAAGACAACTACGAAAAATTCGTCAGTAAAGGACGCGAACTGAGCGAGTATTACGAAAACAAAGGTCGCCCCGAAGCCTTGCAGGTGCAGGTGCGCGGCGAATACGCTTATGTCGCCGCCGGAAAAGGCGGTTTGCGCGTTTACGATATCGCGCAGATTGACCACAAAGGTTTTTCGGAAAGAATCGTCACTGCGCCCGTGTCGCCGTTCGGTCAGAGATTTTATGTTGACACGAAATATGCGACTGCCGTCGCCTCGCCCTCGACGCTTGCGGTTGATCCGGCGCGTTGGCGCACTGTCATAAACGAAGACGGAAGCTACAAACAAATTCCGCCCGACGAAGCCGTCAAACTTCACGAAGAAGCCGTTAAAAATAATAAACCGAGTCCGGTCATCAATGAAGAACAGCCGATTCACCCGCTTTACGCTTATTTGTATGTCGCCGACAAATACGAAGGTTTGATTCTCGTTAATGCGGCGACAATTCTCGACGGCGAACCGCGCAACAATTTTTTGAAACGCGCTCTGACATATAATCCGAACGGCGTTTTAAATGAATCGAACAACATCACGATTGCCGGAAACTACGCCTACATCACGACTGACAAAAACCTCGTCATCGTCAATCTTTCAAATCCGCTTGAGCCAAACATCGCAAAACAAATTCCGCTCAATCAGCCGAAAGCGATTGCCGTTCAGTTTCTCTACGCATTTGTCGTGGACAATGACGGTTTGAAAGTTTTGGACATCAAGGAATTGCAAACGAACGGCAATGTGCGATTGGTCGAAAATGCGATTGTTCCGCTCAAACACGCGAAAGATATTTATGTCGCCAGAACTTACGCATACATCGCCAACGGCGAAGAAGGTCTGGCGATTATTGATGTCGAAAAACCCGAATCTCCGAAACTCGAACAGACTTTCAATGCCGACGGAACGATGAACGATACGCATTCCGTCAAAGTCGCCATGACGAATGCGAGTCTTTACGCCTACGTTGCCGACGGCAAAAACGGCTTGAAGATTTTGCAGTTGACCGATCCCGAAACGATGCCCGAATTTGCCGGATTCAGCCCGCGCCCCGCGCCGAAACAGATCGCCTATTTCAAAACCAAAGGCGACGCGCTCGCCGTTTCCAAAGGCTTAGACCGCGACCGCGCGGTTGACGAGAGCGGCAATCAAATCGCCGTCTTCGGTCGGCGCGGCGCGCGACCGCTGCGTCTGGAAGAAACAATGAAAATGCTCCGCACGAAAGACGGCACGGGCGAGTTTTTCAAAGTTTCCGACGAGCCGAAAAAAACGGCGGCGAAAAAAGACAAATCCGAAAACTTTTCGTTTTGGTCAAGCTTTTTCAATTTGATAATTTTGACGGGAAGTTTTGTGATCGGTTTGGGTTTAATATTTGTGAAACTTGGCAGTCGCTCAAAATAAACGAGTCAGAACCGGGAGCGGTAGCGACCGGCTCTGACTTTAACGAATTACGGAATGTATGCGTTTTGAACGGGTCTGTCCGCCGCGCTTCCGAAATTTACGAGTTGAAAACCGTTGGTGCTTTGCAGAAGATACCATTCGCCGTTGCGGTAAACGGCAATGTCGGTTTTTCCGTCGCCGTCGTAATCCGCGGGAACCGGTCGGTCGGTCGAAATTCCCCATTGCACTCCGGCAAAACCTTCGGTTGATTTCAGCAGATACCATGTTCCTTCGGACGGACGATAAACGGCTACGTCGGTTTTTCCGTCGCCGTCATAATCACCGACAACGGGCTTATCGCCCGCCAAACCGAATTGAAACGCGCTCACGCCTTCGGTTGTCTTAAAAAGCCACCAAACGCCGTCGCGGAAAATCGCCAAATCTTCCTTTCCGTCGCCGTCGTAATCACCCGGCACGGGAATGTCGGACGCAATGCCGAACTGAACGGCGAAAAATCCGTCACGCGTGCCTTGAATATACCAAATGCCGCCGCGATAAACCGCCGGATCAGCCAGATCGTCGCCGTCATAATCCGCCGGAACGGGCGTGTCGCCGTCCAGACCGAATTGATAATAGATTTCCTGCCCGTCAATCGTTCTGACATACCAAACGCCGTTGCGGAAAACGGCGAAATCCGTCCGGCAATCGCCGTTGTAATCGGCGTGCGCGAGCCGGTCTGTGCCGAGTCCCCACGAAACGGCGGCGGAACCGCCGCCGATAATCGGCATATATTTCCACTGTCCCGAATTGTTAAAATACGCCGGATCGCTTTTGCCGTCGCCGTTAAAATCGGCGGACGGTCGGCACGAATTATTCAGCGTCGCCGCAACGTAACGCGCAATCGAAAAACCGCCGCCGCTTTCGCCGGACAGAATGATCTTTCCGTCCGTCTGAACGAGAACCGAATGCCCGATGTCCCAGCCCTCAATGTTCGTCGTCAAACGCCCGTTAAAGCCGAACAGAGTATCAATCGAACCGTTGCCGTTGAGCCGCACCAGTGCGAAATCCTGATCGGGATTGGTCGAAAGTTTGACCGTGCCGCCGACGATTATTTTTCCGTCTGGTTGCAGAGCTATATCAAAAGGCGGTTTGAGATTCCCGTCCTGATTGGTGAATGTAACGGTTGCCGCGCCGTTCGTTCCGAAAGAAGTGTCGGGCGTGCCGTCCGAGTTATAACGCCTGACAATGACGTTTACCTGCGAAACATTATTGACGACGACTATTTTCCCGTCCGGCTGAAGCGCGATGCCGTTTCCGCCCGCTCCGTTGACGATGCCGTTCGTTCCGAAACTTGCATCCGGCGTTCCGCCCGTATCGAGACGGACGAGCGTATTTTGCACCGAGGGACCGGACAGTACGATTTTATCGTCGGATTGTAAAACCAGTCGCGGCTCGCCGGTCGTGATATTACCGAATATCCGCGTCGAGCCGTTTGTTCCGAAATTGTTGTCGAACGAGCCGTCGGAATTTAAACGGGCGACGATAAACCCCTGAAAACCGCTGGCGGCGGTTCGGTCGGCGATGACGATCTTACCGTCGGATTGGACGGCTACATCGGTGGCAATATCGGTGGCGTTTTGAACGTCGAAATTGATCGTTTTGATTCCGTCGCCGTCAAACGTCGTATCAATCGAACCGTTCGGATTGATCCTGACGACCAACGCGTCCTGATTAAGATTTTCCGCCGTTCCGACTCTGCCGACCACGACGATCTTTCCGTCCGCTTGCAGTGCGGCTCCGATTGCCTCGCTGGTTCTGGACGGATCGGCAACCGCCGTAAATTTTCCGTCGCCGTCAAAAGATGCGTCGAGCGAGCCGTCCGCATTGTATCGGAAAACGACCATCTGATAACTGCCGGGAAAAGCCTCGTTCGTATTCGCCGAACCGACCACGACGAGTTTGCCGTCCGGCTGAAGAACCGAACCGTAGGCTTTGCTGGCGAATGAAAGATATTGCGTGGTTACGATGCCGTTTCCGTTAAAAGTCGGATCGAGCAGAGTTTGAGCCGCGATGTTCCCAGAAAAAAAGTTAAGAAAAAAAACAAACAAAGCGATAAAAAATACAAAGTTTTTTGATGACCGCGGTTTTAAGAATTTCTTCATTTCGACTCCTTATCGAACGGGAAAATAACAGTTTTGGGAAAATTTATCGGGATTAGAAATTTGAATTCTTTATAAAAACTATAAATTTTGCAAGTTATAAATTAATGATAAGTTTGCTCCTGAGACATAAAAATTGTCAAGATTCTTTGCACATAAAATATCGTCAACCGCTTTTAATCAAAAACAGAGCGATTCATAAATCCTCAAAATTACAGACACAAAACTTTTTACAACTTTCCGGCGTTAAATTCATCAGATATTTACATTTGATAATGATTGGACTACTAATCTAAACTTAAAAATATGGCAAAGAAAAGTTCGTCAGCCGCGAGTGCTGAAAAAAATTATGTTCGCTGCCGCTACTGCGGTCAGAAAAATACCGTCCGCGACGATTATGTCGCAGGTGAAGCCAAATGCGGTCGCTGTAAACTGCCGCTTTCGGACGAGCCGCACGTTAAGTTCGCAAATCTCAACAAACACGATTACGTTCATCCGGCTGACTCGAAAGCCCTCGCCGCTCTGCGGGCGATTCCCGGAATTGATACGGCACTCAAACAGCTTTTAAAAGTTACGGGCGAATCGGCGATCCGCGTTACGTTTATGGCGAGCGCGGTCAAGGTTACGCCGCAGCAATGTCCCGATCTGCACGCGAAATTGCAGGTCGTCTGCACGACGCTCGGCGTTGATATGCCGGATCTGTTTATCCAGCAAAACCCGATCGTCAATGCTTTCACGGGCGGCGTTGACAAACCCGTTATCGTGCTTCATTCGGGGCTTCTGGAAAGGCTGGACGAAGAGGAAATTCTCGCCGTCATCGCGCATGAGGTCGGACATATACACGCCGAGCATGTGCTTTATCTGACGGCGGCACAGCTTATTCTGGCACTGGCGACCGTGCCGCTTGCGTCGCTTCCGATCGCCGGAATAATCAAGGAAATTTTAACGGCTTCGATGCGCGGCGCGCTTCTCGCGTGGATGCGAAAAGCCGAGCTTTCCTGCGACCGCGCCGCACTGCTCGTTACGCAAAATCCGCATACGATCGGCACTCTGATGATGAAACTGGCGGGCGGAACACTGGCGCATAAAATTGATTACGATCTGTTTTTGGATCAGGCGCGGGAATTTCAAAAAAGCTACGACGAGAAAAAACTCGATCGTTTCTGGGCTGACATTTTAAGCGCGGGACGCTCGCACCCGTTCCCGATCTGGCGCGTTTCTGAAGTTTTGAAATACGTCGAAAGCGGCGAATATCAGAATCTGATAAATCAACAAGCGACGAAATAATCAGAACGGGGAGCGGTAGCAATCCGCTAATTAGTTATAAAATAAAAAAAAAGACACATTTACAAATGTTGAAACTGGGTCGCTACCGCTCCCCGTTCCGACCTTTATGCTGATAGTTTTTACAACAACGCCGAACACCGAAGAAGCCGAAACGCTCGCGCGAAAGATCGTCGAATCGCGGCTTGCCGCCTGCGTTCAGGTTTTGCCCGAAATGAAATCTTTCTATTTTTGGGAAAACGAGATTCAAAGCGAACCGGAACATCTGCTTTTGATTAAAACGCTCGAAGCGAATTTTGACGAACTGGAAAGTTTTATAAAGGCGAATCACAGCTACGACGTGCCGGAAATCGTCGCCGTCGCGTCGGAAAAAGTTTCGGGTGATTATTTGGATTGGATGGAAAATTATTTGAGAAATGAAAACTGAGAAGTGAGAACTTATTAAAAAACTATTCAGTTCCCAGTTCTCAGTTATTTTTAGCTTTCCGTGCCGCTTCCCTTTATCGTTACGTTTGCTTCACAGACTTTGATGATAAAATCCACCGCGTCCTTCGGCGAATCGGTCAGATGCATCAAACCCAAATCTTCCGAACTGATATTTTTCTCGTTAAGCATCGTCGAGGTCAGCCACGCGAGCATTCCGCGCCAGTATTGCGAGCCGAACAGGACGACCGGAAAATTGCGGATTTTTCTCGTTTGGATCAAGGTCAGAGCCTCGAAAAGTTCGTCCATCGTGCCGAAACCGCCGGGAAAAATCACATAAGCGTTTGAATATTTGATGAACATCGTCTTGCGGACGAAGAAGTATTTGAACGATAAAAATCTCGTCTGATACGGATTCGGCTCTTGTTCGAACGGAAGTTCGATATTGCACCCGACCGAAACCTTTCCCGCTTCGAACGCGCCGCGATTCGCCGCTTCCATAATGCCGGGACCGCCGCCCGTGATGACCTCGAAACCGGCTTCGGCGAGAAGTTTTCCGGTTTCGCGGGCGGCAATGTAATATTCGCTGTCTTCTTCCGTTCGCGCCGAACCGAAAACCGAAACGCCTTTCGTAATCGTCGCAAGGTCGTCAAAACCGCCGACAAATTCGCCCATTATACGGAAAACGCGCCACGAATCCGACGTTTTATATGTATCGTCCGGTTCGGGCGAACGAAGCAGAATTTCGTCATCGGTCATTTTCCAAAATTGCAAATCTTCCTGCTTCCGGGCTTCTTCGACGGTGTCCGGCTCGGTTTCGAGAATATCAATATTCAGTTTTTTTTCCAGTTCTTTTTTTTTGATTTTCGGTCTGTTCGCTTTTGTTTTTGCCATAAATGAGTTTGGAGAGTTCATAGAGTTTATAGAGTTTGGAGAGTAAAAAAAACTCTATGAACTCTCCAAACTCTATAAACTCTATGAACTTTTAAATTCCCATAATATTGTAGCCGCAATCAACGTAGATGGTTTCGCCGGTAATTCCGGTGGACATATCGCTGACGAGAAAAAGCGCGGTGTCGCCGACTTCCCGGACTTCGACGTTGCGCTTCATCGGCGATTTGGCGGCGACGTAGTTGAGCATCGTGCCGAGATTTTTTACGCCGCGCGCCGACAAAGTGTTGATCGGTCCTGCGCTGATCGCGTTGACGCGGATGTTGCTTTTGCCGAGGTCAGCCGCCAGATACCTGACGCTCGATTCAAGCGCGGATTTCGCCACGCCCATCACATTGTAATTCATCACGACCTTTTCCGCGCCGTAATAGCTCATCGTCACGATGCTGCCGCCGTCGGTCATCAAAGGCGCGGCGGCGAGCGAAAGCTGTGTCAGCGAAAACGCGCTGATCTCCAACGCCGTTAAAAATGCATCTCTGGTCGTCGTTACGAATTCGCCTTCGAGTGCTTCGCGCGGCGCGAACGCAATCGAATGGATCAGAAAATCGAGCCGCCCGTATTTCTCTTTGACGGCTTCGAAAGCCGCGTCAACTTCCGCCTGATTCGTTACGTCGCACGGCACGACGAGCGTATCTTCGATGTCGGCGGTCAATTTTTCGATACTGCTCTGCAGGCGTTCGCCCTGATAGGTAAAAGCGAGTTTCGCCCCCTTTTCCATACACGATTGAGCGCACGCCCACGCGATCGAGCGTTTGTTCGCCACGCCGAAGATCATTCCAACTTTGTTTTCCAACATAATTTTTAAAATTTTATAAAAATAATCGTCCGATTAAAGCATCTGTTATTTGACAGCAGTTTAGCGCAAAGGTCAAATAAGGTCAGAACCGCCTGCGCCTACGTGGCGGGTTTAGCGATTTGGGATTGCGGAATGCGGATTTCGGATTGGCTGATAACTAAACGACCAATCCCAAATCCCAAATCCGCATTCCGCAATCAAAAAAATCGTCCGCTACCGCAGGCGGTTCTGACTTATCCGAAAATATTTCTCACCTTGTCTATAAACGATTCGTCCTGAAATTCCGTATCTTCGATCTCGGCTAATTGCTCTAAAAGTTTACGCTGTTCTTTCGTCAGGTTTTTCGGCGTAACAAGCGTAACGGCGACGAACATATCGCCTTTGCCGCGACCGCCCAAAATCGGCATTCCCTGTTCTTTCAAACGAAAGACCGTTCCCGTCTGCGTTCCGGCGGGAATTTTCAGAGACTCTTCGCCGTCCAGAGTTTTGACCTCGATTTCCGCTCCAAGCGCGGCTTGCGCGAACGAAACCGGAACGGATGCGTAAAGATTCGCGCCCTGGCGTTCGAACATTTCGTGTTCGGCGACGTGAATGACGACGTAGAGATCGCCCGTCGGTCCGCCGTTCAGACCGGCTTCGCCTTCGCCGTTTATGCGCAGACGCGAGCCGGTTTCGACCCCTGCCGGAATTTTTATTTCGATGGTTTTTTCTTTTTCGATGCGCCCCGCGCCTTTGCAGTTTTTACACGGATTTTTGATGATCTGACCTTTACCCGAACAATTCGGGCAGGTTCGCATCACGGAGAAGAATCCCTGCTGGTAGCGCGTCTGACCGCTTCCGCCGCAGGTTACACAGGCTTCGGGCTGTGTTCCCGATTCCGTGCCTTTGCCTTCGCAGTTCTCGCATTTTTCGAGCCGCGGAATCTGCAGTTTCTGTTCTTTTCCGTTCGCGGCTTCTTCGAGCGTGATTTCCAGATCATAACGCAGATCCGCGCCGCGCTGGGCGGATGTGCGGCTTCGCGCGCCGCGCCCGCCGAACATATCGCCGAAACCGAAGAGATCGAATATATCTTCGATATTCGAAAATCCTTGCGGATCAAAGCCGAAGCCTTTGC
Source organism: Pyrinomonadaceae bacterium (assembly GCA_041940425.1). GTDB lineage: Bacteria > Acidobacteriota > Blastocatellia > Pyrinomonadales > Pyrinomonadaceae > DATHTS01. The sequence continues at coordinate 33,683 of JBGTSF010000005.1, forward strand.
CGCTCGCGCCGCCGTGTCCGAAACGGTCGTAAGCCGCGCGTTTGTTTGCGTCGGACAAAACCGAATAGGCTTCTGCCGCTTCTTTAAACTTTTCTTCAGCGGTCGGATCGCCCGGATTTTTGTCCGGGTGATGTTTGACCGCGAGTGTGCGGTAAGCGCGTTTGATCTCGACCTCGGTCGCCGTGCGCGAAACGCCCAAAACTTCGTAATAATCACGTTTACTCATATTTCTTTAGAAGTCGGTAGCCGGTAGAAAAATTTTTCAACGAACTACAAACCACAAACTACGAACAAAAAATAACGCCGGCTTTTTATTTCAAAACCAACGTTACTTTATTTTGCAAAAATAATGCAATATTCTCAAGCCGACCGGAAAATCAAACCGCCGTCATTAAGGCTTCGGTGATCTTGTTGGTTTCAAGTTCGACGCCCGTTAATGCCAATTTGATTTCGTCCAGATTTTCCGATGTTATTGAACTCTCCGCATCATTCAGAGCATCGTTTATTTCGCGCTGCTGATCGGGATCGAGCGTCCTGCCGAATTCTGCCATCGCCCGCCGCGCATTGTTGATTAACGATTCGAGTTTGTTTCTCTGCAGGATCAATTCCTTCGCTTTGACATCGGAATCGGCGGAAGTTTCGGCTTCCATAATCAGACGGTCAATCTCTTCGGGCGAAAGTCCCGACGAGGGCGTGATCTGCATCGCCTGCTCCAATCCGGTCATTTTGTCTTTCGCCGAGACGTTGACGATGCCGTTCGCGTCAACTTCGAACGAAACGTCAATCTGCGGAACGCCGCGCGGCGCGAGCGGAATGCCGACCAGATCGAAGCGTCCGAGCGAACGGTTCGCGCTGGCAATCTCGCGCTCGCCCTGCATAATATGGATTTCGACCGACTGCTGATTGTCCACGACGGTCGTAAACGTCATCGTATTTTTGAGCGGTATCGTCGCGTTGCGCGGAATGATCTTGACGAACAAACCGCCGCGCGTTTCGAGTCCGAGACTTAAAGGCAAAACGTCCAGAAGCACGATGTCTTTGACATCGCCGGACATCACGCCGCCCTGGATCGCCGCGCCCATCGCCACTACTTCGTCCGGGTTGATCTCGGTTGAAGGTTCTTTTTCGAATAATTCGGAAACGGTTTTTGTAATGATCGGCGAGCGCGTCTGTCCGCCGACAAGAATGATCTTGTCAATATCGGTCGGCTGGAGTTTCGCGTCCCACAGGGCTTTCTGGCACGGCTCGACGGTTGATTCGACCAGATCGGCGACGAGTTCTTCGAACTTAGCGCGCGTCAAAACCGTGTTGATATGCTTCGGTCCGGTCGGGTCAGCCGCGATGAACGGTAGATTGATCGTCGTTTCCGAAACGGTCGAAAGCTCGCATTTCGCTCGTTCAGCCGCTTCTTTCAAACGCTGGAGCGCGAGCCGATCTTCGGTCAGTTCAATTCCATTCTCGGTTTTAAAACTTTCGACGAGCCAGTTGATGATGCGCTGGTCGAAATCTTCGCCGCCGAGAAACGTATTTCCCGATGTCGCCAAAACTTCAAAAACGCCGTCGTTGATCTCCAGAATCGTGATGTCGAACGTCCCGCCGCCGAGGTCATAGACGGCGACTTTTTCGCTCTTGTTTTTGTCGAAACCGTAGGCGAGCGCGGCTGATGTCGGCTCGTTGATGATGCGTTCGACCGTCAGACCGGCGATTTTTCCGGCATCGCGCGTCGCCTGCCGCTGGATGTCGTCAAAATACGCGGGAACGGTGATGATCGCCTCGCTGATCTCACAGCTTAAAAATTCCTCAGCCGCGAGTTTTAAACGCTGGAGAACGATTGCCGAGATTTCCGGCGGACTGTAAGTTTTGTCGAGAACCTGGATGTGCGCGTCGCCGTTCGGTGCTTCGACGATCTCGAACGGAACCGAACCGCGCATTTTTTCGACTTCGGGCGAATCGTATTTGCGCCCGATCAGACGCTTGACGGCGTGGAGCGTATTTGCCGGATTGGTTACTGCCTGGCGTTTGGCGATCTGCCCGACGAGCCGGTCGCCTTTTTCCGTAAATCCGACGACCGACGGCATCGTTCTGCCGCCTTCTTTGTTCGGTATGATCTGCACCGCGCCGCCTTCCAAAACCGACACGCAGCAATTGGTCGTGCCTAAATCTATTCCGATGACTTTGCTCATAGTATTTCGAGTTTTGCTAAATTCTTAGCCGCTTCGGGAGGAATAATTCGGCGATTTTTATTCGGCGGGAGCGGCGACCTTAACCATCGCCGCGCGAATCAGTTTGTCGCCGATCCGGTAACCGCGCAGGAGTTCTTCGGTAATCGTGTTGGGAGGAAAATCATTGGTCGGCTCGGTCGCCACCGCGTCGTGAAAATAAGGATTAAACGCTTCGCCGACGGTAACGACGGGCTGCACGCCCATTTCCGATAAAATTTCGTTAAGCTGCTGATTGACGAGCGCGATGCCGTCAAAAAAATGACGGAAATCCTTTGACTGCTCGCCTTCGAAATGCGAAGCCGCGTCTAGCGCGCGGTCCAAGTTGTCCAAAACGGGAAGCATCTGGGTTGCCAGATTGCCGATCTGATTTTGAAACGTATTGCCTCTTTCGCGCTCGATGCGTTTACGGTAATTGTCAAAATCCTTCTGCCGGCTCTGGAGAGCCATTTTCAGTTCGCCAACCTGGTTTTCGAGATCGGCGATCTGATTTGCCTGCTCTAACGCCCGGGTTTGAGCCGTTTGAATTTGTTCGGAAGAAGTTTGATTAGACGAAATCTCGACCAAAGTGTCAGCAGAAAATTCGTTTATTATAAATTCGGGAACTTCCTCCTGGATTGCATCCTCTTCGATCTCGATGACCAATTCCTCGGAGATGTTGAGGTCTTTTTCCTTTTCTTCGAGTTCACGCAAAAAATCTTCGATCGAAGACTTTAAATCTATTTCCTCAGGGAATTTTTCTTTTATTTCGTTGTTGGAATCCATTTTTTTAATAGGACGAAATCGGGATCAGTTTTTCGAGTTTTGTTCCGTCATCATATTCTCCAAAACTCTGGCAATATAGCCGACTATCGAGATAACGCGCGCGTATTCGATCCGCGTCGGACCCAAAACGCTCAACGCGCCGATCGCGCCGTCCTTGCCGATGTGGTAGGGAGCGGTGATCAAAGTGCAGTTTTGCAGCGAATCAACGGAATTTTCGCTTCCGATAATGACCTGCACATCGCCTCTCGACGAATTTTCGCCGCCGATACATTCATTTAAAACCTGTATCAGACGAGATTTTTCCTCGATCGTGCGGAGCAGGCGGCGGAGTTTTTCAAAATCGCCGAAACTGTTGGTTGAAAACAGATTCGCCGTTCCGTCAACATAAACCTCGCTCTGCGTCGCGTCGTCGCTCTCGATGCTCTGCGAACAGAGAATCATCGCCGTCTGCAGCATTTTGTCGAAAAGAGCCTTTTCTTCGTGCATCAGATTCAAAATCTTAGAACGAATTTCCACAAGGCTTTTTCCGCCGAATTCGACATTCAGATAACGAGCCGTCCGGTTTAATTCTTCCTGCGAATAAGTTTCGGTCAAACGAATGATCTTGTTGTGAACCTTATTCGGCGCGGAAACCAGAACGACGAGAACGCGCTTGTCGGATAGATTGACGAATTCGATATGTTGCATCGGGTCCTGCGCCAGAGAAGGCGAAACGACGATGCCGATATTTTTTGAAAGAGCAGAAAGCAGATGGGAAGTTTTTTCCATCAATCTGTCGGGCGTATCGAGAGCTTCGAGTTCGTTCAAACCGAATTCCCGGTTTATCAGGCGAATATCTTCGTCCGAAAGACTCAAAACGCCAAGCAGATTGTCAACATAAAATCTATATCCCTTGTCCGTCGGTACTCGTCCGGCTGAAGTATGCGGCTGTTCGAGCAGACCGAAATCTTCAAGTTCGCTCATTACGTTGCGGATCGTCGCCGAACTCGCCGGAAACGCATCGCCGAATTTATCCGCGATGGTCTTCGAACCGACCGGCTCGCCCGTGACGAAATGCTCATTGATAATGGCTGAAAGAACTATCTGCCCGCGCTGATCAGGCTTTGATTTGATCGCTTTGGATTTCTTTTCGGAATCACGGTCAGACATTTCAAAAGACTTATGAGTTTGCGGCACATCTTCGGAAAAAGATATGCTATGTATTTGATAGCATTTTAACCGCAAAAATGTCAAGATTTAACAGTTAAACTATGATAAACAACTTTTATGTCGGTCGAACTCGCGGAAATTAAAACTTTTTACGAAAACGCCTTTCAAAACTACAACGGGAAATACGAGATTCGGGAAATCAACGTCGAATATTATTCCTACATCGGCATCAATCACACGATTCGCCTGAGAGACGGCAAAATTTTCGTCCGTATTTCCGAAATTTTTAAGGACGCGCCGGCGGAAGTTCACGAAGCTCTGGCAAAAATCCTCGTTTCAAAAATCCTGCGCCGAAAAGTTCCCACTTCGGCAAACGAAATCTACAACGAATACGCTTCAAAAAAGGAAATCCGCGCGCAAGCTCTTGAAAATAAACGGCAAAAGGGACGAAAAGTAATTACTTCCCCGAAAGGCGACGTTTACGATCTCGAAGAAATTTTCCGGCAGATGAACGATCTTTATTTTGACAATCGGATAAAAAAACCGACTCTCACATGGTCGGCGCGCGGCACGTTTCGCCGTCTCGGTCATCACGACGCGGCGCACAACACGATTGTCATCAGCAAATCTCTGGACGATAAAAAAGTTCCGCGCTATGTCGTCGAATACGTCGTTTTTCACGAGATGCTGCATATTTTTCACCCGATGAAACTGCAAAACGGGCGGCGTTATCATCACACACCTGCCTTTAGGCAGGATGAAAAAAAATTCGCTTTTTATGAAGAATCGGAAAACTGGATCGAAAACAACGCGAGATTTTTGAAACGGAAAGCTAAAATCTGATAATTTTTCGCCTTGCAAATTCCTCTGATAAATTTATTCAAAAATCTGGTTCTTGATCATCTTTTAGTTTGGCTTTTTTATGCGCGTTTCGCCACTTTAGCAAACCTTCTTTGGTCAGACTGATGATTATTTTGCGATTTTGAAAAATAAGTTTGAGCCACGCGCGATTGTTCATCTGCGGAAAATAAATTCCGCGAAAGAAAAGCCGCGCGACCAGATGACCGATGCGCGTCTGAACATCGGAATCCTTGATCGAATTAATGGCTTCACGATTTCTTTCGGGACTGTATGATTTTGCCCACGCCTTGAAAGTTTCATTTTTGGCTTCTTCAATCGTCATTTTCAAGGGATTGTGAGCCATTACAAAAGGCGCGAATTCAAGCCAGTGTTTCGGGCGTTCGAGCCGACCGGCTTTTTCCAGACGTGTGTAGAGCGGTGTTGCCGGAAAAGGCGTTAGCTGTCCGAACACAGGCAACCCCGGCGCCCAGCTTTCGATCTCTCCGACCGTTCTTTCCGCCACGCCGACCGTATCGTTGTCCATTCCGAAAATAAACGATGTGATCGCGTAAATATTCCGCCGCGCCAGACCGTCGAGAACGTCTTTGTAATTAGCCGGTTTCGAAAAGGTTTTATTCACGTCCGCCATATTTGCCGGATCAATAGATTCCATTCCGATAAAAATCCATTTGCCGCCCGCATCGTGAATCAAATCAACCAGTTCCTCGTCAGCCAGAAGATTTGAGCTGATCTGCGCCACCCAAGGCAATTGCGCGTCTGCGGCGATAATATCTCTTAAAAGCGATTTCAAACGTTTTTTATTGATAGCGAGATTATCGTCAATAAAAAAAACCGCTATTTTTCCTTTTTCGGATTTAGCGCGTTTTTTGAGTCTCAATAATTCTTCAATGACGCTTTCATTTGTGCGAAATCGAATCGAATCTCCGAAAAATCCCGTCACCGTGCAAAATTCGCAACCGTAGGGACAGCCGCGACCTGTTTCTATCGGAACGACGAAAAACTTTCCCCAGCCGTCGCCGAGTTTTGACATAAAACCGCTCAGAAATTTAGGAATCAGACTAAATTGTTCCAAATTCAAAGTTTCCCACGGAACTATGGGATACGATTGCAGCGACGGTTTTTTGTCAAGCCCCTTGGCATCAATTTCGGGTTGATAAATCTCTTTGAGATTGCCGTTTGCCGCATCTTCGACGATATTCGCCCAATAATCGTCGGCTTCACCGAGGGCGACTGCGTCGGCGTACCGCGCGCCGCCGTCTCTGCCGAGTGCTTCGTCCGGGCATTCGGTAACGTGAGGTCCGCCCATCACGACTTTGATTCCGGCTTCGCGCAGCGCATCGGCTACTTTATAAGCCCGGGCAACCATTCTCGTCATCGCGCCGATCCCGACCAGACCGATATTTTCCCGCTGACAAAACTCTACCAGTTCTCTTCGGCTCATCGCTTTTGCATTCCCGTCAATGAGTATGACTTCGTGTTCCTTGGGCGTGAGCGATTGCAAAAGAAACATCCACAAATGCGGCATAAAATTGCGGGTTACGCCGTTATCAGGATTATAAAGCAGAATTTTCATTGTTTTTAAAAAGCTTTGTTAAGAAATAAAAGAGGAAAGTTCAACTCTGGTTATCTGAATGAAACACCAAACTAATAAATAGTCTGATTTAACAAATTATGTAATTTAGCTTGACGCTCTTAATTGTTCAATAATATCCGGCACAAAGCAAGCCAAAAGACTTAAAATTTCAGAAGTCCGGGAAAGTGTGTAAACAAACTATAATTCGCCTCTGTGAAGCCGGAATCGGACTATATTTTTATTTATTTGTCTGCGCTCAATTTTCCGCAAACTGCTCTAAAATCGTTCCGGCAAAACCGAAATCCGAAACGGTTTTCCGCACAAACGAATTGCCTTCAAATCGCGTTTCGGTCAGATAATACGAATTCGTCCGCAAATCTTTATTTTTTATATTTCCCAAAAGTTGCGCGATTTTGTGCGCCGAATCATCGTCTTTGCCGAATGTAACAACTGCGGCGCGAGATTCGGAAAAACTCTGAAAATATTTCGATCTGGTAAAATTTTCGCCCGTTCGTTTTGCTTCCAGGCATTTCAAAACGCTTTCCGAATCGCCCAAAATCAATTTGTTTTCGATAAAAGCCGCGGTTAAATCTTCGTCTTCGATGCTCCAGATTTCCGCGCCGTTTTGATTTTCCGCCTTTTTTTGGAATTCCGGCAAAAGCGATTTTTTCAACGTTTCCGCGTCTTTGACATTTAGTATTGCGATTTGCCGTTCACCTTCCGCATCGAACCGCGCCGTCAAAATTTCCGCGCCCGTCGAACTCAGAAACATTTCACCGCTCATGATCCCGAACGGCGCGAAAAACGAATCGGAAAACGCAACGAGAATTTTCGCGCTCTGCTCGTCGGTTTGCCGTCCGGCGGAAAGCAGAAGGCTTCGCCACGCGATCTGCGGATTTTCGAGATTGTAGCGCGTCGCGCTTTGTATCTCGGCGGGTAAAAATTCAGCCGAATTATTTTCCGTTTGATTCGCCGGAACGATCGTTTCTTTCAAAACGTCGGAAATCTCGTTTGCCGTATCAAAACGAAAATTGTCCGCGATTCCCTGCTCCGTTTTCTCCGCCGTCCAGACGATTCTTTTGACGGATTTACTCAAAATTTCCGGCAGAATTTTTGAAATAAAAATTCGCGGCAATTCGTCTTCGCTCGTTTCGATTGCCGCCGAAACGCCCGCAAAATCGGCGATTTGTTTGATGCCCTCGCCCGATACGAAACCGAAAGCTAATTTGTTTTTTGCCTCTTCGTAAACCGTTTCGAGTTCGCCGCTTTTGGTAAGATTCTCCGCTTCGCCGCGTTTTACCGCCAGACATTTTTCGATTGCCGCTTCATCGTTGCCGAAAAAGATCAAACTTCCCTCGACAAATGCAAAAACTTTTCGCCCGTCGGCGGAAGTCCAGATAAAATATTCGCCGCCGTGTTTTTGCGTCTTTTCAAGACCGACATTTCCGCCATAAGTTTCGCTGACAAAATTATTGATCTGATTTTCCGCGAGCGAAACCGTCTGAAATTCCCAAGAATGCGTGTCGGCGATAGCGACGAATTTCGGTTTGAAATTCAAAACCGCCTGCGAATCCGTTACCTGTTTTTCGTTCGTTTCAAATCCGGTAACGGCGACCGCCATTTGAACACCTTCGAGCGCGGAGAAATCTTTTTTTCCGTTTGTCAATCTTTGAAAACTGTCGTTTTCGGTCATCGCATCGAGCAATTTTTTCAAGTCATTTGTTTCGAGATAAACGAGCGAATCAACCGGCGCGTAATTCCGCAGATCGGTCGGCGCGGAAGTGCAGGAAAAAAGAAAAACCGTCCACAGATGAACACAGATAAACACAGATAATTTTAAAGATTTGGAAAGGTGAAACTTCTTTGAATTCGTAAAAACATCCAAAACTATCCTGTTAATCCTGTTTATGCCTGTTAATTTATTCCCTAAAAATCTGTGTTTATCTGTGTTCATCTGTGGACAATTAATGTGCTAAAATCCCGAATCATTATGGAGAAAATTTTTGCCGACAACATTTTAAAAGATAAAGTCGCGTTTGTAACGGGCGGCGGAACGGGAATCACGGGCGGCGTGGCGCGCGCTTTGGCGGAAGCTGGCGCGAAAATCGCCATTACTTCGCGGAAAGAAGAAAATCTGATTCCGCAAAAACAATTTATCGAAGAACGGGGCGGCGCGTGTTTCGCGGTCGCTTCCGATGTGCGCGATTATGCGGCGGTCGAAAATGCGATCAGTGAAACGGTGAAACATTTCGGCAAACTCGATATTGTCGTCAACGGCGCGGCGGGAAATTTCCTCGTCAAACCGGAAGAGCTTTCCGCCAACGGATTCGGCACGGTCGTGGACATTGACACGAAAGGCACGTTCAACGTCTGCCGCGCCGCTTTTGAAGAACTCAAAAAATCGCAGGGACAGATTTTGAATATTTCGGCGACGCTTCATTACACGGCAACGCCGATGCAGATTCACGTTTCGGCGGCAAAGGCGGGAGTTGACGCGATTACCAGAAATCTCGCCATCGAATGGGGCAGATACGGCATCCGCGTCAACGGCATCGCGCCCGGACCGATCGCCGACACCGAAGGAATGAAACGTCTCGTTCCCGCGCCCGTCAAGGAAAGGCTAGAGAAAAAAATTCCTCTGCAAAGATTCGGTTATATTAAAGATATCGAAATGGCGGCACTCTTTTTATGTTCCGACGCGGCAAGTTATATCAACGGCGTAACGCTCGTCGTGGACGGCGGACACTGGCTGACCGGAACGGCTTTGGGTTGATTTTCCCATTTACAAAAAAGGCTTGTCATAAAGATTCGACTATACTTTGAAAATAAAAAACCGGAATTTCGCCGGGATGCGTGCGCTCCCGGCAATAAAGTATTTTTCCCTCACGCTGATTCGAAATTGTCTAATTTGAATTTATCCGGTTAAAATTTCGCATTCTGAAATTTTGATTCGTCTGCACATTCGACGGATTAAGCAGGTTTTGCGCGATCCTCAGGCGGATTTCGATGCGGAATTCCGGTCTTGCGAATTTATCTCCGAGATTTTTCAGACGTTTGAGATCGGCTTCGGCGAGTTCCTGCAAATTATTCCCGTTGATAGAAACGTAGTTGGTAAACTGGCGGCTCGAACCGCTCATGATCATCTCGCCGTTCTCGACCATCCGGGAATTTCCGCTGAATTCGTTGACTTTGATAAAACCTTCGATCACGTCGTTGAGCCGGTAGATCATATTTTCGAGAATCGCAAACGATTTGTCCGCGTTGACGCTCGCGTAGGCGGTTGCCAGATTGCGGTTTTCGGTAAAATCGCGTCTTTCTTTCGGCTGTAAATTAACAAGGCGTTCGGCGTCCGACAGTAAAACTCCGGCGAGTTCGTCCTGTCCGGCTTTCTGCGCCTGCCGGGAAAGCGAGATCAGATTTGAAACGCGGAAACTGTTATTATTGACCGCCAGAATTTTCGCCCGCGTTTCGTTGATGAGTTTGATTTTTTCTTCGTCCGAAGCGTTTTCGTCCTGCAAACCTTTCAGCGATTCGGTGATTTCCTTCTGCGCGTTCGAACGCGCCTCGTTTATTTTCTGCCACGACGATGATTGCGAACGGTTGTTTCTCGACGAATTATTGGTCGTGTTTCTTCTCGAATTATTTTGATTCGCCCGCGCTTCGACGGCTTGTTTGACGAGCGCGGCTTTTTGCGGCGCGTATTGTTCGATCAAATTCATCGCCTGGTTCGAAGTTCGGCGCGATGAAGAATTGATGATCGAATCGGCGAGAATTCCCGCCAGGTCGCGCATCGTGAGTTCGTCAAAAAGCGGTTTGCGGTTTCCCGACGCGTCTTTCGCAACCGCCTGCAGATTCGAACTTCCCTGCCGCAAAAGACCGATCAAAACCCAGCTCGAAACCGAACCTTTCGCGGATTTCACTTTATCAACGACTTCTTTTCCGAAAGCGATTCCTTTGGCTTCGTCCTTGTTGTAGATTTGCTGGAGAAGCGTCGTAACGTCGTAGCTGACACCTTTTGAAAGGCGTTCGCGTCCGAGTTCGAGAGCCTTGTTTACATCCTGCCGCGCGACTTTTCCGGCAATCATCGTTTTCAAACTCGTGTCCGACTGCTCGAATCTTTTGGCGAATTCGGGATTAGTGACGAGCGCGGCGGTTTCGCCCAAAACGCGCGAAGCCCATTCCGCATCGTGATTTGCAATGCTGTTGACGAGCGTCGAGCGCGTCTGAAAAATGCGGTTCGATTTGTTTCTCACATCGGAAAACGATTCGGCGTTCGTCCATTCGGTTTCGGGCTGGTTCGTCATCCGGTTAAGCATTGCGTCAATCTGCGTGATCTCTCTTTTGAGTTCTTCGACCGCATAAGAAAACATCGCGCGCGCCTGCGTTTCGTCCAGTTCCCAAACCATCCCGGCGATTCTGATCGTATAGCTCAAACGATTTTCCGGCGAGGCGAGCGACGGGATCATCGCCGATGTTTCGCCCAAAATTTCAGCCGCCGCTTCTTTGAATTCGGCTTGTTTTTCGTCTGTTTCCTGCTCGATTTCGGTTTGAGCCAGTGAAATTTGGGAAAAGAAACAAACTAAAATAAAAAGCGAAACTATCTTTTTTTGCATTTCTAAAAACTCCTTATGAATCGTCAATCTCGGTCAATTCCTTATCTAGTGATGCCTTTTTTTCGTCGAAGACTGCCCGCAAAATGAGCATTTTCGCCAGGATTCGGACTTCCGGTCGGTCGAATTTGTTCGAGAGGTTTCTCATCCGCGCGAAATCGGCTTCCGAAAGGGTGCGGATCGTCGGCTCGCTCGCGCCGAGACCGGCGATCAGACCGCGCGTCATTCCGCCGCCGCCGAAACCGCTGACCTGAACTTCGCCGTCTTCGATGATCTCGCCGTTGACATCAATAAATTCGGCGACTTTGATAAACGCCGCGATCGTGTCGTTGAGATTGTAAACCGCCGTTTCCAAAATCGGGAAAGATTTTTCCGCGTCAACCTGCGCGTAGCCGCTCGCCAGCGTCCACAACTGCAAATAATCAATGTAATTTTTCGGCGTGTTGCTGACGAACGACTCGGCTTGTTTCATAAACTGCAATGCCAAATCTTTGTCGCCCGATTTGGCGATCTGCGCCGCCAGACCGCTCAGAGCCGCGATCTTCGCCGTCGGGTCGTCAATGCCGTCAATCATTTTCTGCGCTTCGCTGATCGCCGCGGTGCGCTGTTCGCCGGAAAGCTCGCTCGTCACAGCGGTCTTCATCTCTTCGATCTTTTCTTCCTGCTTATCTTTTTCGAGCTGTTCTTTTACGTATCTATCGGCAATCGCATCTGTCAAAGCGGTTTCCGAATTCGTATTACTGTTTGCGGCGGCAACCGTCGCGGTTTTCATTCTCTGGCGAATCTGCGCGGCGCGATTCGGCAAAAGTTTTTCGATGTTATTAATCGTTTCGCTGTTTGAAGCGAGAGTTTCGAGATTCTGACTCAACAAATTCCGCGCCGCCGCTTCCGCCAGATCGCGCAAATCCGAGTCGCTGAACATTCTTTTCCGAGTCGGTTTATCCTTGACCGAATCCCGATTTTCGATTCCCAGAGACAACGCTCTGCTCACAAAATAGAAATTCTCCGCATCGTCACTGTCGGCTCGCAGTTTTCGCACGATGTCTTCGGCAAACGCCGCGCCGCTGTCGGCATCTTTCTTGTAGATTTTTTTCAAAAGTTCGAGATGATTGTTGTTCACACCTTTCGCCAGACTTTTTCGTCCGAATTCCAAGCCTTTCGCCGCGTCCTGTTCGGCGACCGCCTGAAGAAGCTGCATCTCGAAATAGCCGTCCTGCTGTTTGATCTGCTCCTGAAATTTCGCGTTGGTGATCGCCGACGCGGTATCGGTAAAAAACGAATAAGCGAGAAGCGCGTCGTGTTCGCTTAGGGCGGAAGCGATCTGCTGGCGGACACTCATCGCTTTGCCGAATTTTCTGTGAATTTCCGCCTGCCTGCCCGCGCCGCGCACGAACGGGATATTGTAGATTTCAGAATTTTCGTCCAATTCTATTGAATTTATCTGCGCGTTGAGATTGACCAGCAGTTGGCGAAAATCGTTCGTTACGGCGTTGAACATCACGCGGGCTTCGCGTTCGTCGTGAAACCACATCAGGCTGGCGAGTTCGGCATGAAAGCCGATGCGGTTTTCCGGCGTTCGCAGGTTGATGATCTCGGACGAGGTTTCGCGCAAAAAAGAGAGCGCGTTTTCCTGCAGTTTTGCCGCCTTTTCCTTTTTTTCCGCGTCCGGCGTCTGCGCCGAAACAAAAATTGTTAATGAGAAAATTATCAGAAAATTGACGGTTATTTTATTCAGCATTTTGGAGTTCTCCTTAGAGTTATACGAGTTTTCGGATATTTGAAATAGTATCGTCAAAACCTTTTTGCGACAAGCGATTCTGGACAATCCGCCCGCTCTGGATTTAAGATTGAGCGAAAAGAAAGGGAGATTTTGCAATGAAAATGGGAAAAACTTTTTTGACCTCGATTTGTTTTTTTATCTTCGCGGTCGCGTTTCTCGCCTGCGGCGCGCGCCCGGACGAAACCTCGCCGGAAATGGCGCAGAACGTTTTGAAACTGCGCGGCTTTAAGTTTACCGAACCCGAATTTTTCAGGGCGATGAATAATGAAGACGCGGTTGCCGTCCGCGGTTTTCTGCAAGCCGGGATCAATCCGAACGCGAAAAACGACAAGGGCGAAACGGCTTTAACCTACGCGATTCGCTACAAAGACCCGAAAATCACGAATCTTCTGGTTGAAAAAGCCGATCTGAATATGCGCGACAACAATGGCAACACGCCGCTTTACGTCGCTATCAAAAATAAGAAAGAAGACCTTTTCGAACTGCTTCTGGAAAAGGGCGCGGACGTTAATTCGAGCGGTGCGCCGGGCGAGAATACAAAAAACCAAACCGCGCTTTACGTCGCCATTATTCAGGGACGCGAAGATTTGATACTGAAACTTTTAGATAAAGGCGCGGATCCGAATATCGCCGACAGCGCGGGCGCACTGCCTCTGTCGGAAGCCGTTCTGCGGCGCGATGCCAATCCGCGCGTCGTCAAGATGCTTCTCGACAAAGGGGCGAATCCGAACGCGCAGGAGACGGACGGCACGACGCCGCTGATGTATGCGGCGGAAAATAATCAGATCAACCCGGAAACGCGAAACGAGATAGTTCAGCTTCTTTTGGACAAAGGCGCGGACAAAACGATCAAGGACAAAGAAGGCAAAACCGCCGTAGATTGGGCGAAAAAAGGCGGCAATAAAAATACCGTCGAGCTTTTGCAAAAATAGGTTTTTATCCACAGATAAACACAGATGAACACAGATAAGAATAGATTTTTTAATACTAAAAACAAATTCTGTTTATTTTTCTATCCGGTTTTGATTTCTTTCAAAAATCTGTGTTCATCTGTGTTTATCTGTGGACAATTTCTTGATTTATTCCGATGACGATACTTTCCGCCGCATTGCTTTTATTTCTCGTAATGGACCCGCTCGGGAATATTCCGCTTTTTATGACGACGCTCAAAAAAGTGGAACCCAAGCGGCAGAGAAAAGTCGTTATCCGCGAGTTGATAATCGCTCTGATCGTTCTCGTCGGATTTTTGTTTCTCGGTCAATATCTTCTTCAGGCACTGCATCTTTCGCAGACGGCTCTGACGACTGCGGGCGGAATTATTTTGATGATCATTGCGATAAAAATGATCTTTCCGGCGACTCACGCCCCGCTCAAAGAAGATGTCGAAGGCGAACCGTTTATCGTGCCGCTGGCGATTCCGTATGTCGCCGGACCGTCGGCGATGGCGACCGCGCTTCTGATGATGAGCAACGAGCCGGCGCGCTGGGCGGATTGGCTCGTTGCGGTTTTCATCGCGTGGTTCGTCTCGGCTCTGATAATTTATTTTTCGAGTTATTTTGTCCGATTCTTGGGCGAAAAAGGTCTAATCGCAATCGAACGCCTGATGGGAATGATTCTTATCACGGTCGCCGTCCAGATGCTTCTGACGGGAATCGCCGAATTTGTCGGCAAATCAATTTCCGTCGCCAACTAAAAAAATGAAATTTTCCCGTAATCAAATTACCGGCTCGCTCGTTATTTTATTTTTGATATTAATTTTCACACTTATCCGTTTTCTGAAATAAAAAATCTCTGTGTTACTCTGTGTCCTCTGTGGCTAAAAAAACCGAAAAACCGATCTACGCCATTGCCGGACCGACCGCTTCGGGCAAAACCGATTTGGCGGTCGCGCTCGCTCTGCATCTCGGAAATGCGGAAATAATCAATTTCGACTCCGTTCAAATTTATAAAGAGATCGAAATTGCGACGGCAAAGCCTTCGGCAGAAGAAAAGCGCGGCGTGAAACATCATCTGATTGATTACGTTTCGCCCGAAACGAATTACACTGCCGCCGATTGGGCGCGCGACGCGGCGGAAAAGATCAAAGAGATCGAATCGCGCGGCAAGACCGTTATCATGGTCGGCGGAACCGGATTTTATTTGAGAACTCTGAAGAATCCATTTTTTGAAAGTCCGCCGACCGATGAAAATTTAAGAAAGAGATTCAGAAAAATAAAAGAAAAAAAAGGCGCGGAGCATCTTTATAAATTGCTGCAAAAAGTTGATCCGAAAATGGCAGAAAAACTTTTCCCGCGCGATTATGTCCGCACAATGCGTGGTCTGGAAGTCTTTTTTCAGACCGGAAAACGGCTTTCCGAGATTCAGCCCGAAAGAAAAGAGCCGCCCGAATTTGCCGACAGAATAAAAATTTTTGTGCTGAATCCGCCGCGTAATCTGCTTTATGAAAAAATAAACGAGCGCGCCGAAATTCATTTTGAAAAAGGTTTAGTCGAAGAAGTAAAAAATTTGCGCGAAAAAGGCGTGCGCGACGACACGAACGCGCTCGGCGCGCACGGTTATCGGAGAGTCTGCGAATTTTTGCGCGGCGAACGCTCGCTGGAAAGCGCGATTGAGCAAACCAAACAAGACGTGAGGAATTATGCCAAACGTCAATTAACCTGGTTTCGGCGCGAAAAGGACGCGATCTGGCTTGACGGTTTCGGCAATGAGCCGGAAACGCTTGAAAAACTGCTCCAAACTCTTAAAATTTAAACGCTTGTGAAATAATTCTTGTTTGTCAGCCGATTTGTGCTTATAATCTATAAATTGCTATTGGTAAATTTTGATTATAAAAGAGAAAAGGCTATGGAAAAATCTGCGGGGCAAAACATACAGGATGCGTTTCTAAACACGGCACGAAGGGATAAAACTACTGTCACGATTCATCTCCTGCCCGGCTCGACTCTGACCGGCAGGATCAGGAGTTTTGATAAATTTTCGGTTTTACTTGACGCGAACGGGCAGGATTTCTTGATTTTCAAACACGCCATTTCAACCATCACCATTGAAAGAAAGCGTTCGGATAACGAGTAGGGGATTTTGCGCGGGAAATTTATAACATTCGAAGGCATTGACGGGAGCGGGAAATCCACGCAACTGCGAATGCTCGCCAGCGATTTGCGTGTGCGCGGCTTAAATGTTCTGACGACGATGGAGCCGGGCGGAACGCCGCTCGGTCGCCGTCTGCGCGAAGCCTTTCTCGAAACCGAAGAAACGGTCGCGCCGATTGCCGAACTCCTGCTGTTCGCCGCCGACCGCGCCCAGCATGTCGAACTGCTCGTCAAGCCCGCGCTCGAAGAAGGCAAGATCGTCATTTCCGATCGCTATGCGGATGCGACTTTCGCTTATCAAGGCGCGGGACGCGGTTTTTCCGAAACGATGGTCAATCAAATAATAAAAATTGCGACGAGCGGATTAAAGCCCGATCTGACTCTGTTTTTCGATGTCGCCATCGAAAAGGCTCTTCTGCGAACCGATTCGCGCGACGAAGCGGGCGAGCGGAAAAACCGTATGGATCTGGAAACGACGGAATTTTACTCGCGCGTCCGCGAAGCCTATCTGAAAATCGCCGCCAAAGAAAAAAAGCGTTTCCGAGTGATTGACGGAAACAGATCGGTCGCCGAAGTTCACGCGCAGGTTTTGGAGATCGTCAATAAATTTTTGGCGTAAGAAGAATTCAAACAGGATGGACAGGATAAACGGGAAAAGACTAAAATCCTGTATATCCTGTTCATCCTGTTTTTATTTCAATGCTAGATAAACTCATCGGAAACGATCATATCAAAACGATTCTCAAACGCTTTATTGCAAATCGGCGCGTGCCGAATTCGCTTTTGTTTGCGGGCGAAGAAGGAATCGGCAAACGGCTTTTCGCGCTCGAATTCGCCAAATCTTTTGTCTGTCAAAATCTGCAAAACGGTGAGGCGTGCGATAACTGCGCGGCTTGCCGTCGGGCGGATGTTGTTGTTATTCCTACCCCGACCGATAAAAATAAAGACGAATTTAAAAAAGTATTTTTTACCGAACACCCCGACATCGGACACGTCGTGCCTTATAAAAGAACAATTTTGGTTGACGCGATCCGCAATCTCGAATTGGAAGCCAATTTCCGCCCGTATGAAGCCGAAAGCCGTTTTTTCATAATTGATCCGGCAGATAAGATGAATGATGAAGCCTCGAACGCACTTTTGAAAACTCTGGAAGAGCCGCCCGCCACGGCGCATATTTTTTTGGTTACGTCGCGCCCGAACGCTCTGCTTCCGACGATTCGTTCGCGTGTTCAAACTTTGCGATTCGCGCCGGTTGAAACGGGTGAAATTGAAAATCATTTGTTAAATACACAACAATTTTCCCAATCCGACGCGAAAATTCTCGCCAAACTCGCGCACGGCAGACTCGGCAGCGCGCTCGAATTAGATTTGGAAAAATTCCGCGCCCGCCGCGAACTGATGTTCAAAGTTTTGCAAAGCCTTCTGCAGACAAACGACCGAGCTGTCCTTCTGCAAACCGCCGAAGAAATTTCGGACGCGAAAAACAAGGACGATTTCGAAAAATACCTCGACGCACTGCAAACTCTCATCCACGATGTCTGGACGTTAAAGATCGGCGGAACGGAGATCGTCAACGCCGACATCGAAAGCTATCTCAAAAGATTTTCCGAATCGGCTGACAGTAAAAAACTTTCCGGTTGGCTCACGGAAATCGAACTGATGCGCGAACGCTTTGCCGTCAATATCAATAAAAAAATCTCGACCGACGCGCTGTTTATGCAGATGGCTAAATAGAGTTCAAAGTTCAAAGTTCAAAGTTCAAAGTTTTAAGACCATTTAACAGATTAAATTTTTCGTGCAAAATGCAACCGTTCGCGCTACAATCGTTTCCAAATCTACCGAGGCTTGAAATTTATGAAATTCAAAATCTTCCTTGTATTCGCCATTTGTTTGTTCGCATCGCTCGAAACCAATGCGCAGTATGTTGTAATTTTCCCGCAAGCCACGCCGACACCCGAAAAACTTTCGATGCCGGTTTTGAAGGAAAGCTATGTTTCGGCGAGTTCGGACGAGATTTTTACAATCGGCAAAGTAACGGGCGACATCGGCAAGGCGGAAGCTCTCTACCTGCCGAAACCGTTCTATCCGGGCGAAGCGAAACGGGATGCCGCCGAAGGGAAAATTTACGTTCAGGTAACGATTGACGAAAAAGGCAACGTTGTTGCGGCGCGTTCGACCGACGGGCATCCGGCACTCAGACGCATGGCGGAAGAAACCGCCCGCAGTTCAAAATTTCGCGCTCCGGCGGTTGACGGTCAGAGCGTAAAAACCGAAGGCTGGCTCGTTTACAATTTCGAAATCGAAAAATCTAACTGGGTAAAACTCGGCTACGATCTCGCGTTTCTGCATACGCCGTGGGTCAATCAAAAACTCGCGCTCGCCGGGATCAGAAAGAATTTCAAAGCGGATTGGACGGCGGAAAACGAGATGCTCGCGCGGATCGAAGAACTCGCCGCGCAGATGCCGAAGATCGAAAGATTTCAGGATGTTCCCGTTCTCACGGAGCAGAGAATAGAAAGCAACGGAACGATCTCGCAGTCACGAACGATGGTCAGACGCTTGCCCGTCTATCCTCAGCCGAATCCCGAACAGATCGCCGTGACGCAAAATCTGATCGCCGCGCTCGAAAGCCGTCTGGCTGCCGACGCGGTCGCGCTCTGGCAATTCAGATTGGCTTTTGCGATCTTGCAGGAATTCCCGCGTCCCGACCCGAACGAGCCGAACAAATCGCCCGATTGGCTCAAACAACTTTTGCAGACCGCGCCGCCGAATCTGCCGGCAGAATATAAAAACGAATTGAAAACGCTGATCGAAAAGATCGAGAAAAGAAAACGCACCGACGGTTTTGACGAGCTCAGGACTTCGGTTATCAAACTGCAAAAATTTAAATAAAATGGAGTATTTACGATGTTAAAGAAATTATTTTTTTTCTCACTTTTCGTTTTATTTGCAAACACTCTTTTCGCCCAGCCGCCCGTCAAACCGATCGCTAAAGGCGTGGTCAACGGCTCGGCGGTCAGTTTGCCGAAACCGGCTTACCCGGCGGCGGCGCAGGCTGTAAAAGCAAGCGGCGAGGTCAAAATTCAGGTAACGATTGACGAGGAAGGCAATGTCATTTCGGCAAATGCCGTTTCCGGTCATCCGCTTCTGCGGCAGGCGGCGGAACGCGCCGCGCGGCTGGCGAAGTTCAAACCGACGACGCTCGAAGGCGTTCCGGTCAAGATCAGCGGCATAATTATTTATAATTTCGTTCCCGCGCCCGAACCGGCGGCAAACGCCCAGCCCGACGAGATTTGGATGCTCGGAATGATATTCGCTCTTTTGGAAAGAGTTGATGACGAATCGCTCAGACAGATAGAATTGGATGTCGGGAAAGGCTTGATCGAATTGGCAAACAACATCCCGCAGGAAATTTCCAAAGAAAAACCTTCGATCGAGAAACTGGCGAAAAGCAAAGGCGCGGAACGCCAGCGTTTAGCCGGTGAAGTAGGCAGATCGCTCGAAAAATATTTCACCGCGAAAGAATTGGAGATTTATCAAACGGGCTTGCTGTTAGGCGCGGTGATCGGCGAATCTTTCAAAACCGTCCTGCCGCTGATGACGGATGAAAACGCGAAGGTCGAAACCGCGCGGCTCAAAAACGATCTGGCGGCGTTTCGGGATAAGTTGAATTCTTCAAAACCTAATTTTTCACCCGAAGTCGCCGCCGGATTCGGCGAATTGGCGGCTCTGGCGGATGCCGATCTGAACGTAAATCTAAAAAAATTGTTCGGCGTGCTCATAAAAATTATGGACCTTGTTTCGTTTGATGAAGAAGACGAACCGGAAGAAGATGCGCCTGCGCCTACTAAAAACGACACTTGATCTTCAATTTTGCGGGAACAATATTTTTAGTCCGGTGTCGAAGGTTAAATTAAGTTTTTCAAAATAGGAGGAAAGATATGCTGAAAAAATCACTTATCACATTGCTTGTCGTCTTCGGAATCGGTTTTGTAAACGCCGCGGCGCAAACAGTCAAGACCATCTCAAAAGGCGTCGTCAACGGTTCAGCCGTCAGTTTGCCGAAACCCGCGTATCCGGCGGCGGCGCGTGCCATCCGAGCCGGCGGTGCGGTCAATGTGCAGGTCTTGATTGACGAAGAAGGAAATGTCATTACAGCAGAAGCCGTTTCCGGGCATCCGCTTCTTCGTCTATCGTCCGAACAAGCCGCCCGCAGTGCGAAATTCAAACCGACTTTTTTGCAGGGCGTTCCGGTCAAGGTCAACGGCGTGATCGTCTATAATTTCGTTCCGCCGCCGACGGACGAAAACGAAGCAGCTTCGTCGGAAACTCCGCCAGGATCGAAGGGAGCCTTTATCGCGGGCAGAACGGCTGATTCGGACGATTCTTCAAATATTGTTAACCGGTCGGCGATCAGTCTTGTTAAACCGGCTTATCCGGCGGCGGCGCAAGCCGTTCGCGCGGACGGCGCGGTCAGAGTGAAAGTCGTGATTGACGAAGAGGGCAATGTCGAATCGGCGGAAGCGATTTCCGGGCATCCGCTTCTGCAGGCGGCGAGCGTCAACGCGGCTCTGTTATCAAAATTCAGACCGACCGTTTTAAAAGGCGAACCGGTCAAAGTTGAGGGCATTGTCGTTTATAATTTCGTCGCGCCGTCAACCGATAATGATTCCCGCAAATCACCATCCATCTCCGGCGGTGTGCTGAACGGCAAGGCACTGAGTCTGCCGAGACCGTCTTATCCGAGAGATGCCAGAGCGGAAAGAGCCGGCGGCGCGGTGACGGTGCAGGTAACGATTGACGAAGAGGGAAATGTGATTTCGGCAAACGCCGCTTCCGGTCATCCGCTTCTGCGCGAAGCATCGGAACGAGCGGCAAGGCAGGCGAAATTTTCACCGACTTTGGTCGAAGGCAAACCCGTCAAAGTTACCGGCGTGATCGTTTATAATTTCGTGCCGTAAATTCGCTTAATGGAAATTCGCCGCGAAATATGGCAATTTAAATAGTAGTGATTGCGGATTCGTTAAAATTTTCGACAACCGAACGTCTTTTAGCCGCCGCCGGAGCAGCCGTTACGCTCGGCGGCGCGTTTTTCGTCTGGTTTTTTAATCCGACGACCGAACGGTTTTTTCCTGTCTGCCCGCTTTTGAGTTTAACGGGCATCGCCTGTCCGGGATGCGGTCTGACGCGCGGATTTCACGCGTTGTTTCACGGCGACATCGCCGCCGCGCTCGGCTTTAACGCGCTGCTTCCCGTTTACGCATTCGTTTTCGGCTATCTTTTCATCGCCATGCTGCTGGTCGCCGCATTCGGTCGCAGTCTGAGTTTTCGGATTTTCAAAATGCAGTATATTTGGGGCTTTTTCATTTTCGCGCTCGTTTTCGCCGTCGCCAGAAATCTGCCTTATTACCCATTCACGCTTCTGTATCCGTAAATGCAGAAGGCGCGCACATCTGTAAGGGCGGAAAACTCAGCATAACAACAGCCCGTAAATTATTTTTCTCCGATTTACCATTTACCGTTTACCATTTACCATTAAAACCGTATGAGTAAAACACAACCGGCGCGCGGGATGCGCGATTTTCTGCCCGCGGACGTTCGCAAAAGAAATTACGTCATCGGCATTATCAAGGAAGTTTACGAAAAATACGGCTTCGAACCGCTCGAAACGCCTTCGGTCGAAAATCTGGAAACCTTAACCGGAAAATACGGCGAGGAAGGCAATCAACTGATGTTCAAAATCCTCAAACGCGGCGAAAAACTCGAAAAGGAACTCGCCGAAGGAAATATCCGTTCGGAAAACGAACTCTCCGATCTCGCACTGCGCTACGATCTGACCGTCCCGCTCGCGCGCGTCGTCGCCAATTACCGTCACGAACTACCGAAATTTTTCAAACGCTACCAGATCCAACCCGTCTGGCGCGCCGACCGCCCGGCAAAAGGCAGATATAGAGAATTTTACCAATGCGACGTTGACGCGATCGGTTCAAGTTCGATGCTCGTCGAAGCGGAATTAATTGCGGCGGTTTGCGAAATTTTGAAAAGATTGGGATTTGATGATTTTGAGATTCGGTTAAATCACAGAAAAGTTTTGACAGGAATTTTAGAATCTTTTGACATTCAAAGTGACAAGCATGTTGCTGTTCTAACAGCTATTGATAAACTTGAAAAAATTGGAAACGACGGTGTTCTTGAGGATCTTACTAATATAGGCATTTCAGATGATAAAGCAGAAAAACTCCTCAATCTTTTTAAGGATTTTGAAAAAAATATAAATATTTCTCTAACAACTATTCAATATTTGAACCAAGCAGACTTAGAGGAGAAATCTGAGAAAATTCCATATTTTGACGAATCATTTATTAGTAAATTGAATGTTGGATTTATTGATAAACTTAAAGAATTGGAAATTACAGGAGTTAGCGATTTAGAAATTATTATTCAATTAAGTAAGGAGTTAGGAATCTCAAGAATTATTATTTATCCAAGTCTCGCTCGCGGTTTGTCATATTATACTGGAGCAATATTTGAGGTTGTTTTAAAGAAAGGAGATTTTCAGGGAAGTATCGCAGGCGGCGGGCGTTATGACGGTTTGATCGGGATGTTCGGCAAGGAACAGATTCCGGCGGTCGGTTTTTCCATCGGGCTGGAACGCATTCTGTTTGTGATGGAAGAGCGCGGGATGTTTCCCGAAGATTTGACGGCGAATCCGGCGGACGTGATGGTCACGCTCTGGAACGAAGACGCGGCAGGCGACGCGCTCAAACTCGCGGGCGAACTCCGCGCCGAAGGTTTGCGTGTTCTCGTCTATCCCGAACCGGACAAACTCGGTAAACAATTCAAATATGCCGACTCGCTCGGCATTCCATACGTCTGCATTCTCGGCGATGACGAACTCGCCGAAAACAAAGTCTCGATCAAGAATCTAAAAACGGGCGAACAGGAAACGATTTCGAGAAAAAGTTTAACAAGTAAAATTTTAAAGTAAACTATTATGTCTGAACAATGGATAGGTGTAATTATTGGCGGTGCAATCGGATTTATTTCCGCCTCAATAGTAGCTTTGATTAATGGTTATTTCAATCGTTCTAATTTAAAGACTCAATTAAAACATCAAGAAGAACGTGAAAAAAATATACTTGTTCTTTCAAAACTTGAAGAAGCTCATCAACTTATATCTAAAATGTTTAACCTGTCGGTAAAATTTACAACCGAAATAATGTTACTTACCCAAAGTGAAAACAAATTTGAAAATTTAAAGATATATAAAGATTCATTTCAAGAGTTGATGTTACCTTTTGAAAAAATCTGTTCAAACTTAAGAATTTACGCCCCAGAAATTGAAACATCAATACCAAAAGTAACAAATTCAATAAATGATCTTCATAGATCAACTGCAAACTTGTTAAATGACTTAAACGAGCTTCCTAAAATTCAACTTCAACATAAAATCTTTTTAGATTCATGCATTGAATTACAAAATGAAATCGAAAAGGCAACACTAAAATATATGAACTTAAGTCTTGCAAAAAAACAATTATCAACAAAACAGGAAAATAAAACTCATGAAAAATTTTAAATTTTTACTATTCACATTTCTATTGATTTTAAGTTTTAACCAATTCGCAAACGCACAAACCGGAAATACATTTACGTCTTTGACGGGCGGGTTTTCAATCAATCTGCCGAATGAAATTCGCGGCACCGGGGGAAACGGAACGGCAGGAGGAATTTATTTCAAGTGGCAACAGCCGGAAGCCGAGTATGAAATCGGCTTTTATGAAGTCGAGGGCTTGCCTTTTGCGAAAATTGACGGCGCGTTTTCCTTCGAGCAAATGGTGAAAAGGTATTTTAATAAGTTTTCGGCAAACGGCGAAAAAATTTACAAAAAGGAAATTTCCCTACAGGAAAACGAAGGACGCGAATACAAATATAAAACCTCTTCATCCATTCACATTTTGCGTCTATACAAATTCGGCGACAGTATTTATAAAGTCCTGGCTGAAATTCCGCTAAATAAACTAACAGGCGAAGAAGAGGTTTTGCGCGTTTTAGATTCGTTTCGGTTTCTGGACAAAGAGAAAGTGAAAGCGGCGATGGCAAAAAAATTAGCCGAGGCGACACCTGAAGCATTGCCGCAAACTCCGGTTGTTGCCAAGCCGAAATCCGACGTTCAAGACAGAGATTTGAAAGGAAACGTCAAAAGCGTTCTGACGGAAATGGCTTTTTACGCGGTGAAAAATAGTTTGCGGAAAAAACAGCCTCGATTGCTTGAAGAATTCGGCAGAGAAGGAAATCTGTTGAAGTCCATCGAATACGACAGTTTTGGAAATGCCTTTATTATCAGAGTTTTTGGCTATGTTTCAGGAAAACGGGTTTCGCGCAACAGTGCCGTTTCTTATGAATATGATTTCGGCGGAATAGAGATGAGTTTTCCTGCTTCTGCAAAACCCGACAAGCGTTTCGATGGAAGCTACACTTATAAATATGTCGGCGATAATCTGGTCGAAGAAAGAACTTTCTTTAGCAATGGGATATTACAACGGCGTGCGGCTATTCGATATTTGAAAAACAAAAGAGAAGTATCTTACTTTGACGATGGCAAAAAACCTTTTCAACAAGTCGTTTTTACGCTCGACGAAAAAGGCAATGAAACTGAAATTGTCATAACCGAATTTGGCGGAATGCTTGGAACCGAATTCGAAAAGTTTAAAGTCGAATACGAATCGTTTGACGAAAAAGGCAACTGGACAAAAAGAACGGTCAGTAAATGGTATGGTTTTGAAAATGAGGGAAATTATTCCCCCGAATATGTCGAACACAGAACAATCACTTATTATGAATAAAATATGAGTGAAATTATCCCGCAAACCTACGCCGAACTTTTAACCGAAATAAAGAGCCGCATCCGCACGGCGCAATATGCCGCGCTCAAAGCGGTGAATAAGGAATTGATCGCGCTTTACTGGGATATCGGCAAAATGATCGTCGAGCGTCAGGAAGATGAAAGTTGGGGCAAATCGGTCGTTAAGAAATTGTCAAAAGATTTGCGTGAAGCGTTTCCTGAGCAAAGAGGTTTTTCAGCACAAAATCTCTGGTATATGCGCCAATTTATCTTGAATATAAAGAGACTGAAAAACTCCAATCATTGATTGGAGAAATTGGCTGGACGCATAACACTATTATTTTCAGCAAATGCAAAGACAATCAGGAACGCGAATTTTATATTCGGATGACGAGAAAATTTGGCTGGACGACGCGCGTTTTGATTCACCGGATTGATAACAAAGATTACGAGAGAACTTTGCTTGGTCAAACAAATTTCGATAAAACCGTCACGGAAGAACAGCGCGATCAGGCGAAACTCGCCGTCAAGGACGAATATCTTTTCGATTTTCTCGAACTAGGCGACGAGTGTTCGGAAAGACAATTGGAACAGGCTTTGATCGGGAAGGTCGAAAATTTTCTGCGCGAAATGGGCGGAATGTTCGCGTTTGTCGGAAGCCAATTCAAATTGCAGGTTTCCGACAAGGAATATTTTATTGATCTCGTTTTGTATCACCGCGTTTTAAGATCGCTCGTTGCAATCGAACTAAAGATCGGCGAATTTCTGCCCGAATATGTCGGCAAGATGCAGTTTTATCTTGCGGTTTTGAACGACAAAATCCGGCTCGCGGATGAAAATCCGTCAATCGGCATAATTTTGTGCAAGGATAAAGACAAAACAATTGTCGAATACGCGCTGGCGCAAAGCGAATCGGCAATTGGCGTTGCCAAATACGAACTCGTTTCCAAACTGCCCGAAAACCTGCGCGGTCAACTGCCGACCGCCGCGCAAATTGATAAACTTTTAGAAGGAATTTAAAAATGACCGAACAGATTATCGAGAATTATTTAAAAGACGCGCTCGCTTCGTTTCGCAATTACAAGAAAATGGCGGAACGCGCGATGGAGCAGGTTTCGGATGATGAATTTTTCCGCGCGATTGACAAAGAATCGAACTCGATTGCCGTCATCGTCAAGCATATCGCCGGAAATCAGAGATCGCGCTGGACGGATTTTTTGACTTCGGACGGCGAGAAGGCAAAGCGCAACCGCGACACGGAATTTGAAATGTTTGACGAGACGCGCGCTTCTTTGATGGAGTTTTGGGAAACGGGCTGGCAGACGCTTTTTTCGGCGATCGAACCTTTAACGCCGGAAGATTTTTCGCGCTTTGTAACGATTCGCAGCGAACCGCACACGATCATCGAGGCGATCAACCGGCAATTGACGCATTACGCATATCACGTCGGGCAGATTACGTTTCTGGCGAAACATTTCCGCTCGACCGAATGGAAAACCTTAAGCGTTCCGCGCGGACAGTCGGCGGAATTCAACAAGTTTCTGGCGGAAAAAAAGCAGCGCGGCGAACGGCAAACTCACGCGCTCGAAGCACCGCAGGAGTTTTCCGAAAAAAATTTAAGATAGCGTCGGTTCGGATAAAAAAGCGGGAGAAAAATAGCCGCAAAAAAGCACATAAAACACAAAAAGATTTTTTTTACTGCCTTTTTTGTAAATTTTGCGCCTTTTTGCGGCTATTTTGTCTTATTCCGAACTGACGTTATATATAAGCGGTTTGATAAAAAAAGCGTGAACGGAAATTTCCATTCACGCTTTTTTATTGGCGACCGGAAAGTTTTTAGCGAATGCGAACACGGCTCAAAACTCTCGTCTGCGTTCTGCCGTTCGGCAAATATCGAATTTGAATCGTTTCGCGGTAACGCTGTCTGCCGACGCGGACGATTCTCGTTCTGGTTACAACGCGGACTCCGCGGCGGTTGTAACGGCTTCTTTGGTCAATACGCCGGTTTTGACGCTGCTGTCCTTCCCAAAGTTGCGGCTGGCTTTCGGTTTTCGGCGCGGCGTTACCAAAGACCGCCGTAAACATCATCGTCGCCGTCAAAAGCGATAAAGTAATAAATTTTTTCATAGTTTTTCTCCCTTTAATATCAAAAAATTATTTCGCAAAATGAATAAGAAATTCGTTTTGCACGGATTATCTGACGCTTGCGTTTAGAAAGAAGTTGGCGCGGGTTTTGTATAGATGAGTAGAGTAATGTAAAGGAGTGTATAAGCTGTAAACTGGCAGGTTAAAAGCGAGAGGAGAGAGTAGATTCCCGCTGAATTGAAATTATCTGATTCTCGTTCGGTAAACGAGCCTGCGGATAACGCGCCCGTTGGGAAGATATGTAATGCGGTATGTGTAGCGGTAAAGTCTGTAACCGCGCCGCACATAATGCGAACGGTAGAAAGTTCGCGCCCGACGATTATATCGGCGGTTATATCGCCGGTTATTTCGCCGGTCGTAGCGGCGGTTGTATCGCCGGTTACCTCGCCGGTCGTAACGTCTCTGGTCGCGGCGTTGTTCATAGGTTCGCCCGCGTCTTTGCTGTAATTCGACCGAGAGATTCGAATCATCGGTCGTTTTAGCTTCCGCAAACGGCACGACGAAGATCATCGAAGCCATCAGAAACGTGAACATCAAATATTTTTTCATACTGAAAAACACCTCCTTGGTTTAAAGATTTAAAGGCTGGAATTCATTTGAAATTTCAAACTATGAATCCAGCCTTGATAGTTTCGATACGGCTAAAACGATTCGAGTTGGCATCTATTTTCCGAAACTTTTGAACGCCCGAACGATTTTATTACCTCTCTTTCTGTGATAATCTTTCTCTCGGCTTTTCATTATGAAATCAATTTCGATACTCGGTTCGACCGGCTCGATCGGCTGTAACACATTAAAAGTCGTCGAACATCTCAAAGACGAATTCCGCGTCGTCGCGCTCGCCGCCGGGAGCAATACGGAAAAACTCGCAGAACAGATCGCGCGTTTTCAACCGGAACTCGTCGCGGTAAAAGATGATGATTGTGCGGAAGAACTGCTCCGAACAATTCAAAATTCAAAATTCAAAATTCAAAATTTACCAAAGATCGAAACGGGCGAAAAAGGCTTAGTCGCCGTTGCGACGCACGAAGAAGCGGAAACAATCGTTTCGGCGACGGTCGGCGCGGTCGGTCTCGTGCCGACGCTAAAAGCGATTGAAGCCGGAAAACGAATCGCGCTTGCCAATAAAGAAACGCTCGTCATCGCGGGCGAATTGATGACCGAAGCGGCAAGAAAAAATAATGTGGAAATTCTGCCCGTTGATTCCGAACATAACGCGCTTCATCAATGCCTGAAAGGTGAACAGAAAAGCGAAGTTAAAAGATTAATCCTGACCGCTTCGGGCGGACCTTTCCGCACAAAATCGAAAGCGGAGATCGAAAACGCGACGGTCGAACAGGCTTTGAATCATCCGAACTGGAAAATGGGCGACAAGATCACGATTGATTCGGCGACCTTGATGAATAAAGGTCTCGAAGTCATCGAAGCGCACTGGCTCTTTGATTTCGGCGCGGACGAAATCGCGGTCGTCGTGCACCCGCAGTCAATCGTTCATTCGATGATCGAAATGGTTGACGGCTCGATCATCGCGCAGTTGGGCGTAACCGATATGCGCCACGCGATCCAATACGCGCTCACATTTCCCGAACGAAAGAAAAACTGTCTCGAACCACTCGATTTTTCGCGGCTGTCCGAGCTTACTTTCGAAAATCCCGATCTCGAAAAATTCCCCTGTCTGGCTCTCGCTTTCGATGCATTAAAAATTGGCGGAACGATGCCCGCCGTTCTCAATGCGGCAAACGAGATCGCGGTGCAGGCGTTTTTGGACGGGAAAATCCGTTTGAACGTCGTGCCGAAAATCATCGAAGGTGTGATGAAAGAACACGAAGTTCGGAAATCAGCCGATTTGGAAAGCATTTTAAAGGCGGATGAATTTGCGAGGAATCGCGCTATAATAAAACTTGAAAAATCAGCTTTGGCAGCGTGAGGTTAAAGAGATATGCAGATAGTTTCCGAACCCGTAAAACAAAATCAAATTCTCGTCGAAACGACCGTCCGAAAAATCGAAGGCGGCGAACCTGTGCCTTTTCGGTGGACGAAAACGGAATATCACCAGATGGCTGAACTCGGAATGTTTGAAGGCAAACGCACCGAATTTTTAGACGGAGAAATTATCGAAATGCCTACCATGAAAAGCCCCCATGCAACCGCTCTTGAATTAACTTACAATGTCATTCGAGATTTGTTTTCAAAAGATTTCGCCGTAAGAAATCAGTCGCCGATTGATTTCGGTGAAAATTTTGAAGCCGTTCCCGACATTGCCGTTATCAGAGGCACGGCACGAGATTTTAAGGACAGCCATCCGACCTCGGCAGATTTGGTGATTGAAATTTCCGATACGACTTTGAGCTATGACCGCAATCGAAAGGCGAGTCTTTATGCCGGATTCGGAATCGAAGATTATTGGGTTTTGAACTTAAAAAATCGAACGCTCGAAGTTTATCGTCATCCGATTGAAGACGAAAACGCTTTTTACGGTTTTAATTTTGCCGAAAAAACTACGCTTGACCAAACGCAGGAAATTTCGCCGCTTTCAAAACCCGATAAAAAAATCAAAATCGCCGACATTTTGCCATAAAGACAGTAAATTCAGTGATGAAAATAACGAGGAAAAAATTTCCCGCTTTATGAAAACCGGAACTTCCCGGCGAAGTTTAGGAATTATTTTGTTTGACTCTATTTAACACCGGATTTACACTTTAGATTGCAACTCGGCTTTGGAGTTTTGTTTCTAAAGACACAGTTTTTTTAAAAGGTAGAAATAATAATGCCCGATATTTTATTAGTAATTTTAGCCGTCATATTCGTTCTCGGCGTAGCGATCAACATTCACGAATTTGGTCATTTTATCGTCGCCAAACTCTTGGGAATGCGCGTCGAAGCTTACTCGTTTTTCGGTCTCGGTCCGCGAATCTGGGGATTTAAGGTCGGTCATACTGATTACCGCATCTCGGCGATTCCTTTGGGAGCGTATGTCAAACTCTACGGCGACGAAGCGACCGCTCCGCTCGAAGGCGGCGATTCCGAAGGCGAAAAGGTTCCCGAATCCGAGCTTTACGAACTGCGTCCGCGCTGGCAAAAATTTCTTGTAATGATCGGCGGACCGTTTATGAATATTCTGCTCGCGCTGGCGATCCCGTTCACTTTGATAATGATGAACGGAATGCCTTCGAATCCCGCGCCGATTGTCGGCATTGTCAAAACGGGCGGTGCGGCGGAACAAGCCGGGATCAAAGCCGGCGACCGCATCGTTTCATTTGACGGCGTGGAAAATCCGACGTGGGACCGCATCAGAAACGATTCGGCGGTTTCGCCCGAACAGGAAGTTCCGGTAACGGTCGAGCGCGGCGGACAGAAAATTCCTCTGACGCTCAAACCGTCGAAGATCGAGCAAAACGGCAATGTCATCGGTTCGCCCGATTTCGAGCCGGATATGGGAACGGAAACCGTTGTCATTGATAAAGTAGTTGACGGAATGCCCGCCGCGTCTTCCGGTCTGCAAAAAGGCGATTGGATCACGGCGGTCAACGGCAAACAGGTTCGCAATCGTCAGGAAGTCAAAAGCGTTATCACCGAAGCGAAAGACCAGCCGATTACGCTGACTGTCAATAGAAATAATCAGCGTCAGGAAATTACGACGAATGCCAAACAAAACGACAGCGGCGAATGGCTGATCGGCATCAGTTTCGGCAACACGCTCGACAGTGCAAGAGAACCGGCGACCATCGGACAAGCGGCAAGTTTCGCTGTTAATTCGAATCTGGAAATCATCCGCCTGACCGGAAAAGTTTTCGGTCAGATGTTCGCCGGAGAGCGTTCGGTCAAAGATGCCGGAGTCGCCGGTCCGGTCGGCATCGTCCAGATCATCGCCACGATGGTCAAAGAAGCCGGTTTTGCCGGACTTTTCCCGATTCTCGCTGTTATCAGCTTGAATCTCGGCATCTTTAATCTGCTGCCGATTCCTTTGCTCGACGGCGGGCAGATCGCCTTTTTAGCGATTGACGGATTTCTCGCTCTGTTCGGTTTACAGCTTTCGATGGCGGTCAAGGAAAAAATACAGATCGCCGGTCTTGCAATTATCTTGCTCTTGATGGTGCTGGTGATGTATCTGGATATTTCAAGGCTCATCGGGTAAAATCAAAAATTAAAAAAGAGTCTGAATCAGACTCTTTTTTAATTTGGTTTTTGGCTTTTGGTTTTTGGTCTTTGGAAGGCATTTTATAACGGTGTCAATTTTCTTCCAAAAACCAAAGACCAAAAACCAAAGACCGAACGAAGTTCACTATGCGAAGAAAAACCAAACCAGTGATGGTTCGTAACGTGCAGATCGGCGGCGACGCGCCGGTTGCGGTGCAGTCAATGACGAAAACCGATACGACCGATGTTGCCGGGACGATCAGGCAAATCGAGGAAATGACCGAAGCCGGATGCGAGATCATCCGCATCGCCGTGCCGGACGACGACGCGGCGGAAGCGTTAAAAGAAATCCGCAAACGCACCGAAATGCCGCTTGTCGCCGATATTCATTTTCACTACAAACTGGCTTTAAAAGCACTCGACGCGGGCATTGATAAGTTGCGGATCAATCCCGGAAATATCGGCTCGATTGACCGCGTGCGCGAAGTCGTCCGCGCGACCGAAGCGCGAAAAATTCCGATCCGCATCGGTGTCAACGGCGGCTCGCTCGAAAAAGACCTTTTGCAAAAATACGGCTCGGCAACGCCCGAAGCGATGGTCGAATCGGGTATGCGCCACGTTCGGATTTTGGAAGATTTGGGATTTTCCGACATCATTATTTCCTTAAAAGCGTCCGACGTAAATCGAATGGTCGCGGCGTATCGCCTGATGGCGGAAAAGGTGAATTATCCTCTGCATCTCGGCGTAACCGAAGCCGGAACGCCGTTTGGCGGCACGATCAAATCGGCGATGGGCTTGGGCATTCTGCTTCACGAAGGTATCGGCGATACGATCCGCGTTTCTCTGGCAGCAGAACCGCACGAAGAAGTGCGCGTCGCGTGGGAAATTTTAAAAAGTTTGGAACTTCGGAAACGCGGCGTAACGGTCGTTGCCTGTCCGACGTGCGGACGGCTTGATGTAGATAATTTCGTCGAGATCGTTACGGAAGTCGAACGCCGTCTGGCGCACGTTGAAGAACCTTTGCATTTATCAATAATGGGCTGTGCCGTCAACGGTCCGGGCGAGGCGCACGATTCGCAATTGGGCATCACATTCGGTCGGCAGGTCGGAATGATCTTTAAAGACGGCGTGCCGATGCGGAAAGTCGCCGGCGTGGATATTGTCGAAGAATTCGTCAAAGAAGTCGAAATTTTGCGAAGAGAAGGCAAAGACGCGAAATCTTTGAAAGATGATACAAAACTCGTGCAGATAACTTAAAGTAAAAAGCGGAAGAAAGATAGCCGCAAAAAGGCGCAAAAAAACACAAAAAGAAATATTTATCTTAAATCTCTTTTTTTGTATATTTTGTGCTTTTTTGCGGCTATATCTATTTATATAACTTCGGCGGCAAAGTTTCCCTTGAATTTCGGCATCATAGCAATTAGTCTTAAATCACGTAGGGAGAAAAATAATGAAAACGCTTTTTATACCGGCATTTATAATTTTACTCGGTTTTACATTCGCTTTCGGGCAGAACGAGCAGGCTCCGATTTTGGAAAAGGAATTCGAATATAAAAACTGGACGTATAAATCGGTGCGCGACGATTCTTCGATAAATCTGCGCGAATTCGTAAAGGGCAAAAAACTCGTTCTGGTCGTCTATTTCGCGCCGTGGTGTCCGAACTGGAAACACGAAGCGCCGTTTGCCCAGAAACTTTATGATAAATATAAAGGTCAGGGTTTCGACGTGATCGGTGTCAGCGAATACGATACGGTCGAAGCGACGAAAACCGATCTGGAAAAGAAAGGCATCACGTTCCCGGTCGTCTTCGAATCCGACACGCGCGAAGCGAAACAAAATACTCCGCATTACGAATACCGCAAAGCGGCGGGCGACACGCGCAACTGGGGTTCGCCATGGAATCTTTTTATCATTCCCGACAAAATGAAAAAAGACGGCGACGTTATTTTGAAAAAAGCCTATGTCGTCAACGGCGAATTGATCGAAACGGAAGCCGAAAAATTCGTCCGCGAACGGCTCGGATTAAAACCGGAAGAAACGGCGCAGAAATAAATCAACGATTTTTCAGGTTATTTTGAGCGAAGCCGGCGGCTTCGCTTTTTTATTTTACGGAAAAGTGTCGTAAAATTTTTATTAATTTATAGAAGTTACGCAGTTGAAAATTAAATTAAAAAAATAAAAGAAATTAACTTCGGAATAGGTGAAAAGTGATAGGTGAAAGGTGAAAAGTAAAAATGCAATATCACCTATCACCTATCACTTTTCACCTATTCCGAATTTTTCCCAACTGCGTAACTTCTAAATTTATTTAATGCCTTTCACTTCGAGTATTTTCATAAACGCTCTGCTCGCCGTCACCATCGCCGGTTTCGGCGCGACCACGCTCGGCGCGATTCCCGCGCTTTTTCTGCGGAAATTAAACGAAAAATTAAACAACAATCTTCTGAGTTTCGCCGCCGGAGTGATGCTCGCGGCAACCGTTTTTTCGCTTCTTTTGCCGTCCATCGAGACTTCGCAGGCGCAGGGCGCGTCAAATATGAGCGCGGTTTCGCAGACGATTCTCTGGCTGTTTATTGGTGGATTTACTTTGTGGATAATTAACGAACTCGTGCCGCACGAGCATTTCGGAAAAGGACACGAAGGCGTTGACACACGCAATCTGCGGAAAATCTGGCTGTTCGTCATTGCGATTGCGATTCATAATTTTCCCGAAGGTCTTTCGGTCGGCGTGGCGAATTCGACGGGCGAGATGGGAACGGGTTTGGGCGCGACGCTCGGCATCGGAATGCAGAATATTCCCGAAGGTTTGTCGGTCGCCGTCGCGCTTCATTCGCAGGGCTATTCGAAAAAATACGCTTTCGCCGTTTCCGCTCTGACGGGTTTGATCGAGATTTTCGGCGGCGCGTTCGGCGCGTCGGTCGTTTTGATTTCCACACAGATTCTGCCGTGGGCGTTGGCGTTCGCGGCGGGCGCGATGCTCTTTATCGTTTCGGACGAGATCATTCCCGAAACGCATCGTCCCGGTTTTGAAAATGGCGCCACCGTTTCGCTGTTTATCGGTTTCGGTCTGATGATGTTTCTCGATACGGTTTTCGCACAATAAAAGTTATGTCAAAAAGATTGGAAGCAGTTGTTGAAATCTATGGAATTGAAAACTTTAATGCTTGGGACACTGAAAAAAACTCCGAAAAATTTTTACGTTTATGGGAAAACACGACTCTTAATGAAGCCGGAAGTATTATTGCTCAAATTGCAAGATACAATGGAATTGAAATCAATAATAAAAAAGAAACGATAATTAATTCGTTTTTGAACGAGGAATCATTGGTTGTCGGCGGCGGATTAAAATTCGTTGACGGCGAAAAGAAAATTAATCCGGGTTGCTGTTGCGGTTTGGAAAGTTGGGACGAGTGTTTACAAATAACACCTGAAAGATGCGGACTTTGGCTCGGACATAATCCTGCACCATATATAGAATTTTTGGAAGAAGAACGAATTTACAGAATATGGTCTGATGTTAAAGCAAACGGAAGACCCGAAAGTATTTTTTATATTGATTTCAAAATTGATGAATTCAATGAAGCCGTAAAAAATGTTTCACAAGATTTGAGAGATTTTTTAATTGTTCTTAAACATTGGGCTGATAAAATCGCTCCGAATCAATCCGATAAATTAGTCGAAACTTTCAAAACGCATTTTTATATCGAGTAACTTTTTTTTCTACGAAACTTAATATATTTTATAAGTGTTTCAAAATTTCTCTTAAAACTTTCTTCAAAAAACTTATGACCAGAATAGGAATTCCGAAAGAAATACAGCCCGACGAACGCCGCGTCGCCGCCACGCCGCAGACCGTCCTGAAACTCGTCAAACTCGGTTTTGAAGTCGCCGTCGAATCGAACGCCGGACTCGAAAGCGATTACCGCAACGGCGCGTATCGTGAAGCCGGAGCAGAAATTATTGACGACGCGAAAGAGCTTTGGGCAACGTCGGATGTCATTCTAAAAGTTCGACCGCCGGAATTGAACGAAGAAAAAGGCGTTCACGAAGTTGACCTGATGCGCGAGGGCGGAATGCTCATCGGTTTTATGTGGGCTGGACAAAATAAAGAATTATTAAATCGTCTGGCAAAGAAAAAAGCGACCGTTTTTTCAATGGATTCCGTGCCGCGCATCACGCGCGCGCAGAAAATGGATGCGCTTTCGGCGATGGCAAATATCGCGGGCTACCGCGCCGTTATCGAAGCGGCAAATCATCTGTCGCGTTTTTTCGGCGGGCAAATCACGGCGGCGGGCAGAGTTGATCCGGCAAAAGTTCTGGTCATCGGCGCGGGCGTTGCCGGTCTTTCGGCAATCGGCACGGCGCGAAGTTTGGGCGCAATTGTCCGCGCCTTCGATCCGCGTTCGGCGACGCAGGATCAAGTCAAAAGTATGGGCGCGGATTTTCTCGAAATCAACATCGAGGAAGAAGGCGAAGGCAAAGGCGGTTATGCCAAAGAAATGTCCGACAAATTTCTCGAAATGGAGATGGAGCTTTTCGCCAAACAGGCGATGGAAGTTGACATTATCATTACAACCGCTCTGATTCCCGGCAAGCCCGCGCCGAAACTCATCACGAAAGGAATGGTCGAGAGTATGAAAGCCGGCTCGGTCATCGTTGATCTCGCGGCGGAACAAGGCGGCAACTGCGCGATGACCGAACCCGGCAAAGTCGTCGTTCACAAAGGCGTTTCGATCATCGGCTACACCGATCTGCCGAGCCGTATGGCAAGCCTTTCGAGCCAGCTTTACAGCGCGACCGTCGTCGCTCTTCTGGAAGAATTGATCGAAAAGGAAACCGGAAAATTTAATGTTGACTACGAAAACGAAGTGATTCGCGGCGCGCTCGTTACACACGAAGGCAAGATCACCTATCCGCCGCCGACACCGCCGCCCGCGCCCGAACCCGGCGTTGCCTCAAAAGCCGCGCCGTCCAACGCAAGCGAAAAAGCCATTGCCAAAAGCGCGCACGGACACGAGACGGAAGGAAACACGAATCCGCTCTGGCTGATCCTCGCCGGAATCGCGCTTTTAGGCATCGGCTTGGTCGCGCCGGCTTCGACGCTCTCGCATTTCACGGTCTTTATCCTCGCCTGCTTCGTCGGCTGGCAAGTCATCTGGAGCGTCAAACCCGCTTTGCACACGCCCCTGATGAGTGTGACCAACGCCATCAGCGGAATCATTCTGGTCGGCGGAATGCTCCAACTGTCGGGCGTAAATTTTAATTTAACCACGATTTTAGGCGCAATCGCTGTTTTAATTGCCACAATTAATATAGCGGGCGGATTTCTCGTAACAAATCGAATGCTGGCGATGTTTCGGAAGTAATATAAACGAAAAATGCAAAAGTCACTTTCCGCTAATTTAAATTCCGCTTCGCATATTCCGTATTTTTTATGGGACGAGCCGATGACGATTGCGGAATTGAAACGGAAATTAAAATCGGCTTCGGCGGAAGAACGCCACCGGCTTTTGGGGAAGATTTTGCGCGAGGCGCGGGATACGGATGTTTGGCAATTTACCACGCCGAAGGAAGTTTGGGAAAATTGGGACGCTCTGGAAAAATATCTCGGACGGCGGCGGGAATTTTGGAAGTTTTTGTTCGAGTTTTGGGACAAGGAAGGATTGATTGGGTAATTCGAGACTCAGCGATTTACAGAACGATTTTTTGCGGGAGTTTTTTGCGCGTGAACACCGTTTTTTTCTGTCGGGCGGCGCGGCTCTGGTCGGTTTTTATTTCGGACATCGGGAAACGCTCGATCTCGATCTGTTTACGCTCGAAGACGAATTGGAAAACGGTTTCCGGCTTGCGGGCGAAGTCGCTAAAGAGTTAGGCGCAAGCGTCGAATCAATCCAAACTTCGCCCGATTTTCGCAGGATTTTGCTGACGCGCGGCGATGAGGCGATTGTCATTGATCTGGTTCGGGAATACGTTTTTCAGATTTCACCGGAAAAACCGGTCATCAACAACATTCGCGTTGACGCGCCCGAAGAGATTTTAGCGAATAAACTTTGCGCTCTGCTGTCGCGTTCGGAAATCCGGGATTTGATTGACGTTAGAGAATTGGAAAATGCGGGTTTCGATTTGGAAGCCGCGCTCGAAGCCGCCGCTAAAAAGGATTCGGGTTTGACTCCGGCACAGCTTGCATGGGTTTTGAATCAAATAAAACTCGGCGATGATCTGCATCCCGCCGCCGGCGTTTCGGTTTTGGAATTGAAAAATTATTTGGAAGATTTGATCAACAGATTGAAAAAACTTGCTCTGCCCGGATAAGCGGAGAATATTTTCGGTAAATTTTATAAAAAAAATAAAAATTAAATGCGAGAAAGTTTAATCACAATGGCATACATCGCGGCGAGCGTGTTGTTTATATTGAGTCTCAGCGGGCTTTCGCGCCAGGAGACGGCGCGGCGCGGGAATTGGTATGGGATCATCGGAATGCTCATCGCGCTCGTAGCGACCGCGGCGCGGATGACGTTTGACAGTTACACGGTTTTGGCGGCGATGCTGATTCCGGGCGCGGCGATCGGCGCGGCTGTAGCTTCGCGCGTGCAGATGACGGCGATGCCCCAGCTTGTGGCAATTCTGCACAGCTTTGTCGGCGCGGCGGCGGTTTTGGTCGGATTTGCGACGTATCTCGGAGCGCACGATATTCCGCAAGCCGAAAAGCTGATTCGTCTCGTGGAAATTTTTATCGGCGTGTGCATCGGCTCGATCACGTTTACGGGTTCGGTCATCGCGTTCGGCAAACTGCAAGGCACGATCACGGGCAGACCTTTTCTGATTCCCGGTCGGCATATTTTGAATTTGCTGATGCTCATTGCGACAATTGCGCTCGGCGTTTGGTTTGCGATGCTTCCCGAACCTGCCGGACAGATGCCGCTTTTAATTGCGACGATCTTGACGGGAATTCTCGGTATTCATTTCGTCATGGCAATCGGCGGCGCGGATATGCCGGTCGTCGTTTCGATGCTCAACAGCTATTCGGGCTGGGCGGCGGCGGCGGCGGGATTTATGCTCGGCAACGATCTTCTTATCATCACCGGCGCACTCGTCGGATCGAGCGGCGCGATTCTCAGCTACATAATGTGCCGCGGAATGAACCGCTCGTTCATCAGCGTGATGCTCGGCGGATTCGGCACGGAAAGCGGCGCGGCATCATCGGCGGCGGCAGGCGAACAGGGCGAAGTCCGCCCCGTTACCGCCGAACAGACCGCCGAACTGCTCGATCATTCCAAAAAGGTCATCATCGTTCCCGGCTATGGCTTGGCGGTCGCGCAGGCACAGCACTCTTTGGCGGAAGTCGTTAAAATTCTCCGGGAAAAAAATATTGACGTGCGTTTCGCAATCCATCCGGTCGCCGGACGCTTGCCCGGACATATGAACGTCCTGCTCGCCGAAGCCAATATTCCATACGACATCGTTTTCGAAATGGAAGAGATCAACGACGAATTTCCGAACACCGATATTGTTTTAGTGATCGGCGCGAACGACATTGTTAATCCGTCCGCGCTCGACGATCCGGCAAGCCCGATTGCAGGAATGCCCGTTCTCCACGTCTGGGAATCGCGCGATGTGATCGTCATGAAACGCTCGATGGCAAGCGGCTACGCGGGCGTGGAAAATCCTCTGTTTTTCAAGGAAAATACGCAGATGCTCTTCGGCGACGCGAAAAAGGTCGTGGACGATATTCTAACGGCGATGCGTTCGTAAAATTTTATTGGCGATTTTCGGTTTTACGGTTAAAATGATTTCGTAATGGGATTAGCCAAACTCAAAACAAAGATCAGCGTCGAAGATTATCTTAAAGGCGAAAAGGATTCTCAGGTCAGATACGAGTTTGTCAATGGCGAAGTCTATGCAATGGCGGGCGCGAGCGACAATCACAACCGTATCACGGGAAATCTTTTTGCCGCGATCTACAACAAACTGCGCGATTCCGAATGCGAGCCTTTCACGACGGATATGAAACTCCGCGCCGATGAAAATACTTTCTATTACCCGGACGTTTTCGTCGCCTGCGATCAAAATCCGACGGACGCTTATTACCGCGAAGAACCGATCTTGATTATCGAGGTCGTTTCCGCCTCGACGCGCCAAACCGACCGCCGCGAAAAACTCCGCGCCTACCAGCAAATGCCGTCCGTTCAGGAATACGTCATCGTCGAACAGGAAAAAATCTCGGTCGAAATTCACCGCCGCCAACCGGACGGAAATTGGATCACGTATTTCTACACGCGAAACGATACCGAATTTACTCTCGAATCGGTTGATCTGACTCTGCAATTATCCGATGTTTACCGCCGCGTTACCTTTGACGATTGATAAATAACAAAACAACATTTTTTAAATTTTTCAAATGGAAAAAATAGTCATCTTCGGAAATTCTGGTTCGGGCAAATCCACAATGGCAATCGCTCTTTCAAAACTCCACAATGCGGCGCATCTCGACCTCGACACGATCGCGTGGCGAGCAGATCAGCCGACCGTCCGCGCCGATCTCGACGACAGCCGAAATGCTCTGCAACGGTTTGTCGAAAACAATGAAAATTGGATCATCGAAGGTTGTTACGCCGACCTTTTGAGCGAAGCGGCGAAATACTGCACCGAAATGATCTTTCTCAATCCGGGCATCGAGGCGTGCATCAGAAACTGCCGCGCCCGACCGTGGGAGCCGCACAAATACGCCACGCCCGAAGCGCAGGACGAAAATCTGAAAATGCTGATCGAATGGGTGCGTGAATACGAAACGCGCGACGACGTATTTTCCCTCGAAGCGCACCGCCGTCTGTTCGATTCTTTCGACGGGAAAAAAACCGAATACCGCACAAACGAAGAAGCGCAAAACCGTTTGAATTATTGAATCAGACAGCGAAAAAAAATCTTCCAAAAACCGTCTGAAACTGCGATAATAAAAGCGTCGAACCAGCCGCCCGGATAGCGGCGGCAAATTTCTTTTTCGAGGAGATTGATCTTTATGAAAGCAGTAAAATTGACGGCTATTTTGTTCACGTTCCTGACCTTTGCCGGAACGGTCGCTTTTCTTCTCACACCGCGCCATCCGAGAGTTGATTTCGACATCATCGGCTTTTTATATCTTTTGCAAAATATCGTCCCGCTGACCATACTCGGCGTAACAATTCTCTGCGCCGCCGCCGCTCTCAGCTTCTGGTCAAAATATCTGATCTTAAAATCAAAATCGGATTTCGAATAATTTTTCCGCCGAAAAATTTTTATTTTTCACGTTTCTTGCGAATAATATAATTGGTTAACGTTTCGCTCTAAAATATATGGCTCAATATAATTTATTAGATACAGATACAGTAACACTTAATGAAATTTTAAAAAGTGGCAATTATAAAGTTCCTGATTTTCAACGAGATTATTCTTGGAAAGAAGAAGAGTGGGAAGATTTATGGGACGATATAATTACAATAAAAGATGCGAATAAGCCTGTTCACTATATGGGTGCTATTGTTTTACAAGATTTAAATAATAAAACTTTAGCTGTTATTGATGGTCAACAACGTTTAGCCACGCTTAGCATCATAGCTTTAGCAATAATCAAAAATATTCAAGTTTTGGTAGATAATGGAATTGAGGTTGAAGAAAACAAGGAAAGAATTAAAGACCTGATTGCAACCTATATAGGAAAAAAAGATGCTGTATCACGTCACTATTCAAACAAATTAGAACTTAATGAAAATGACGACTGGTTTTATAGTGAAACATTAGTTCACTGGCAAAAACCTATCAATTTAAAAAAACTACACAAATCAAATCAGCTCTTATATCATGCGTCTGAATTTTTTGATCAAAAAATTCAGAATTTATTTACTTCTGATGCAAGTGGTGAAAATCTAGCTGACTTTTTACAAAATAAAATTGCAGAAAAGTTAGCATTTATTCAAATCGTAGTAAAAGATGATTTAGATGCATATATTGTATTTGAAACTCTAAATTCTCGCGGTGTGGAACTCGGAACTTCTGACTTGTTAAAAAACTATTTATTCTCGTTAACTGCAAAAAGCGACAAAGACAAAAACCTAGCGAAAGAACAATGGAAAAGAATAACTAGAACTATTAATTTAAGTGATTTCCCAGTCTTTTTAAGATTTTATTGGGCTTCCCAACATAGAACCGTAAGAAAGGAACAACTATATAAAGAATTAAGAAATTCTGTTAAGGATAAATCTAGAGCATTCAATCTTCTAAGAAAGTTAGAAGAACATGCTGAAGTTTACTCAGCTCTGAAAAATCCTCAAGACGATTTTTGGAAAGGAAAACCTTTAATTCAAAAACACATCGAAGAATTAAACCTATTTGGAATAAGACAACCTTTCCCGCTTTTGATGACTACGTATAATCACCTGAGTTTGTTAGACTTTGAAACCATTTTACGTTACTGCACA
Source organism: Pyrinomonadaceae bacterium (assembly GCA_041940425.1). Taxonomy (GTDB): domain Bacteria; phylum Acidobacteriota; class Blastocatellia; order Pyrinomonadales; family Pyrinomonadaceae; genus DATHTS01. Next base: position 75,308 of record JBGTSF010000005.1, read on the forward strand.
ATTATTGGCTTCAGATATAACATAATTGGAGGACTAGATCCAAAAAAACAGGAGGGAGTATTTCACGAAACAGCTAGAAAGATTTCTAAAGGCGAACTAACCAAAGTTAGTCAGATAGTTAAAGAACTAAAGCCAATTTATCCAACTGACGAGGAATTTATTAACTCTTTTAAAACCAAACAACTAAATAGAAAGAAATCAAACCTTATAAAATACATTCTTTGCGCTATTGAATGTCAGTTATCGGGAAGAGAAATTGATTTTAGGACAGATAATGGAACAATTGAACATATTTTACCTGAAAATGCTAAGGCAATATGGAATAAATATATTCCTAAAAGTGAACAAGAAAATTATGTGTATAGATTGGGTAATCTTACTTTACTTGAGAAAAAGAAAAATGATGAATGTGGAAATGACTTCTTTGATAAAAAGACAATTGTTTATAAAAGTAGTCAATATAAAATGACGTATAGTATTGACGATAAAGAATGGAAGACTAAAGAGATTAGAGAACGTCAAGCAAAATTAGCGAAAACTGCAAAATCAGTTTGGAAAATTTCACAGTTATCTAATTAATTTTTTTGTTCCCAAATCTTAAAATAAGTTTAAAAAAGCCTAAAAAAATCCTGTAAGATTTTCCCCTTTTTCGTCATATATATTTGAGAACCCAAAATTCTCTTAAAAAATCTTAAAAATTAAGGAGACTTCTACAATATGTCTGAAAAAGGTCATGCGAAAAATGTCGCTAATTTTTCGCTTCTTCTAAATTTTGTTACGGGTTACGGCGCGGCTTATAATCCCGGAAATGCGGCGATTCAGCTTGCCGCTTTGAACGCTCTGTTTGCCAGCGCACAGAGTTTACTTAATAATGTGAATGCGAAACGCGCCGATTATACCAGTGCGGTCAATGCGCGGGAGATTTTGTATGCCGATCTGAGTCCGCTCGTAACGCGCATTCTCAATACGGTCAAGGCTTCGGGCGCGTCGAAGCAGTTTGTTGACGATGTGAAAACCATCGCCCGCAAGATTCAGGGCAAGCGCAAATCGGCAAAACCGGCGGACGACCCGAATACGCCCGAAGACGAATCGAAGGCGGCGCATTCCGCTTCGCAGATGAGCTACACGAACCGCGCCGAAAATCTCAACGCGCTCGTCAGCCTGCTCGACAGCGAACCGCTCTACACGCCGAACGAATCCGTTCTGCAAACCGCTTCGCTGACGACCTATTACAATGATCTGAAAGCCGCGAACGATACGGTCAATGCCAAATTCGTTGACATCAGCAATGCGCGTATCGCCCGCAACGACGCGCTTTACGGCGAAGGCGACGGCTTGGTCGAAATTGCTCTGATGGTCAAAGCCTACGTCAAAGCCGCGTTCGGCGCGAACAGCCCGCAATACGATCAGGTCAAAGGTTTGGAATTTAAGAAATATCCGGTTTAAGAAGTTGTTTGAAATTTCGCAAGTTATCGTTTTGTCATCGAAGATGACCGACATTATAGCCCGGCGAGAATCGCCGGATGGACGGAAAATCATTCAACCGCTCGCTGTAGGCGAGCAACATTCAACGCCGTTTTGTTCGACGCTTTCAGCGTCGGAATGTTTATCGAACGGCGTTCCCGGCGATTCTCGCCGGACTGGAATCTGACAGTAAACGGACTGGAAAAAATACGGAAAGCCTTCGGCAGTTTGGAAAAAGACGTAAACTTTTCGGAAAATACGTTTGGCAAAATGGAAAAAGCCTTTGGCGGTTTGGAATATGTCTTTGGCGGTTTGGAATAAGTGCTTGGCGAAGTGGAAAAACCGTTTGGCGGAATGGAATAAGCCGTTGGCGGAACGGAAAAACTGTTTGGCGGAGTAGGAAAAGCCTTTGGCTAAACGGAAATAACGTCCGGCGGAGTGGAAAAAGACTTCCGCCGGATCGTTTTTTAAATTTTACTTCGCGTTTTTCTTCTTTGCGATATATTCATTGACATTTCTTTCCAGAATATCGAGCGGAACCGCGCCTGAAAGAAGGACGACATCGTGAAATTCTTTGATGTCGAACTTGTCGCCGAGTTCCGCTTTCGATCTCGCGCGGAGTTCTTTTATTTTCAGTTCGCCGATCTTGTATGCCAGAGCCTGTCCCGCCCAGGAGATGTAGCGGTCAATTTCGTTGACGACATCCTGATCGGTTTTCGCGGCATTTTCTTTGAAAAAATCAATCGCTTTTTGTCTGTCCCATTTGAAATAATGCATTCCCGTGTCAACGACCAAACGCACTGCCCGCCACATCTCGTAAGTCAATTGCCCGAATTTGTCATACGGGTCGGTGTAAAGCCCCATTTCTTCGCCCAGAGATTCGCTGTAGAGTCCCCAGCCTTCGGTAAAAGCGGTGTAGCCGCCGAATTTTCTGAAATTGGGAATCTCGCCGAGTTCCTGCGCGAGCGCGATCTGGAGGTGATGACCGGGAACGGCTTCGTGGATCGAGAGAGCCATCATTTCCCATTTCGGGCGCGTTTCGGGTTTGTATAGATTGACGAAATAATAACCGGGACGCGAACCGTCGGGCGCGGGCGAGTTGTAATAAGCGGTCGTCGTATCGGGCGCGATCTTGTCGGGGATGGGAATCACGCCGTATGGCGCGCGCGGCAGTGTGCGGAAGACTTTTGTAACTTCCGGGTCAATGCGTTTCGAGATGGCGCGGTAAGCCGTCAGAAGCTCTTCGGGCGTTTTGTAGAAAAATTTCGGATCGGTTCTTAAGTAAGTAAAAAATTCCTGCAAAGTTCCCTGAAAACCGACCTGCGTTTTTATCTTTTCCATCTCGGCGCGGATGCGTTTTACTTCCTGTAAGCCTTTTTCGTGAATTTCTTTTGGCGTTAGATCGGTCGTCGTAAACGAACGCGCCAGAAATTCGTAAAGTTTATCGCCGTTTTTCTGCTGCCAGATGCCGACGTTTTCATAGCTTGCCGGAAGATATTCTTTCTCGAAATAATCTTTCAGTTTTTTGTAAGACGGAATAATGTTTTTCGTGATCGCTTCTTTCGCCTGATTTCTTAAACGCGTTTGTTCGGCTTCGGAAATGTCTGCGGGAAAATTTTTAAAGGGCGCGTAAAACGGATTCGCTTCGGCAGTTGCCGTAATCTGTTTGTCAATCTGCGCCGGAACTCTCTGCATAATTATTTTCGGAAACATTATGTTTTCCTTTTTCCCTTCGCGCATAAGTTCCAATGTCTGATCCATCAAAACGGGAAAAGCATTTATTCGCGCGATCCAGTCTTCGTAATCTTTGACGTTTTGAAATCTGAGAAACTGCGCGAGTTCGTCCTGCGTCTGAATGCCGGACGATTGACTGATCGGCAGAAGAAACTGTTTATATTGAAAGCGTTCGATGTCCTGCTCCAAATCTTTTTTAAAGAGGTCGTAATTCAATTGGTCGGCGACCGACAACTGCGTGCGGTCAATCGCTTTCAGTTTTTCGAGCGTTTCTTTTGTGTGATCGTTCCGGCGTTCGATTGCCGCAAGACTCGCGTCGCCCCAGCGGTCGTTATAGCGTTTGTCGCCCAAATAAGACGCAAATGTCGGGCTTTCTTTCAGGTTGTATTCCCATTCGGAATCGAACAACGCGTAAAGCTGTCTGGTCGGTTCGTTATTGTTCGATCTCTGGGCAATAATGATCGAACAAAAAGTTAAGACTAAAACGATTGTAACCAAAATTGATTTCGGACGATTAACTTTCATAGTTTTAAATTTGTATTGACGAATTTTTAATTTTACACAAGAATACTACAAATAAACCTATGAAAGTAAAGTTTAAATATACCGTTGACGATTTTATTGATTCGGGAAGAAAACTTAAGCAATATTCAAATTACAATATAAAAGTTTTGATTACTAGTATAACTTTAACCGCACTCGGAACCGGAATTTTAGTTTATTTTACTACTTCGAATTGGGTTGGAAGCGCAATTGGTATGGTCGTTGCTATTGGCGTGGTTTTTCTGATCAATCCCGATCCTCTTGCCCACACTCTTAGAAAATTTTACGAAAATACTTATAAAACGAATGAGCCGATTGACACGGAAATAGAAATTTTGAGGGAAGGATTAGTATATATACAGCTCGACATAAAAACGATTTTCGATTGGAAGACGATAAAAAAAATCGAAGTTGATGAAAAAGCGATTTACTTTTATCTTGTTCCAGAATGCGTTCTTTCAGTTTCAACAAGCGCGTTTGAATCGCACGAGGAAAAAAAGAGTTTTATTAAGACGGTAAACGATTATAGGGAAAAAGCCGGCGAATAAAAAAACGACGGTCAAACGACCGCCGTTTGATCGAACTTTTTTAGCAAAAACTTATTGCTCTTTCTTTTCGTTCATCTTGTTCACTTCGACAACCAGATTTTTTATCATCGAATGAAAATTCGACGGCATCGCGCCGGAAAAATCGCCGATCTTCATCTGCGCGTTATTCGCCGAAGCGATTTTGACAAACGCTTCGCGGTCGAGAACATAGACGAGCAGTTCGTCGAATCGTTCATACGATTGTCTGCCCAAACGGATGGCTTTGCCGCCGTTTTTGGCTTTGCCGTCGAGCGTAAATTTCAGCTCGTTCGAGTTCTTAAAACTTTCTTTTGCGGCTTCGGATTTACAGCCCAATCCGAAAAATTCCTTGTCGCCGTCTTTTCCCATTTTTCTTTTGATATACGCCGCGCCGCAGATGACTTTCGGAGTTGATTTTTCCCCCGATAAGTTCAGCACGACATCCTTTGTCAAAATAAACGACAAACCGTATTGCGAAATATGGCTGACGACCAGCCCGCTTTCGTCATAAACGCGCTCCTGCATATAAAACTGCAAATCGTCCCACATCGTCGCCGTTCTGCCCGAGTTCCACATTTCGAAATTTGAAAAAACGGCGGCGGGCGGCGGCGGTTTTTCTTTTGAAGTTTCCTGATATTTTTCCTGATTTTGTTTTTTGATTTCTTCGAGCCGGGCAAGTTCTTCGGCGCGTTCGCGCTCTCGCTTGGCGGCGCGAAATTCCCACGCCGGCTTTAATCCCGCAATGCCCCACACGCCGCGTTTTTCCGCCCGCGCCTGCGCTTCGTTGGATAAATAAACTTCGGTTATCGCGCCGCTTTTTTCCGTTTTTTCGGGCAAGGCGAACCACGCCGCGCCGTCGCGGATCATCTGCTGGCTGACATCCGTGCCGTCCACAAAAACCTGCGCGATGGTCGAAGAATTGACGATGCCGCGCGGAATAACGAGCGCGTTTTTCCCGGCGATGAGCTTTTCGAGATGATCTTTGACCACGCTGTAAAGCGGCTGTTCAGGTTCGGGAATTTCGACGTATTGCAGAATCACAGTCAGTTTCCCGCCCGGTCCGACTTCGACCACCGCCGTCTTTCCGTCAATAATCCCGACTACTTTCCCGGTGAGTTTTCGTTGGGAAAACGCGGTCAGTGAAAATAATAAAATCAGGAGTAAAATTGAAATTGTTTTGATGCTTTTCATAATCTTGAAATTTATAAAGAATGATGAAAACTTCGGAATAGATTATAGATTCGAGATCATAGATGAAAGATAAAATCTATCAGTTATCATCTTTCATCTCGAATCTATTCCGAAGCGTATTCTTTCATCATAAAATCTAAATGCCGCCCTCGAAAAAAACAGGTCGCTACCGCTTCCCGTTCCGACAAACTATCTGACATCCAGTTCGTATTCGCGCAACCGCCGGTAGAGCGTCGAGGGCGAGATTCCGAGAAGTTCGGCGGTTTTTCCGCGATGCCAGCCCGTCTGTTCGAGCGCGGTGATGATCTGCTGGCGTTCGACATCTTTTAAATTCGACGGCGCGGAATTTTGAAATGAAGTCGAACCGTTTTGCTGAGGCGTGTTGTAGCTGACCGAAACGCTCGAATCGCTGATGCGGTGAATGACTTCGGGCGGCAAATCTTTCGTTTTGATCTCGCCGCCGTCGCACAGCAGAACGGCGCGTTCGAGACAGTTTCTGAGCTGGCGGACGTTTCCCATCCAGCTGTATGAAGAAAGCGCGTCAATCACCGAAGGCGTAAGTTCGGGCGGATTCGCCCCGCCGATCTTTTGCAGAATATGGCGGGCGAGCGGCTCGATGTCCTCGCGGCGTTGGCGAAGCGGCGGCAGATGAATCTCGAAACTGTTGATGCGATACAGAAGATCGGCGCGAAACGCGCCTTCGGCGACCGCCTGATTTTTGTCGCGGTTGGTCGCCGCGACGAGCCGCGCGTCAACTTCTATCTTTTTCACGCCGCCGACGCGGAAAAACGAACGGGTTTCGAGCGCGCGCAAGAGTTTGGATTGAAGCGCGGACGGCATCTCCATAATCTCGTCGAGAAACAGCGTGCCGCCGTCGGCAATTTCGAAAAGACCGAGTTTGCGGTTGCGCGCGCCGGAAAACGCTCCCGCTTCGTGTCCGAAAATTTCCGACTCCAAAAGCGTATCCTGAAGCGCGGCGCAGTTCAGATCAATGAACGAACGTTGATTTCTACGGCTCAAACGATGAATCGCCTGCGCGACAAGCTCTTTTCCCGTGCCGGATTCGCCCGTGATCAAAACCGACGTATCGGACGGCGCGACGCGCTGAACGAGCCGCAAAACTTCTTTCATCTGCGGCGATTCGGCGACGATTTCCGGCATCTTCTGATTCGACCGCTGAATCTGCGCGCGCAGACGCTGGTTGTCAATTTTGAGTTGCTGTTTTTCGGCGGCTTGCGTTACGAGCGCGGCGAGTTCGGTCATGCGGTAGGGCTTTGTCAGGTAATCATACGCGCCGAGTTTCATCGCTTCGATGGCGGTTTCGACCGTCGCGTGTCCGGTCAGCATTATCACTTCCGGCGGGTTCGGCGATTTCTCGTTCAGACGGCGCAGAAGTCCCATTCCGTCGAGCCGCGGCATATTTATATCGCACAGCAGAACATCGAAATCTTCGTGTTCCAGCATTTCCCAAGCCGCTTCCCCGTCCGGCGCGGTTTCAACCTCGTGTCCCTGACGGCTCATTTCCTTCTGCACGACTAGGCGCAGATTGCTTTCATCATCTACTACTAATAGTTTTGCCATAATTTTTTAGAGTTGGAGAGTTCTTAGAGTTCTTAGAATTCTTAGAGTTCTTAGAGTTTCGCTTTTCGCTCTCCAAACTCTCCAAACTCTATAAACTCATAACTTAATTGGGAGAAAAATCGAAAAGGTCGTTCCCTTTCCGAGATTGGAACGAACGCTGAGCCGACCGTTGTGTTCGGTTACGATGCCGTAGCAGACTGCGAGACCGAGTCCCGTTCCCTTGCCGACTTCTTTGGTCGTAAAAAACGGCTCGAAAATTTTTGATAAATCTTCGGGCGAGATACCGATGCCGTTATCTTCGATCTCGATAACAACGCGGTTGTGCTGTTCGAAAGCGCGGAAGGTGAGCGTTCCGCCTTTCGGCATTGCGTCAATCGCGTTGGTCGCCAGCGCGATGATCGCCTGCTGGATCTGTCCTTCGTTCGCGTTGACCATCGGCAGAGTGTCGGAAAGTTCGAGTTTGATCTCGATATTTTCGCCGCGTTTTTGATGGGCAAGCAGGTGCGCGGAAGATTTTATGCTTTCGCTCAGATCAACTTCCATTCTTTCCGTCGAACGGATGCGGCTGAAATCCAGAAGACTCATCGTGATTGATTTACAGCGAAAAGCTTCCGAATGGATCAAACCGAGGTAATCTTTCAAATCTTGAGCGTCTTCCCCGTCGCCGAATTCGCCTTCTTCGACGCGCGTCTTTAATGATTCGGCGCAGGCGGAAATCGTCGCCAGCGGGTTGTTTATCTCGTGAACGACACCGGCGGCGAGCCGACCGACCGCCGCGAGTTTTTCGGCGCGTCCGACGGCGTGAATCGCTTCGACGCGCGTCGTTACGTCCTCGCCGACGGTGATGACGTGCGTTATTTCGCCCGTCAATTCGTCGCGCATCGGGATTTTGCTGACCATCCAGTGTTTCGTCCCGCCCTTATCGTCGGTCGTCCGCTGTTCGATGCGCTCGATCTGTCCCGTCCGAAAGGCGCGTTCAAATTCTTTGCTGAGTTTGCTGTGCGGATATTTCGCCAAAACTTCAAAAATGTTGCGCCCGATTACCGCGTCGCGCGGCAAGCCCTGCATCCCGATCTCGCGGTGACGATTCCACATCGCCACGCGGTAATCGCGGTCAATGACATAGATCGAAACCGGGAGCGAGTCGAGAACCGCTTCGGTAAATTTGCGGTGTTCTTCGCGCGCCTGATTGATCGAAGAATTGATCGTCGCCTCGTAATGCGATGACAAATTCAGACTCATCGCCGTAACTTGCGCCGCCGCGTCAATCAGCCTTTTTCGCGGTTCGGTGCAGTCTTCCGCATTTTCAAATCCGGCGATGATCGCGCCTTTGACCTCGCCGTCAATGTGCAGAGGCGAAATATATTCGACTGAGATTTTCGCGGAATTTAATAAAAACTCCTCGCTGTTTTTCTGAAGGTATGAAACCTGCGAAGGCAGAATCCGCCTCCTTTGCTCGAAATTTTGACGATTTAAAAAATCTTCGATCTGCTCGTTCGCGTTGTCAAAAGCCGCGCTTGTCAGACCGATGTGTTCGAGTTCGGCGACTACGGCGCAAACGTCCGCGCCGGTTTCCAAACGCAGATTTTCCGCGACGCGAAGCGCGACTCTCTTCGGGTGAACCGTGCCGAGCAAACTCCGACCGAGATCGGTTATAAACTTTAATTCTCGCAGAGATTCATCCGAATTTATATGATTTTTGACTGTCCTAGGAGCTAACATTTTTTGCTTTTTCAGGGAATGCCAAATTTTCCCGAACTTTCGGCATCAGAGGGAAGGGTTTTAGAATGAGACGGAAGTGTAAAAACTTCCACATCAATTAAAAAGGATTTTTAACATTTTGTCAATGATTTTAATCTGTATTTATGACAATGATTTGACAGATATTTTGTTTCGTTTAAAAATTCAGATAAGTAATTTTCAGACAAGGACAAGCGGTTATCGTATGAAACGGTTTTTTATCCTCAGTTTTTTCATTCCGGCGTTGCTTTTTTTCGCGGCACAAATTCGGGCTCAGACAGTCGTTGTTGATAAAACGGTCGCCACCGTCGGCGACGGCGTCGGCGTGCCGGAACTCATCACCTATTCCGACCTGCTGTGGCAGCTCGCGCTCCAGCCGAACGCGCCGCTTACGCCGCCCGTTTCCGAAGACCTCAACCGCGCGCTTCAAATTCTGATCAACCAGCGCCTTTTTGCGCTCGAAGCAAGACGTTTGCCGCGCGAGGAAATAAGCGAAGAGGAAATCGAAAAGGAGATACGCGAATTGCTGGCATTTTTCCCTTCGACTGCCGAATTTGAAAGACGGCTTCGGCTAGTCGGTTTCGATTCGGTCAGGGACGAAAATTTTCTCGACATCATCCGCCAGCGCGTAGCGATTGCTAAATATCTGGAATTTCGTTTCCGTTCGTTCATCGTCATCACGCAGGAAGACGAATCGCGCTATTACCGCGAAGTTTTCACGCCCGATTTCCGCCGCCGCAATCCCGGACTTCTTCTTCCGCCGTTTGACGAAGTTCGCGCACGGATCAATCAACAATTGACGGAAGAAAGAGTCGCCCAAGAAATCGAAAGTTTTCTCGACGAAGCAAAAAGACGGGCGGAAATTGTCATTTTGAGCGAAGTTTAAACTTAAAAATCTTCCGGCTTTGACAACTATTGCAAAATCCCGCTCATCTCTAAAATTATGAAGAAACCGCTTTTGCTCTTTAGCTTGTTTCTCTGCTCTTTCAATATTATTTCGGCACAGGAAAAGATTGAAAAGCAGTTTGAACTCAAAGGTGTCGTCAAAGACAAAAAAAATCTCGGCGTGATTGCCGGTTTGCCGTTATTTTTTAAGAGCGGTGATTTTGAAACTAATGTTTCGACTGATTTGAACGGCGAGTTTTTCATCAAACTTCCGGCGGGAAAATATGAAGTTACGGTCAAGAAAAACATTTCGGAAAACTTTATCCTTTTTCTCAGCTTTTCCGAAGACCAACCATTTAATGTGAATCGAGCTGAGTTACACATCGAAACCAATAAAATCTGTTGCGGCACGGCTTCGGAGAAACCGTATCCCGAAGTTATAAATTCCGTTACGCCCAAATACCCGGCGGCAGCCCGCGCCGTTCGCGCTTTCGGCGAAGTTTCGGTCAGCGTCAAGATTGATAATCAGGGAAAAGTTTTAGAAGCCAACGCGGTCAGCGGTCATCCTCTGCTCAGACAGGCATCTGAGAATGCCGCAAAGGATTTTTTATTCGGCTCTTCCGAAATCGAACAACGCGAAGTATTTCTGACATTCGTGTTTTTACTGCCGAACAGCGAGAGAAAAAATATCAATCGTTATTCAAATCCATACAGAATCGAAGTAATCGGCGAACATATTACGATTAATTACAATTGATATTTTTATTCTTCCGCTTCGAGCATTTCTTTGGCTTCCTCGTCTTCTTCAGTATAATCGCCTGTAAAATACGTTTTTAATCGGCAAGATTTGTTTTTGAATTTTCGGGAACAAACAATCTTTCCGTTATCAAAATTTTTCGATTCATTTAAAATTAGTCCAAATAAACACGATGAAATCAAACAAAAAAATTTATGCCCTGCTGTTTCTAATTCTTTTTTCGACGCTTTTTACAAATGCCCAGATAAAACTCGTTTCGCAAAAGATCACACTGAAAAACGGCAAGAGTTTTTCGTTAAAACTGCCCGAAGGTTTCGAGATCATTCCGGCTGTCGAAGGCTTAAAGCGCGTCCGTTTTTTTGCCAAATCGCCCGACGGTCGCGTTTTCGTTACCGATATGTATAACCTGACCGACAACACGCGCGGCAAGATTTATATTCTCGATAATTTCAACGAGGAAACCGGAAAATTCGGCAAAGTTGAAACATATCTCTCGAATCTCAAAAATCCGAACAGCGTTCAGTTTTACACCGACGCTAACGGTCAGGACTGGATCTACATTGCTGAAACGGACAAACTCACGCGCCGGAAATTCAAAAAAGGCGAAACCGCACCGACCGATCCGAAGCCGCAAACTCTGGCGACATTTCCCGATTACGGTCTGTCATACAAATACGGCGGCTGGCATCTGACCAGAACGATCGCTTTTTCGCCGAACGGAAAACTCTACGTTTCGGTCGGCTCATCGTGCAACGCCTGCGACGAAAAAGAAAAGGAACGCGCAGCCGTCCTCGAAATGAACCCGGACGGAAGCGGGCAAAGAATCTTTGTTAAAGGTTTGCGAAACGCCGTCGGTTTGAAATGGATGGCGAACCATTTGTTTGCAAGCAATCAGGGCGCGGATCATCTCGGCTTGAACAGACCGGATGAAACTTTTTACGCGCTCAAAGACGGCGCGGATTACGGCTTTGCTTCGTGTTATCAATCAAACGGGAAAATTTATCTCGACAAAACGCCGCCGAATAAATTGAAAAAACCGACAACCCGCTTAAAGTCGTGCGCTAAAGTTCCCGTTTCTTATGCCTATTTTCCGGCGCGTTCGTCGGCTCTCGGTTTCGAGTATTTCGAAGGCGAAAACACGAATGAGAAAATCAAAAACGCCTTTCTCGTCGCGCTTCACGGCTCGACCAACAAAAATCTCGGCAAAGGCTACAAGATCGTCGTGATGCGAAAAGGCGAAAAATTGCAGGATTTTATCACCGGATTTTTGCAGGGCAAAATCGTTCACGGTCGCCCGTGCGACATTATGAAAATTTCGGCAAATTCGTTTCTTTTCACCGACGATCACACGGGAATCGTTTATTTTGTAAGAAAAAAAACAATCGCTAGTGGTTAATCGTTAATCGTAAATGTTAGATTAAAATTGTAACGAATAAACATATACGGTTGATGAATTTATGAATATTGGAATCACGGTTTATCCATCTTACGGCGGAAGCGGAATTGTCGGCTCGGAACTCGGACGCGAACTCGCCGCGCGCGGTCACAATGTTCATTTTATCTCGTCGAGTCTGCCGACCCGTCTAATTGAATTAAGCGAAAAAGTGCAGTTTCACGAAGTCGAGATGATGAATTACCCGCTGTTCGAGCATCAGCCTTACGATCTCGCTCTGGCGACCAAGATGGCGACCGTCGCCCGTTCCGAGAAGTTAGATTTGCTGCACGTTCACTACGCGATTCCGCATTCGATCTCGGCAATCTTAGCCCGCGAATCCATCAAGGACAAACGCTATATTCCCGTCATCACGACCTTGCACGGAACGGACATCACGCTCGTCGGCGCAGACCGCTCTTATCTGCCGATCACGCGCTACGGTTTACAGCAATCGGACGGCGTTACCGCGGTGTCGAGATTTCTGAAACAGGCGACGATCGAGACGTTCGATTTTGACGAGATCGAAGTGATTCCGAATTTTATCTGTCCGAATCATTACCGGAAAATCGAAGAATCGGCTTTGAAAGACGAACTCGCGCCGAACGGAGAAAAATTACTTGTTCACGTTTCCAATTTCCGCGCCGTCAAACGTCCCGTTGACTGCGTCGAGATTCTGGCGAAAGTTTTGCGGAAAGGCGCGGACGCGCGGCTCGTGATGGTCGGCGACGGACCGGAATTTTCGGCGGTCGTCCATCGCGCGAAAAGCCTGAATGTTTCGGAAAGGCTGGAAATGGTCGGCAAACAGGCGAATATCTCCGATTATGTCGGCATCGCCGATATTTCGCTTCTGCCGTCGGAACTCGAATCGTTCGGTCTCGCCGCGCTCGAAGCGCAAGCCTGCGAAGTTCCGGTCGTCGCCTCGCGCGTCGGCGGCATCCCGGAAGTCGTGACGGATGGCGAGACGGGTTTTTTGAGCGATGTGGGCGACACGGACAAAATGAGCGAAGACGCTTTCCGTCTGTTGAGCGATGCAAATTTGAGTAAGAAATTCGGCGAACGCGGGCGCGAATCGGCGATTGCGCGTTATAATGCCGAAAAGATCATCCCGCAATACATCGCTTTTTACGAAAAAGTCCTCGGCGCACAGTCAGCCGCCGCATAAGCATATCAAAATTCGTGAATTTCCCATAAAAACCGGATTAATTCTCTTGAAAGTAGAAAAGTTTCTCTGAAGAGAATCTCTTCCGCTCTTAAGAGGGAAAGATTTTCTCTTAAGAGGGAAACCTCCGCTCTTAAGAGAATCTCTTGGAATCTTTAGATGAAAAACTTCCCTCTTAAGAGAATTTCTCTAAATCTTAAGAGTGGAAATTTCCCTCTTAAGAGAATTTCCGGGATTCTTAAGAGTGAAACTCTCGATTTTAAGAGATAACTCTCAGCTTTCGGAATTTCCCTCGTATTTTGCCAATTTGCCAAGCAAACCGCGTTTTTTTACTATTGAACCTTATGCTTCGACGCTATATGCACAGACGCGAACGCCATTACGCGATGCTCGACGACAACCGCGTCATCCGCCCGTTT
>JBGTSF010000005.1:88879-106756 GCA_041940425.1 Pyrinomonadaceae bacterium
AGGCTACGTCGCCGATGTCGTCTGGCAGGGGCTTTCGACCTATCACGTAAAAGAAGGAATCGGCAAAAACGTTTCGCTCGAAGAACTGCGCGAATTTTGGATGCCGATCTCGCCGATGGCTTATATGGACAGATTGAAAAATCTACCGCCGCGCCCGCAGAGATATATTTACACGCTTTACGATCTCACGTTTCCGATCAACCTCTCGCGCCAGATGCTCAAAGCGATCCGCGAAACCGGCGTCAAACACGACGCGGTTTCGATTCCGTGCGGTCATTACACGCTCGGCGAAAAGCCCTGGGTTTATATTGACGGTTATAAAATCGTCAGTTTTTTGCGGAAGCATCTGCGTCAGCGATGATCTGACGCTGACGAATTTCGACATTTTGCGGAACGTCGAGACGGACGGTTTCCGCTCCTGCTTCGTTTTTGACGACTTCGATATTCAACTGCTCGGGTTTGATATTGTCCATTATCGAATGCGGTCCGTAAAGAATTACTTTCACCCGTTTTGTGCCTTCTTCCGCTCTGGCATCAACGATAAACGTCCGCTCTTTGCGAAGTTCGCCGACCTTGAAAAAGACATCAACCGCCGTATCGAGAGCGGTCACATTCGGCGTAATGATATTGAGCGGAACTTGTTGGGCGGTAAAATCTTCGCTCCGGTCTTCGAGTCTGATCCGGTCGGTCGAAATGTAAGCGAGCGAATTGACCACCGATTCCGCGCCGCGCACACGCACTTTTTGCGGGATGACGGCGAGATTGTAAATCTCGTATTTGTCCGCCAGATTATTGTCTGTTTCGGCGCGGACGGGAATTTCGCGCTCGACGGCGTTTTCAAGTTTGACGGCGATCTTGTTCGGCTGAATTTCTTCGAGCCTGACGCCGGTCGGCAGTTCGACGCTGACGTTTTCGGGTGTGAGCTGGATCGAATGCTCGCCCGCTTCGACACCGTTCAGATCGAGCGAGACCACCAGATTTTCCGTTTTTATCGGATCAATTCGGCGGCGGTCGCCGGAAACGACGAGCGTGACGGTCGCGGGCGGCGGATTCGTAAGTTCCAGATTATTCGATATGCGCGGCTTCAGAGTTACGTTTTCGAGCCGCGTCGTGATCTCTTCGCGCATACCGGAAACGCCGAACCAGAGCGCGAGCGTGATGATCAGAGCGAGAAGTTTCATCAGCCAATCGTCAATGAAAATTTTCCTGAACCACCGCGATATAAAAATCCGGTGTTGCTCGTTATGGATAAATTTTTCGGTTGGAAATGAAAACATTTTTTCAGTTATCAGTTATCAGTTTCTTCAGCCGACCGTGATTTCCGTTTCCGCCTCCTTCATCGTTTTTACGGGTTCGATTCTTTTCTTTTCGCCGTTTTCGTCAACCGGAATTTCCATCGCGGTTAAGAGCAGTTTTCTTAAAGTTTTCGTATCAACATTGCGCCGGACGCTGCCGCCTTCGACAAAAGTTATCAAGCCGGTTTCCTCGCTAACGACGACTGAAATCGCATCCGAGCCTTCCGTTACTCCGATAGCGGCGCGGTGGCGCGTTCCGAGTTCGCGCGAGATGCTCGGATTTTTTGTCAGAGGCAGAAACACGGAAGCGGCGGCGATGCGCTCGTTTTGAATGATCACCGCGCCGTCGTGCAGAGGCGTCGCCGGGTTAAAGATCGTTACCAAAAGATCGTAATTGAGTTTCGCGTCGAGCGAAACGCCCGCGTCAATAAAATTTCGTAAACCGACTTTGCGTTCGACGACGATCAGCGCGCCGATTTTTTCCGATGAAAGAGTCGTCGCCGCGAGAACTATCTCGTCATAGATCGTTTCGCCGAGTTGCCCGCGCATGCGGCGCGTCAGAGGAAACTGCAAACGGTTTCCGAAATAAATAAGTGCCTGCCGGATCTCCGATTGAAATAGAATGATGACGAGAAACGGATAGACGAAAACCGTCCACTGCAAAACGAACTGAAGCGTCGCTAAATCCTGCGCGACCGCCAGCCAATAGAGCAGAGCGAGAATTACCATCCCGACAACCGTCGGCACGGCTCGCGTTCCGCGCAGTAGTTTGAGAACGACATAGACAATGATAAACACCAGCGCGATGTCAAACACGCTGCGAACGGTATTTATCGTCGGCAGATAATCGTTAAAATCCATCAGTCTGAATGTCCGGTTTCATTTTCTGAAATTTCTCTTAAATCTCAAAACGGGGAAAGAAATCCGATATGAGCTGCGCCGACTTCTTTTTTCCTCGGAGCAGGTGAGAAATCTCCGCTTTTAAGAATATCACATACGGCTTTTGACTCGGATTTTTATTTTTCCTTCCCGGAGTTTCAAACTCAGGAACGGAAAAATAAAAAGATATTGCCAACACGAAATTGCAAAATTTTGGAAAACTTTCGCATTGCCGATTGTCCGATCATCGAATTTTGTCAAGAAACCAGGTTTTCTGATGATTCTTTAAACGATGCGCGTTGCAGCAACTTAAAAAATCATCCGATTTTATTTGATTTTTTTCTTTCCGCGCTGGAGAAAACCGACCAGATTCCCCTTTTTATCAATTACGCCGAGCGCGCCGATTCCGTTCCCGCGCATCATTTCTTTCGCGTCCGAGTATAAAAAATCGTGTTCGACAAAATGATCGGGCGTAACGGGACGCATCACATCGAGGATTTTCGTCTTCGCCCAATCGCCGCGCGGCAGACTTTTCATATCTTCGAGAAGCAGAAATCCGTATAGCTGGCGGTTCTTGGCGACCGGAAAAATCGTCCGGCGATGAGCGGGCAGAATATGGTCAACAAACTGCAGAACGGTCGAATCCGGCTCGACCGGAACGGGCAACTGCATCACTTCTTCGACAATCCGGTTTTCCAATTGATCAATCTGTTTGACGATACTTTTCGCCGCGTCATACAAAAACAGACCGACCAGAATCGTCCAGAGTCCGGTAAAAAAATTTCCGGCGAAAACCGAAATTAAAACTCCGAAAAAAATCAAAGCAAGTCCGATGACCTGTCCGAGCCGTCCGGTCAGAGCGGTCGCTTCGTTCAAATTTTTTCCGCGCTTCCATAAAAGAGCGCGAAAAACTCTGCCGCCGTCGAGCGGATAACCGGGAAACAGATTGAAGATCGCAAGTAAAAAATTCATTCCCGCGATAAAGAAAAACAGCGGCGCAAGCAGCGTCAAGCCGAGCGAATTGGAAACCGCCATCAAAATAAAAAAGCCGATGGAAAGCAAAAAACTGGCGACCGGACCGGCGAGGGCGATGCGAAATTCGGCACGCGGCGTGTCGGGCGCGCGGCGCATCCGCGCGAGTCCGCCGAACGGGTGAAGAACGATCTCGACGACCTCGACATTTTCCAAACGCGCGGCAAAAGCGTGCGCGAGTTCGTGAAGCAAAACCGAAACGAAAAACAGCAGAGTTATAAATAATCCGAGAATGAATGCCGTCATTCCGCTGTTGACATACAGTAGAAGACTCTGCGCCGTCAGCCAAGTGATAAACGCGAACACCAAAAACCATCGGTAATCAATGCGCACCGGAATGCCGCCGATATGCGCGAGAAGCATCTGCCGTTTGAAAAATTCGAGATAGCGCATAATAAAGAGAAAAGGAGAAGAGGAGATAAGGAGAGGAGGAGAATTTCAGCAAAAAAGCTTTTTCTCCTTTTCTCCCTTTCTCCTCTTCTCCTCTTCTTCAAAAAATCAGGCTTCAAACGGAACTTCGGCGTTTTGAAGCAGATTGAGTTCGTTGCGCGAAACTCTTTCCAGAAGTTCCGGTTCGTCAAACATTTTGACGAGTCCGCGCACGGTCGCGTATTGCGGTTCGTCCGAGATCGTTACCGGAAGATTGATAAAATCGCGCATATATTGATCGAGACCTTCGAGCAATGCGCCGCCGCCCGTCAAAATCACGCCGCGGTCGTAAGCGTCGGCGGCAACTTCCGGTCGGAGTTCGGTCAGAGTGTCGCTGACGTTCTGCGCCATTCTTCGGACAATACTCTCGACTATCGGATAAATCTCGCCCGCCGTGATCTCGACCGCGCCCGGACTTCCCGTCTGCACATCGCGCCCGCGAACCGTATATGTTTTTTCCAGATCTTCCGGCAGGAACGTCGAGGCGAATTGGGTCTTGACTATCTCGGTCGTTTCCTCGCCGACCTGCAGACCGCGATGACGGCGCAGGTGATTGGCGAGAGCCTGATTTATTTCATCACTTCCCATCCGTTCGGAACGCGCGTGAACGACGTTTCCCTTGGCAACGATGGCGATATTGGTCGTTCCCGCGCCGAAGTCAACAACGACCGAAGCGCGTTTGTCGCGCGGCGTAACGCCCGCGCCGAACGCCGCCGCCAGACCTTCCTCCATAATGTAAACTTTGCCGATATGCGCTTCTTCCGCCGCATTAAGGAGCGCGCGCTGTTCGACGTGCGTAACGTCCGAGGTCATACTCATCACGGCTTGCAGAGACACCTGCGAACCGCCGCTTTTCGCTTTTTTGACGAAATGAGCGAGCATTTTTTTCGTTAGTTCATAATCGGCGATCACGCCGTTGCTCATCGGTCGTTTGACGACAATATCGCGTCCTTCGCGTCCGAGCATATCGTAGGCTTCCTGACCGTAAGCGACGATCTCTTCGGTCAGTTCGTTGATGGCGACCATCGAGGGTTCATCCAAAACAATCTCGCGTCCTTTGACGGCAATAATCGTATTTGCCGTGCCGAGATCAACCGCCATCAAATCCGTAACGAGTTTTTTTAACGATGAAATTCCGACCATAAACCTTGCCCTTTTTTGTAACTCAAAAATACATCAATTCAGTTAGAAAAGTAAATGAATTTCTGATGAAGATCATAAAAAAAATTATCTCCATTTCAGTTCGAACAGCGAAATCGGTTCGACACGGTTTTTAACCTGCAGAGGCTTTTGCGGCAAAATGGAAAAACTTTTCTCCGCCGCTTTTGCCGTCGCCTCGCTGATCAGAATCTGTCCGCCTTGGGCGTTCGATTCGAGCCGCGACGCGATATTGACCGTATCGCCGATCGCCGTATATTCGCTTCGCTTTTCCGAACCGATATAGCCGACCGTCGCCACGCCCGTGTGCAGACCGACTCCAACCTCGATCGGGCTGTAGCCTTCTGCTTTGAACTCCTTGTTCAAGGATTCGACCGAACGCTGGATGTCAATCGCCGTCTGTAGAGCGTTGTCGGCATCCTGCGCCGAAGCGGTCGGCGCGCCGAAAATCGCCATCAAACCGTCGCCGATATATTTGTCGAGCGTTCCGCCATGCCGGAAAATTATCTCGCTCATCGCCGTAAAATAACGATTCAAAAGCCCGACAACCTTTTCGGGATTTTTATTTTCCTGCTCGGAAAGCGCGGTAAATCCGCGAATGTCCGCAAAAAGAACGGTGATCGTCTGATTCGCACCGCCGAGACGGAAAGAATTCGGATTTTCAAGTAACTGTTTGACGACGTATTCGGGCATAAACCGCGAATAATTCGCCCGCGCAACTTCTTCTCTTGCCAAACGTTTATGCGCCTTGACCGTTTCGACCGTGACGGCGGTCTGCGCGGCGATCGCGCTGATCAGTTCCAGATCGTCCTGCGAAAACGTGGCGAACGGGTCGAGCCGGTCGGCATAGACAACGCCGTGAACATTCGATTCCGTCACCAAAGGAGCGCAAATCGTTGACCGAACGCCCTGCGAAACGATTGATTCCGCGCCTGAAAACTGCGCGTCGGTCTTCGCGTCCTGCGACAAAAGAGCGACTTTTTCGCGCATTACTTTCTGCGTGATCGTCCGGCTGATTGTCAATTTTTCGGTCATCGCCTCCATCTTTTCGTCCCTGGTCTTAACGGCTATCGGATAAAGACTGTAATCCAGAATTTTGCCGTCCAGAGTTTCATCGGCTAAAAGCGCGACAACACGGTCGGCAGGCGTTCCCCTAAAAATCAGATCGGTCGCCTGCGCGAATATCTCTTTCAAGTCAAAAACCGTGCCAAGCGTCTTGCTCATTTCGTAGAGCATTTCGAGAATCTGCGCCTTCCGCCGCAAGACTTTTATTTCGGCGGGCGTAACCGGCGTGGCTTCAAACGACGAAGCGGTCGTCTGCTTACCGCCGATAATCTCGCTCGCCGAAAGAAGCATCTGCGTATGACCGAGCGGCTTGTCGTCATAATTTACGCCCGCCGGAGCGACCGGAGACGAAGCCTCGACGGCTCTTTCGACCGAATTTTCCGGCTTTTCTTTTGCTTCTTCGACACGCTCAAATTCCAGACGGCTCGCGCCGATGGTGATCAGATCGCCCGGTTCGAGCATTTTTTCAAGCTGCGGCTGACCATTGACGAACACGCGGTTGACGCTTCGCTGAATCTCGCCGCCGACATAATACCCGTCAATCAATTTAAACCCGCCGTTTTCCCCGATTATCTGCGCGT
Organism: Pyrinomonadaceae bacterium; assembly: GCA_041940425.1. Lineage (GTDB taxonomy): Bacteria > Acidobacteriota > Blastocatellia > Pyrinomonadales > Pyrinomonadaceae > DATHTS01. The sequence continues at coordinate 95,319 of JBGTSF010000005.1, forward strand.
GGCGGCGCGATACGCGGCGGTCGTTCAAAATAATGTCATTTTCCTGTGCGCGACCGATAGAATAGGTATTTGCCGAAATCAGTTCGACATCCCAATTTTTTCCTGTCGCTTCTGTAATTTTGAGAATCGTTTTCACGGGTAGTATTTATTGTCAGAAATTTTATGTTATTTTACAATCTTTGGGCGCAAACGGAAAAGTCTGTGCCGAAGTTTTTTGATTCCAAAATTATGATACCGATCTATCTCGACAATAATGCGACCACGCCCGTCGCGCCCGAAGTTTTCGAAGCGATGAAGCCTTTTTTGACCGAATTTTACGGCAATCCTTCATCGGCTTATTCAATCGGACGCAAAACGCAAACAGCAATCGAAACCGCGCGCGAAAAACTCGCCGCACTGCTCGGAGCAAAAAGCGGCGGCGAGATCGTTTTCACATCGGGCGGCACTGAAAGCGATAACTGGGCGATTCGCGGAACGCTCGAAGCAAGTCCAGACAAAAAACACATCGTTACGACACGAGTCGAACACGAAGCCGTCCGCCGGCTTTGCGAAAAACTCGAAACCGAAGGTTTTGAAGTTTCATGGCTCGATGTTTCCAGCGAAGGTTTTCTCGATTTGAATCAGTTAAAATCCTTTCTCAGAAAAGATACGGCAATCGTTTCCGTGATGTCGGCAAATAATGAAACGGGCATTCTTTTCCCCATTGAGGAAATCGCCCGCATTGTCAAAGAGCATTCCGACGCGGTTTTCCACGTTGACGGCGTAAATGCGGTCGGCAAAATTTCGTTCGATTTAAAAAAGACGGAAATTGACCTGTTTTCCATTTCGGGACATAAATTCCACGCGCCAAAAGGCATCGGCGCACTCTATGTGCGGCAAGGTTTAGATTTACCTTCTTTCGCCATCGGCGGCGGACAGGAAAACGGCAGACGCGCCGGAACGGAAGCCGTTCATCAGATCGTCGGATTAGGCGCGGCGGCAGAGTTTGTCTCGGATATTTTGCCGATGGAAAGAGTCCGCGCTCTACGAGATAAATTGGAAACCGAAATTTTAGAGAATATTCCAAATTCTCGTATAAACGGAACGCGCGATGCAGAAAAAAGATTGCCGAACACGACGAATATTTCCTTTGAAAATCTCAACGGCGAAGCGATTCTCGCAAGATTAAATGACTTAAATATTTTCGTCTCGACAGGTTCCGCCTGCAACGCCGGAAATCACACCGCATCGGCAGTTCTGCAAGCAATGGACATTCCGTTTTCACAGGCGATGGGCGCGATCCGTTTTTCTCTGGGAAGATACAATACTAATGATGAAATTGATTTTGTATCGAAAAAAGTTCCTGAAATTATATATGAACTCGCAAGTTTGTTTTATTGATCTTCAAATCTCACACGCCGATAAATTTCTTCCAATGTGATTTTTAAATTAATTGATTGCAGTTTGATTTCATTATTTTCAGTATAAATAAAAGTCAGCCAGTTTCCGTCGGGCTGACGGCGGTGAATTTCGATCTGCATCTGTTCCTGCCAGACTATGACGTATTCCTGTAAGGTCGGAATATTTTTATAGACAGACAATTTTTCATTGCGGTCGGTGCGTTCGGTGGTCGGCGAAAGGATTTCGATAATCAAGATCGGTTCTTCGCGGTAATACGCGCTTTCGGGCGTTTCGTCGCAGGCGACCATTATGTCGGGATAATAAAAAGTCTGCGCGTCGGCTTTGAGTTTAACGCTTTCGATAAATGTTTCGCAGTCGGAATCGGCGAGATGCGCGTCAATTTTCGATCCGAGATTTATGGCGATACGATTATGCCTGTCGCTCGTTCCCGCCATGGCGAAAACTTCGCCGTAGATGTATTCGTGTTTGATCTCACTCGATTTTTCGCCTTCGAGATAATCTTCAATGCCGATCTTTCTTTTGACGTTTGCCAGTGCCATTTTTTTTTCGCGCCTCGAATTCCAATTTAACACAAAAGCCGAAGCCGAAAAAGTAAACTTTTCTCGCCAACTTCCCGTAAGTATTTTCGAAAAGTAAAACATTCATTCAGCCAAATAAAAAAATTATGAACAAAATTATTCACTCTGTTTTATCGCTTTTGCTTGTCTTTTCATTTTTCGTTTCGACGCTTCCGCAGACGGTTTCGGCGCAGACGGCAGCGCAAACTCAAGCGTCTGCCGATTTGCAAAATCGTCTGGCAAAGATCGAGGAAAAAGTCGAGGCGCGGCGCAAGGAACTCGGCATTCCGGGAATGAGTCTGGCGATCGTCAAGGACGGCGAAGTTATTCTGTCGAAAGGTTTCGGCTACAAAAGTTTTGAAAAACAAATTCCCGTAACTGCCGACACGCAGTTTGCCATCGGCTCGGCTTCAAAGGCGTTTACCGCGCTGTCGGTTTTGATGAGCGCGGACGAAGGCAAAATTTCTTTGGACGAAAATCCGCGAAAATACCTGCCGTATTTCAAAATAAATGATGCGGAAATAAACGAAAAGATCACAGTCAGAAATCTTTTGACGCATTCGTCCGGCTTGAATCGCACCGATCTCGGCTGGATCACCGGAAAATTGACACGCGAGGAAATTATCAAAGTCGCGGGCGAAGCGAAGCCGGTCGGAAAACTCGGCGAAAAATTTCTTTATCAAAATGTGATGTATGCGGCGGCAGGCGAAATCGTTTCCGAAGTTCAAAATATGACTTGGGAAAATTATGTCGCGCAGAAAATCTTTAAACCGCTCGGAATGATGAACAGCAATCTATCTGTTCCCGAAATGCAGAAGGCGAAGGATTATTCGTTCGGCTACAATTACAATTTCGATACCAAGCAGACGACGCTTTTGCCGACGCGCGAACTGGCGGCGATCTCGCCCGCCGGTTCGATCAATTCGAGCGCGAACGATATGGCGCGATGGCTGAAATTCGTTTTGAACAAAGGCGAGATTGACGGCAAGCGTTTGATTTCCGAAAGCGCGTTTGAAGAATGGACGAAACCGCATCAAAATATCTCGCCCGACGGAAAATTTTCTTACGCGCTCGGCTGGTTCGTGCAGGAATGGAACGGCAAAACGGTCGTCCAGCACGGCGGAAATATTGACGGTTTCAATTCGATGGTCGCGCTTTTGCCGGAAGAAAATCTCGGATTCGTGATGCTGACCAATGTTTCGGCTTCGACGCTCGGCAACGAACTGATGCCGATCATCTGGAACGGAATTTTAAATGAAGAAAAACCGTCAGATCAGACGGCTTCGGCTGACGCGCAAAAAGAAACCGGAAAATACCGTTTTACGGCAGCGAATTTCGACATTGACGTAAAGATCGAAGGCGGCAAACTCATCGCGGTCGTTCCCGGTCAGCCGATTTATATTCTGCAGAAAGTCGAAGGCAGAAAATACAAACTCGGCGGCGCGCCCGACGGATTTTTTATCACGTTCAAAGACGATTCCGCCTATCTCGAACAGCCGCAGGGCAATTTCACTCTGCCGAAAATCGGCGCGGATACGAAAACCGAAAATTTTGACGCGGCGAAAGAATTGATCGGCAGATACGAATCCGAACAAAACAAAGGCAGATTTATCGAGATCAAAGCGGTTGACGGAAAACCGTCGCTCGTCGTCGGCAATCAGCCGCCGTATCCGCTTGTCGAAAAAGAAAAGTATCTTTTCCGCTCGCCGAATTTGCCCGATTCTTATTCGGTAAAAGTCAGACGAAACGGCGAACACAAGATCGAAGGCATCACGCTCGTTCAGCCCGAAGGCGAGTTTCCTTTTAAATTCGTCGGCGAATCCGCCAAAACGGACTTACCGAAAATTACGGTTGATGAATTAATGGCAAAAACAGTTGACGCACTCGGCGGCGCGGAAAATCTGAAAAAAATAAATTCGCGCGTTACGCGCTTTGATCTCGATTTCGTTCATCAGGGAATGAAAGGCTACGGCACGGTTTACCAAAAAGCCCCGAATATGTCGGCGACCGAAACGACCGTAACCGCGCTCGGCAAAAAGATCGCCACCATCGAAGAATATTTTGACGGCGCGGGCGGCGGCGAAAAGGCGAGCTTTACGCGCAACGAAACTTACACCGGACAGAGGCTCGAAGACATAAAATACGGCGCGGATTTTTATAGATTTTTAGATTGGAAAAAAGACGTAAAATCATCGGAAGTTACCGGCATTCAAAAAGTCGGCGATGAAGAAGCGTATGTCGTCAAAGTCCAGCCGGAAAAAGCGAGTCCAATTACTTATTACATTTCGACAAAAACTTTTCTGCCCGTAAAAATAACGTCGCTGATCGTTTCCAGCACATCGCCGCAGAAAATTCCATACACTCAAACTTTATCGGATTACCGCAATGTTGACGGCGTGATGATCCCTTTCAAAACGGTTTCGGAAAATCCGGCAATGGGCGAGATCGTTAGCTTTGTAAAAGAAGTAAAACACAACGTGAAGATTGCTGATAAGAAATTTAAACCGTAACTCCGGGAGCGCAACCTGGGAGCGCAAGACCAATCCTCACTTGCTGTGCTTCGCCGCGTTTGAAAAACGCTAAGACCGCAATAAAAATTCAATTTGAATTTTTATTGCGGTCTTTAGATTGCTCACGCAATTTTGCAAGCAAGGATGCTTACGCTCCAGTCATTAAAACTTTGCTTCGACTGCCGCTTCGGTCGCTTCTTCCGTTTTTCCGCCCGGAGTTTCAACCGATTCTTTGAAATCGCAGTTATTGCAGTAGTGAACAGTGCCGTCTTTTTTCGTCGTTTTTTCCAGAACGAACGGCGCGTTGCAGTTCGGGCAGGGTTTGTCTTTGACGGGTTTGTCCCAGAAAACGACGTCGCATTTCGGATATGTATCGCATCCGTAAAAGGCTTTGCCGCGCCGTGATTTTTTGACGACGATCTCGCCTTTACAGCCCGGTCGCGTGCAGGCGATTCCCAGAGTATCGCGTTTGATGTAATCGCATTTCGGGTAATTGGAACACGAGGTAAATTCGCCGAAACGACCTTGCCGGATGACGAGATTTGCTCCGTCTTTCGGACATTTTTCGTCCAGTTCGACAGGCGGTGCGACCTGTTTCGCTTCGCCGCTTTTCTTGTCAATCTTGCGAATATTTTTACATTCCGGGTAGCCCGTGCATCCGTAAAACGCGCCGAATCGTCCGCGTTTAAGCGCCATCTCGCGCCCGCAAAGTTCGCAATTCGGAATTTCTTCCGCAGTTTGAGCATCGGATTTGTTTTCCGTGTCTCCGCTTCCCTGTGCCGCCGCGTCAGCCTTCCGGCTTCCGACTTCGCGCGTCGTTTTGCATTCGGGATAATTTTCGCAAGCCAAAAATTGCCCGTAGCGACCGAATTTGATGACCATTCCCGCGCCGCAGTTTTCGCACGTCTCGTCGGTCGGGATCGAAACTTTCTTTTTATTTTTGATATTCTCTTCCGCTTTTTTGAGATCAACTGAAAATTTTTCGTAGAATTCGCGCAGAGCGTTGCGCCAGTTTAATTTTCCATCTTCGATCTCGTCGAGTTCTTCTTCCATCCGCGCCGTGTAAGCGGTGTTGAAAATATCATCGAAATTGGCGACGAGAACGTCGTTGACGGTGGAGCCGAGCGCGGTCGGATGAAATCTTCCCTCGATCTTTTCGACATATTCGCGGTCCTGGATCGTCGTCATAATTGCCGCGTAGGTCGAAGGTCGTCCGATTCCTTTTTCTTCGAGAGCCTTGACCAGAGTCGCTTCCGAATAACGCGGCGGCGGTTCGGTAAAATGCTGATTCGGCGTGATCTCGTTGAGTTTCAAATTCTCGCCCTTTTCGACCGGCGGCAGTGTGCGTTCTTCATCGTCTTCATCTTCCGGCGGTTTTTCGTCGCGTCCTTCCTGATAGACTTTTAAAAAGCCGTCAAATTTCTGCACCGAGCCGGTTGCTCGGAAAGTAAATCTGCCGGCTTTGATGTCAATCGTCGTCTGGTCAAAAATCGCCGGAGTCATTTGCGAAGCGACAAATCTCTGCCAGATCAGACGGTAAAGTCTGTATTCGTCCGGCGAGAGATAATTTTTCAAATTTTCCGGCGTTCTTGAAACATCGGTCGGGCGAATCGCTTCGTGAGCGTCCTGAGCGTCTTTTTTTCCTTTATAATAGTTCGGTTTTTCGGGCAGGTATTTATCGCCGTATTCGCCGCCGATAAAATCGCGGACTTCTGACAAAGCCGTATCGGAAACGCGCGTCGAATCCGAACGCATATAGGTAATCAAACCGACCGCGCCTTCGCTTCCGAGTTCTACGCCTTCATAAAGTTTCTGCGCGACCGACATCGTTTTTTTGACGGAAAATCCGAGTTTGCGCGAGGCTTCCTGCTGAAGTTTGGAAGTGATGAACGGCGGCGTGGCGTTTCTTTTACGTTCTTTCGTCTGAACCGATTCGACGATGAAACTTTCTTTTTTCGCTTCTTCGACAATTTCGGTCGCCGTCTGTTCGTTTTTGATGTGCGTTTCGTTCTTTTTCAAATCCTGATCGAAACCGCTGGTTTTGACCGTTAGATCGTCAATCTTATAAAGCCGCGAATCGAACGCGGGCGGAAGTTTTGCCGAAAGATTTGCAATAATTGACCAATATTCGGTCGGTTTGAAAGCCTGAATTTCTCTTTCTCTTTCAACGACCAGACGAACGGCAACCGTCTGAACGCGTCCCGCGCTCAATTTTCCGCCGATGTTTTTCCAGAGCAAAGGCGAGACTTTATAACCAACCAATCTATCCAAAACTCTCCGTGCCTGCTGCGCGTCAACCAGATTTTTATCAATCTCCTTCGGATGATTAAACGCTTCCTGAATCGCCTTTTTTGTAATTTCGTTAAACATCACACGAAAGACCTGTTTTGCCGGACGCTTCGGCACGATCTCTTCGGCGAGGTGCTGGCAGATCGCTTCGCCTTCGCGGTCGGGGTCGGCGGCAAGATAAATGGCTTCTGATTCTTTCGCCGCTTTTTTCAGTTCGGAAACCGTCTTTTTGTTGTTGCGCTTCTTTTTGTCGGGAATCAATTCATAGGTCGGCTCGAAATTATTCTCGACATCCACGCCGAGTTCTTTCGACGGCAAATCCTTGATATGCCCGATTGACGCGAGAACCTTGTAATCGCTTCCGAGATATTTGTTGATAGTTTTCGCCTTGGCGGGCGATTCGACGATGACTAAATTCTTACTCATTTAATATTTTGTTACCGAAAAAAAAATCAGACATATACGGTGTCTGACATTTATTCCTTAAAAATTTCCGCTTGTCAAACTTTTTTTCAACTTACCTTATTTTCCGGTAAATTTCCAAATCGCGTTCAATGCACCGATGAAATTCTCCGCCGCGCAGTTGTCTGTCTGCCGTTCGCGAGATCGAAAAATATTAGACGATAAATAATCTTCTTTGGCAAATTTGAAAATTTTCATTACCCGAAAATTGCCGCTTTATTTTCGATCTTTAGCCGTTTACATAGTGTTCGATTTTTTTATCGTTTTACTTTCGTTTTCTTTTTTGGATGTAAAATAGATGAAACATAGGGCGTGTGCTAATCAGGAGTAAGAAAGAGACTGTTTTTATTAACTAATCGTGTGCGGACGGCTTTCCGAAACGTCTGGACGACTTTCCCGTGTAAGATCAGCCGGCAATTTATCTAAATCCACGGATAATTGAGAATCCGCTTTTCCCTTTTGCTCTTGACTCACAGTTTTTTATAACTATTTTTAGATTTTATTAGAAACGATTGTGTTATCGGGATTGACGATGGCATTTTTTTTTGTTAAAAAATTAAAGTTCATTCTTTTAAAATTTATTTAAATTTGCTTCGAGTCTAGTAATCTAATTTTCAACAGGCTTGTAATTTATATTCATCTGGTAACAAAAAGAAATTATTTCCATTTTATTCATAACGTTTTTTGTTATCGGTTTCCTCTTGTATCCGTGTCCTTATTTTAAGGTAATAAATATATATGCTATCTCGAAAAGATGGTAGAAATCCCCGTTTTTTTTTAGCTTTGAGGAGGGCTTATAAATGCAAAAAAGTTCACACGCGGCGGACTATCGCGGTCTGTTGCTCAGTTTGTTTGTTCTAGCTTTGGCAGTCGGCTTGTTCGTCGTGCCGAGCTTTAACGGCTCCAAAGCCGTCAGCAAGGGTAAAGGTCTCTTTCAGAGAACCGAAACCCATGTTCCCGGTTTGGAGAATTATGATATTCGTTTAGACAAGGCGGCATTTGAATCTCTGACCAAATACCGTCAGGAATCCGGTAAGGACGCGGCGGCGATCGCGGATATCAGAGAAGGTTTTGTGCGCGGTGAAGAAGAACTTCGAACGCGCATTCCGACCCTGAAAGTCGAATATAATCTCGGCATCCGCACGCCGGAAGTCATCACGCCGGATGTCTGGAAAGCACAGATCGAGCGTTTGACCGCACCTTCGGAAGAAAGACGGTCGGACATCCTGCGCCGGTTTGTTAAAGAAAACAGTAATTTGATCGGCGTTTCGGACGCCCAGGCGGACGCTCTGCGCGTAACGGCTGATTATACGAATCCGAACGGCTATATGTCGTTCGCGCATCTCGAACAGGTCATTGACGGCATTCCCGTTTTTCGCGGCGAAGTCAAGGCGGGATTTACCAAAGACGGTCGGATGATCCGCGTCATCAATAATCTCGCTCCGGGACTCGATTACGATTCTCTGTCGAGAGATTTCCGCGATCCGGTGGACGCGGTCAGAGCGGCTTTCCGCAATATCAACAGCGAGCCGACCAAGCTCGATGTTCAGCGCAACGAAGCGGCTTCGAGCGATCTGAAAGTCGTGTTCGGCAACGGCGACAATGCGACGGTCGCCGAAAAAATGTATTTCCCGACCGAACCGGGCGTGGCGCGTCCGGCGTGGCGCGTGATCATCTGGGAACCGGTAACGGCTTGGATGGTGATCGTGGATGCCGAAGACGGCACATTGCTCTGGCGCAAAAACGCCGGTGAAGATCAAACCGAAGCGGCAACCTATCAGGTTTATACAAACCCGAATGCGTATATCAACGCCGCCGATTCTCCGGCGCCGCTGACACCGGGACCGATTAATCCGACTCTCGGAACGCAAGGCGCGATCATTCCCAATCGGACTAACGTTACCTTGATCGGTAATGAACCGCCGAACTGGGGACAAAATAATAACGGTTGGATGACCAACGGAACAAACATCACCGACGGTAACAACGTTGAAGCGGGTGTTGACCGCGTTGCGCCGGACGGCGTGGACGCGCCTCAGCCGGGCGATTCGGCTTGTCCGGGCGCGGGTTGCCGTGTCTTTACTTCGGCATGGAATCCGCCGCCGGGAAATCCGCCGCCGGGCGATGCTCCGCTGACGGCAGTAGCTCAGCGCGGCGCGGTAATCCAGATGTTCTACGTGATGAATCTTTATCACGACGCGCTGTATAATCTCGGATGGACCGAAATGGCGTTCAACTTCCAGCACGACAACTTCGGTCGCGGCGGCGTAGCAGGCGACAGAGTTCGCGCCGAAGGTCAGGATTCTTCGGGAACGAACAACGCTAATTTCCAGACGCTTCCCGACGGAACGCGCGGACGTATGCAGATGTATATCTGGACGGGTCCGACTCCCGATTACGACGGAACGACGGATGCCGACGTGATCATTCACGAAGTAACGCACGGATTGTCGAATCGTCTGCATAACAACGCCAACGGGCTGACAACGAATATGTCGCGCGGGATGGGTGAAGGCTGGTCTGACTGGTATGCTCACTCTCTGCTTTCCGAGCCGACCGATCCGATCAACGGAATCTACACGACAGGCGGTTATGCAACCTATCTCTTAACATCCGCCACCGACACAAGCAACTATTACTACGGAATTCGCCGTTTCCCGAAAGCGGTGATGGCTTTCACGGGCGGTCCGAACAACCTTCCGCATAATCCATTGACGTTCAAACACGCAAATTCGAATTGTGCAACAACCATCGGCACGACAACCACTGCGGTCAGCAGCGCATACCCGCGCGGACCGGTTGGTTCGGCGACCTGCGATCAGGTTCACAATCTCGGCGAAATCTGGTCGAGCGCGTTGTGGGAAGTTCGCGCTCTGATGGTTACCCGTCTCGGTTGGGCGGTCGGAAACAAGCGGGCTATGCAGATCGTTACCGACGGTATGAAACTCGCTCCCGTAGGTCCGACATTCCTTCAGGAACGCGACGCGATCATCGCGGCGGCTTCGGCTCTGCCGGTCGCTTCGCTCGCCTCGGCTGACGTAGCCGATGTCCGCGAAGGTTTCCGTATTCGCGGAATGGGCTTTTCGGCAAGTATCCAAAACGCCGGAACCGGAGCGGGCAACACCGTCGTTACCGAAGCATTCGATTTCCCGAATGTTCAGATCGTTGATCCGTTCTCGGTTTCCGACGCTTCGGGCGACAACGACGGATTCCCCGAACCGGGTGAAAATGTAACCTTGACCGTTTCGGTTACCAATCAAACCGGCTCGTCTATCAATAATGTTATGGTCAGCGTTGTCGGCGGCGGAACTAACAATGTCGGCACGATGAACGACGGTCAGACGATTCCGGTCAATCTGTCCTACACTGTTCCGTCAGGAGCGGCGTGCGGCAGTTTTCATCAGGTAACGATCAATGTCAGCAGTGATGTCGGAATGCAGACGCCTGAAATGTATGACTTCCGTCTCGGCGTTCCGGTCGGCGGACCACCGGCGGAATTTACCAATTCAACACCGATTGATATGCCGAACGGTCAGCCGACGACGACCAGCGGTCCGTTTAACCCGTATCCGTCAAACATCACGGTTTCCGGTCTCAGCGGACAAAAGGTCATCAAGGTCAGATTCAACGGTTATCACCACGAATGGTATGACGACGTGGATATGCTTCTGGTCGGACCGGGCGGACAGAAATTCATCTTTATGTCCGATGTCGGCGGCAGTTTGACGGAGAATTTCCCGCCGATCACCTTTACGGTTTCCGATGCGGGCGATACGTTACTTCCCGACGCCGCACCGATGCAGAACGGCGTAACTTACAAACCGAGTAATGTCGGTGCGAACGATGCGTTCGACGCTCCGGCACCGGGAACGCCGTATGAAAACGCGGCGCCGGGCGGTTCGGCGACGTTTGCGTCCGTTTTCGGAACAGACGGAGCTAATATGAACGGCACGTGGAGTTTGTATGGCGACGACGATGCGGGTTCGGATCCGGGCAGAATTGACAACGGCTGGACGCTGATCTTCGAATCGGATAATTATGCCTGTTCGGTAGGATCGGCTGAATCCAGAGCCGACTTTGACGGCGACGGCAGAACCGATCTGTCGGTCTTCCGTCCGTCCGAAGGCAACTGGTATATCCAGCAATCAACCGCCGGATTTTCGGCGATCAACTGGGGCTTGGCAGGCGACGTAATTGTTCCCGGCGACTACGACGGCGA